>JANMQG010000092.1:0-7892 GCA_031370285.1 Chloracidobacterium sp. | reverse complement strand
GCATCCTGAAAAAGATATTTCGGAGTGTCGCTGGTAAGAGTTCCATGCGTGTAAGGCTGGAGAGTGTTGAAGCTGAAGTCATCCTGCCTGTACGGTTCATACCAATAACGTCCGCCTATCTCGAAACTCTCGTTTATCCGGCGCGTAATGGCGATATTTACGTCCTGGCGCCGTACGACAGTATCGGGATAGGGATTCGCTCCCGCATGAAGTATCGAATCCGGGCGAACGGTGAAAGGGTTTACGGTGCTGATTCGGTCGCGGGTAAAGGAAAGCGCATAAGAAAGATCAAATTGCCACTTTCCTTCCTGGGGCGCTGCATTGATGCCGAATTGAAAACTGTCCAGACTGCTGCGGCTGGTGCGCTCCCAGGTATTGGCGATGGGGAATTGAGCAAAAACACCCTGAACCAGAACATTTGGAGCGGGCAGCAGGTGAGCTAAGTCCCGGTAAGCGTAGCGGTTCGTCTCACGTGAATAGTTGGCATAAAAGAAACTTCCGTTATCAGATGCGTACGTCAACTGGGCGTCGACAAAGGAGAAGCGATTGAAGAGAAGCCCGTAAAAATCCTTGTCGTACTCATCCCCCAGGTAGCGATAAGAAGCGGAGAAATTCATTCTGGGGCCCCTCACCAACTCCAGCGAAAGGCTTCCGTCATTTCGGATTCTACCCGTCTCATCAAACCGGCGCAGGAGATTGAATTCAATGGGGAGACCTCTATTCATAACCGTGGTTCGCAGGACTTCCCACGCCGTTGTGGGACCACCCGGGGGGGAGCCGGGGAAAGCAGCATTGAAGGACAAGGGCTGGGTGTTGTACCCCTGCGCGCGGCGGTTCGAGTAACGGTAGTCTGCTTTAATGCTGATGCTCGTGACCGGTTTTAGCCCAACGCCTTGGGTTGCGCCACTGTTTTTTTCAGCTCCTGGCACAGCGTCTTTGCCTGCCCCTCCTGAAAGATTGGCAGTAAAATCCAGCCGGCCTCTAATGCTGTGTTCATTGTTACGGTTCACATCCCGAAACTTACGGTTCCAGATCTCCCACTCATAATCCATTTTCCAGGTCAACTGCGGCAGAACTTCCCATTGAAAGCCGGCTTCTACATTCTGGCGTCTGAAATCCCAATCGAGGTTCTCGATGGGCAAGTTGTAGAAATCTGTTTTCGGCGCGCGCCACGTCGAATCGCCAAACGCGGCATATCCCGGGAAATCAAGCGTGGGTGATTGATTGTCCAGAGACTGCGAACGATACTGCATTTGAAAGCGGAAGTTTTCTCTGCGGTTCACCAGGGCGTACTCCTGGTTGATGTTTCGCATCTTTCCGTTCAGGCGCTTCGCCGGAAGCTGATTTACATCGAGCGGATTGGTAATTGGACTGTTCGCGTCCCAGTGCGTGGGCACGATGGCCGTGTTCAGCGTCCAGGGAAGGAAATCGTCATTCTGTGTCCAGTAAGCCAGCGAGAAAAGGCCGCGTATTTGAGTTCGCGGCGTCAGGTCCACGTTGGCCCAAAAACTGACGGTGTGAGAATCGTTGTTTGGAGCCAGGTCGGACTGCCACCGAACCTGGCGGAATCTATTCGAAGCCCCGCATGTTCGCACGGGCGGAGGCGTCAAATTAGGAAGGCATCCCTCCTCGTCGGTGACCCGAAACGGGTTTTCGAAAATCACCGATTCGATACGGTTGCGAAAGAGCGAAAGATCGTAGTCCACGCCGGCATTCCATCGTTTGCCGCTAAACTGCGCTCCCACCTTAAGGGCGATCGTCCGATGGTCGAGGGGCTCCAGAAACTCTTGTCCGATCCCTTCCCAGGCACCTCCGATATCTGGGAGGCCGTTCCCAGGAACTGGTCGCCGCACGAATGTGCCGGCGGACATGGGGCGCGACCCGCGATTGCGCAGCCAGCTAAACTGGGCGTGCAACTCGACCTTATCCGAGGGCTGGTAACTCTGCCTGAATAGGGCTTGATCTCGGCGGAGGCGCACATCGGTTAGGGGCGCAGTCTGCAGCTCCTGGCGCACTAATCTGGGCAACGCGGCGTCCACCGGTGTACGCCCGGCGTCCGGCAGTGTAACGGCCTGCAGACTCGCTCGCAGCGTAGGGCTGACTTGATACACCCCGGGCGCAGTGTTCTGAAGGAAGGACTTTCCGCTGCCGAAGGAATGAGGCACCTGGTCCCAAACAAATTGCGTTCGATATTTTCCAAACTTCCCTGCGTCCGCAGTGAAACGCTGGTCACGCTCGCGAATCTCAAATCCTCTCAGTGCGAGAAAGTAGGGAGAATCGGCAGAATTGAAATCTAGCCTCAATTTCTGAACAAAGAACCCTTTTGGAACATCTCGCACTTCCTGGAACTTGGCGGGATGGCCTCCCTGCGTATCCCGAGTCTGCGCGCCGATTTCGACGGTTGCGTGGATCTTGGGTGGTGTTTGCGTCTTGTCTTTCTCCTGCGCCTGGCACCAAACGTTAGGCGTAAACAGGAGCGCCGAGATGACACAAGCGATGAAAGCGAACTCGACGCGAAGAATCGGTTTGAGTCTGTCTGGTCGGATTCTCATCTGCTCCTCCTAGCGCGTAAGGGTTCTACCCCCAGGGTGATTCGAGCCATGGACCTGGGCGTGGCAATTGGCACAGCCGCGATTTATGGACCATATGTCCAGAGGTCTTCCGGCGGTGGTCGAGTGGCGCGGCAACATGTGAATATGGCACTGCTGGCACAACAGATGAACGCGAGCCGTCAGAAGCTTGGGATTGCTCGAACCATGCGGCGAGTGACAGTTCATGCAATTCTCGCGGACCGGCGGATGGTCCCAGAGAAACGGACCCCGTTTTTCGGCATGGCAGGTGTAACACAGATCATTGACGGAATGATTCAGCAGCATCTTCCCACCCTCCCCGCCATGAGGATTGTGGCAGGAAGCGCAGCCGACCTTCATGTTGCGAAGCTCGGTGCGAAACAGGTGGGTGGAGCGCTTGAAAAAGTCCGACCGCCTATTGCTGTGGCAGGAGAGGCAGGTGTCCTCCACCGTGAAGCTGACCAGCATATGCTCCGGCAATTTCGTGTTCATGATCTCCGCGGCTTCCTGCTCCGGCGTGTTTGTGAGGTTGGACGATATTCTCGCAAGTAACTTGGAGTGGTGGACATTGTGGCACGACAAACAGCTCATGTCGCTTCGGTCGTGCTGCCCGCCGCGCCACTCAAAATGGGTGCGATCGCGAGAGTGACATTGAAGACAAGATTCGTTGGCCTGCGCATTTGTCAGGTTGGCAGGATTAACCGTTCCGGCGCCTGACTTAGTTTTAGTACTGGTTTCAGCGTGCTTGTCGCTGTTGCCGTGACAGGTCTCGCAGGTCGCGCCGCGTGAATCTTTTAAGAACTTGGCGCTCTTGCCGTGAGCGTCGAGAGGGAAGGATTGCACAATGAGCCGGTGACACTGTTGGCAGTCCCTGCCAATGATCGTCTGCTGAACCGTGTGTGTGGATTGTGATTGCGGAGGAGACTCGGTGGATTTTGCCTCGGCAGATCGCTTGCTGGGCCACACAAAGGCCAAGCAAAAGCCTGCAAAAGCGAGAACGATCAATAGCGCGAAAGCCCGTACGAACTTTGAAACAGCATCTACTTTTTTTTGCTTAGGCACGCGAGCCACCTCGTTTTTAGGTGTTCACTACTTATATTTATTAATTTGAAAGCAATGAGGCCTGCCCGGGACCCGCGTATGATCGAATGCTTTAGACGATGAATTAGTGTAGGTCTGGGCTCTCCTTCTGAAACCCGCTTTTAAGAAAGTATAGTGTGCAGTTTATACGCGCCAGCTTCGGTGTCAAGAGTTTTTCTGCAAAGGTCAGCCGCGTACACCCGGGCCAACTCGAAATGGAAGTGGAAGAAGGCTGGTTGTAGCGCCAGATTTCGCAGCGGCGAAGTTCTGAAGGCGTAGCGATCGTTTGGATTGCCGGTGACCTGCTCCAGACCGAAATCCTCGTTGGTTCCCGGCCCATCGAAAACAACGTTCCCCACCAACGGTGCGACCTGGGGGATGCCAGCGACGTGCATCTGGAAATCGCTGAACATCTCGTTGGAGTTACCTGACACCATGTGGCAACTTACGCAGTTGGCAGACCCGAAGAAAAGTAGCGCGCCCCGCTTCTCGTCGTCGGTCATCGCGTTCTTCTGACCGCGCGCGAACTTGTCAAGCGGAGCGTCGGCGTAGATCAGCGTGAACTCAAATTCAGCAATGGCCCTGGCGAGCATCTCGTAAGTAATTGGCGCCCCCGCTTTCACCTCCGGAAAGTTCTTGCCAAATAGTTTCCGATACTGGGCGTTCGCGTTAAGGCGTGCCACAACTACGTCGCGTATGCCGTCATGAGTGTCGGGTACCCCCGCACTGAAGCCTGCCATTTCGACATTCTCCGTTACGGGAATGAAAGCTTGCGCCAATAGCAGATGCGGTAGGAAAGATAGGACAAAACTTTCTGGCGGCGGGAACCGGAAGCCGAGACTGTTGTCGAACGGGTTGCCCGAGACAGCGGCAAAGCGCGAGTTCCACATCAACGCTGGGTAGAAGACGTTGTTGAGGATAATCGGCGCGCGCCGCTGGTTTCGTGGTCCGGTGCGATCCGGTCCTACGATGTTGTTGTTTTCGATGCCGATGGCGATGGACTGGGAGTCGCCGAAGCCCCTGGGCGCGGCATGGCAACCCGAGCACGAGTTGTCGTCGTTAAGACCCAGCAGGCTGTCGTGAAAGGCGAGCCTGCCGAGGTCGGCAAGTTGGTTGTCAATCCTGCGGCCCAGCCTCTGCTCCAGGGTGGAGCCGACTCTCCCCGTGAATCCCTGCGCAGCGAGGACTGCGGATAACTGCTCTTCCAAATCGGTCTCGCGGTTCGCCGAAGTCGTTGGGGTAAGAATCACTACACCGCCCGCGATAAGTGCCAGCAAAACGATTATTATTTTGCAATGTTGGATACTCATGAAGGAACTCCTGCTCGGGGGAATTAGGGAACCTGAGCGCAAAGCACTTGTACAGATCCTTGTTCGACGATTCTGAGAACTACCGTGCGCAACGCATAGTGCGACGTCTCGGGAACAGCTACCGTCTCGTATTACTCGTAACAGTCGCGGTTGTTGCCGCTAAAATACATGCCAACGACTTCCTGGCCCGCGAACAGCCGATTTTGTATTTCCAAGGCCCTGCCAGGCACTGTTTCGTTAGACAGCACGCTGACACAACTGATTGAATGCGGGCAATGGGGCTTTTGTTATGATCTGTGAGACGGTCGTCACGGACGGTAATGATGCTTGAGCTGGACTTAGCAAAACTTTTGGAAGGTACCGCGGATGCGGCTTTCGCCGTGGACCTGCAGGGAGAGGTCCGAACGTGGAACAAAGCCGCGGAAAAGCTATTCGGCTACCCGGCTTCACTCGCGATTGGAATGTCGTGTGCGGCGCTCATTGGCGGCAGGCTTGCCGCCGGCACACCGGTGTGTTGCGAATCCTGCGACATACTCGAGTGCACGCGAAAGGGCAGAGAAATTTCTAATTTCGACATGGAAGTCAGCACCCGCGCGGGACAACCTGTCTGGGTTAATGTTTCTTTGCTTGTTGCCGCTAACGAACGGACCCAACATCGTCTCGCGGTACACTTCATGCGCGACATCCGGGAGAAAAAGAAAGCGGAGCAGCTCACCAATAAAGTGTTGCGGATGGCCAGGAATCTTGTGAGCGGCGCAGAGGAGTCAGGCGCCTTGCCTCCCATCTCACCACTCACCGCGCAGGAGAGAAATATCCTGCGTCTGCTGGCGGCAGGCAAGACCACGAAGGAGATTACGGCCGAACTTCAGATCAGCATGCGGACCCTGCGCAATCACACATATCACGTCAACCAAAAGCTGCATACGAGAAGTCGCATCGAAGCCGTAATGCAAGCCCTCAAAAGAGGATTAGTCTGAGTTCCTCTCAGACTTTCCTGCTGAAGTTAAAGATCCCAAAGAAGACAAAGCAAACTGCATCAGTTCCGGTTCTTCGCATGCGTGCCCTCATTCTTAGATCATTAAGTGAAAAAGGGCACCCGTAATGGATGCCCTTTTTGATTTGCCCAGTCTGCGCGCCTGAATCCTGGTGGTTCTTTTGGGAGAAGAAGGAGGCGGGAGAATCCCGCCTCCTTCCAGCCCACTTCGACTTACCATTTGAAACGGTCGCGGTACTCGCCCGAGAGTAGGAAGGCCTTGACCATTTCCGCCTTGTTAAAGTCCCCGCCAAATTGATTCAACTTATTGAGCCAAAAGTTGAACCCTGACTGGTCGGGCTCTCGGCGCAAGTAACCGACATACTGCATGTAGACAAATGCCGCATTGAACTCCTTGCGATAAAACGCATCGTTCTCCGCTACCTTGCGCAGAACTGTAGCCCTCGTTTCGGTTCCAGAGTTCAATCCAGCGATCAGAGAGATGCGCTCAACGGGGCTTGGCACAACTCCCCCATTTGCGAATAGCGCGTCAACAAACTGTTCGCTGGTCAGGCCGTCGTAAAGTTGTCGGAACTCCGGACGGTTGACCCGCGCTTCAGCGAACTCGCGTTTGTTGCTCTCCAGCCTTTGCTCCCAACCGGGTTCGTTGACGATGACGCCTTGCCCAAGCGTTTGCACGTCGATAAGGAATCCCAGGTGACGCGGCATGCGATTGAACGAAGCCTTCTCGAATCTATATAAGACGTATCCAGTGTTCTGGAACTCGATCGACAAGTAGAAAGCCGCGGACGTGTTGATTCTCTTCACGTCTGCGCATTGCGCGTCATCGCCGCAGGAGGCGATCACGCTATTCCAGAAATTGAATCCGCTTTCGTCCGGCTCGCGGTTCAGGAAGTCGTGGTAGTGCTCTTCAACGAAGATCCCGCGATCATCGATGTCGTTTTCCTGAGAAGGCATCGATGAACTCGTGTTGAATACCCCGCTGACTATCGTCATACCGGACTGGCTCATCACTACGACCCTCGAGCCGATTATGACAGCAGGAACCAAGTCGCCAGCGTTGGTGTTGAGTACTATCCGTCCCTCAAACTCCGAATTGATAGTTAGCTGGCCGATCATGTTGCCATCGATCGAGACAGCGAGGACCGTTCCGGCCGGAAGATTGACTCTTTCGACCTGAACCCTGAGCCTGCGACTACCATCCGAGCGCTCGCGAAACTCTGCTTGGCCCTTTGGCGTCAAGCCATTGATCCGCATTCCTGCTAACTTCGCTCTGAGCCTCGTTTGATTGGAAGGCGGAGGCGGCTCATCTGTTGCGAACGATCCGGCAACTATCGTTTGACCGGACGTAGTCGCGACAACAACTCTAGCTCCAGCGGCTATGTTCGGCACAAAATCGCCATTGCGAGTGTCGAGTTCAAGGACGCCCCTGGGAAAGTCATCTTGAACATCGTAGCTGACCTTATCATCGCCATCGTCCCGCCCCAACGTCAGCGAACCGACCATCATGTTGTCCACTAGAACATTGAGCACGGTTCCGACCGGCAGGTTTATGTCTTTTACCTCCACCTCCAACTGACGACTTCCGTCACTGCGCGCTCGATAGTCTCCTTCACCTTCGGGTCTGACTCCGTTGATCGGAGCACCCGTAAGTCTGGCTTCGAGATCCCCTGGCGCTGGCGTCGGTGTTGGCGTCGGTGTCGGTGTTGGTGTCGGCGTTGGTGTCGGCGTTGCCGTCGGCGTTGGTGTAGGCGTTGGTGTCGGCGTCGGCGTCGGCGTTGGCGTCGGCGTTGGCGTTGGTGTCGGCGTTGGTGTCGGTGTCGGTGTCGGCGTCGGCGTCGGCGTTGGCGTCGGTGTCGGTGTCGGCGTCGGCGTTGGTGTCGGTGTCGGCGTCGGTGTTGGTGTCGGCGTCGGTGTTGGCGTCGGCGTCGGTGTTGG
>JANMQG010000071.1:0-10704 GCA_031370285.1 Chloracidobacterium sp. | reverse complement strand
CGTTTTCAATCAACCCGGGATCTGGCGTTCGCGCTTGAGGCATTGTCAGGTGCGAGCACCACCTCGCATCCGGAACTGAGCTCTGCGCCTAACCTGGACCTGAGTACTTCACCGGCGATCGCCGCGCCATCGAGTCTGCGTTTTTGGAAGATACTGGCTCTAGCGGCGATGCTGGCGGCGGTTGCGGTCAGTGTTGGCGCATTCATCCTGGTAAAGAGAGCGGGCACAACACTGCCACCTTCATATCAACGCCTCACCTTCAATCGCGGCACAATCTGGAATGCGAGGTTCGCGCCCGATGGCCAGACCGTGGTTTACAGCGCCAGGTGGAATGGCAATCTGTTAGATGTCTTTTCGGCTCGTGCGGGAAAAACGGAATCGCGCTCGCTCAAACTGGACAACACTGACGTGCTGGCGATTTCCGCCTCGAACGAGATGGCTGTGTTGCGCAATCGTCAAGGCGACGGTTCGAGACGTGGCACGCTGGCCCGCATGCCAGTGGATGGCGGCGCGGCGCGCGACATCCTTGAAGACGTCCAGGAGGCCGACTGGTCGCCGGATGGAACCAAGCTGGCAGTGGTCCGCTGGGTTAATGGTCGTAATCAACTCGAATATCCCATTGGCAAAGTGCTCTACGAAACGGCAGGCTACATCAGCCATCCGCGCGTCTCGCCACGTGGTGACCTGGTAGCCTTTATGGATCATCAAGTGCAGTGGGACAATCGCGGGTGGGTGGCAGTCGTCGACCCCGCCGGAAAGAAGACAGTGCTCTCGGGTGAATGGAGCAGTGAAGAGGCGCTGGCCTGGACTCCGGCCGGCGACGAGGTTTGGTTTACGGCAAGTAAGGGTGGAGAAGCCGAGGCTCTTTATGCCGTGACGCCCTCCGGATCGGAACGCCTTGTCCTGCGGATGACGAGCCATTTGAGGTTGCAAGATATTTCGCGCGACGGGCACGTGCTTCTTGACAGCTATAGTGACACGGCCAACATTGCCGGCCTGTTGCCCGGGGAAACAAAAGAGCGCGACTTTTCCTGGCTCGATCAGGGCTGGCTTTCGGACTTTTCGCCGGACGGCAAGATGATCTTGATCCACGATGTAGGAGAAGGGGCGGGAATCAACTATGCCGTTTATTCACGCAAGACAGATGGCTCACCGGCCGTCCGGTTGGGTGACGGGGATGGTCCGAGATTATCACCGGACGGCAAGTGGGTGACCGCGACGCTCTTCGCTCCGCCTCAATTGGCGCTGCTGCCGACGGGTGCTGGCGAGGCCCGGACTTTAGAGCGCGGCCCAATTGAGCAATATGGTAAGAGATCTGGCTGGTTTCCGGATGGTAAGCGAGTAGTTTTCGAGGGCCGGGAACCGGGCCGCGAATGGCGTCTCTACGTTCAGAGCATCGAGGGCGGCCTTCCTCGTCCCATCACGCCTGAGGGAACCACCGGAAGTTCAAGAGAAATCTTTATCTCACCGGATGGCAGATTCGTGATTGCCTTAGATGCTCAGCATCAGACATCTTTTTACCCGGTGGACGGCGCCACGCCGCAGCCGATATCTAACCTGGAAAGCGAAGACGACATTATCGGTTGGAGCAGCGACGGCACTTCGCTTTACCTTGCTCGGGTGAGCGAGATGCCGATCAGGGTCTATCGGTTTGAACCTGCGACCGGGCGCAGGTTACTGCTCAAGGAAGTCATGCCCGCCGACCCCGCTGGGATCACCGGCCCCAACATTATTCTCATGACCCCTGATGGCAAGGGTTATATGCACTCGATTCGCCGCCAGCTTTCAGACCTCTACGTGGTCGAGGGATTGAAGTGAGCGCAACCTGCGGGCAGTTGTGCGCTTCGCATACTTGCCTGTCGCATCTATGACGATCGCCACCGGCACAAAACTCGGCCGTTACGAGATCCGCTCGCAGATCGGCGCGGGCGGGATGGGCGAGGTGTCCGAAGCCATGAGTCGCATAGGCCAACGATGCAAAGGGTCGGTCAACTTTGAAGGAGGAACAAATGACAGCGAAGGAATTAGTGGGCTCCGTCGGCGGTCTGTGGCGGTTCCCAGTTAAATCAATGTTGGGTGAACAACTCGAGGCAGCGGAACTAATCGAGCGAGGTCTTCTGGGTGATCGCGCTTATGCGCTCATCGATGTGGAATCAGGCAAGGTCGTGAGTGCGAAGAGCGTCAGGCTGTTCCCCGATTTGTTCGGATGTCGTGCGGCTTTCGTCGAGCCGCCTCAATCTGGCCGCGAGCTCCCACCAGCACGAATCACGTTGCCGAACGGCACTTCGGTGACCAGTGACGCGAGCGAGGTCGACAACGTGCTGTCGGCATACTTCCGAAGAGACGTTACGTTGGCTCAGGCCGCGCCTGATGATTTCACCATCGACCAATATCATCCAGACATCGAGAATCTGGATCCAGAAGGCCACCGAGACACTCTCGTCGAACAGAAGCTCGGCTCAGCCTTCTTTGCTGAAGCCGGTATGGCGTCACCCGTGCCCGTCGGATCATTCTTTGACCTGTTCCCGATAACTGTCCTGACGACATCAACACTTAAACGATTGAACGCGCTTGAGCCCAAAAGCCGGTTCGACCAGCGGCGCTTCCGAATGAACGTTATAGTCGATACCAAGGGAGATGGGTTCGTAGAAAACGACTGGGTCAGTCGCGAGCTCAATATCGGAGAGGAGATACGGCTCAAAGTGGCCCTGCCGGATCCACGATGTGTGATGACCACGCTCGCGCAGGAAGAACTCCCCAGGGATACTGACGTGCTCCGGGCACTTGTTCGGCATAACAGAGTACAAGTTGGCGCCGCCGGTCAGTTTCCCTGCGCGGGCGTGTACGCTGTGGTCCAAGCCTCAGGGACTATGCGATTACATGACCCGGTAGGCGTTAATTAAGCCTGTGAAAATGAATCAAGACCTGGCGGCCAGCACAATTCTGTCGCATTACCGCATCGTTTCCAAAATCGGGGCCGGTGGGATGGGTGAGGTGTATCTGGCACAAGATACAAAACTGGATCGGAAAGTTGCGCTGAAGATTCTTCCTGCCGACCTCGCCGCCAATCAGGATCGAATGCGGCGCTTCATTCAAGAGGCGCAGGCCGCGGCCGCTCTCAATCATCCGAACATCGCACACATCTACGAGATTGGTGAAAGCGAAGGCACTAACTTCATCGCGATGGAGTTTGTCGACGGCAAGACCCTGCGGGAAAAGATTCACGGCGAAAAAAGTGAGTTGAAGGTCCTACTCAAACACTTGCTCCAAGTCGCGGAAGGGCTGGCGAAAGCACACGCGTCAGGAATTGTGCATCGCGATCTCAAACCCGACAACATCATGATCACGCGCGACGGCCACGCGAAGATTCTTGATTTCGGCCTGGCAAAGCTGCTTGAGACGAGGCCGGAAAGCGCGGCGGAAATGGGCGAAGCAGCGACCGCCATGATGCCCGTTCCGCATTCCACGCCCGGCGTTGTGATGGGCACAGTGGGTTACATGTCTCCCGAACAGGCGCAAGCGAAACTTGTCGACCAGCGCTCCGACATTTTTTCTTTCGGCTGCCTCATCTACGAAGCAGCCACTGGTCACAAGCCGTTCGCCGGAGATTCCATCGTTCACACGCTGCACAGGATCATTTACGAGCCGGCGCCGGCCATCACTGACTTTAATCCTTCAGCGTCACCTGAACTGCAGCGCGTCATCCGCAAGTGTCTGGCGAAAGAGCCGGAGAAGCGATACCAAACAATTCGCGACACGGCCAACGACCTCGAAGAATTGCTGGAAGAGATGAAGGGCGTGAGCGACATAGAGCGCTCTGTGGCGCCGTCCACGAGCACGACCACGAGCAGCGCGCCAGGTAGCACAGACGAGCACGTGCGCCCGGAGAGCACGGCGTCAGTTACACACCCGCCCGCATCGAGCGCCGAGTACGTCATTACTGGAATCAAGCAGCATAAACTGACAGTGGTGATTGCCCTCGTGGTGCTTGTCGTCGGCGCGGTCGGTCTTTTTCTTTATCTGCGCGCGCGACCTACACAGGTGGCAATCGAATCAATCGCGGTGATGCCGTTTGTCAACGAAAGCGGTAATGCAGATGTTGAATATCTCTCAGATGGAATGACCGAGACGCTTATCAGCAGTTTGTCACAATTGCCGAATTTGAATGTAAAGGCACGTTCGTCCGTGTTTCGATACAAAGGCAAAGAGACGGATGCGAAGACCATCGGCAAAGAGCTCAACGTGCAGGCAGTCTTGAACGGTCGGGTTGTTCAACGCGGTGACCAGTTAACTCTGAGTCTGGAATTGGTTGATGCAATAACTGAAAACGTCATCTGGAGTCAGCAATACAATCGCAAGCAAACCGACCTGGTCACGTTGCAAAGTGAGATTGCCCGCGATGTGTCGAGCAAGCTCAAGTCTAAACTGTCAGGTGCGGATGTAGCGAAAGTTGAAAAGAACTACACCGCTAATCCCGAAGCCTATCAGCTTTATTTGAAAGCAAAGTTCTATTGGAACAAACGAACGGGCGAATCCCTCAAACAAGCTGCTGAACTTTATCGGCAAGCAATTGAGAAAGACCCGGCCTATGCCCTCGCCTATTCAGGTTTGGCTGAAACATACGTTCTCTTTTCGAGTTACGATGTTGCGCCGGCAAACGACAGCATGCCTCAAGCGAAAGCAGCGGCACTGCGGGCGTTGGAGATTGACGATTCGCTGGCCGAAGCACACACCGCGCTCGGATTTTATCTTTTCACTTATGAATGGGATCGGGATGGCTCGGAAAAGGAATTTCGCCGCGCTATCGAACTCAAACCGAATTACGCGACCGCACATCATTGGCTAGGTGCTGACCTCACGAATGTAAAACGGTTTGACGAAGGTCTTGTCGAGTACAAGCGCGCTGAGGAACTTGACCCGCTTTCGCCGATCATAGGTACGAATCTCGGTGACGCGCTAGTCTCCGCTCGCAAGTATGATGAGGCGGTTGCACAATACAGGCGCACTCTCGTTCGTAACCCAAATTTTGCTTACGCTCACCGGGCGTTGGGTTGGGCATATGGCTCAAAGGGAATGTATCCAGAAGCCATAGCCGAAACGCGCAGGGCGCTCGAACTGAATACTCGTTCCTCTACAAAGGGATATTTGGGGCTGTGGCTGGCGAAATCCGGCAAGCGCGATGAAGCAGTGAAGCTGCTAGGCGAGTTAAAACAGGAATCAACCCGGAATTATGTTCAGAGCTATACTTTTGCGCTTATTTACCTTGGGCTTGGTGATAAAGAGGAAGCATTGAACTGGCTCGACAAGCAAATGTTGGGTCGTTCAGAAACCGGCTATTCGTACGCAGTTGCCCCGGAGCTTGACGATCTGCGCTCCGAGCCGCGATTCAAGGAAATGCTGAAGCGGATGAAGCTGCCGGAATGAATTTGCAAGAAGTGAATAAAGAACTGGCAGTCAACACCACGCTGTCGCATTACCGCATCGTCTCTAAGATAGGCGCGGGCGGGATAGGTGAAGTGTATCTGGCCCAGGACACTAGGCTCGATCGGAAAGTGGCGATCAAATTCCTGAATGAAGAATTCAGCAAGGATGCGGATAAGCTAAATCGTTTTGTTCAGGAAGCCAAGGCTGCGTCCGCTCTCAACCATCCGAATATCCTGACGATTCATGAGATCGGTGAGCTCGACGGCACAAACTACATCGTCGCCGAACTCATCGACGGCCAGACCCTGCGTGAGCATCTCTCGCATAAGGAAACGCTTCAGCTCAATGCGATTCTGAAGATCGGCGTGCAAGTGTCGGAAGCGCTCTCCGCGGCACACCAGGCGGGCATTATCCATCGGGACATCAAGCCCGAGAATATCATGCTGCGCAGAGATGGCTACGCGAAGGTGCTGGACTTCGGCCTGGCAAAACTGTCAGAACCGGGAGCGGTAGCGACCGGGTCGGCGGGAAGCGAAGATGCAACCCGCGTCCAGGTCAACACCACTCCCGGGATGGTGATGGGAACTGTTTCTTATATGTCGCCGGAACAAGCTCGGGGGAAAGAGACCGATGCTCGAACCGATATTTGGAGTCTGGGCGTCGTTTTGTACGAGATGCTGGCGGGCAAGGTGCCGTTCACCGGCGAAACCGTCAATCACACCATCGTCTCGATCCTCGAAAAGGAACCGCTTCTTTTGGAGAATGTGCCGGGCGAATTGCAGCGGATCGTCCGCAAATCGCTGACGAAAGATGTGGAAATGCGGTACCAGTCGGCACGCGACCTGTTGATAGACCTCAAGAATCTGCGAAGAGAGTTGGACATCCAGGGCGAGCTTGAACGTTCGATCGTTCCGAATCAGAGAGCGACAACTGGATCAACCCAGGAAAATGAAACGCAGGTTCATGCCGGCGGCTCAGTCGCCGCTACACGAAGCGGTCAGGCCGCCGCAACGCATAGTGTAACGACCTCGTCTTCGAGTCTTGAATACGCCGTCACTCAGGCAAGGAGCCACAAATTTGCCACGGCGATAATTGGGGTCTTGCTGGTCGGAGTGATCTCGACCGTCGGCTACTTCGCGTTTGTTTCCAGAGGCGGCAGCACAAAGCAGATCAATTCGATCGCGGTGATGCCGTTCGAGAACAGGAGCGGAAACGCGGATTCGGAATACCTTTCTGACGGCCTGGCAGAATCGCTCATTTATCGGCTTTCCCAATTGCCGAATCTGAAGGTCAGCCCCGCAAGCTCTGTTATGCGCTACAAGGGAAAAGAGTTTGACGCACAAAAGATCGCGGCCGAACTTGGCGTGAACGCCGTAATGTCCGGGCGCATGGTGCAGCGTGGTGACAACCTGACGATCAGTGTGGAGCTTATCGACGTCGCCAACAACAAGACCATCTGGGGCGAACAATACGAGCGAAAGGTGTCTGACCTGCTGGCGACGCAACGTGAGATCGCGGCGGCCATTACCGAGAAACTGCAATTGAAATTATCGGGTTCAGATGCCAGGGGCGTGACCAAACGTTACACCGACAATAACGAAGCTTATCAGCTCTATCTAAAAGGACGTTACTACTGGAACAAGCGCACGGTCGATGGACTGAAGCAGGCAGCCGTCTATTACAACCAGGCGATCGAAAAAGATCCGGCCTTTGCTCTCGCCTACTCAGGTCTGGCCGAAACCTACGTTTTGTACCCGAACTACAGCGTTGCTTCGCCGAAGGACAGCATGCCGAAATCAAAGGCGGCCGCGCTAAAAGCTTTGGAGATCGATGATTCGCTTGCGGAACCACACGCGGCGCTCGGTTTGTATTACACCGGTTACGCCTGGAATCTGCCGGCAGCGGAAAAGGAGCTTCGCCGGGCGATCGAACTCAATCCAAATTATGCGACGGCCTATCATTGGCTCGGCGTCTCAGCGCTAGTGAATATGCAGCGGTTTGATGAAGCTGTGGCTGCCGGCAAGCGGGCCGAGGAATTGGATCCTCTTTCCGTTATCATCAGTGCGGATCAAGCCTACAATCTCCTGTTAGCGCGGAGATATGACGAAGCTATCGCGCAGGGCAAACAGACACTTTTGCTGGATCCGAACTTTTACTATGTCCATTACCTGTTAGGTTGGGCGTACCTCGAAAAGGGAATGTATAAAGAGGCGATCTCGGCGCTTCGTAAATCTATCGAACTTAACGAAGATCCGTTTGCAAAGGCGTTATTGATACAGTCGCTTGCAAAGTCTGGCGAGCGGGCCGAAGCGGCCAAGCTGCGTGACGAGTTAAAGAGCGAATCCACTCGTCGATATATTCCAAATTACATTCTGGCGATGGCCAGTATCGCACTCGGCGATAAAGACGAGGCATTTGCATTGCTCGAGAAAGATATTGCCGAACGTAGCGCATATGTGACGCTGATCGGGATTGACCCGGCCCTGGACGATCTGCGCAGCGATCCGCGACTTGCGGCTCTGGTGAAAAAGGTCGAATCGTCGAAGCTCGACTAAATCGAAAGGCTGCTATTGAGATTTCATGAAACGCTGCCCCCAATGCAATCGCGTTGAGACCGACGACGCGCTCGTCTTTTGCCGCGCGGATGGCACGGCTTTGATTAGCGACTCTGGTCCGGTCAGCGCTGAGGCGGGAACGGTGAAGTTTGGCTCGGCTCCGGTGTCGAGCGAGATCGAGACCAGCGGTCTGCGGCAGACGATTACCGATGCCGGTATCAGCCGACCCACTGCGCCGACGACGGTGCTTCCGGCATCGCAGACTCCAGACACAACGCGAGAACTAAACAAACCGAAGCGACGCGGATTTGTGATTGCGCTGATCGCTTTGGTGATTGTGGGCGTCGCCATTGCCGGTTATTTCTATTTTTCAAGAATTCACAAGACTGCAATCGAATCAATTGCCGTTATGCCGTTTGTCAATGAAAGCGGAAATGCGGATGTTGAGTATCTTTCAGACGGAATGACCGAAACGCTGATAAAAAGTTTATCGCAACTGCCGAATTTAGCGGTCAAATCGAGAAGCACGGTTTTCTTTTATAAGGGCAAGGAAACTTCTCCGAAGAAGATTGGCGAGGAATTAAATGTGCAAGCCGTTTTGTTGGGCAGAGTCGTCCAACACGGTGACGATTTGAAGTTGAATCTCGAACTGGTCAACACGCAAACTCAGGACGTTATCTGGAGCGAGCAATACGACCGCAAGCAATCCGATCTTGTTTCGCTGCAAAGCGAGATCGCCAAAGATGTTTCGACCAAACTCAAATTAAGACTTTCGGGTGCGGACGAAGCAAAAGTAACCAAAACTTCAACGGCAAATCCGGAAGCGTATCAAGCGTATTTGAAAGGACGTTATTACTGGAACCGGCGAACGGCGGAAAACATCAAGAAAGCGATCGAGCAATTCAAAGCCGCGACCGACAGAGACCCGAATTACGCACTCGCTTACGCCGGTCTAGCCGATTGTTACGTTCTCTTGAATCAATACGCCGGAACTCCGATGAGCGAAACAATACCGAAAGCGAAGGCTTATGCCGAGCGTGCGATTGCCATTGACGACCAATTAGCTGAACCACATTCATCATTAGGCTCCGTCAATGAAATGTCGTGGCAATGGACGGAAGCCGAACGGGAATACAAGCGAGCGATTGAACTTAACCCAAATTACGCAACCGGGTATCACTGGTATTCTAATTTCCTAAAAAATCTTGACCGGTATGATGAAGCAGCTTTGATGATCAAGCGGGCACATGAAATTGATCCGCTCTCAAGTGCGATCAGCATCAATCTTTCAAGAATGTATCAGTTCCAAAACGACCATAATGCGAGCATTGAAAACTCTCTCAAAATAATCGAACTCGATCCAAATTTTCCGGCTGCCTATCAATATTTAGGTCTATCGTATCTCAAACAGGGACGCAACGCCGAAGCCATCGCAAATTTTGAAAAGGCGGTCGAACTGAGCAACAGAGCCGGTGAAACTCTAATGTATTTGGGTTATGGATACGGCTTTACGGGCAAGCGCACGGAAGCAAACGCCATCGCCAAAGAGTTGGAGGAAAAATACGCACGAAAGGAAGCAAATGGACGATACGTCGCGGGCGTATATGCAGGACTGGGTGAAAAAGACAAGGCATTTGAATGGTTGGAAAAAGACTTTCAGTCCAAAGGGGAGGTATCAAATATCAGATGGGGAATCCCTTATGAATCTCTTCGCGACGACCCGCGATACAAGGATCTGCTGAAACGAATGGGCTTACCTTAATAGCATTGAACACATGGACAAGGAACTGGCAGCCAACACCACTCTGTCGCATTACCGCATCGTCTCTAAGATAGGCGCGGGCGGAATGGGTGAAGTGTATCGAGCACACGATGCGCGGCTTGATCGCGAGGTCGCCATTAAATTACTTCCGACGGATTTCGCAAACGACGCCGACCGGCTGCAGCGTTTCGAACAGGAAGCTAAGGCTACGTCAGCCCTCAACCATCCTAATATTCTTACCGTCTACGACATCGGCGAACACGAAGGCACGCCGTTCATCGTTGCTGAACTACTCGATGGCGAAGAACTTCGTGACCGTTTGAACGAAGGGCCGATACCACCGCGGAAAGTAACGGAATATGCACAGCAGATCGTCAGCGGCCTTTCTGCCGCGCACGAAAAGGGCATCGTTCACCGCGACCTGAAGCCTGAGAATCTCTTTATTACGAAAGACGATCGGGTGAAGATCCTCGACTTTGGCCTAGCGAAGCTGCGCGCGCCCAAACCCTCAGCGGACAGTTCAGAGGACGAGACCCGGAAAGCGATCACCAACCCCGGCGTGGTGATGGGAACCGTTGGCTATATGTCGCCGGAGCAGGTTCGCGGCCACATCATCGACCATCGATCTGACATCTTCTCGTTTGGCGCGATCCTGCACGAAATGATCACCGGGCGGCGAGCGTTTCAGCGAGAGACGATGGCCGAGACGATGTCGGCAATCCTCAAAGAAGAACCTGAGGAGTTGAGCGAGTCCAATCCGAACATCAATCCGTCGCTCGAGCGGATCGTGCGGCGGTGTTTGGAAAAGAAACCAGAGCGGCGATTCCAATCGACGGCTGATCTCGGGTTTGCTCTCGAAGCGTTATCTACCACCAGTTCGTCAGGTGCGAAGCGGACAGATGCGGCGCAGGCGCTGGACACTTTGGCGACGTCGACCCTCAGCGGCTGGCGGGATCGCGTCTG
>JANMQG010000066.1:0-11802 GCA_031370285.1 Chloracidobacterium sp. | reverse complement strand
AAGACGCGCCGCATTTTCGCCATCCATTACGTGAATAAAGAAGACGACATCCGCCTTGCCGAGATCGTCTTCAACTGCCTGCCATTCGACATCCGTCAAGGCGAATCCAAAGTTGTGCGCAGACAGCTGGAGGTCGAGCTTGTACTCACGATTGAGCTCGCGCTCCGCATTCTTGAGCGGGGCAAGCAGGCTGGAACCGACGTAACAAACAGTTATCTTCATTTCCTTATTCCGTTGCTAGTTCCCTCTTCGTGTTGCTTCGTGTGATTTCGTGGATAAATTCCTAGGTTTGAAGTCGGATTACGATCCACTAACTCACACGAAACAACACGAACTCTCGGTACTCGAAAACAGTTCAGTTCGAGTTTCACAGCACGTAGCGTTTCCACTCCAAAGTACCCCGACTACCAAAGTTGATGAGTAAGCCGACATGATTTTTGGTCGCCTTTAGATAGTTTAGTATTTGAGATTCCTCAACCCCGGTTAGACGATCACAGACTTTCAGCTCAGCAACTATCTGATCAAAGCAAATCACATCCGGAACATAACGTTTTTCTAATGCCTGTCCTTTGTAATAGATGATTAGTTCACGGTGCGGTTCGAATGGAATTCGTCGACGACCTAATTCAATTTCAAACGCCTCATGGTAGACAGGCTCCAGGAATCCGCTGCCGAGTTGGTAGTACACATCCATCGCCGCGCCAATAATCTGATAGACTTCTTCCTTGAGAATCAGTTCGGCCATAAATACGATCCACGAAGCAACACGAAATTACACGAACATCAAAACCCGCGCTACTGTTGAAGATTTTATCTGGCGTTAGTTTCATAACAGGTATCTTTCATTGGTGTGATTTAGTGTTTGTTCGTGGATCGTTCCGAATGGTCGGTGGCCGTTCAGGCTACGCCCAAGAGTTGATCTTCAAGGCTGCCGATAATCTCGCGTAGTTTTTCCACCATTTCCTCATCAGGATTCCAGTACCCGCGATCGTGTGCCTCTACCAGTCGCTTGGTGAGCGAATGAACAGAATGCGGGTTCAGGTCCAACAAGCGCTTGAACATGATCGGATCCATCAGGAACGTTTTGGCAATCTCTGTGTAGATCCAGGGATCTACCGCGTCCGCCGTCGCGCTCCAGCCGAAAGTGTTCGCCACATGGTTCTCAATCTCAGCGACACCGCGGAAACCGTGTTTCAGCATTCCTTCATACCACTTTGGATTCAGCGTCTTCGAGCGACTCTCAAGCCGGACCGTTTCTTCCAGCGACCGGACTCTGGTCTGCGGCGACAGTGAATCGCACACGTAGATCGCGGGACGAGCCTTAGTGCGCATTTCAACTGCTTTGGAAATTCCGCCGAGGTATTCGAAATAATGATCAACATCCGTGAGACCGACTTCGAATGAATCAAGGTTCTGGTAGGTTGCCTCCACTCGCGACAGTGCGTCGTCCATCAAGTGGCGCGCTTCGCGGCCCTCGACGATTCGTCCTTGTGAGTCGCGCGAGTATGCGAAGCACTTGCGCGTCACAAACAGATCTCCGAGCGTCTCTGCCGTCTCCCACTGCGAGTCCATCACCATGAAATTCACATTCGTGCCGTAGTTGCCCGGCGCATTTGAAAACACTCGGGTCACTGCGTCGTCAAATGCCAAAACTCCCTGCTCCATTCCTTCGGAGATATTGCGCCGGACGTAATTCAATTCATGCGGCTCATCAAGGATAGCAACTCGTCGCACCGCCTTATCAAGCAGTGTCATCGTCGGGGCAAACAAGTCTCGGAAGATGCCCGACACGGTCATCACCACGTCGATTCGCGGGCGCTGCAATTCTTCCAACGGGATCACTTCAACTTCGGTAGCGCGATTAAGCGCATCACGAACAGGACGAACGCCCAATAACCAGAGCGCCTGGGCGACACCTTCGCCCTGGGTCTTTATGTTGTCCAGACCCCATAAGACGAGTGCCATGGCCCGCGGATAGCTACCATGCTCGTCGACATAACGACTAAGCAAAGCATCCGCTGTGAATTTCGCGCGCGAGAACGCCACTTGCGAAGGAACTGAGTAAGGATTGACGGCGTGCGTATTACGGCCGGTAGGAAGCACCAGAGGGTTCTGGACTATGTCAGCACCGGGCCCGGGGCTAATGTATTCGCCGCCGAGCGCGCGCATCAATGATTCCAGCTCACTATTGGAATCCAGTTCCCTGGCAATGTGTGTGAGCATAGAAAAGGTTGGCAACGATTTTTCGCAGTCGACGCCTGTCTTCAGGTTTAGCCAGCTAGCGGCCGTCTCCGCACCGCCTTCGCAAAACCGTTGCACTGCTTCGGAGACAATTCCATCGACCATGTCTCGCGTTTCGCTTGTTGGCGTTTCCTGGAGCAACTCTGCATAGCCCTCAATGCCCAAAGCATCCGCGACGAGCGTCGGCAGTGCACTCGCACTGTGCTCCGGACGATCAAAAGACGACACCATACGCAACAAGTCCGCTTTTTCCTGCAGCTCTGCGGCGCGACCGAATACGTGCAGTCCGGTAGGGATCAGCCGCTGTTCGATTTCAATCAGTTCCTGGCACAGCGCCATGACGCGAGCGTCACGCTCGATGGAATTCAGTTTGGAGGTCATGGCAAGATTGGGTGCTCGCTTATGGCGGTTAGACAACTCATATAGCCGAGAAGTGTTTTAACTGAAAAGGCCAATGGGGGCAAGCCAGCAATCCTCTCGCGAAGCCCCCGATCCTCCTGACGCTGAGATCATTGTTCTGCTTTCCCACATCGTCAAATTTTACTGTCTCAGCAAGGCGTTCTTTTTTGTTGACACGAAACCTGTTTCGTAATAGATTCTCGGCCACCTCAAGTATTACTCCCGACATTTTAGATCTTGCCCGGTGTAGATTTTTCGTTTTCTGAATAGAGACGACCATGTCTTATTCGTCTCTCCTTTGTATTTTCACTGTCTGGTCGTGATGAAAACATGCGTCCCCGACCTCGTTTCGGCCAGCCCTTACGAACATATAGGTTTCCAGCGGGGTCTTTCAGTAGTCTAGAGGAACGGACGCATTTTGCTGACGGCTAAATTCGCCGTTCCCGTCCCACACAAGTACCTTCAAACTCCTGGGAGGGGAGACTGAAATGTTGAAACTCATGAAGGTTTTAGCGCTGGTTCTATTTGCGGCGGCGCTGGCTTTGCCAATGTGGCTGCCGAGTTCCGTCGAGGGTCAGGGAGGAACAGAAGCTCTCACCACAGACATGGACGCCAAGACGCCGAATGACTTGTTCAACGGTTTTGGCGCGCTGGGCACGCCCATAGATGAGTGCGTGGCACCGGCAGTAGCGCCTACCGCGCGAGGCAATGGCAGATTCGAAGACAATAAGTTCATATTCAGCCAGCGGGAGACCGTCGCGGATGGACTTGGACCCACCTATAACGACGTTGGCTGCGTCGAGTGTCACCAGTCCGTTGACGTTGGCGCCTTCAGCCAGGCAATGGAGTTCAGAGCAGGTCATATTTCTGGCGGCCTCTTCGTCGACGCCCCCGGCGGCCAACTAATTCACGCTCGCGGAACTGATTCCGACATCGTCGAGCACATATCCACTGCCGAAACCGTCAAGACTTTCAGGCTTGTGACTAGTACCTTGGGCGACGGCTTCGTAGAGTGTGTTTCAAACACGACGCTGCAAAATAATGTGGCTGCACAGCCTTTTGCCCAGCGCGGCACTTTGACTGCCGTGCCAGTAACCGAGGCCAATAACACGTTGCGCATCGGCCGGTTCGGTTGGAAAGCGCAGCAGGCCAGTCTGTTGTCATTTGCCGGGGATGCCTACCTTAACGAAATGGGCATAACCAACAAATTCGCCGGCGACGGTGGCAGAAGCTCATCCGATCCGAATGCCGGAAAGTTTGAGAACCCCGCCAGCACGGCTGACGGGGTCATAAACGTCACCTTCCCCTCTGCATTCGACCCGGTGGCTGATCCGGAGGATGACGGCGACGACGTATTGGCTTTTGCAGACTTCATGGCGGCAACACGCGCTCCCGGTCGACAAAACCCAATCCCGGCAGCGGCGACACGCGGTGATGCTTTGTTTACATCAACAGGCTGCGCGGTTTGTCATACACGCACCCTCCAAACTGCCGCCCCTGGAACGCTGATTAATGGCGGAGCGTTCGCAGTGCCCACGGCTCTTGGCAACAAAATAATTCACCCGTTCAGCGACTTTGCGCTGCACGACATCGGCACCGGCGATGGCATAGTCCAGAATGCCGGCCAGGGATCGGCGAACATGCTGCGGACCGCGCCACTTTGGGGCATTCGTGCTCGCAACCGGCTTATGCATGAAGGCTTGAATATCACGATCTTCGATTCAATTCAGCTTCATGCAGGCCAAGCCACCACTGCGCGGAATAATTTTAACTTCCTGTCCACCGCACAGCGGTCAGACCTGATAGCCTTCGTCTTGTCACTGTAGTCCTGGAGAATGATGACGCCGGCACCAACCCCGAAGCTCGCCGGACTTGATTGCTCGGCGAGCTTCCTTCCCTGCTACTGAATTACCTTTTTCACTTGAGGCGCGTCCGCGAGGACGCACCGGTAAACTACTACGCACAACCAACACCTCCCTGGAGTTCAACTATGCGACAAGCTAGAGTTGGCGTGGCCGCCTCACCCAGTTTCAGAATTGCTCTGGTGGTGCTGGCTACCGCGCTTTTCTTTTTATCTGGCTGTGCTACGGAAAAGAAGCCGGTGGCAGAAGCCCCACCCGAGGCACTGGCAACACCAGTGGACCAGGCGCAGCAAATCCAAAACAACCTCCCGCCACCAGATCTCCAGACAGTCCGGGAGGCTGTGAGGCGCGTGTTTAAGGATGTCGCGGCGATAGACGCCAGCCAACAATTCATTTTCGTAGCTGGAGACTTCAACGGTGACCTCTCGCAGGATGTCGCCGTGGTCGTGAAACCGGTGCCTGAGAAACTGTCTGAGATGAACGAGGAGTTTCCGGCCTGGATACTTAGAGATCCTTTTGGAGCTACCGAATCAAGAGCCCCGCGGCTTCGTATCGCTGCGAACGACGACCTGCTGGCAGTGATTCATGGATATGGCCGGAACGGGTGGCGCGACCCGCAGGCGACCCAAGCGTATTTACTGAAACACGCCGTCGGCTCAAGTATGGAGTCGCATCCCGCAAAGGAATTTGCGGCGGCGAACCAGGGCAGGAAACTACCTCGCTTGCGCGGTGACCTGGTTGGCGAAACCATTCAAGGCCAGCCGGGCTACCTATATTTTACCGGCGCAACTTATGCGTGGTATGACCCGAAAACTTTCGCGGGCGAGCCTGACCCACGCCGAGGACACGGCGAGCAGCGAATGAAGAAATAGTTTCTGTTCATTCCGGAGGTGATCAAGATGAGTTGCAAGACGTGGAGGGCATGGGGTCTTATCTTCTTCCTGATTTGTTTGGCGATCGCGGATTTGGGGACACCTGGCGCAGCCGGCTTTGCTCGAACCGAGGTTGCTCAGCAAAACTCCGCGGAGATTCAATTCATAACGGCGGACGAACTGAAAACAAGAGTAGCGAAAAACGAACCAGTAACAATCATTGACGTTCGCGGAAGCAGTACTATGCTGGACAACGATAATAAGATCAAAGGCGCTATTTATGTGAAGTTGAGAAAGCTCAGGTCCCGACTTGGTTTGCCACCGCTCAAAGATGTTCCCCGGAACCGGGAGGTTGTCACCTACTGTGCCTGTCCGAACGACGAGTCCAGCATCCGCGCAGCGCAAACGTTATTGCAGTCTGGCTTTAAGCGGGTGCGCGTTCTAAAAGGTGGGTGGCTGGCCTGGAAGAAAGCCAATGGCCAGGTCGAGCCGCTGTCCAAGGTTATGTAGAAACTCGCCGATTACGGGGCAAAGAATCTTTTTGCTACGCAGGCGATCGTCAGTGGCAATCCTCTCTCGTCACACCTGCGAGTTGCTGCGCAGGAACCTTATCGTATGTTGCTGTCAGCCGCCGTGCATGCTTTTCCCACAAAAGTTCAATACAATGATCGGGCACGAACGTAAGTCACTCTGGAGGGGCAAACAACCATACTGGAAGTCGCCAATTTGGAATGTGTCCGTGGAGAGCGCAGGCTTTTTCGCTACGTAAGTTTCTCTCTGACGCCGGGAACGTTGCTACAGGTTACCGGTCCGAATGGCAGCGGTAAGACAAGTCTGTTGCGAATCATTTGCGGGCTGATGAGTCCCGAGAGTGGAGAGATCCGCTGGCAGGGTGCGGAGATTCGCGCACTCGATGAGGAATATTCCCGGAGCATCACCTACATCGGGCACCGAATCGCAGTGAAGGAGGAGTTAAACTCGCTGGAGAATCTTCGTATCTCCAGCGGCCTTGCTGGCTGCGAACTCACTCACGATCAGGCTCAACACGCTCTCGCACGCGTGGGATTGGCCGGCCGTGAGAACTTGCCGGCGCGCTTCCTCTCTGAGGGACAACGACGAAGGTCGGCGCTGGCGCGGCTTATTAATTGCAGCGCAGCGCTCTGGGTGCTTGACGAAGTGCTGGCGTCGCTTGATCACGCAGCCGTAACGCTGGTTGAATCATTAATCGGTGAACACTTGAACAAGGGTGGGATGGCAATTGTTGCTACGCACCAGGAACTGCACATCTCCGCAGGTTCGCTTCAGCGGCTCGAGCTTGAGCCCGTGGTTCCCGGCGGCGCAGCGCCGCTGGGGTGGCCGTCGTGAGCGCTGCTGCCACCTTCTCAATGTTTCGTTGGATCGTCGTACGCGATCTTACGCTGGCGTGGAGGCGGCGCGCCGATGTCTTATCCACACTGTTCTTCTTTGTAATCGTGGTAAGCCTTTTCCCGTTAGGGATTGGACCCGAAACACAGTTGCTACGCTCGATCGCGCCGGGCATAGTATGGGTAGCAGCGTTGCTGGCATCGATGCTTTCGCTTGGACGCGTTTTCCAGAACGACTACCAGGATGGCACACTGGAACAGATGCTGCTGACTCCGCAGCCACTTTATTTGGTTGTGCTGGGAAAGGTTTTAGCGCAGTGGCTGGTGGCTGAAGTTCCACTTGTCTTGATCGCTCCGCTGATTGGCGTGCAGTTTGATCTAGCTTCGGATACGCTCTTGATACTTTTTGTTTCGTTACTAATTGGAACGCCAATTTTAAGTTTGATCGGATCAATCGGAGCAGCACTAACACTGGGGCTACGCGGCGGCGGCGTTCTTATAGCTCTGCTGATTTTGCCGCTATACATTCCGGTATTGATCTTTGGTGCGGGCGCGGTCGACGCGAGCATTAACGGCGTCAGTTCGCAGGCAAATCTTTATTTACTGGGAGCATTTTTGGTTGTGTCGCTGGTTTTTGCGCCCTGGGCAACCTCCGCCGCGCTTAGAATATCTCTGGAATGAAACGGTCTTGGGGCCTTGGACTTTGGTCTTAGTCCTTCGAGAAGTTAGCGGCTTCGCAAATCAGAGTAAGAACGCAAAGACCAAAGGCCTGAGACCCGAGACCAATACTTGAATACCCATTGGTAACGACAGGATGAACATATACAAATACGCATCTCCTTCGGCTTTTTATCCGTTAGCGGGAAAATTGATTCCGTGGTTCGCTGTTCCGGCCACAATTCTTTTTGCCGTAGGTCTGTATATCGGCTTCTTTGTCGCGCCCACTGATTTCCAACAAGGCGACGCCTACCGCATAATGTTTATTCACGTGCCGGCGGCCTGGATGGGCATGTTCTTATACGTCCTGATGGCCTTTTATGCAGGGATTGGCTGGGCTTTTAACGCTCGCCTTTCATCGATGATGGCATCATCGCTGGCAGTCACCGGAGCGCTGTTCACTTTGCTCTCTTTGGTGACTGGTGCCTTCTGGGGCAAGCCGACCTGGGGAACGTGGTGGGTTTGGGATGCACGCATGACTTCGACGCTGATACTGCTTTTTCTGTACGTCGGCTTTATTTCATTGCAATCGGCTATTGACGACGTGCGACGCGCGGATCGCGCCGGTGCGGTGCTCGCCCTGGTCGGGGTAATCAACGTGCCCATCATCTATTTTTCTGTGCAGTGGTGGAACACCCTCCACCAGGGTGCCACCATTCGAATCTTAAGCAAGCCAACTATCGCACCACCGATGGTGGCCGCGATGCTAATCCTGCTGGCGGCATGTTGGCTTTATTCGATTGCGGTGGTTTTGATTCGGCTGCGTTGCATTATTCTGGAAAGAGAACAAAATGCGGCATGGGTAACCGAGGGAGCGGCTTAATTTATGAAGTGGTCAGAATTCTTTTCGATGGGTGGTTACGGATTCTACGTTTGGGGTTCTTATCTAACTGCGCTCATACTGTTGGGCGGAGAAGTTATGTCACTTACGAGGCGCAAGAAGTCTTTGCGTAAGCGCCTCGATCGCGATCCACGTTAGACTGAGAGTAATAATCATGAAACGTCGTCATAAACGAATTGGTTTTATTGTCGCCGGGCTGGCGGGGTTGGGAATTGCAGCCGCCCTTGTGCTCAGCGCCTTCCAGCAAAACCTGGTCTTCTTCTTCAGTCCCTCTCAGGTGGTGGCCAAAGAAGCACCGGTCAACAAAACGTTTCGCGTGGGCGGACTCGTCCAGAACGGAACTCTCCAGCGCGATAACGACGGCTTAACCGTTCGTTTCACCGTGACGGACACCGCCGAAAGCATTCCGGTTGTGTACAAAGGAATTCTTCCGGACCTCTTCAAAGAGGGCAAAGGCTGTGTCGCGCAGGGTCACGTCGGGTCTGATGGCGTTTTCTATGCGGACCAGGTATTGGCCAAGCACGACGAAAACTACATGCCTCCCGAAGCAGGCCAGGCGATCGACAGCGCCAAGCACGAACGTGAAGCTGCGAAGTCAGTCGTGTACTAACGAAGTATTCGAGTCGCGCTCCGGTAGATTGCCTAAGAGGCAGAGAGACATCAGGAATGACTCAAGGTAGAAAAGCTCAGGGTGGGGAAGGGTGGCTTGCCCCCGCCTGGATTGAATGGCATTCAACGAGCGGGCGTAAACCACCCTTCCCAACCTGTGAGATTTTTTAGCTTGGATTATTCCTACTAGTCTCTGTGCCGATTAAATATGTATGGTTCCTGAAATCGGACAGTTCGCATTAATCCTGGCGCTCATGCTGGCGCTAACGCAGGCGACGCTGCCCCTGCTGGGCGCGGCGCGTGGCAACCGTTCATGGATTGCCGTTGCTGCTCCTGCCGGTCAAGCACAGTTTATTTTCGTCGCCATCGCGTTCGGCTGCCTCGCCTATTCATTCATCACTAACGACTTCTCGGTCCTAAACGTAGCCACCAACTCCAATTCGCAACTGCCGCTGCAATATCGACTCGCGGCCACCTGGGGATCGCATGAAGGCTCCTTGTTGCTCTGGGTCTTGATGCTGGGACTCTGGACCGTCGCGGTTTCGCTTTTCAGCCGCCACCTTCCAGACGATATGGTTGCGCGCGTGCTCGGTGTGATGGGCGTGATTAGCGTCGGGTTCCTCCTGTTCATGCTGCTGACGTCGAATCCGTTTGCGCGTCAGTTTCCGGTTCCGCCGGATGGACGCGATCTCAATCCCCTGCTCCAGGATCCGGCGATGGTTGCACATCCGCCGATGCTTTACATGGGTTACGTCGGCTTCTCGGTCGCCTTTGCGTTTGCGATCTCGGCGCTAATCAGCGGCCGGCTCGATGCGACCTGGGCGCGCTGGTCACGGCCGTGGACAACCGTTGCCTGGATGTTTCTGACTGTCGGCATTGCGCTCGGAAGCTGGTGGGCTTACTACGAACTCGGTTGGGGCGGCTGGTGGTTTTGGGACCCGGTAGAAAACGCTTCGTTCATGCCCTGGCTCGTCGGTACGGCCTTGATTCACTCGCTTGCCGTAACTGAAAAGCGCGGCGGCTTCAAGAGCTGGACTGTCCTGCTGGCAATAGGTGCGTTCTCGCTAAGTTTGCTGGGAACGTTCTTAGTGCGCTCCGGCGTTTTGACTTCAGTACACGCCTTCGCCACCGATCCAAAACGCGGCATCTTCATCCTGGCTTTCCTCGTGTTTGTAATTGGCGGCTCCCTGTTGCTCTATGCCTGGCGCGCGAAGCAAGTCGGGCTGGGCAGCAAGTTTGAAGTGATTTCGCGTGAGTCGTTCCTGCTTTCGAACAACGTGCTGCTGGTCGTTGCAGCGGGCTCTGTCTTGCTTGGCACGCTCTATCCCTTAATCATCGATGCGCTGGGTATGGGTAAACTCTCGGTGGGCCCGCCTTATTTCAACAGCGTGTTTGTGCCGTTAATGGCGCCCGCGGTGTTTCTGATGGGTATCGGCCCAATCGCGCGTTGGAAGAAAGCGAGCCTTCCGGAATTGGCCGTGCGGCTGCGTTGGGCTTTTCTGGCAAGCGTAGTTACAGCCCTGATCCTTCCGTTTATTGTTGGTAAGTGGAAGCCGCTGGTCAGTCTCGGATTGCTGCTGGCCCTCTGGATCGTGACCACTGCGATTGTCAATATCTGTCAGCGCGTAAAGAGCACATCCGGTCAGTTGAACGTTCTGCAAAAGCTGGGCATGCAAACGCGCAGTTATTACGGCATGCAACTGGCCCACCTCGGGGTCGCAGTTTTCATAATCGGCGTGACGATCGTTACCGGCTATCAATCGGAGCAGGACGTGCGCATGGACGTGGGCGATACGGTCAACGCCGGCGGTTACACTTTTCGTTTCAATGGCGTGAGCAGAACCGTGGGACCTAACTACGAGGCCGCGCGCGCCGAAATTGAAGTCAGCAAAAACGGTAGCATCACGAACACGATGTATCCTGAGAAGCGCTCCTATACTGCGGCGGGCAACGTGATGACTGAAACCGCGATTGATAGCGGAGTGTTTCGCGATCTCTACATCTCACTTGGTGAGCCAGTGAGCGGCGGCGCCTGGAGCGTGCGCGTTTATTACAAACCGTTCGTTTCCTGGATCTGGGGAGGCGCGATTCTTATGGCCATGGGCGGCGGCTTGGCACTCAGCGATCGCCGCTACGCATTGGCCGCCCGGAAGCAACGCGAAGCGCTCGCACAGAAAGCGCAACAGCCCATTCCCGCCGTGGCGATGGCAGCGAAGGAAGTATGAGCAGATTTGTAATACCGCTTATTCTCTTCGTTATCCTGGTTGTTTTTCTGGCCATCGGGCTGGGACGTGATCCGCACCGAGTACCTTCCGCACTTATCGATAAACCCGCCCCTGATTTCGAATTGCCCGAATTGCGCGAGCCAACAAAGATCATCTCGCCTACACAGATGCGTGGCAAAGTTTGGCTTTTGAATGTTTGGGGCTCCTGGTGCCCTGCATGTCGAGAGGAGCATCCATTTTTGCTTGAGATTGCTAAAAGCGGGGCGGTGCCGATCTATGGTCTTAGCTGGAAAGACAAGCGCGAAGACGCCCTCGCAGTACTCAGCGAGTTGGGCGACCCTTACGTTCTCAACGTATCTGATTTCGATGGTCGCGTAGCGATAGACTACGGAATCACGGGAGCGCCGGAGACTTATCTAATCGACAAGCAAGGCATCATTCGCTACAAAGAAGTCGGCCAGCTAACCCCAGAGATTATGCAGCAGAAGATTCTGCCAATGGTTCGGGAACTGAACCGCTGATCCAGTAAGCGCAGCTTATCCTGGTCTGGCGGTTATCATTAAGGACCTTTTGAAGATGAAGTCTTTCTTTCTGTTCCTGTTCATCCTTGCTTCCCTTCCCCTCTTTGCCATAGCAAAGGAGGCACAGCCCTCGGCTGCCGATCCCGCGTTG
>JANMQG010000058.1:0-1575 GCA_031370285.1 Chloracidobacterium sp. | reverse complement strand
GAGGTCCTCCCCCCATATAACAGATTGCCGAGCACGTCCTGGCCCACATCATCAGTCCCGAGTGGATGAGACCGCGATGGACCATCAAACGGTTGGGCGCGGAAGGTAATTGGGTGCGGACTGATCAAAGGAGCTAATAAGCTCGCGCACACGATGACGCTGAGAATCAGACTCCCGATTTTTACGAAGCGGTTACTCATACCGATTAGGCTCTGCGCGTGCGTGGATCAAGCCAGTAAACGCAGATGTCGGCCAGCAGGTTGGCGATCAGGATAGCCATCGCCACCAGCAGAAACACTCCACGAAGCAGCAGGTAATCGTAGTTATGGAATGCTGATAAAGCCAGCGTCGCGATCCCCGGATAACTAAAGACCTGTTCGACGAAGAACACTCCGCCTACCATAAATCCAAACACAAGTGCGAACCGCGTTACCAGGGTCGGCAGCGCGGCGCGCAACGCGTGGCGGATGAGGACCGATCTCTCGGATAACCCTTTTGCGCGAGCTACGAGGATAAAGTCTTCGCCCATAATGTCGATCAGGGAGTTGCGTGTGAAATAGTAGATCGTGGTTGACTCCCAAAGAGCAAGCGAGATAACCGGCAGCGTTAAGTGATAGAGCACTGTGCCGAAAGAGCCGATCCCTATTGCCGGCGAGCTAATGCTCCTCGAACCGGAAAACGGGAACCACTGCAACTTCACAGCGAAGATGATCAGCAAAACGGTTGCAATAAAAAATGGTGGCAGCGAATGTAAAGAGACTTGCGCGATGACCAGGGCCGTGTCCGCTCGTTGCCCGCGCCGCGAAGCGGAGAATATGCCGAGCGGAAGTCCGAGCAACAGCGCCAGCGTCATGCCCGCGACGATTACAGGTAGCGTGCGTTTGGCGTGGTCGAAAATAATTTCAGTGACCGGACGGTGATAAAAGAATGAATGACCGAGATCGCCGCGCCCCAGGTGAGCCAGATAGCCTAAATATTGAACTGCGAGTGGCCGATCCAGTCCGTAATAGTGGCGGAGCGCTTCCTTCTCGCTGTCGCTGACTACCGTTGGCAGCAGATCTCCACGTCCGTGCACGATCACGTCCACGGGGTTGCCGGGAGCAAGATAGACGATGAAGAAGTTGAGAGTGATGACCAGGAAGGTGAGGACGAGATACTGAGCCAGAAGTGAAACAATTTTACGACTCATGTTGCCGGTTATTCAGAAGCATCAGTTTGGAATCGCCAGTTAGAACACCGGCGGGGAGAGCCCAAGGCGCATTATCGTCTGACCAATTTCCGGTAGCCGAAGAATAGAAGCAGAGCTGCACCGCAGATAGCAATGCCTGGAAGCAGCCAGACCCGGCGTGGCAAAGGAGAAGCGGCCTGCATGATAGCGGCATTCGCTCTAAGTAGCGCGAGTTTATTCCACCAGATGGGCGCGCCCCCGCCCAGGCCCTGTTTCGTCCAGAACCACTCAATACCCTTGCTCTTGCGATAGACCACCGGCGAGGTTGGATTAAAGATTCCGAGGCCGGGCAAGTCGTCCGCAACAATGGTTTGCATCTTCCATGCGGCCTCGCGGCGCTTTTGTGT
>JANMQG010000057.1:0-112241 GCA_031370285.1 Chloracidobacterium sp. | reverse complement strand
CAAATTATCTAACACCCCCCCACCCCACCGCCCCCCGGGGGCTGCACCCCCCCCCCGCACCCCGGTACTCGATCAGAGCTTCCTTGAGTAACCGAAACACTATGACCGCCGACAAATCAGATTCTGACAAACCTGGATTGGCTTACCGGCGCGTGCTCTTGAAGATTTCCGGCGAGGCCCTGATGGGCGAGCAAAACTACGGCATCGACGTTGATGTCGCTCGCATGGTCGGTGAAGAACTGAAAGCCGTTCATGAGCTGGGTGTGCAGGTCGCGGTGGTAGTGGGCGGCGGCAATATTTTTCGCGGCGTTTCCAAGAGCGCCGGCAACATGGATCGCTCTGCCGCCGACTACATCGGCATGCTGGCCACGGTAATGAACGCGGTCGTGTTGCAGGACGCGTTGGAAAAGCTCGACGTGCAGACCAGGGTGATGTCGGCAATCGACATCCCGCAACTCGCCGAGCCGTTCATCCGCAGACGAGCCGTTCGCCACCTTGAGAAGGGTCGCATCGTGCTCTTCGCAGCCGGCACGGGTAATCCCTATTTCACCACCGACTCCGCAGCCGCGCTGCGCGCCCTTGAGATAAAGGCCGAAATAATTCTTAAAGCCACCAAAGTGGACGGCGTCTACACCGCAGATCCGATGAAGGATGGGGACGCCGTTCGTTACGATTCCATCACCTACCAACAGGTGCTGGAACGCCAGTTGAAAGTGATGGACGCTTCAGCGATATCGCTGTGCATGGACAATAACCTGCCGATAGTCGTCTTCAATATGCGACAGCGTGGCAACATCACGCGAGTTGTAACAGGCGAGGTTGGAGTAGGCACGAGAGTTTGGCTGGGGAAATAACATCTCAGTTTCAAGTTTCAAGTTTCAAGTTTCGGAATGGGAACTCCGGACTTGAAACCTGGAACTTGAAACTTGAAACTACTGGAGCAGAGATATGAGCGAGAAGGACGTAATCAAAGACACGCGACCGCGCATGGACACGGTCATTGACGACTTCCAACGAAAACTGGCCACCGTGCGCACCGGACGCGCTGCCGTAAGTCTGCTTGATTCGGTCATGGTCGATTATTATGGCACCATGACACCGCTCAATCAGATGGCTTCGGTCCACGCTCCTGAGTCGGCGATGTTGACGGTACAGCCGTGGGATCAAACGCAGGTCGCCCCGATCGAAAAAGCAATCCGCGCTGCGGACCTCGGCCTCAATCCTTCGAACGACGGCAAGCTGGTCAGAATTCCCATTCCCCCGCTCACCGAGGAGCGTCGCAAACAACTCGCGAAACAGGTACACGAGATTGCGGAAGACCATCGCACCGCCGTGCGCAACATTCGCCGCGACTCAAACGAGCGCTTGAAGAAGATGTTGAAGGACAAAGAAATTTCTGAAGACAACGAGCACGACGGTCTCGAGGAAGTGCAGAAGCTCACCAACACCTACATCGGCAAGATCGACGAACTAACCAAATCGAAAGAACACGAAATCACCAGCGTGTAGGACAGGCATTCCTGCCTGTCTGTATCTCTAGCACCTGCGTTGACTCTGTCCAGCGAATTTGTATATCATTCACCCACCTCGCAAATGGTCGAATTGAAATCGAGTTCGAAACCCGGGACTCGAACTCGAAAACTCTTGAAGAGCTGGTTCTCAAAACCTGCAAAAAAGCATACTCCTCGTCCGGCCTAAATAACTCAATTGGGGGAGGTCGGTCCGACAATCAACGCTCGCAAAGGAGGATTACATGTTGCTCAGCTTCGGAAACAAGAACAAATTAACCGCGGCATGTCTAATGTCAGCTCTTGTAGTATTCATGCTTGCCCCGACTTCGCTGACGCGACGTGCGAACTCGAAAGAGTTCCATACAAACGGCAACACTGAACAAGGCGGGCGAGATAGAGAATACAAGTGCGTTCAACGAACGGCGAAGGCTAAGCCGCCTGATCGTTTGTCACCGAAATTTCGCGGGCCTGGCCGATACAGTAAAGAGCGCGCTTACAGGCCACTCGGCTTAAGTGCTCTGTGTCCGGACGGGCAGGTGGCGGTCCCCAGTTCAACGAAACACTTCAAGCCCGAGATACCCAAGGGCAATCCGCTTTTGGGCAATATTCGAGACCAGCGCGCATTTGACCGAAATCCCGGCGAAGTGATTCGCCGCAGTCTTCGTCCTTTCCGGCAGGTGTACTGGAAAGGCCACAGCGACGAAAAGCATCATGCCACTTTGCCGATGCCGGATCCGCCCTGCGACGGCGTGGCGTACTTTGGATCGTGTTACTACTACGCCAGCGCTGCTTACCGCCGAGCCGCTGATGGCGGCGGGATGACTATGTCGGTGGAACGACCTAACTATGTTTCTGGTCCATCAGGGGGACACTCGTTGGATGAAATAGCAGTACAAGGTGGTGAAGGTGACGGAAACATTGTCGAACTTGGCTGGAACGTCTCCAGCGATCAATATGGCGACGCTAACCCGCACCTCTTCGTTTTTCACTGGATCAATTGGGCTCCTACCTGCTACGACGGTTGTAACTGGGTGCAGTACAGCGGAACGTATTTTCCGGGCATGGACCTCAGCCAGGTCGTAGGCCGCCAAGTTTACATCGGCTATGTGTTTTATCAAGGTAACTGGTGGGCCTGGTTCGACAATCAATGGCTGGGATATTTTCCCGGCACTGAATGGGCCGGAAATTACACACGTAGCGGGTTGATTCAGTGGTTCGGCGAAGTTGCGTCAAGTAACGGAATACCGCCGAGAACAGATATGGGGAATGGACGCTTTCCCGCAGATGCTGCGGCCGCGTCGATGATCACTTTATGCGACGTCGACGCTGCCGCCTGGGTCTGTTGGTATCGCGACATGCAATCGCTCGGCGCGACCATGCCCGCTTACTTTGACATCACGCGCACCGGTTTTGGGGCGACACGTTACGGTGGGCCAGGAGAATAAAAGCACGGTTAACTTGTGCAGTGCCAACCTTGGGGGTTCCGACAAGTAAATTGTCAAAGAATAGGAAACAGCAAAGAGGCCGCCTGAATTGGCGGCCTCTTTTTTGTAACCGTCTTTACTTTCCGGAGTTAGTTCGGCATCGCGAAGACGTCATCGCCCACAGCTTGGTTGACCTTTATGTCTTTCGCGTTGAACTCAGCGAAGGCCGCTCCCTGCGGCATCTCGATTCGCTGAGTAAAACTACTGGGAACAAGCACGCCATCTACTTCTTTGAACTTCTTATTCTCCGTTCCAAAATTGTAGCCATTGAAAGTGAACGAGAAATTCATGACTCGACCGGTTGCCGGGTCGAGGTAAAAGTCAGTGGCATTTCCTTCTGCGTCAGCAATGCGGAACCCGCGTTGCTTCTTTTTGTCGGGAAGCGCGGTCACTGAGTAACCCGCCTGATCAAATTTAGTCAGGACTCCCATACCGAATTTGCTTGCCGGCGCCATCTCAGCGCCAGGCAGAGAACTGTAAGACTGCTGGCCATCAAAAATCTGCTTGAAACTGAAAAGCGGACGAGCATCTACTTCCATGCGGAATTTGTCGCCGGCGGTGACAATCACAAAACCTCCGGGCACTGACTGCGTGGAGTTCGGTCCATAAAGATCTACCGAGCCACGCAGGATCGCGTTCTTGAGACTCCTAAACTTATCTCCGCCTTGAGCCGCCAGGGCCGCTTTAGCCAAATCGACTGGCGAAGTGGTCGCCGTTATTGCCGTCGCCGGCGTCGGGTCTTTTACGCCATCAACTACTGCTTTCACCTTGTTGTCAGCCTTGGCAGCCGTTTCCGTCTGCGCATAAGTGAACGCTGAAAAGCTAAGCACAAGTGCAACGAGGGCCAGGGACTGCAGAAGTGTTTTCTTCATACCATGATTCCTTGGTTGTTAATTACTATCCCAAATTGAGTGCATTACTTAAAAATTGAAGCGCACTTGCGCTGTGATTTTGCGGTTGCCGGCGCCGCTGCCGCCGCCCGGTCCGCCACCGCCACCGCCGGGGCCGAAGCCTCCGAAGCCGCCGTTGAGCGAGAGGCTTTGACCAAAGAACGGAGACGACAAGTTACCAACCGGGGGGGACAGATTGACGTGGTTCAAAATGTTTTGAAAGTTCAACGAAAACTGCATGCTGTAGCGCTTGGCTTCAGCTCCTCCTCCAGTTGGCGGACCCCCGATGCCTGCCAAGCCACCACCACCGCCTCCTCCTCCTCGACCGCCGCCGCCAGATCCGCCTCCGGGGCCGCCACCACCGCCACCAGGGATGCGCGGGACACCAGCCCCAGCGCCGCCCTGGCCACCGCCATCGCGCTGTCCTGCCTGGCCCTGGCCTTCCGTGCCTCTCTGATTGGCAGCGGATGACGAATGGATTGCGCCAAAGTTCCAGGTCTTACTGACGCGCATGTTAACGGAGACGAAGCCGGGTCCCTGGCCGAAATTGCGCGGAATCAGCGCCTCTCCCAGAGCCGGTCGCAAATTAAAGTTTCCGAACTTCGTGCAGACAATGTTTGCGGCGGGGTTGTTGCAATCGACGCCCGCCGGAGCAAAAGAGGGACGCTCCGTGAAGAGTCGATCACCGTTCGTGTCCTGCCCGGTGGTGATGTTGAAGGGCGCGCCGGTGCTGGCCACGATGAACGGATTCAGGCTCACTTGCCACCAGGGTAAATTGAGCGTGCCCGCGAAAGTAAAGCGATGCCGCACGTCGAAAGAGGCACGACCAAATTCTCCGGTTAAGTCGTAGGAGTTGGCCGGGAAAGAGGCGCCGTCGGTGTCGTTATTAGTCTTACTCAGCGAATAACTCGAGAAAAATGTCAGGGCCCGGCTGAATCTGTTATTGAAACCAACAAACAACTGGTTTTGGTTAAACCTGCCGCTCGACTCGTATTGGTAAATCTCGCCAACGGCGCCGAAGGGTCGCGTTCCGTTCGTTCCCGGAATCGGAGCGTTGATGTCGCGTGCGCGAATCACGTGTTGAATGCGGATCAGGAATAAACCGGCGAACAGTGTGAACCGTTTTGGTAACTGACGCTCAACTTGTGTACCGCCCAGATAAACAACCGGCGACTGAAGGTCGTCAGCTACTCGCCAGGTGATCTGCCGTCCCACCGCGCTCAGGCTCGCCAACGATGGCACGTTGGGAAAAGTGTCGAGCGGCGACGCAGCGGGAGGAACGAACTGTCCGGCGGCGTTATAGAGTGGTATCTCGCTCACCACGAACTGTTGTTGATTTAAGCCATTGAAACGATTGGCCTGAAGCGTGTTGCCCTCGCCGAAGCGGTTGTAGAAGACGCCGCCGCCACCGCGAATGACCATCTTGGGCGGCTTGGCGCTATTCGCTGCTCCCGGCGACCAGGCAAAAGCGAGGCGAGGCGCGAAGTTAAACTTGCTGCCGATGTTCGTTTGTCCCTCGTAACGCAAGCCATAACTCAACGTGAAGTTTGGCCGCACGCGCCAATCATCCTGGGCGTAGACGCCGTAGTCTGTTTGGGAAACGCTGGCTCGGGGTTCACCTGAAGCGATGCTGAACTGCGATGCGCCGCCGCCCAGAACGCGAATCTGCGTTTGCGTCAGACCTAGTTGCTGGCCCAGCAGCGTGCGCCGATAGCGCTCCAAACTGTCAACAAAAATTGGCTGGCTGGTAATGGGTTGATTGTTAGCGTCCAGGGTCGGAACCAGCGCACCGGCAAACGTAAACGTGCCGCCAAAATTGTTGGGGTTGATGTCGCTGATTTTCACCCCACGGACGCGACCGCCAAACTTGAAAGCATGCGTTCCCTTCGACCACGCCAGAAAATTTTGCAGTTCCCAATTCTGCCTGGTATTCGTCACGTGCCCGATCTGCGAGCCGCCGGCGGTAAACGAACTGCTGACGTTGAGAGCCGGTCGGGAGTTATCTGCCAGGCTTTCGGCGCGCTGGCGAGTGAACTGGAATTTCGTTTCGTTAATCATCGACGCATTCAACACGGCCGTTTCGGTGAGCTGAAGGTTTTGCTGCGTCGAGGATGAATTGTAGGCGCGCTCCGGCAACGAGAAGCCGCCTACCCCATTATTGTCGGTGCTGGAATGCGTATAACTGTAGCGCGCGATCAGCGTGTTATTCGCGTTGATCTGGTAATCGAGCCGCGGACTGAAGGTAATGTTTTGCCTTGGCACCACCACGCCAAAACCTAAATCAACGGGGTTGAGATTTGCATCCAACACCGTGGCCTTAACGAGCTCGTTGTCGTCAATCACGCGTCGCTCGACATCTATGAAGTAAGACGCTTTCTTCTTAACGAGCGGGCCGCCGAGGTTTCCGCCAAATTGCCTGAGCTGAAATGGCGAGCGTTTGGCTGAGCTGGTAGCGAAAGGATTGCGCGAGTTAAAGCTCTCGTCCTGGAAATTGAAAAACGCACTGCCACGGATTTTGTCCGTGCCCGGTCGAGTCAAAATGTCGATTCGCCCCGAGGGCTGATCATTTTCCGCCGCGAATGGATTTTGATTAATGCGAATCTCGCGGATCGACTCTTTCGGCGGCAGGCGGCCACCGGAAAAACCGTCAACGAAAATCTGCCCACCGTTTGGCCCCATCGAAGGCCCCGCCAACGCCTGCAAGGCGGCTGCCAATTCGTCCGGGTCGTCGGGCAAGGCATCGAGGTCCTTACCGGTGATGAGCGTCTGGTTGGCGTTGTTGGTTGATTCAGTACTAAGCGGAGTCTCCGCTGCGATAGTCACCCTTTGCTCTTCAATCGTCACTTTTAGCGTGAGGTCCACTGACTGCACACCACGCGTCAAATCGACCTCGGACTCATCGGAGTTTGCGAAGCCCGTCGCCGCAGCGCTCAGCAAATATTTTCCCGGGGCGAGCCCGCTGAAAACATAGGCGCCTTCGCCGTTGGTAGTGGCGGTCTTGGCGACGCCATTCGCGTCCATGAGCGTGACAGTAGCACCGACGATGGTCGCTCCAAGCTCGTCCTTGATCACACCGCGCAGCGTTCCTCGCGTTTGCTGGGCCAGCCCAACCGCGTCGAATAACACTAAGACCAGGGCGACGCCCAAAGTCTGTCGCAAAATATTTCTGGAGACATTCATAATTAGGACCCTAACAATTCGAAGAATGCGAACCTGGCTGATTGAAGCCTGCTGCTGTATCAGGTCTTGAACAAAACTTCCGAATAGAAACCCCGTCGCTACCGCTCGGCGTTTCTGACCTGTCTTGTTTATGGCAAGCCAATTCCAAATTGAATGCCACTACCCAGACCAGCGGCTGGGTTTGGTGCTGTTTGACCGCCTGGCTGTTGCTGTCTCGCTGCGAGCAGATTGAGCAGCGTGTCAGCGCCGGATATAAGACTTATGGCAGTCAGCCGCGATGGATCCGCCCCTTTGGTGCTGGAAACAATAATGGTGTCGCCTACCTTCACGTCGGCCATGGCGATAGTTGGTAGACGTTCGATCATATCCTGCATATTGATTCCGCCACCGCCTCGTCCGGCTCCCTGGCCCGCCGCTTGGCCGCCCCCTTGACCCGCCGGAGTTTGACCTCCCGCACCCCCGCCGCCTCCTCCAGGCCGACCCATCATCATCATGCCGCCCATCTCATTCGCAGCAGGAAATTTCCGCAACACAGCGTCCTGCTTAACAACGATCGTCAAAGGCTGCTTGGTTTGGAGGTCATTGATCTTCACCTCCCCGGTCGCCACGTCGATCGCCGTGATCACACCCGCCACCGTCTTGAAGGAGCCGGTAACTACTTTTTCGGCAGTGAAGGCAGTGCCCTCGGTATTGCGTTCGCCCAGAGCGCGCAACTGATCGCCCACCTTAAGTTCATCAAACTTCGCCTCCCTGGCATCGGCAAACTTGATCGAGTCTGGCGCGTATCGACGCAATTCGACTTTGTCCGAAACAGGAATGATCAGCGCTTGCGGTCCAGCCATCGTGCGACTGCTAATAGTGATCTCTTTGGTCTCCGGCTTGAGTGCCGTAATGATGCCGAGCACGCCGCGCTTCTTCCATTCCGCTCGTTCGGCTTCCTGCTTCCTGGCAATGTCTACCTTGTTCATAACGATTAGGGCGGTGGCCGGCACGGACTTCTGATCGTCAGCGACCTTCCCGCGCGCCCAAACACGATCGCCTTCGCCGACGTCTGAAAACGCGATCTTGGTCGCGTTCGTCAAGGTTTTCTCGCCTGGAGCCAGGCGCATGTAAACAGTCTTGTCACCCAAAGCGACAGTGACTAACGACCCGGCGTCGGTCTTCACGATTAGTTGCTTCCCCGCGTTGTCGATCACTTTGACTTCGCCGATGGCGCCGTTTGGCGTGATTCCCGGATCGCCTGCCTTTTGGGCAGCCGCTGAAGCTGCGGTCGGGGTCGTTTGTGCGCGGGCACTGGATCCGGCAAGTACTCCGACGAGTACCAGCGCGATTGCGAGAAACGGCGCTTTCATTACTTCTCCTCTTCGCTTACGAGAAAACCGCGGCAATTATGAAAATTTGGACTCTTGGGTAGACGTCCTGAATGATACCCCCGATGATCCCCTGGATGATCTTAGACTGTTACGCGCGAGACCAGTCGAATGTTCTGTTAAGTTGCTCGCTATCAAAGTCATAGCGGGCGCACCCGTACCGTGATATGACGAGTACCGTGTTCGAAAAAGTTGCACCAAGATCCGCCAGCTTGACGGGTGATCAGGCGGCAAGAGCTTTTGATGCGCAAAGGGTTCGATTCGTCTGAAATTATTGAGCTTTTAGGAAAGAAAATTCGCTTCAGACTTCCTGAGGCCGTTTCCAGCCAACGCGATATCGTGCCGTCAGGGCGAGGCCGAGGCTTATGACCCAAACAACGGTTACGACAAACGGCCAAACGTAAGGCAGGGAGGACAGCATGATCCAAAACGTCGTGCCCAACAGGAGGGCCACGGCCTCCGAGTTCTTGCTACGCTTTACGAAATTTCGTTGTAACCAGCGGCCGGTGGCGGCGTAGATCATCACGCGCCCAAATAACCCGGCGACGAGTATTAACAACAACGCCATCAAGCCTACCACGGCGCTGATCGGGGTAGGCAGGTAACGAAGAGAAAGGATGGCGCCGGGCCCGATGGCCACCACGCCCAGGAAACCGATGAGGGCTACCCGCAAACTCGTCAATTGAAGCCGTGTTATCCCGCGACTTATCGTCCCCGGCATCGCCGCAGTCAGGGCCAGCGCCACGATGAACCAAAACAGAATCGCCAGGATTCGAAACCCGATAGAGCGGGCCGACCAATGCGGTACCAGCAGGTCTTTCGGATTACGGATCATGGTTCGCAGTTCCTGCTCGTAACCCGCGTACATAATTGTCTGCGATCCCTGACTGCGCAGCGACACTTTGTCCATCGACCGGTAAGTCCCACCAATCACCATCACGTCGCCATTGATGCGTGCGCCTTCGAGCTGAATCACTGAACCGCCAACTGCGGCTACGTCGCCATCCACCGTTCCCCGGACAATTACGTCGCCACCCAGGGCAAACGCACCGTTCTTTGCAGTGCCGTCGACTCTCAACGAGTGACCGATGGCATATACGATGGTGTCGCTGACACCTTCAACGACGTAAGGGCTGTCACCCGGTATAGGTTCATAGGGAGTCTGGGCGTGCGCCGCTGCAATCATGCAGCCGGCACAGATCAACAACGCGACGGCTCTGAGAAGGCTGGGTAGCCAAAGCAGATCGCGTCGTTGCCAAAAGACAGATGTACTCACAATTGATGCAGTGGACATGTGCATGCGCGCCTGCGCTCTTATTCGATAAGGCGCGTTCGGTGATAGCGTGCTATCAGGCGGGAAAGAACGGCAATGGCGAGAACCACGAGCAACAAACCAGCGAGACCCGCAAGACGCGAATCCGTGATGAGTCCACGACTGACAACTCGCGAGGTGACTGCGAACCCGGCCGCGGCGTTGAAGATCGCCTCCGCAAAGAACCTCAGCACTCCAAACGCTTTACCAGCAAATGATCTAACGTTAAGGATCACGGCTTTGCTGGAAGCGAAACCGAGCAAGGCGAAGGCTGCCAAACCCAAAATAATGCAAAAGCGCAAAGCCCTGGCGTGTTCCGCCGCGTTGCGCATCCCTCTCATGTCGCTTTTCGCGTTAACCGCTACGACCTGGGCGAAGTTTGCCGGGACCGCAAGATCGAAAGGGCTAGCCAGAACTGACTCCAACTCACACATGAAAAGACGTTGTGCCCGCAATTCTGAAGCGCAATGCGCACACTCTTTGAGATGTTCCTCCAGGAGTGAATGTAAAACAGGATCGAGGTCGCCCTCGATGTAGGCGGCGATATTCTCCGTCTCGCAAATGTAATCGCTGGTAGACACGGGTGATTGAGAAACTAGACGCAAGTTATACCTTTAGTCAGAAACTGCTGTCGCATCATTTCGCGCGCACGAAACAACCGATTCTTGACCGTCCCCAGAGGCAAGCCGGTGACATCCACAATTTCCTCGTAGGTCAGATCCTGTGAATGGCGCAAAACAACCAGCTCGCGATAAGCGGTCGGCAGCGAACGCACTACTCCTTCAATTTCTATCCGTCGCTCTTCGCGCTCGCTCTGCTGTTCCGGGCTGAGACCCGAGCTTTCGAGCGGCAGATCGTAGTTGTCAGCTTCCGTGCCGTTGACGAGCGAACGTTCGCGTCCGGAATTCCTGCGCAGGTGATCGATGGCTGCGTTGTGTGCAATCTTGTAAATCCACGTCGAGAACTTAAACTCGGGCCGGTAGCGCGAAAGCGATCCGTAGATCTTTATGAAAATCTCCTGGGTCAGATCGAGTGCGGCTTCGTAATCGCCGACCATCCGGTAAACGTAACCACTGATGGGGCGCTGATAACGCCGGACGAGTTCCTCGAACCCGCCTTCGAGGCCTTGAGCGGCGCTAACAACGAGATCACGATCAGCCGCGGCGCTAAAACTCAAAGTATTGGGAACTGTAGAAGTGCTCATGATGCCAGGATATTACGTATCAGAAATCGAAGAAGTTTCAACAAGGAGTCTCCAGTCTGGAGTCTGGAGTCTGGAGTCTGGAGTCCGCGGCTCGAGACTGTGGACTGTGGACTGTGGACTGTTTTATTGCCAGTTTAACGTCGCCAATCCCGCCGGAGCCGCAATGGCGTCAAAGCTCAACTCGCGCGTGACCAGCTGAAGACCCAAATCCGCAGCGTCGAGCGATCGCAGGTTGGTTCCCAAAGTTTCACTAACTATTTCGCAGGCTCGATCCTTACTCAATAACTTACCAACGATCAGCATTCGCGCCAATTGGCCCAATTGTTCCGACTCGCCACCGCGGCGGTCGCGATAAAACAGCAGCAAACGAAACAGCTCGTCTTCACACTCGTTGGGCTCACAGGCCACTGTCCGGACGATGAGCGGCTGCTTGCCGCGAAACACTACCGCCGTAAACCCTTTCTCTGAGGAGCTAAGCAACAGGGCGTCACCGCGGGAGCCATTTTGCGTCAACCATTGTCCCTCACCAATGTGGCGAGGAACGATCAAGCCGGCACGCCACCCGAGCGACTGCAGGACGCTTTCGTATTCCTGAAGAACAGCAGCGGGAGTGGCAACAACCAGATAGCGATCTTTGCCCTGCGGGTCGGCCGGCAATCGTTCCCGTGAAATTGAAAGCCCCCCAAGTGGAGTGCCGAAACCGCGTTCCATTTTCCACGTCAGCACTTCCTCAAGTTCAGCGCGCGCTGCCGGCGTTGATTCCAGTGTCAGGATCAAGGTACGACTGGCGGCATCCGGCAACGCCACCGACCAGCGCTTCTGTTGCAGCAGACCGGCGCTGGTCGCCAGGTCTCGCAGAGCCGCGGACAATTCTGCGGGGTCGGAAATGTTTGGCTCGTCGAAGCTGGGACGAATTAATGATTCCGGCAAGGCAACTGTTGCCGCACGCTTCAGGCTGGAGGAACCGCCGCGACCGCGCTCAAGTTGAACCATCGTGGCGATTCCCTTTTCAAAACCTACCGCTGTCGACGGGTATCGGGGATTTATAAGTTTGGACAGAGGATTAGGCATTGAAGGATTGCGGATTTCGGATTGCGAATTTTCGCTCGGGGAAGCTGCTCCTATATAAGCTCACGCGCGATTCTCGGGGAGACGCCAATTCGAATTTCGCAATCCGAAATTCGAAATTCTTTTACCATTCGCTGTAGGGCGTCCCTTCGGAAGAAGTATCGCCGGAAGCGCTGTGAACGTCAGTTACACCTGATTCGCCGCTGGAAGAATTTGGATCTTCGCCGGTTGCCACCGCCCAGTCCGCTTGTCCCGTGATCGGATCTTTAGGCAGCTCGCGCAGGTAGCCCCCGGAAACCAGATCGTCAAGGGACTGCGGGAGCTTCTGTTTGTCGGCAGCGTACTGATCCAGCAGTGTGCGCATTTTGAAGAGGTCTTCACGCAATACAGCCTCGCGAGTAGCCAGGATAGTTTTCTGATATTGCGGCAGTACGACGGCCGCCAGGATGATGATGACCGTGATCACGATCATCAACTCAAGCAGTGTAAATCCAGTGGGCAGTGGGCAGTGGGCAGTGGGCAGCAAAGATGACGAGCGCCGCTTACCGGGCACTGCCAACTGCTCACTGCTCACTGCCCACTGATTTCTACCAGTCACTATATTTCTCACCATTCAGCGCCGTGTCTTTCGACTTCGAGCGAACATCAAAAACGTTTTCGCCGCCCCATGAGTCACTGTCTGGCGAGTCGTAGCACGAGCGAAATTGCCAGTCGGCCTTGCCGGTCATTGGATCGATCGGGAGGCCGCGAAGATACACTTTCTTCTTGGTGGAGAGTTGAGGGTTTCCTACGTCTGTTGCGTTCACTCCTGCAACGCCCGCGCCCGTTGCGTTGCCGCGCGGTATGACATTTACGCCATCAACTAAAGTTTGAAGATCTGGTGGATAACGATCAGGATTATCAACCCCGAAGATTGTCGGATCGCTGATGACGACCTTGCTACGCGGATCAATATAGGCATTTTGCTGTTGTTGTTGTTGTTGTTGCTGCTGCTGCTGACCACCGATCCCGGTAACGGGCATACCTACGGTATCCCGGTGAAATTCATCAATGGCGGTGCGCATCTGGCGCAGCGTATCGCGGAGTTGTTGTTCTCTTTGGCGCTTCACGGAAAGCTTGAGCAGCGGCACAACGCCCATCGTAAGAATCGACAACACAGTGACCGTGATTACCAACTCAATCAGCGTGAAGCCTCGCCGGTTATCCCCGGCGCCAAACATGCGCGGAACAGATCGAGACAGAATGACGCGGCGACCGGGAAGCTCAAACGCCATCACCGCATCGCCGCGTTCTGTTTTGGGCAAACGTCGCTCTTGCAGGTAAATCACCTTCTTACTGCTTAACGGTTGCGCGTGCCTGCGTAACATCTACTCCCAGATCCCGCGCGTCTGTCGCTACGAGATGGGTGGAATCCCTATCGAGCATGAGCCCACCGTCGCCGAGCCCGACACCTTCCACATCGATGTAGAGCAAAGTTCCCAGAACTGTCATGCCACTGGAAATGGAAATCAGGCAAACGCCCGGAGCATTGGTCGACTGCGTGAAAGTCGCATTGCCACCATCTACCCCAACCGCTCTCACTTTCACGACTTTCGGATCAAACCGAAGCGCCATAATCGCCAGCGCCAGCGGTACATCCGACCTCACCTCAAGCGTAAACCGCCGCGTCTCGCCAACCTTCATGGACTGATCAACTGGACCAAGACTCAGTTGCGCGCTCCTGCCCTTTGTGCTGATCGGACTAATCGCAGCATCGATCGGCTTCGCTGACATGCTCGTCAAGGTAGCGCGCGCATCGGAATTTAGATTAGCGTTCACGGCAGCAACTTCCGTCGCCGCAGTGCTGCTTACCAGCGACTTAGGCGCCGGCACGAACGCCGGCAATTCTTCGGCGGGGTTCTGCGCTCTTGCAGTTTGTTGACTACCAGCAATTGTTTGCTGAGGGCTTGAATTCACTGCCACGGCAATATTTGCAGCCGGCACATTAGCAGCAGGAACGCTAAGTTCCGCAGCGGGCGCCGGAGCCGGATTATTAGCCGGGACTTTCGCAGAACTTTGCCCATTTCCAAAAACACTTGGAGATACGGGAGGCGCGGCAGGCTCTGCCGCCTTAGCGGTCGAATTCTTTTGCTGGAGGCGAAACTCGGCCAACTGGTCTTCGCGATCCGCCTCACGCAGCATAGCTTCAAGTGAACCGGTCGTGGGCGACTGCAAAGTTCCACTCGGCCGCATCTCTTCGTCGCGCGGCGTCACTGCCGGCGCACGCAACACGCGCGGCGTGACGGCGATAACGATATCTACTTGACGATTGTCTCTTGTCGGGGCTGTAAAGAGCCTTCCCAGCACCGGAATCAGGCCAAGCAGCGGCAGGCCCTTGCGTCCATTCGATTCCACGTTGGTGGAGACGCTGGCTAGCATCATGGTGCGATTGTTTTGCACGCGCGCCGTGCCGGTAATCGTTCGTTCAGTAAACGTCGGCGTTGTGGTTTGGGCTCCCAGAATGTCTTTTGACTCGATGCTCATTTTCACCTGCACGTCCTGATTGGGAAAGACTTGCGGTGTAAATTTTAATGTCAGGCCAGTCGGTTCATAATTGATTACGGGAAAGCCGCCAGTGGGAAAATTAAACTGTCCTCCCGTGTTTCCTGCCGATCCGGTTGGAGTTCCGAAAGGATACGTCTGCGCAGTTTGCACGGGAACGCGCTGTCCGATACGGGCAGTTGACTCCTCGCCATTGAATGCATGTACCTGGGTCGAAGCAATAAGTTTCGTACGATTTCTACTCTGAAGCGCCGTCAGGGTCGAAGACGGCAAAATCAGCGCCGAACCAAGGGCGACAGGCAGACCGACGGTGCCTGCCCCGCCCTGAAGAACCGAGAGGCCCCTCTGTATACCGCCAAGATTAAGAAGCGTCGTCTCCGTTCCCAACTGACTACCAAATTGCAGCAGATCGTTTTTGGACACTTCGTAGATGTTCACGTCCATCACGACTTCGGCGCGATCCTTGTCGATGCTTTGAATCAGCTCCCCAATCAAGCGCACGTTTTCGGCGGTGTCGCGAATCGTCAAGCTGTTAGTGTCTTTGTCGGCAACGACGATGGTCTGCGGCCGGCCAACTGAGGGAGGTATCGCCTGTGCGACGAGTGTCTTAGCTTTTTCAGGATCACTGTTTGCCAGGAAGAACGTGCGCAAAACCAGTTGTTGGTATTGCGGCCGGCGCGTTTGTTCCGCGACCAGAATTGTTCGCCGGCTGAGCTTTTGAAAAAATAAGCTCTCCTGGAGAAAAATGTAGTCGAGCGCTTGCGAGGTAGTGACTTCGCGCAAATTGATATCGATGGTGCGCGGTTGGACAAACGACTGCCGGTCGAAAATAACATTCAAGTTGAGCTGCTCGGCGAGGCTGCGAATGAAAGCCTTCAAATCTCCACTGTAACTTATTACGCGCATCTCAAGTCGCGGCGGCTCTAAAGCAGCCTCCTGCGCGCTCGTCGAGCCGGCTGATCCCGGATCAGTGCTCTTTTCATTCCCTGTGTTGGTCCCTTCTTTCACGCCCTGGAGACGTAACATGTGCTCCATCTCAGAAACTGCCAACTCGTTTACGGGATCGTACCCGTAAGCCTGGCGAAAAGCGTTATAGGCTCCAACGAAATCCCTCTGTTCCGCCAGAGCGCGACCCTGCTGCATATACGACTGCGAAGCGTTGAAGCTCGCCCGACGAAAATGGAGCTGATACTCCAGATTTGAAGGATCGGCAGCAACCGCCATGGTAAACTCCTGGGCAGCTTTCTCCCATTGCTGGGCCGCCTCGTTGCGCATTCCCTCTTTGAAATGCTTGTCACCTTTCTTGGCGAAAGCAGTCGCCGGCAAAACCAGCAGACAGAAGGTAAGCAATAGGGAAACAAAAACGCGCGTCTCTATTTTTATTCTCATAATAGTCTCCGGTGAAGGTCGCTGGCCGAAGCAGCCAATAAACTTGGTTTAATAATGCCGTTCAGGAGGCTAAGATGCAACCCCCCGCCTCATTTTCTTACACGCAAGCCAAAAATAACAGTTCCTTAAAACGGCAGCAAATCTTGCGACGCGCACCTGTTAGTTTTCGCGGCAACGGCTCAAGGAACTCGCAACCTAACAATCGCGCCTTACCTTCGACCTTAGCGACGGGCGCCCACTTCCTCGACAAACGTCACCCGGTTAATCTCGTGCAGCGTTGAGACCCCCGCGAACACTTTCCGGAGCGCAGATTCACGCAAACTTGTCAGCCCTTCGGCCTCGGCCGCTCTGCGAACCTCCGAGCCTGGCCGGCGCTCGACGATCATTTCGCGAATATTGTCGGAAAGATCGAGCAGTTCATGAATCGCCGTGCGGCCACGATAGCCGGTGTGGTTGCAGGCATCGCAGCCGACGTTGATATAGAAAGGCGTCTCAAGGTGCTCTTCCGGTCTTAGTCCTGATTCAATCAACTCCTGCTCTTTCGCGCGATATTGACGCTTGCAATAAGGACAAAGCATGCGAATCAACCGCTGGGCTAATACGCAGTTCAAGCACGAAACAAAGTTGTAAGGCTCAACGCCCATGTTGAGAAAACGCCCGATGACGTCGATGACGTTGTTTGCGTGTACGGTGGTGAAAACAAGATGGCCTGTCAACGCAGACTGGATGGCAATCTGCGCGGTTTCGGTGTCACGGATTTCCCCGATCATGATCTTGTCGGGGTCGTGGCGCAGAATCGAACGCAGGCCGCGGTCGAATGTCAGCCCTTTCTTCTCGTTAACCGGAATCTGGGTAATACCGTGCAACTGATACTCCACCGGATCCTCGATGGTGACGATCTTGTCTTCTTCGTTTCTGATTTCGTTGAGCGCGGCGTAAAGCGTGGTGGTCTTGCCGGAACCGGTGGGACCAGTCACCAGCACCATGCCGTAAGGCTCGGCAATATAGTGGCGAAACTTTCTCAGGTCGTCTTCGGCAAAGCCCACCACGTCAAGATTCAAATTCTTAAACTCTTCGTTGATCTGCTCCTTGTCGAGAATACGAATGACCGCGTCTTCGCCGTGAATCGTGGGCATGATCGAAACGCGAAAATCAACGTTGCGGCCTTTGTAGCGAACTCGGAAGCGACCGTCCTGCGGCACGCGACGCTCGGCAATATCCAACTCGGACATGACCTTGATGCGCGAGATCAACGTTTGGTGGAAAGCAAGGTCAATCGGATCAACTTTGGCGTAAAGGGCTCCGTCAATTCGATACTTGACCTGCACCTCTGTGTCTCGCGTTTCAATGTGAATGTCGGAGGCACGCGACTCCATCGCGTTATAGATGATCGTGTCCACCAGCTTAATAATCGGGGACATCTCGGAATCGGTGGCCAGGCGATCGAGATCGAGTACCTCTTCACCACTTTCAGTTTCCCTGACCAAAGAAATGCGAAAGCCCGACGCTGCTTCCTGCAAAACGCGTTGCGTGGCATCGCCGCGCCGCAAGATGACCTCGATGGCTCCGGCCGTGGCGACGTAAGGAACAATCCGCGCTTTCAGTGCGTTCGCGAGTTCATCCAGCCGTTCCAGGTCGGTTGGATCAGCCATCCCGAGGTGCAGTCCCTTTTCATCACGCCCTAACGGAAGAAACTGGTGACGCACCATCAGATCGACCGGAATCTCATTGAAGAGAGCGTAATTGATGGGGGACTCCTGATCGGTAGGAAGTAGTTCAACGAAGGTCAACCGATAGCGACGGGCAAGTTCCTTCGCCGTGCGCACCTCAGGCGGATCATGGTTGTCTCCACCAGGCGCCAGGCTTTCTACTGCCAGCGGCGAACTCAATGTTGGTTGCGAGGGCGGTGTTGCTCCGAGATTTTGCGGTAACTCTTTCATTCAGTTTTGCTGCCGTCGCCGGTGATCAACCAGCGTCTTGCGGACCTCCTCGGCTTTGCCTTAGTGACGGCCGGTAACTCCCGTGCCGCCGGAAATTGATTGAATGATAGGAAGATAGATGGCCAGGAGAATAGTGACGACGATTCCACCCATGACCACCAGAATCGCAGGCTCCAGCGTGGTCGTCAACTGCTCAAGCCGAACCTCCGATTCGGCATCATAGAAGACTGCCACCTCGTCAAGCATCTCACGCAAACTGCCGGACCGCTCGCCGATACCCACCATGTCAACCGCAAGCAGCGGCACCCAGTTGGCCGCTTCCAGACTCTCAGTAAATGTACGGCCCTCGCGAATCATCGGCAGAATCGCCGAGCTGCGCCGCCGCAACTCACGGTTTGTAATTGATTCCCCGGCTATCTCCCACGACTCAACCAGCGTAATGCCACCAGCCAATAACGTTGCCAGCGAGCGTGTGGCTTGTGCGATTGAAAGCTGAATAACAAGATTACCGGCGAGTGGAATCTTCAACAGCATTGCATCCACTTTCAGTCGACCAGACTCGGTTCGTGACCAGAGAAACAGAGCGATGGCGCCGCCAATAAACAGCGGGCCAAACCAGAGCACGTTAGTCGACAGCCATTTAGAAAGACCCAGTACGATTTGTGTAACGGTTGGGAGTTCAGTGCCAAATCCTGAAAACAGATCCGACATCCTCGGCACCACATACACTGTCAGAAAAGTCACCATGCAGCCCGAGGCGAAGAGCAGGAAGAGCGGATAAGCGAGGGCGCCGCGAATCTTGCGGCGCAACGCTACATTGCGTCGCATGTAGGTGACGTAACGAAGCAGCACCTCATCCAACGCACCTGAACGTTCGCCAGCCAGAATCGAAGCCGTGTAGATTCTTGGGAAGATATTTCCCTGCGACGCAAAAGCCTGGGAAAGCGCCGCGCCTCCGCGAATCTGATCTTCAACGTCCCCGAGCACTGCGCGCAAACGTGCGGAGGCGGCGCGCTTACGTAACATCGAGATGGCTTGCAGAATGGGTATACCAGCGCGCACCAATGCCGCTAGTTGTTGGTTGAAAAGCAGGAAGTCCCCTGCCTTTACTTTTGGTTGACCGCCGCGTCCGCCAAATCGCGTTAGCGCGGTCACTCCACTTGTTTTCGGGGGCGTGACATTGAAAACGCGGAAGCCTTCACGCTCCAAGCGCGCGCGCGCTTCGTTGACACCCGGCGCTTCGATTGTGCGCGTTACAACCTCGCCCGCGGGCGTCCCTAGTCGGCAAATGAACTCAGCCATTACTTCATGCTTCCTACGGTTAGAGTAGCGCGAAAGTATAGCATGCGCGCTCGCGACAACCGTTTGCTGCCCACTACGCAGCTCCTAGTACACGATGACGCGACTGGAAAGTTCCCACAGCAGTGACTAGCTTAGGGGATCAAGGAAATGGTCAGGGATTGCACTACTTCCTGCTCGATGCAAATTCTTCGGCAACTGTTGGAACATCCTCACTACAGCTTCACACTCAACCAGCCTGTGATGCAGGCGATAGAATCCTAGCCCCTGGCGAGGCTCTGCGAGCCTGGGGAAACTAACCAACCAAAAGGAATGAGCCTGCTAGCAGGCGAAAGAGGTAAAGATATGTCATATACCAATCTCCTCTGTCACGTTGTGTACGCGACAAAGGAGCGCGCTCCACTAATTACGAACACGTTGAAGCCTAGATTGCACGAATATCTCGGAGGTATCGTGCGCGGTTTAGGATGCATTCCAATTGAGATCAACGGAGTGTCAGATCATGTCCATCTGCTGGTTAAGCTACGTCCAACCATCTCCGTGTCAGACTTCTTGAGCAAGTTGAAAGCGAACTCTTCGGGTTGGGCCAAACGGCAAACCAAAGGCCGCTTTGCCTGGCAGGCGCGTTATGGTGCGTTCACTGTCAGTGAATCTCAAGTCGACAATGTGAGACTGTACATTCGCAACCAGGAAAAGCATCACCAAGAGTTCTCTTTCGCAGAAGAGTTCAAAGCGTTACTAAGGGCCCACCACATCGACTTTGATGAAGCGCACTTGTGGGGATAACTCAACCAGCCTGCGTAGCAGGCGATAGAGTATTAGCCCCTGGCGAGGCTTTGCGAGCCTGGGGAAAGTTGACCAACTAAAACCATGAGCCTGCGAAGCTGGCGACAGAAATGGTCTAGTGGCGAGATTCTGTCGCCAGCTTCGCAGGCTCGGTTGATTTCATGCGATGTTTCCCCAGGCTCGCAAAGCCTCGCCAGGGGCTAATACTCTTCCGGCTGCTCCGCAGCCTCGTTGGAGGCTTTCAATCTGTTTCTCGCTTTGAATACAAAGCAACTAACGAAAAAGAAAGCCGCCTAAGAGTCTTTCTTGTCTAACTCGTTGAGCATGTCTATTTGTCGCCAAAGAGCGATGATTGCGATTGTTCTTAAATGGAATCACTAAGGCTCTCAATGTCGCTTCAGTTTCATTGGTTTCAATTATGAAGCCGCGCTCGTTCCTGAAAGCGTGGATTGTCTCCATCGCGATCGGTTCTATATTGGACTCAGCTATGACTTCACGATGAGGCGGCGGTGGGTGAAATTGAGACTGTCGAAGCCTTTGATAGCAACGTAGTTTCTTGTCGGAGCGTTCTCGCTCTGCCGCTAGCTTGAATTGGTTTGCCACTGGCGCGACAAAAAGCAGTAGACCGAAACAATAGATAAGCAGTCCGATAGCATACCAATGCCAATACCAACGGAAAGAGGGAAGGAATTGGAGAATGTATGCATTTCTGTATTCCGGCGCGAGCAGTCCATCCCGCACCAGAATAAACGCGCCAATGAGCCATAGCGGTGCGGTCACTAGCGCCCAGCCCCAAAAGCGCCAGTGACGAAAACGATTCCGGAAACCGAGTGACCAGTATCCGCGCGGACGGCTTGTCATGCCACAAGTTTACGACATATGCAGTCCCGTACAGTAGTTTGACTGGCACATTACTGGGGCCAGATTTTCGGTTCGCTGCCCCTTGTCTTCTGCTTTCTGCTTTCTGCCCACTGCCTTCTGTCCTTTTCGCTTTACCCCGTCCGCTATCCGTCTTACAATGAATCGCAGCTATCACAGACTGGATTGGAAGTAGCGCGCGGCCGTTTCCCCACGTCAGCGATTCCCAGTTAGATCTAAGAAAATTTCAGGTCTTCGGACATCACGGCTTCTGCATCCGGCATCTGTGGTTGCAGCCCTATCTCTGGTCTCCAACCATCAGCCGGCTCTATTCAGTAACGCCTGCGAGGAACGCGAGGGTCACATGCACTTACCTCCTGGACGCGCTTTTACCATCGCCATAATCTCCTGTCTGGTTATCCTCTTTCTCATTTCCAATTCTCCAGTTGCGCGAACGCAGGACAAGAGCCCGCAAAAATCTACCAACGCATCGTCGCCCAGCGAGCACACTAGCGAACCAGCCGCCCAGCCAACGCCTCCCAATGCCGAGGCCTCGGCTCCCGGCCAACAGAAGTCGCCAAACGACCTCGGCCAGGGTCCGGTCATCACGAACACCGACCTGATTACCTTTACCGTTACGGTAACTGACACCTATGGGCGCTATGTTTCAGGATTGGGCAAGGCCGCTTTTACGGTGCTCGATGAGAAGAAGCCCCAGGAGATAACTTACTTTAGCGACGACGATTCGCCCGTTTCAGTTGGCGTAATCTTTGACGTCTCGGGATCGATGAGTGGTGACAAGGTCAAGCGCGCGCGCGACGCGCTGTCCAAGTTTATCCAGACCAGCCATAACATGGATGAGTATTTTCTGATCGCCTTCAATTCCAGAGCGCAATTGCTGCTCGACAAAACTCGCGATGGGAATCAAGTCCTCGACAAGCTCACGTTTGTACAAACCAGAAACAATACTGCGCTGTACGACGCCTGCTATCTCGGCGTAGAGAAGGTCCAGCGCGGCACTCATCCCAAACGCGCATTGCTGTTGATCAGCGACGGTCAGGACAATAATTCTCGCTACACCTTTAACGAGCTGCGCCGGCTGCTGAAAGAGTCGGATGTAACGCTCTACGGCATCGGCATTCTTAGCGGCAGCGACGCCGGCAGCGGGTTGGGCATGGAAGGCCAGGGCATTCTGGATGAACTCGCCAGCGTCTCGGGCGGCAAAGCGTTCTTCCCCAGAAGCAACCCCGAGATGGACGACATTTTCGAGCAGATTGCGCTCGAGCTTCGTCATCAATATTCGATTGGTTACAAGCCCGTGAATTTCACCAACGACGGCCGCTGGCACAAGATCAAAGTGAAGGTCACTCCGCCACGCGGTTTGCCGCGCTTGTTCGTTCGCTCCAAAGAAGGCTACTACGCTGTCCCCAGCTCGCGCTGAAGCGAGCTGGTTGAATTCACCCGGTTGATTTCAAGGTCGCCATACGGCAACGCATTAACTCTCCCGAACATCTTTCAATAACGTCGCCAGGTAGCGCAAGCTGTTAGCCTGCGCGGCCAAACTATTGGTTTGCCTTACCAGGAACCGAGGCTGTTTCGCAAGCGGCCCCGTGAGAGGTTAAACTAATATAGATCGGACTTTCTGTGAGCATTGGCTGCTATTGATTGAGTTAGAACTCTCAAAAGATGAACCTTACTAAGGAACTAATGGGAGACTGCTGGGGGAATGGATGGGAAACTGGATGAGCGGAATAAAGAGACGAAGATTCGCATTGACGCTGGCGCTGGTCCTCGGGGTGATCTCTATAATTTGTTCCGGCCTGGTCTTCGCTGCCAGGACCCAGAATTCGCGACCTCGCAACGCCGTCACAGCTCCCAAAGCAACCCCAACTCCTACTCCCGTGCCGCGTGCAACTCAGTCCGTCAGCCGGCCGGTGACATCAGCGGCGACCCCAACTCCAACGTCCCGACCTACGCCCAGCCCGACCGCCGCGCCAACTCCGATTGACCGCATAACTCCTCAGCTCGGCGAGCCTCCACCGCTTCCGGTGCTTAAGCCCAAGCCAACGCCCACGCCGCCGGAAGAATTTGGTGAGGACGAGATCATCAAGGTAAACACGGAATTGGTTACGCTGAATGTTCGCGTGATTGACCGCAATAATCGGCCCATCGACAATGTGCGCCAAGCCGATTTTCACGTTTTCGAGGATGGCGTCGCCCAACCCATTGAGTCGTTCTCGCGTGAAGAAGTGCCGATCAGTTATGGGCTGGCGATTGATACTTCCGGCTCGCTGCGTTCACAGTTGCAGGGCGTAATTGACGCCGGCAAGACCATCATCAACAGCAACAAGCCGGGCGACGAAACTTTCCTGGTCCGTTTTATCAGCAGCGACAAGATAGTAACTGTCCAGGACTTCACTGCCAGCAAAGACTTGCTAATGGACGGGCTTGACGAACTTTACGTTGAGGGAGGCCAGACGGCGATAATCGACGCTGTCTACCTTACCGCTGAGCATGTTGCTGCGTACAAAAAGGGAGATGACAACGATCGCCGGCGGCGCGCCTTGATTGTAATTACCGACGGCGAAGACCGATCCAGCTTTTACTCTCAGGAGAAGCTATTTGCGCGACTGCGCGAAGAAGACGTGCAGATTTACGTAATCGGATTTGTCAGGGAACTCGACAAAGAAGGTGGCCTCATTCGGAAGAGCCCGCGTGATAAGGCGGTTACTCTGATTAACAAACTCGCCACTGAAACTGGTGGACGGGCCTTCTTTCCGGAAGCACTATCCGAGTTGCCGCAAATCGCCAACGAGATTGTGCGCGACCTGCGCACGCAGTATGTCCTGGCCTACAATCCAACCAACAAATTGCGCGATGGCTCTTTTCGCTCGATTAAGGTGGTGGTGGATGACGGCTCCAGCCGCGACAAACACATTGCCCTGACTCGCAACGGACGCGTTGCCCCAAAGGGCGAACCGCCGGCGGTGAAGCTTCCGACGCGCACTCCAACCAAACCCGCCGGGGTCACGAACAAAACAACGCCTTAAGTAAGCAGAGCGGATCGGCAGCACGGATTCTTAGGCGGTGACGCTTTATGCTCACAGCCTTCAGCCCGCACCGCTCAGCTACCGGGAGTGTCTTAAGTTGGATCCGAAATCTCGACCACGGCGCGCCATGAATTACGGGATATATTGTGCGTCAACGTACACCCATGCGCGTGCTCCTGATCGGAGGGTCACCGCTACTCGTTTGCACGCGTCGACTTCGTACCTGTCGGCATTCTGAATGTCATCTGCTGTGACGCGAAACACTGTTCCGAATACTACATCGGAGGCGCGCCCGGTGAACCTGGCGATCGTATGGTGCGCCTTTCCGCTAACTGCAACTACCGCTTGGTCTTCGATCTTTAACATCACCTGTTCGAACCCGGCTAAGGAATCGCTTGTACCGGCTAATAGCCGACCAAACGTGGCTATCTGCACTGCCTCGAGCTGCAGCGTCCCATACGAGAAGAGAAACTCGGTAGATGTTTGGTTAATTGTCAAGTGGGCCTAACAAATATTATACAAGTTTCCTGCAAACCTCTTTGCCCACCAACGATATTTAGACGAGGCACTTTGATTAACCCTTAGCTGCTGCCTCTCGCAACGTGTGACGAATCAAAGCCGAAAGCGTCTGAGGCTCGCTTGACCAACTCACTATTAAGACAACTTGGACTATAATGTCGGGCTCTTCTAGCGCAGCCCGCTTGTCAGAGAGGAACCGCCAATGCCCTGTGACCCCAGTTTTCTTGCGAACATCACGATGTTCGAACTCCTTAATGAAGATGATCGAATCGCCCTTGCCGCGGTCGTCGATGAATTGACAGTCCCGGAAGGCCACACGCTTTTCCACGCGGGTGACCCCGGCGACTCGCTATTCATCGTCCGAGTGGGAGAAATCGAACTCTTTATCAAAGACACGGCGGGTCAGAAGATCGTTCTCACGACAGCGGAACAGGGCGATATGTTTGGCGAATTGGCGATGCTCGACACGGGTCCGCGCACCGCTACGGCAATGGCGCTAACGGATTGCGAAGTCCTGGTCCTTGATCGCGACGATCTGGTGTTGCTCTTTCAGCGCAAACCCGAAGCGGCGCTTCACATGCTGGCCGCCTTGAGTGGCCTGACGCGCAAAGCTGATGAACTGCTGCGCACCCGCGTCTCGCGAAATCTCAACGAGGAAATGGAAGTCCACTCCACCTTCCTCCAACGGATTGCCGACTGGCTCGCTTGGTTTAGCGGCAGCATGCCTTTTCTCTTTTCGCATACATTCTGGTTTATCATCTGGGTCTCACTCAATACCTTTATTCTGCGCGACCATGCTTTCGATCCCTTCCCCTTCGGTCTTCTAACTATGATCGTTTCGCTGGAAGCGATTTTTCTCGCGTGCTTCGTCCTGATCAGTCAGAACCGCCAGGCGGAAAAAGACAAGGTGCGAGCCGACATTGAATACGAGGTAAACATAAAGGCGGAACTTGAGGTCGCCCACCTGCACGAAAAGACCGACCGCATTTATGAAAACATGATGGCGCGTTTTGAGAAACTCGAGAAGGCGCTTAGTTCCAGCTCCTGAGTCAGCCCCTCCAAACAAGCACCGCAGTTCGGCTCGCTGGCTTCCTGGTTCCTTGGGGGTCTGTTCAATGAACGTCTGTGCGCACCCACTGGCGTTGTTGGTAGATCTTGAGGTTAGTTTGACGCGCGCCTGACAAAAACCTAGCATACTAGTGCAGTGGTTTCGGTTTCATATCTTCTCCTGGTTATTCTGCTGGTCCTGACGAACGGCTTTTTCGTTGCCGCCGAATTCGCACTGGTCGGTGTTCGCCGCTCGCGAGTCGCGGCGCTGGCCCAGGATGGCAATCTCCGCGCAAAGCTCCTGCTCGAGTTAATCGATAGCCTGAACGCTTATATTTCAGCCACGCAGCTCGGCATCACGATGGCTTCTCTCGCTCTCGGCTGGATTGGCGAGCCTGTCTTCGCACACTTGCTCGAAGCTCCCCTCAAGGGTCGGGTTTCTGATGCCGTACTCGATACGATCGCTTTCGCCCTCGCCTTTACGCTGATCACCTTTCTGCATATCGTCTTGGGCGAACTGGCTCCAAAAACCCTCGCGCTGGAGCGCACGGAAAAAATAGCGCTGGCAGTGGCCCGTCCCCTTCATCTCTTTTACAAACTCTTTCGTTGGCCGATACGCCTGCTCGACTGGGCCGGTACCCGCACCGTGAGCTTGTTTGGACTACATCCTTCGGGCGAGCACGCTTCGATTTACAGTGAAGAAGAAATCCGCCAACTCATCAACGCCTCGCGCGAAGGCGGACATCTTGGAGCCGATCAGCAAAAATTAATTAACCGCGTATTTGATTTCAGGGAGACTGAAGTACGCGAAGCGATGATACCGAGGACCGCGGTCTCAGCTCTGCCGCTATCGGCAACTCTAGAGGAGACCAAAAACGTCTTTCGTACAACGGGATACTCCCGCATGCCTGTCTACCAGGAACGGCTCGACGATGTGATCGGCATCGTTTTTCGTAGAGACATAGAGCCATTCCTCGAGAATTCCAACCTGCCATTTGCGCTGCGAGCAATAATGCATCCGGTAGTGTTCATACCTGACGGTGCGCGTTTAGTATCGGTGCTGAAGCAGATGCAGACAACCAGGACTCATCTGGCGTGCGTCGTCGATGAACATGGTGGCCTTGAAGGAATTATTACGCTGGAAGATTTACTGGAAGAGATTGTTGGAGAAATTGATGATGAGTTTGACGAAGAGGTAAGGGAGCAGATCGTGAAGGATGGCGATTCTTACGTGCTCAGCGGGAGGTTGGTTGTACGCGATGCGAATCGCATTCTTCAGCTGCAATTGCCAGAGCATGAGGGATTCAATACGATTGCAGGCTTTCTGATGGCCCAGGCCGGCCGACTTCTAAACGAAGGAGACTTCATCAACTACAATGGCGGTAATTTCATAGTCGAACGTCTGGAAGGCCGCCGCATCCGCCGAGTTCGGTTCATTCCCCAAGACCCGAAAGCTCCCAAATTGCCTCATGCAGACGAGAAACCCAACGTTATCGGTGCGGTCATTTGTTTCCTCACTTGTTCAGTTTGGTTACTCTGAACGAAGCTTTCTAATCACGACTTTGCCGAGTGGCGGTGCTTCTTGTGTTTCACTTCGTGACGAGCCTCAGCTTCTTCGATTGAATGACTTTGCGTCAGCTTTATATCCTTTTTCGCCATGGCCACAAGTTTCTGATAGTGAACGTGAAGCGTTTTGATTTCTGCTTCAGTCAAGTCTTCCACGTCAATCAACCGATTGCTGGCGCCTTCCAACGCCGCCACAATTTCGTTCAGCTTCAGGTGAATCGCCAGCGCATCCTTGTTTTGGCTGCGCTGAATCAGGAAGACCATCAGGAACGTAACGATGGTTGTCCCGGTGTTGATTACCAACTGCCAGGTATCGGAAAAGTGAAACAATGGGCCGGTAATTATCCAGATGACAATTATCAGCAAAGCGATGATGAAGGCGCTTGAGGTTCCGGTGGCCTCCGTCACCTTGCGCGAGAAGCGCTCCAGCAATTGACCGAGTCCGTTTCTTTTCTTCTTTGGCATCGTTCAGCCCTCCAGATACTTACTGTCTGATTGTCCAGGGGGGTTATGATAGCTCGCTTTGCGGCGCTCGACGCGATAAAACTCTTACGTCGGCACGCAATGGTAACATCAGCAGGACTTCATTTACCGAGGAGGAGTTTAGATGGCAGAGCCGAAGTGTCCTAAATGCGGCGCGGAAGGGATAGATAAGATCGTATCCCAAGATAGCGTGGAAAAATCCGAGGCTGGGGATGAGCGATTCAATGTCGCTTATTGCTGCGCGTGTGGTCACGTGTACGGAGTATTCGCCAAGCATGTCATCAGCTACAATTCGCCCTTTTGAGCAGCGGCAACGGATTTTGTCGAAAGCGAATGCTAATCCGGTGTGTGATCAGCCTCATACTGACCTGATTCGGTATTGATCAACATCGGGCGTGAGGCCTTTGAACGCCGCCGCTCAAAAGTCTACTGACAGGCCAAGCTGTACACCCGCTCGCGGGCTGGCTGCGTATTTCCCTCCAATTATTCCGAAGTCGAATGACATATTATTCTTGAATTGGTAGTTGCCGCCGAACAGAGTTTGTAGTTGTCCCTTACCAAGCTGGAAATTCTTCTCGACCGCGCCGGTGAGTTCAATGCCAAGTTGGAGTTTTGGAGAAAACTGCTTAACGAGCGACCCGCCTCCTGTGAACACAGTGCCGCGGGATTTGATTCCAACCACACCCGTCGTCTCGTTGCCGGAAAACAGAATGCCGCCGTTAAGTCGCAACTTCGTTTTACTGGTCAGAGACTTCTGCAGAATGCCGTTCATGTAGAAATCCGCTAAACCTGAACCGAGCTGTCGGCTTGGGTCGCCCGTTGGTAACTCCAGGTTGAAGGCAATTGCCATTGCCGGCAGGCGCGAATCCTCATGCTCTGTCAGGAAGTTGTATTTCAGCGCAATGTTGGTGTCCCCGATTCCGGAAGTCGTCTTGGGAATTGTGCCCGCGGCGTTGAAGATTGTTAGCAGTGGCGCCGCAATACCAATCTCCACTCCGTCAAAAAGTCCGTAGTCGAGTTCGAAGTCAGCCGTGTTCTGCTTAAGACTGGGAAAGGCCGAGCGCTGCAGCAGATCAAACTCATTACTGAACTCGAAATGGAAACGGCCTTTCGGCGTGGTGTCTGCGTCGTCCGTGACGAAGGGTTGTTGAGCGACGGCAGTTGCAGCTAGAACAAGAAGCAGCAGAGGCAGTGTGAATATCAGCCGGGGGAGTGAGTGTCGCATAGGTGTTTTAGTCAGCCATCGAGCGTGATTTGTTTGTCGTCATGTGTCACGTACCAGGCAAGGCTCGCAACGATTCACTCAAGTGTAAACGATCAGCCAATGAATGCAACAGCGGACCTTCGAGGGAAAACTCAATCACGCTAACCGAACCTACCGGGCAGCCGAGCCGGTAACGAAAGCGGCCCACATCGATCCCCAGCAGGCTGCAAAGAATTATTCTTATGGTCGCCTTGTGAGAAACGATCAGGACATTTCCCTCCGCAAACTGCTGCTTGATTTCATCAATCACCCGCAAGCTGCGCGTGGCTACCGTGATCGCCAGCTCGCCGCCAGTCGGCGCATGCCAGGCCGGATCGGCGAGCCAACTCACGTAGTCGTCGTGATATTCGCGGGCGACGTTCTCTCTGTTTTGTCCTTCCCATTTGCCATAGCCGATCTCATTTAGATCCGCGCGTACCTGAATTGAGATTTTCAGCTCATCGCAGAGCGGCTGAGCGGTGTCGATACCTCGTCGCAGACTGCTGGAATAAATTGCACGCCAGGGTTTCGCGCTGTAGGCCGCTGCGAAAGCCCTGGCCATCTGCAAGCCCTCCGGCGTCAACTCGGGATCAAGGCCGGACCCACAGAAGACGTCGTCGCGACTGAGTGCGGTTTGTCCGTGACGAAGAAGATAGAGAGTCAAACTCATTTGAGGTCAGGAATCAGCAGCTTAGGACCGAATCCATAGATTTCGCAGATTACACAGATATGAATAAGCCTGAACAGAAAGGCTGGTTTATGATCACACCCTTTCTCTGGTTTCGGGATAGAGAAGCAAGCAGACTGTTGGAAACGTCCTCTCACTCGCGTTCGATTTTTTTTGTCTTTACGGAATCGGTGTAATCTGCGAAATCTGTGGATTCATTTCGCGCGAACTGAACCGCTAATCTTCTTCTTGGTTGTTTCACCTGTTTGCAGGACCGGCAACCCCAGATCGACATCGCCATGCGGTTGCGGAATTACGTGGGTAGCAACAACCTTGCCGACTTTGCTGCCGGCGGCAGCTCCGGCATCGACGGCCGCACGCACCGCAGCGACGTCGCCCCTCACTATCGCCGTGACTAAACCGGCGTCGATCTTTTCCCAGCCGACGAGGCGTACGTTAGCAGCTTTGACCATTGCGTCAGCCGCTTCGATCATCGCGACCAGTCCCATGCATTCAACCATGCCGAGTGCTTCTGCCATTTTTTCTTCGCCGCTCCTTATGCTGCCGTTGAATAGGTAGAACTTAAGCCTTAGCCTGCAATTTGTCCAGAGTCTTTGTTGCTCACCGTTTGGAATACATCTTGTCGAAACGCCGGCCAGGCATCGTAGAGATATAGGGCGAATGGGACCCACCAGATCAGATCGTTTGTGAGCGACAACACCATCGTCGCCCGCGGCCACGTACTGCTCCAGATCAAGCGGAAGAGGCCGATGGGGCCAAGCACTTTCCCTGTCAGCCCGACGGCGGCCAGCAACCAGCCGCGCTCGGGAACGCGCGCGACCTCGAAATAAATAATCCCATACAATCCCACCACCATACCGAGGCAAGCGAAGATCTGTGGATGGTTTTGTAGCGGCAGACCAGAGTATCGGAACAACCACTGCGGGTCCCAAACTGAGTAGAGACCCCAGACGATGTTGTAAATGCCGGCCGCGCAAAAGATGAAGCGGTGGAATTTTCGGCGCGCGATTTGACGAAGAGTGTTGGGCGTACAGCTCATGCCTATTGATTCAAATTAATAAGGACCATCTTCATATCTGCCAGACCGTGGGCGTCCCGCACGAAAAGATTGGCATCTCCAGGATTGAGTGTTGGGTTAGCGGAGCCCTCCATAACTGTCGGGCTACTGCCCCGTGCTACGCCGCAAGCCCATTTTTGAGTGACGCGAGCAGCCGAGACTTGAGAATTCACGCGCAATCTCCGCCGGGGCAGTAGCCCGACAGTTATGGAGGGCTCTGTTACCCGGCTTTAGTTCCGCAGCGAATGGATCGGCGCCGGAATGCGGCCGCCACGATGGATGAAGCCGGCCGACGAAAACGCGTTTACTGCCATTATCGGCGCGCTGCCAAGCAGGCCGCCAAACTCAACCATCTCACCTACCACCCGGCCGGGCGCCGGGATGATCCTGACGGCCGTGGTCTTGTTATTCATCACACCGATAGCCATCTCGTCGGCAATGATTGCGGAGATAGTCTCGGCCGAAGTTGAGCCGGGCACGGCCACCATATCAATACCGACAGAACAGACGCTGGTCCAGGCTTCGAGTTTATCGAGCGAAAGCGCGCCGAGGCGGACGGCCTCGATCATGCCCGCGTCCTCGGAAACGGGAATGAACGCGCCGCTCATACCGCCGACAGATCCGCTCGCCATCGCCCCGCCCTTTTTGACTGCATCGGTAAGCAAGGCGAGCGCGGCAGTGGTGCCATGAGTTCCCGCTCTTTCAAAACCCATCGCCTCGATTATGTTTGCCACTGAATCACCTGGCACAGGTGTCGGCGCGAGTGACAAATCAATAATGCCGAAAGGAATTCCCAGACGGCGCGCGGCTTCCCTGCCCACCAGTTCGCCGGCGCGCGAAAGTTTGAACGAAAGCTTCTTAATGATTTCGGCTAACTCCTGCAGCGGCAGATCTGGCGCGGCATGCCTGATGGCATAGTTAACAACGCCGGGGCCGGACACGCCGACATTGATCACGGCCTCGGGTTCGCCGAGCCCGTGAAAAGCTCCGGCCATGAAGGGATTGTCTTCAACTGAATTCGCAAAACAGACAAACTTTGCGCAGGCGATGCCGCCTTCGTTGCTGGTGCGCTCGGCGGCTTCCTTGATGATGATTCCCACCTGCCGCACCGCGTCCATGTTTATGCCGGCGCGCGTGGTCGCAACGTTCACAGATGAACACAACCTCTTGGTGACGGAGAGCGCTTCGGGAATGGAGTTCATAAACTCGCGCTCGGAATCGGTGGCTCCCTTGTGAACCAGCGCGGAATAGCCACCAATAAAATCCACGCCGACTGCGGCTGCGACCTCGTCAATCGCACGTGCCAGGTTGACCGGATCGCCGGAGGCGCTTTCCGTAATCATCGACACCGGCGTTATCGCGATTCTCTTGTGGGCGATGCGTATCCCAAATTCGTCGCCTATCGCGTCGACAGTCTGAACCAAAACATCGGCGAACCGGTGAATTTTTTCCACCGCGCGTTCGGCGGTGCGCGTGATTGTTTCGCTGGCGCAGTCGCGCAGACTCAGACCCAGCGTTACGGTGCGAACGTCCAGGTGTTCCATTTCCGTCATCGCGACGGTTTGAAGGATTTCTGCTTGCGAATATTCCATGGTTTTCTAGTTCTAAGTTTTGAGTTTTGAGTTTTTAGTTTTGAGATACGCGGCTTTCGCTGGTGTGGCTCTTCCTTAAACTCAAAACTCAAAACTAAAAACTCTACGTAATCAATCTATTCAACAACACAATGACGAGAAACAGAACAAAGAGGATTCCGGCGACCAGCAAAAAACGCAGCCCGGGATCGTTTCCCGCTTCATCCAAAACTACACTGGAGATCTCACGCACTTTCTGCACTCGATAAATCACGTCGCCTTCGACATCACGCACGAGCGTGGTGGCACGCTGCAGCTTTGCGCCCACCGCTCCACGTACGTTTGGACTAGCCGAGATTTTGGGCGTTTCTTCAGGTCTCTCAATCGCGATAGTGTCAGACATAGATCGCGCGTTAGCCGGAACTTTGGGCGCATCTTCAGGTCTCTCAATCGCGATTGTGTCGGACATAGACTTCTGCGGCGCCTCGGCCTCTGAGTCTTCCAGGGGGGCTGTACTTTTAGAAGTCGTTTCTGGGAGTGCGGCTGCGGCGCGCGCTTGCCGGTGTGGCTGCGCGTTGCCACATTGCGGACAGAAGAGGGCTACCTCGCGAATTGATGCGCCGCAGGTGGGACAGCGTCGAGCAATTTCTGGTTCAGGCATAGTGGGAATTTCGGATTGCGAATTTCGGATTGCGGGTTTTGTCCATTGTCAGCTGTGCTTTTAATTTGAAGTTTGAAAGTCTCGGTTCTTCAATTCGAATTCCGCAATCCGAAATTCGACATTCAAATCCGGTGCATGGCGTTAAAGAGATCTTCACGCTGCGCGTAGATACGGACGCCAAGTTTTTCCCCTTCGCTCCGCAGTCGCTCTTTCAATTCGGCTGCGCTCTCCCGCGCGTGCGCGCTGTTGGCGATGATGACCATGGCAAACTTGCCCTGCACTACCGTCTGGTTGATATCCACAATGCTGCAGCCGGCACCGGCCAGTATCTGGGCGACTCCGGCGACAATGCCGGGATGGTCTACGCCAAACACCGAAATGATCATTCGGTCAGCAGAACCTTCCGGCGATTGCGAAGCAGCGGTGCCGCTCGCGGGAAGAGATTGTAAAGAGGAGTATGACGATCCGTTCGCGTGCAGAAAGGGCTCGATCTCGCGGAACACTTCTGTGACGAGTTGCTCGACGGTTTGCTCGTCCGCTGCCGGACCCAGGCGGCCGTAGACGGCCTTCGTGAGCCGGTAAATCAAATCTTCGTTAGCCATAAAAACCAGTGAAAGGTAAAAAGTGAAAAGTGATGAGTTCTGGAATGTTGGCTAGCGCGTGAATCAAACCTCAGCACAATTCAACGCCTTTTCACTCTTCACTTTTCACTCCTCACTGTCTTCCATTATCGCGCGCGAGTTGACGCGCCGCCTCGCGCATCTCTTCTGAAGCCGTGTCGGTGATGTCCACCCGATCGACTATCCCAACGACTGCGGCTTCGATTGCCATGTCCTGATTGCCCATTGCCGTGCGCGCTGCTTTGCCAAAGGCACAAATCACCATCTCGCCACTTCCGGCGCCCAGCCGATCGGCAACAATGACGATGTTCCGGGTTGGATCTTTTTCCAGATCATAGGGGTGCACGACCAGAAAGCGGATGCCTTCAAGATCGGGAGTCTTCTTGGTAGACCAAACTGTGCCGACGACTTTGCCTAAGAACATGGTTTCAAGTTCCAAGTTTCAAGTTCCAAGTTCCAGGTTTCCAGTCTGGCCCTGAGCGCCTAACTTGAAACCTGGAACTTGGAACTTGAAACTTTAGCCTTTAGCAAACACTTCGCCCGGTTCGCCGATGTCACGGGCTGCCGGAGTGATAATGGTTTTCGCGTTGATATAGATCTTCTCACCTTTTTGAATCGCGCGTTTGACGTCGTCTTCACTAACGAAGTCAACCGTCTTCGCGCCATTGTTCGCGGTCAAAGCGCTGCTTGAACTGGAGCCAGCCGAAGATGCCGAAGATGATCGGCCGGCATTTGCCGGCTGGCGGACATTATCAGTTCGGTTCTGGCCTGGTCCGGCATACATGCTGCCAGCTTCGGCTTCGGGCTCGCTTGCTGCGCGCGACGGTTGCTGTCGCGTCTCCCTTGCTTCACTCGACGGCTGCTCCGGTTGGCGCCCCGCCAGAAACCGGTCGACTATCGCGGCGATGTCTTCGCGGTTGATCTTGCCCGCACCAGAACCAACTACCGCCTGAGGTTGAGCTGGCGCCGAGCTCGCAGTCGTTCCGGCATACGCGGCCGCTGGCGCAGGAGTGGCTACCGTAGAAGCTGCAACTGCCGGCCGTTTACTTTTCACTGCTCTTGTTTCAAAAGCTACTCGCTTGATATCCAGCAAGTGGAGTGGCGACACATTATCCGAAGTTACATTGCCGCCCCACGAACCGCAGCCCAGGGTCATCGATGGCGGAAGCGCCGTCGAGAAACCAATCGCCCCGTGAGTTGTAGGTGTATTCACCGTAATGCGCGACGCCGGCATCTCCCCGCCGAAGCGGACCGCGGCCTCGCGCGAACGAGTGTGAACTCCCGCGGTGTGGCCCATGCCGCCGTAGCGCAGGATTTCATAGCAACGCTCCGCGCCACGCGATAAGCCGTCCGTCACATAGAACGCGAGGATGGGTGAGAGCTTTTCCATAGACAGCGGAAACTCACGTCCGACACCGCCAACATCCACCATCAGGCAGCGCGTGCCTGGAGGGACGTTCAACCCGGCCAGCTTGGCAATCACCTCGACCGACTTTCCTACGATCCCGGGGTTTAGAGAACGTTGTGGAGTTGCCACCACTTTGCCCAGTTGGTCAGCTTCCGCAGCGGAAAGAAAGTGCCCGCCCTGCGCTTTGAATTGTTCCCTTACAGCTTTTTCAATAGGAGCATCACAAACTACAGCTTGCTCAGAAGCGCAAATGGTTCCGTTGTCGAAAGTCGTTCCAGTCAAAATATCCTGAACCGCTTTGGTAACATCCGCAGTTCTCTCGATAAAAACAGGAACGTTACCGGGGCCGACTCCAAACGCGGGTTTGCCCGATGAATAAGCTGCGCGCACCAGCCCAATGCCGCCGGTAGCCAGGATGACAGCCGTCTGCTTGTGTTTCATCAAAGCTTCAGTGCCTTCGATGGTGGCGGTCGTCATGCAGGCAACCGCGTCCGCCGGCAGACCTTCTTTGATGGCCGCTTCGCGCATCACCTGCACCGTTTCGTTGATACAACGAGCCGCGGACGGATGAGGGGAAAGCACAATAGCGTTTCTGGATTTGACCGCGATCAAAACTTTAAAGATCGCCGTGGAGGTCGGATTGGTGGAAGGGATGATGCCGGCAACAACGCCGCGCGGGCTCGCTATCTCTACAACATCTCTTGATTCTGAAACGACGCCGACAGTGCGCAACCCGCGAAAGTAGTTCCAAACATCTTCAGCGGCAAAACGGTTCTTCTCTCGCTTATCGTCCGGGATACCGAAGCCGGTTTCCTCCACGGCCAATGCGCCGAGGCGGGCGGCTTCGCGCAGAGCGGCCCGGGACATGGCCTCGCAAATTCGATCGATCTTTGCCTGGTCAAATTTGACGATCTCAGCCTGCGCCTTATAAGCGGCTTCTACCAGGTCCCGCGCCTGCTGTACCGAGATCAGGTCCTTGTCTGCGGACATGACGAACCCCCCAACACGATTTTTGATTTCTGATTTTTGATTGGCGATTTGGAAGGCACCAATCCAAAATCCGAAATCTGAAATCTAAAATCGGTTTACCTGGCTTTTTCCTTGCTTCCTTCTCGCGCGCCGTGAAGCGAGCGCCCCTGATCGCCTTCTCCCAACTGGCCTCGAGTGCCACCTCCAAGCGAGCGCTCATCCGGGCTCAAACCGGTGCGCCCGTCGGCCGGTAAGACGCGCTCGACTTCAGCATGTGGGCGAGGAATCACGTGAACACTAATCAGTTCGCCGACTCTTCGCGCTGCCGCTGCTCCGGCGTCGGTGGCTGCCTTAACCGCGCCCACGTCTCCGCGAACAAAGATCGTCACGTAACCGGCTCCGATATACTCTTTTCCAATGAGCTGAACATTCGCAGCTTTGACCATCGCGTCCGCGGCTTCGACAGCTCCGACAAAGCCCTTGGTCTCCACCATTCCGAGTGCTTCTAAAGGCATCTCATGTAACCTCACTTTTTATTGTTGTAGAAATTAAAGTCGACGTTCGATCGCAGGCGCAAACCTATCACCGCGCGCACGAAGAATCAAGAGACGCTTCTCTTTCTGACGCAAAAGTTGACAGCGTTTAGCAACGCAAGATATATTCAGCCAAACAATTAGGGGATTTAGCAGCGCGGGCTAGACCGCCTCCGATTCCAGCAATCTAAGTTGCAGTCTACTTTCAACTGGTATCCAACGAGGCCCACCTCCACCGAAGCGATAGGCAAAAGGCTGAAGCGAATGGTGATGGAAGCGACTATCGGTGAACAGTTGCGACTCGCACGCGAGGGACGCGGCATTCCGCTACGCGAGATTTCCGATCAGACGCGAATCTCGATGCACTACCTTGAAGCGATAGAAACGAATGATTACAAACGCTTGCCGGGCGGGATTTTCAATCGCAGCTTCGTCAAAGCTTATGCTCGTTACGTTGGTTACGACGAGAAAGAGGCGATTGAAGGCTATACGCGCTATATGCGTGAAGCTGGAGGCACAGGCGAAGAAGTAGCAAGCACCCCTTATCACTCGAAGGTTTATACCGATGCACCCGCCACTCGCTCGCCGCTTTTGACTGTCGTGCTGGCAATTGTGATCCTGGCAATATTAACTGCGGTGGCGCTAAGCGTGCTCCACTGGGTACAGCGCCGGTCCGCGGAGTTACATCATGAAGCGCCGCTTACCGCAAGTATCGCTGGTGGTTTGGATATTCGGAAAACTGATTACGAACAGTTCCTGCAATAAGTGTTGGTCGACAGAGTTTGTGCCCGAGGGCTCAATACACAGGCGTGCGCGCGCTTGTCAGGAGTCTCGCCACAACCTCGTCAGCAACAGAAACTACTTCAAGACTGCCCGCTCCGATTGGCGGGCAGTTTTGTTTCTATCATCGACTTTTCATCTCATAGCAAATCTTCAAGGAGTTAATAACGACGTATGATCTCAACAGATATACCAGAGGGTCTAACTTTCGATGACGTGCTTCTGATTCCGGCTCGCTCTGACGTTTTGCCAAATGAAACCGATACCTCAACCCAGTTCACCCGAAATATCCGGCTTCATATTCCACTGTGCTCCTCGGCGATGGACACCGTGACTGAAGCGGCGCTGGCAATTGCGCTCGCACAACAGGGCGGCATCGGGGTTATCCATAAGAATCTGAGTGTCGAGCGGCAGGCTGAGGAAGTGGACAAGGTCAAGCGTTCGGAGTCAGGAATGATTGTCGACCCAATCACCATTCTTCCGACCAAACCGGTGCGCGAAGCGCTTCAGATCATGGAGCGATTTCACATCAGCGGCGTGCCGGTAGTGGACGAAGCTGGTCACCTCGTCGGCATCATTACCAATCGCGATCTGCGGTTTGAGACCCGCTTCGATATCCCGGTGTCGGAAGTGATGACAAAGCAGCCGCTGGTCACCGTTCCGGTTGGCACTACGCTCGAGCAAGCCAAGGCCGTGCTGCAAAAGCACCGGATCGAAAAGCTGCTGGTGGTCGATGAAGACAAGCGCATCAAGGGTCTGATCACAGTCAAGGACATTCAAAAAGCGATTAAGTATCCGACTGCGGCCAAGGACGATCTGGGGCGTTTGCGTGTCGCCGCCGCCATCGGAGCGACCGGCGATTTTCGTGAACGCGCGGACGAATTGGTGAAGGCGCGCGTTGATTGTTTAGTTATCGACACCGCCCATGGCCATTCATTGCGCGTAATCGAAGCCGTTCGCGAGATCAAGCAGCGACACCCTGACACCGATCTGATCGCCGGCAACGTTGGTACGACTGAGGGCTCGCAGGAGCTGATTGACGCCGGAGTTGACGCCATTAAGGTGGGCATCGGGCCTGGTTCGATCTGCACCACGCGTGTTGTTACCGGCGCGGGCGTGCCTCAGATTACTGCGATTCAATCTTGTGTTAAAGCGGCGCGCGCCGGCGGCGTCCCGCTAATCTCCGATGGTGGCGTGAAGTTTTCCGGCGATGTCGCCAAGGCAATTGCCGCCGGCGCCGACGTGGTGATGATTGGATCGCTTTTCGCCGGCACTGAAGAAGCGCCGGGAGAAGTAATCCTGTTTCAGGGCCGTTCGTTCAAAACTTATCGCGGTATGGGTTCGATTGGGGCGATGCGCGAAGGCTCGCGCGACCGCTATGCACAGGAAATGGCGGAAAGCGATTCGAAGTTAGTGCCAGAAGGGATTGAAGGCCGCGTCGCCTACAAAGGCACGATCGCGGAGATGACGACGCAACTTGTCGGCGGTCTGCGCTCCGGCATGGGCTATACGGGCTGCCGGTCGATCAAAGAGTTTCAGGAGAAGAGCAAGTTCATTCGTATCACGTCGGCTGGCCTGCGCGAGTCGCACGTCCACGATGTGATCATCACCAAGGAAGCACCGAATTACAGGTTGGAGTAAAGCTGCGTATTCAACCCGCTGGGTTGAATAGAAAGTAGCCGGTGGTCGAAGCGGAGCGTAGACCACCCCTGCCTTCTCTAACAATTCCTTCAACTCATCAACAAACGACTTCTTTGCATGGTGCCTTTGCTGGTCTGCAATGTATTTTCGCACTGAATTAGTCGCCGAAGGACTTACGGTGAACGCGCGTAAGGCAAAGCCTTACCGCACGGCAATGCCCCACAGCCGTTCTCCCAGACCAACGCCTATTCAGCGCCACTCACCCTCGAGCGTAAACGCCGCCCAATAGAACGGCGAAGACCAACGTTGCTGTTTCCACATGGCAACTTGCGCGGCGCGTAAGGCTGCTGCCGGACGTAATCTGTCAACGAGCATCCCTTTATAAAAGCGCTCCATCAACTCGGCGGTTGCGAGATCGCTGACGCTCCACAAACTTACGACTACGCGCGGCGCTCCTGCGTACATGAAGGCGCGAGTCAATCCTACCAATCCCTCTCCGCGCACTTCTTTCCCAAGGCCAGTTTGACAGGCACTCAAGACAACAAGCTCCGCTGATAGGCGTAAATTAAAGATCTCATGTCCGCGGAGGAAGCCATCTTCTGGTGCGCCATTCTTGTCTATCATTGACAACACGATCCCAGATAGATCGGGATGAACACTATTAAGCAAGCCATGCGTGGCAAAGTGCACATATCGATACTGACTAAGCTCAGGGCTGAAGGCGGTTGCACGGCTCGCGTCGAAATCCAATGCTTGCTTGCTCTCATTGGCAGGAACAAGCGCCAGAATTGCCTCAGCTTCACGCCTGGTACCGGGCAATCGAGGTATGCTAAGAGACCTCGTACTCAGCCCCGTATCCTGTGCTGATTTCTCCAGGGCCAGACCCAACCCCCGGTTCTCAGCGCTAGTCTCCTGCTCATTTGCAGTGCCGGCCGCATCTCTCGGTGCTTTCTTAATTCGTTCATCACGCACATCGAAGACCGGATCCGCCAAAACCGCAACATATTTGACCGCAGTTCGGCGTTCCGGTAGCTCGCGTCGCAATACCGCGAGGGTCGTAGCCGACGGCAAGCTGATGATTTCGTGGTCAACAATCAGCGGAGTTTTCGTCTTGCGTCTATTGGTCATCGTGGGCGAGAACAATGCTCCGAACGGCACGTACTGCAGGGCGCCCTCCGCTACGATGACCAGACGCTTTTTACCCAATTGCGCGGCGACCGGACCAAGAACCATCTGACTCAGGCGATTCGCTACGTCGCCATACGAACCTCTGCTTGTCTCCACACCGAGTCCTCTCTTCTTTCCAGGCTCGGCGGGATGGCTCGGTGCAGTCAGCAAATTGTAAAAATTCTTCGCCAGCTCATCGATGACGGTTCGCGATGGTAGTCCATAACTGGCAATTCCTGTTTGCGTCACGGCCCAAAGATAACTTTGCTGCTCGCCGAGCGAGTATTCCAATAGCAGCGTGTCTTGATCGAGTAGCTCCGCTTGTATATCACGCAGCGCAAGCGGCTGTGGTTGAGTCAGCGCCGCATAACGGGGACTCTTCGATCTTATCTGGGCCTCGATTTCCTGATACTCAGTGGTCAGGGCTTCCAGCTCCCTGGCCACTGCCTGCGCGCTTTCTTCACTATGCTTGCCACTCAGTAGGCGCAACTGACGCTCAGCCTTCGCATTCAGGAGTTGTTGCAAATCGTGCTCGCGTTCAAGCAACTGCGGATCGACCCCTTGCCGAATATCAGCGTGCGATTCGATCAATAAATCAATCAAACCGCGCCCCCGCGCGCGCTCACTGCCTCGCAGAGCAGAGGCGTCGTTTCCTTCCGACGGGTGCAATTTGTGTAAGCGCATCAGCACATCGATGTACAGCTCGTAGTATTCCTGCACCGAAGAAAAGTATGAGGAGCGCAGTTGTTCGCTGGCGATTTTCGTTCGGAGCGATTCGATGATCCCAAGGGCCGCTTCGATCCTCGAGCGGGCTTCGATCAAATTGCCGCGATCCCGCTCGAGGCGAGCTAGCTCGTAAAGCGACTGAGCCTGGCCGCTGCGGTTACTAACGGTTCGGTGAAGCGCCAATCCCCGATTCAGAAAGTCGAGGGCCTTCGGCCCGTCGCCCAGAGCTTCGTAAACTCTTCCGGTACTGATAAGCGTGCTAGCCTCTCCTCGCCGGTCGCCGACGACGCTCCACAGCGCGAGGGCCTGATTGTAGTGATCGAGCGCTTTCTGCTTTTCGCCCAGGTGCTCGTAGACTCCGCCAATGTTGTGAAGTGTGTAGGCTTCGCCGGAGCGGTCACTGATGGCTCGTCGCATGGGCAGCGATTGATTGAACGAATCCAGCGCCTTCTGCGGTTCGCCCATTAGGAGGTAAACCTTGCCCAGACCATTCAACACAGTGGCTTGACCATAGCGATCACCCAACGCAACTACCAGCGAGAGCGATTGATTGTAATAATCGAGCGCCTTCTGATTCTCGTGCAACGAAAGATAGAGAAGCGCCTCGTTGTTGAGCGCGGCCGCCGTCCCATACCGATCATCAAGAGCTTTCAAAAGAGCTAAGGATTGCTCATAGTAATCGAGTGCTTTCTGCTTTTCGTCCAGGGCATCGTAGAGGAGGCCCATACTGGTCATCGTGTACGCAGCCCCGCGCCGATCACCGATGGCTTTGACGATGCTTAGCGCCTGATTGAAATAGCTCAGCGCCTTTTGCAGTTCAGCTAATGCAAAGTAAGTGACGCCGATGTCATTGAGCGTTGCCGCTTCGCCCGGTCGGTCGCCGCTGGCTCTGCGTAGCGGCAGTGCCTCATTGAAAAGATCGAGAGCCTTCCGTGGCTGGCCAATGGAAGAATAGAGCGCTGCCATGTTGCTCAGTGTTGAGGACTCGCCCGAGCGATCGGCGGCGGCTCGCCAGAGTTGCAATGCGAGTTCGAAATTCTCAAGCGCCTTCTTTTTCTCGCCCATCGCGTCATACACTTCGGCGATATTATTCAGCGCTTCCGCCTCGCCGCGATGGTCAGCGGCGGCCTGTCGAATGGCGAGCGTCTGAGCATAGTATTCCAACGCCTTCTGTCGTTCGCCAAGGTCTTTATAGGCAACGCCGATCCCGATTAGCGTGTCCCCCTCGCCACTGCGATCCGCAGCCGCGCGGAAGAGCAGCAGACCTTCCTCATATTTCTTGATCGCCTGGTGCAACGAAGCACTTGTTTGCCGGGTGCGCAATTGCTCCGCCTCCGCGTAGATCTTCTGCGCCGCAATGCGACTGCGGTCTTGTGCTGTTGCAGGACGCAGTTCAACGATCTCTACTTGGTAGCGTCCTGGCTTTGCGTCCTTTTCAAGCGACCGAACTTCAAGCCTAAAACTGCCCGCAGTCGCGGTAATGAGCGCGAGTGGTTCAGGCCCTTTGGCGCCGTTGGGGCTGTCGACTTCAGCAAGTTTTTGTCCGTCGGGCGCAAACAATGTGACGACTACATCAATGCCACGCTGATCGACCACAGCGGAAAGATATAGATCTGAGGGGAGCATCAGCCGGTAGGAGTGTGCCTGCGCCCCTTTTAGCTCGCGCTCGATTGGCTTGCCTTCCTGTAACAAGGTTACGTCCTGTTCGCTTTGCGTGACGTGCTTGAGGGAGCGAGCATCGCACCTCGGTTCCGCTTTGGTTGTCAGGCTTGATAACAGCAACGCGATGAGGATGCTTCGGAATAACGTGTGTGGCGCGAGCAAAGTTGAATTACGTTGGGAATGGGTCATAAGAACCTTCCTGTTAAGTACGCAATTGAGAAGGTTACGACGACTGCTAGTAAGGCCCTTGTATGCCAAACGCGGGGCGAAGTCAATACTCGCAAATGTGTGGCACAATGGTTCAAACTCTCCAAACTTCGCCGCGTTCATGCCTGACACGCGCGCCGTGGGACTGGGCGTCGTAGTCGGTAATCCCGGTTGGGAGGCGACACTGCAAGCGAACAAGGAAGCGTTTGTAAACAGCTTCGTCAATCGGCCAGCTTTCCGTACGGCGTTCGACAATTTGTCGAACGAGGATTATGTGGTCTGCGCTCCGCTTCGACCACCGGCCACTATCTTGCAGCCCTTCAGGCTGGCTTATTGGGGTTTCATTTCTTTTCCCACTGGCAGATGACTCCCAACGAGAAAGTGCGCGAGTGGAAACCGGCGAGCATCTTTTCCAGACGCATCACGGCGGGTGAGTAGATTCGCTTTAGCCACAAAGGCACGCGAAAGATCATCGAGTTTAAGACCAGCAGATAGGCCACGCTGCCGACGTGTTTTTCCGTTCTAAACTCAAACAGATCCTGACATTCACGCTTCAACGCTTCAATATCCAGAGCTGCTTCGTTGTCAGCGAAAAGCGAATCGTGCCGGTACCAGAATGTTCGTAGCTGGCTGAAGGCCGATTCCTTGTGCGGTTCGGTAAAGCAGAAGGTTCCTCCCTTCCGCAAGAGGCGATGAATCTCGCGCAACGCTTCGGGGAGATGCGGATGTAGATGATGCAGGCCCATGACTGCCACAATGCAGTCGAAGGATTCGGCAGCCAGGCCAGACTCAGTAATTGGAGCACAGATGGCTGCACACGTCGGCCAGCGCTCTTTGAAGCTGGCGATCGCTTCTTCAGAAATATCCAAACCGGTAACCAGGGCCTTCTTGTGGTTGAGAAGATATCCGGTCGCATGCCCGCTACCGCTTAATGCTTCGAGCACTCGCCGCCCTTCGAGGTCCAACCCGGCGAGCAGTGGTTCGTACAGAAACTCCTCGCGGTAAGTCAGACCATCGGGGTCGCCGTATTGGGCTTCATAGTCGGCCGCAATGCGGTTGTAATGTTGCCTCTGAGTGCCTTCAGCTTGCATTGCAAAATTTGAAATGGGTCGCCGCTAGCCGCGTTCATCCGCGAGAAACTTCTTCGGTACGTTTGCCTGCGGTCTGGCAATCAATAACGCAACTGAGAGACTCAGCAGCGGACCGATGATGTTGAAAGTAGCGCGGCCCACGGTTCCGCCCGCATTACTATACGCTCCCAACATAACTGCAAATATCGATGTGGCAATCGCTGCCGCAAGCCATGGCCCAGGAAAAAACTTTAGCCGCCAAACTCCCAAGGGTATCAGCCAGCCAAACACGTACCAAAAACTCCGTTCGGTAAGACAGTGCCACAACGCGACGAAGAAGTTAACCGGCGCTCTTGCCTGTCCCGCAATATCCCACGGCCATTTGAATTGCCCGGACACCCTGGAGTGAACGGCCATCACCGTCGCCAATCCCACAACTCCCAGCGCGACAATCCATCTTAATCTCGACGCATCGGTTCCGACTTGGCGCCGCTCCGCTAGCCACCAAGTCAACGCAAAGACACAGGAGAACGGAACAAACGTCTCCTTGGCCAGCGCCCCGAACAATCCCCAGAGTGGCAGCAAATACCACTTGCCGGTGAGTAGACTCCAGGTTACGGCGGCGAGGAAACAGGCTTCGCCGCTATCGATCAACCCCGCAAGTTGCAGGTTGGGAACGGTAAAGCTGAGCAAGTAGAGCGCTGCTCCAAACAAAGCTGCACCAAGATCGTTGAGCACCCTGTTACCAATGGTCACGATAAGGCACGCGGTCGTGGCACAGAAAAGCGCATTGGCCATCAGCAGACCGAAGAAGCCGGCGTTCCAACTTTGCAGGTATTTCTGGGCAAACCAGTAGAAGGGCCGGGCAACGTAAGGAACCAGGAGGCGACCGCGGAACATTTCCTTAAATCCAGAAGTATCTGCGCCGGTTGTGATGGCGTAATACTTCGGCGTGTCGCTCATCCCTTCTGTCCTTCGTGGGTCATAGCGTTGGAGCGTCGGGTAACCAAGGCCAAAGCAGATTGCAAAGAACAACAGCCACAGGAGCAGGAAGTATCTGACACCGAGCAACCTCAATTGCGGCGTGGCAGCGATGGGTGGTGTGGAGCTGATAGTCTTTCCTCTTATGAGTTTGCTGTCTGCGAAACCTCACGAGCCCTTCAACCAGGCAGCGCGCAGGGCTTTCTGTTGCGGCGTTGCGTCTTTTCTTTCCTCGATTCGATACTCGAACCGTTCCGGAGCACCGAGCACGAGCGTAGTCTGAATCGTTCGTCGGTCGCGCTTAACGGTAACCGGGACGCGATCGCCTTGCTTGTAACGTGCGAGCGACACCAGAAAGGTTTCACGCGAGATATTTTTCTTGCCGAGCGAAACGATTTCGTCGCCCTCCTGCAAGCCGGCATCCTCCGCAGGCGAGTGCGACTGCACCACTCCGATTGTAAGAGCCCCCTTCTCTTGCCAGTCGATTCCAATACCCGCATCAAAAGGCTGGCGGGCCTGTTCGCGAATTACGGATAGTCCAAGGAAAGCGAACGCCTCGTCATACGGGAGCACTGCCACGCCGCGAACGTGCAGGCGGAAAAAACTTTGCAGGTCAAACCCTGCAACTTCAGAAGCGACGCGCTCGAAGTCTTCGGTCGTGTAGCCGCGCCCGCGCAGGTAGTAACTCGCGTTCGGACTCTGGAGATAAAACTCTTCATACATGCGGCGCATGACGTCATCAAGCGAAGCTTTGCCGTTGGTTTTCCCGCGGATCATTAGATCGAGAACCAAGCCGATCAACTCGCCTTTCGGATAATAGCTGACAGAAGCGTTCTCCAGATTCGTTTGTTGCGCATGCGGCGCATCATCAAGGAAAGGTGCGGAAAGCGAAGAGTCTTCCGCGCTCATCAAATGGCTACCGGGAGCGTTTTCGATACCAGTAATGGTTTGGCTTTCACGACGGAACAACGCGGTGTCGTCCCACAACTGGGCCCGCCGTCTCATTAGATGGCCGTAGTAGTTGGTTATTCCCTCCGCGATCCACAGACCACGCGTACTTAAAGGACGCGTGAAGTCCCAGGGCCCGAGTTCCAACGGACGGAGTCGTTTCACATTCCAGACGTGGAAAAACTCGTGAGCCACCGTATCGAGAGTGTCGCCGTAAACACCATCTTCCCCGAGCGCGCCCGGTTCGATGATTTGCGTCGAGGTGAGATGTTCCATGCCGTCGCCGGAGTGGTCGTCGGCAGCGAAGTGGATCAGGAACGTGTAAGAGTCAAACTCCGGCGGGCCCCACATTGCGGTCTCCGCACGCACAATCTTCTCGATGTCACGAACCAGGTCATCGCGCTTTCCACCTTCATCGCCAAACGAATGAATGACGACGTGATAGCGTTTGCCATCGACCTGAAACTGGTCGTCAGTCCAGTCTGGCGCGATTTCAGTTGGCGTATCGATCATGACGTCGTAATTAGGAAACTGCCATTCGGGCTGATTGCTTTGCTCAGTGCGACCGTTGACGATCCGCCAGCCTGCGGGCGGATCGATTATCAGCTTCACCGGATCAGGCTTGTGGTTGACGACGTACATAAAGAGGGAGCCGCCATTGAAGTTTGCGTGACGAGAATCAAGTTGAGAGAAAGTGCCCGAGAGGTCGTTGCCGAAGACTTTGTAGCGAATTGTCAAGCTGTGCGTATTCATCGTTGCCACGCGCCAGGTTTGATCGTCAACGCGGGTGACAGGCAATGGAGTAACGGCGCAGTCAATAGCAGAACCTGTCTCTCCGTGGCGCTTGCAATCGAAATGAGCAGGGCTAAACTCCTGCACGTTCTTGGCGAAGTCGAAAACGGCATAACGGCCCGGCGACCACTTGGGCATCTGGAAGTCGATTGTTTTCGCCGCCGCACCTTTCTCCAGCTCGACCTCAATGGTCACTTCGAACAGGTGAGAAACCGGCCGCGACATCCCAAGCCGGTAAGTTATCGAGCGCAGCTGCTGGTCCTGCTGAGCGGCTGCGATCGCGCTCATGGAAGCGAGCAATGATAGAAGCAGCGCGAGGCGGCATACGAGAAGTGTTCGGAAAATGCGGCTCATAAGATCTGGTTTCTGCTAGAAGCGGCCAAAGGCGCAGATGTTTGGAAGCACGGCGGATTATGTTGGTTTTCAGGAAAGCCTGTCAAAGTATCTGCGGTCTTAGTAATGGGAGCATTCAAGCAAGTGATCTCTCTCAAGGCAGGCAGTCTTGAGGTCAAGGAAGGGTGGGTTTACCCCCGGTCTTGGCTTTTCCGGAATCAACTGCGTGGGTAAACCACCCTTCCCGATCCTGAGACAACTCAGATCGACTTGTTCACTTGCAAGGTTCTACGAGTTGCACTATTAATCAATTCAACCATGCCTCCAACCGAACGTCTCTACTATTCTGACTCTCATCTTATCGAGTTTGAAGCGCTCGTCACCGACAAGACTGACCGCGTCAGTGGTTGGAGCGCTGTCACGCTCGATCGCACCGCGTTTTATCCAACCGGTGGCGGGCAGCCGAGCGACACGGGAACGCTAAACGGCGAACGAGTGCTCGAGTGTATCGACGACGAGGACAACGGAGTACTGCACGTCGTTCAGGGCCGCGCGCCGGAGGTAGGCGCAACCGTCAAAGGAAGAATCGATTGGTCCCGGCGTCTCGATCATATTCAGCAACACACCGGCCAACACATCCTTTCGCAGGCTTTCGTAACTCTCTTCAACGCGCCGACGCGCGGCTTTCGGGTGCTGCACGAAGTGTGCGAGATCGATGTTGAACTAACCAACCCCACGAATGAACTAATCCAACGGGCCGTGGAGTTGGCAAACAATGTCATCTGGGAAGATCGCCAGGTAAACATCAAGCGCGCCACGGCAGATGAAGCGGCGCAGCTTCCCTTGCGAAAGGATCCTTCGCGCGCTGGCGAATTACGGCTGATTGAAATCGAAGGCTTCGATCTGACTCCTTGCGGCGGTACCCACGCCTACCGCACCGGCGAAGTCGGAATGATTGCCGTGCGGACCTGGGAGCGCGCCAAAGGACTAACGCGGATTGAGTTTGCCGCCGGTACCCGCGCGCTGGCCGACTATCGTCGCGCAAACAAAACTGCGCGCGCGGTCGCAACTCTCTTCAGCGCCAGCCGCGACGATGCGGCAAAGCTGACGGCGCGAATGGTTGAAGAGAATAAAGAACTGCACCGGCGCGTCCGCAGTCTTGAAGAAATCGCCGCCCGTGTTGAAGCAGATGAACTGCTGGCCGCTGCCTCGCCAAGTGCGCTCGGTGTTCGCGTCGTTGACCATGTTTTTGACAATCGCGATGCGGAGTCGCTGAAGCGTTTGGCGGTGGCGTTGATTGCCCATCCAAATACGATTGCCCTACTCGGCTCGCGCGATAAGGAAGCAGCGCGTCTGGTCTTCGCGAAAGCCGCGGATGCGCCGGGGGACATGAATGTTCTAATGCGCCACGCCTGCGAGCTGCTCGAAGGTCGCGGCGGCGGCAAGCCTGACCTGGCGCAAGGCGGCGGAAAGAATGTTGAAAACCTCGACGAAGCACTGGACCAGGCGGCTAAGAGCTTGATCTGATGTCGCAGCTTACATAGACTTCACTGACTCAGACAGTCAAGCAACAGAAGGACGCTTGGACATCACAGCACTTAGGTTTTCTGTTTTTGTCTGTAATTTGAATTTGTGGATCCGCTCTGCAGATTCTTTAACTCAACAAGGAGATTTTTATGCCCGTCTACATGGTTGAACGTGATCTTCCCGGTATTGAGATGGAGCAACTGGCAGCTGCGCAGAAGGCAGCGATCGAAACAAGTGGCAAGTTCACTGCCGAGGGTAAGGCCGTGCGCTACATCCGCACCACCTTCGTGCCCGGTGAGGCGCATTGTATGTGTCTGTTCGAAGCGGCCAATCCGGAGTTAGTGAAAGAGGTAAACGATGCCGCTCAGATACCGTACACGAGAGTGATCGAAGCACTCGACCTGACTCCGCAGTAGCGACGGGTCTCAAACTTGAAACTCGAAACTCGAAACTGTATTCTAGCGTGGCGTGGGGCAGTAGCTCAGTTGGCAGAGCGCCGCGTTCGCAATGCGGAGGCCAGGAGTTCGACCCTCCTCTGCTCCACCAAAACCCTTCGATTTTCAAAGATTTCCAGCAGCAGTTCGTCTAGCTCTCATTTTCTCTTGTGACGCCGTTGTGACGCGGCTGCAGAGCCGGATCGCGGAAGTCAGACGTTCGAATAATATGTGATTTTGTTTGGCTTAAGAGTGTTCGAAAGGTGATTGAGGCCAAGTGCAACGCGGAGGTCAGAGATTCAAATCGTGGGCGATTCGACTTAGGATTTGAGACTCCTGACCAGCATTGGGAAGTACGGTTGAGCGCTTACCTCGTCTTAAGCGCCGCGCGAACATCATCACCTGACTTGCCAACCTTAGTCCCCGCTCGTTCGTGCGCACCTCTATACAATCCGTAAGGGTCTGCCCTATCATTACAACTTCCGTCACCGCTTGGCTCAGTAGTACAGAGCGCCCTCAACAAGGGTTCTCTTTCCTCATCCTAACGAAGGAGTTCCTCTCACACCTTTTTGACTTTGTTTCTTCATGGAGGGAAGATGATTGGTCAAACGCTTTCTAACCGATACGAAATCAAGTCGGAGTTGGGCCGCGGCGGAATGGGCGTGGTCTACCGCGCGCATGACCCGCTATTGAACCGTGAAGTAGCCGTCAAGCTTATTCCTCCAACACTGCTGAACCCCGAAACGGAACAACGCTTCCAACGCGAAGCGCAGCTGGTGGCCCAGATGGACCATCCAGCAATCGTGCCAATCTTCGACTTTGGCAAACACGAAGGATCGCTCTTTTTTGTCATGCCCGTTCTCCAGGGAACGAACCTGCGCTGGTTCGAGCGCGAAGGCGCGCTGACGCTGGGCGAAGTTATCGACATTGGCATCCAGGTTTCCGAAGCACTCGAATACAGCCATTCACGCGGCGTAACGCACCGGGACATAAAACCGGAGAACATCATGGCGACGCGGGAGGATGGTGCTCGTGTCAGGGTGCGGATCATGGACTTTGGTCTGGCCAGAGGCGCCACAGAGAGTCGCATTACCAAGACCGGCACTATTGCAGGAACTCTCTCATACATGAGTCCGGAGCAAGTGGCGGCTAACGCAGTGGACCATCGCTCGGACATTTATTCTCTCGGCACTGTTCTCTACGAGTGTCTTACTGGCGAACCGCCATTCTCGGGCGAACTTCAATCGATACTCTATCGAATAGTTCATGAGATTCCCCAGTCGCCGCGCTCATTGGGTGCGGAGATTAATGAGGACCTCGAGGAAGCCATACTCGCCTGCATAGCCAAGGAGCCTGGAAAGCGACCACAGCGAGCAAGTGAAGTTGCTGATTCCTTAAGGCGCTGTCAAACCCGATTGCACCAGAGCGACCTCGGCAAATCAGTGGTAATGACCAAGACGTTGATGATGCCGCGTGTGGCGCTCTCTCCCTTCATCGGCCGAGAGAAGGAGCAGGCTGAGTTGCAGAAGCGACTCAATGCCGCCATTAGCGGTGAGTGCCAATTTGTCGTGGTGTCAGGCGAGCCCGGCGTCGGTAAGACACGATTGCTCGACGAGATAGAAAACCTGGCCAAAGCCCGCAAGCTTCTCGTCCTTCATGGCCGATCGATTGAGCAGGATGGCGCCTTCCCGTATCAAGGGTTCTGTGAAGCAATTCAGGAATACTTCCGGCTGAAGGATAGCGCCAGCTCTCCCGACAACATGTTAGAGCTGTCGGATGTTGCCCCCGATCTCGTGTCGTTGTTTCCCATGCTTACAGAGATCAGCGAGATTCGCGCCGCCGCGACTGGTGACTCCAAGTTGGCCCAGTCTGGAGGATCGCTTGGCGGATCACAGGGACCCGAAAACCGCACCCAGGTTTTTGAACTACTGGCGCGAACGCTCACACGCCTGGCAGCGGGAAAGCCGCTGATTCTTTTCCTCGAAGATCTTCATGCGGCAGAGATATCCATTGAAGCATTGCAATACATCGTTCGTCGATTAGGACCAACTCCCACGCTGATTGTTGGGACGTACCGGTCAAGTGAAGTAGACAGCCGTAACCATCCGCTGCTCCGAATGCTTGAAAGTTTCCGCGGGGACCGCCGTTTTTCCGCAATCCCGCTGGGACCTTTCTCACCCGCGGAACATCGCCTGTTTCTCGAAACACTGATAGGCGGACCTAAACTAGCCGACAGCCTCGTCGAAAAACTTTATGAAGGAACTGAGGGCAACCCATTCTTCACTAAGGAACTGGTCCGCTCGCTGCTTGATTCAGGCGGCATCGCAAAGGATCAAACAGGAGCCTGGAGTCTCGGTGCTGCCACTGATCTCTCAACCGGCGATTTGCCGGCCACCATTCAACAGGCGGTCGAAAAACGTATCGAGCGTCTACCTGAAGAACTGCGTGAGATTCTGTCGATTGCTTCAGTTATCGGCAAGGCTTTTGACTTTCGCGACCTGGAAGCGCTGGCCGGTGCAAAGGATGTTGAGGACGCGATTGACCGTCTGGTAGAAGAGGGACTCCTTGAGGAAGAACGGGAGTCGAGAGGTGATCGCCTGGTGTTTTCGAGCGGCGTCGTTCGCGACGTGCTTTACGGTGCAATTGCCCGCCGCAAGCGAAGGTCGTTGCACCGGAAATATGCTGAGGAAGTTGAGAAGCGTCACGGCGGCAGACTCGAGCGCGTCTACCCACAATTGGTCCACCACTTCTCCCAGGGTGACGTCCCCGACAAGACAGTTGAGTATGGGTTGCGCATGGCTAAGGCAGCGCTTGATGCTTTCAGCCCCGAAGAAGCAGCTCGCGCCGCGAAGACAGTACTCGAGTTTCTTGATGAGGAATGGGAAGGTGATCCGGCTCTCGAAGGTGAAGCACGAATGCTCCTGGCTCAGGCCCACCGCATCGCGGGAGACGTCGATGCTGCACTAAAAGAGGCAGAGAGTGCGGGACGGATCCTGGAACGTGAAAATCAAAAGCCGCGAGCAGTCGCAGCACTCCTGCTCGCCGCGGAGACTGCCTGGCAAGCCAGAAAGGTCGAGGAGACAACGCGACTGGTGCAGCAGGTTATTGACGCTGCGCACGCGGTGGGAGACACCGATAGCCTGAGGCATGCGCTGTCTTTGGCGGCCACCCTCGCCAACCTTCGTGGAGAGTATGAGAAAGCCAACGATTACCTCGAAGAGGCAGTTTCCCTGGCTCCGGCTGCAAAGGAAACCGAACTCCAGGAAGAGATACCAAAGGGGGGCAGACTGGTCGTGGCTTTGGCCACCCCGCTCGGCGACATTGATCCCGTCAATATGGAACTGGTGGAAGAGCAGGAGATTTTAGCAAACGTCTTTGAGACTTTATTGGCGACAGATCTCGAAGGCAATTTAGTTCCGGCTCTCTGCGAGAAATGGGAAGTGTCCGAGGACGGCACTTCGGTTTTCTTTACACTGCGAGAAAACGTCCGCTTCCAGAATGGTCAGGCCCTGACCGCTCAGGCTGTCAAACGTTCCTTCGAGCGGAGCATTCGTGTAGCTCGTGAGCTACCTCCGGGACTCGCGGCGATCCGTGGCGCGGCCGAATTCGCAAGGACGGCGAGCAATGACGAGGAGCTTGTTGGAATTGTGGTCCATGCAGATTACAAATTGGAAATACAGTTGCCTGACCCACTTTCCATCTATCCTGCCCTACTGACAGATTACAAGACCGGCATCACCCTAAGCGACGTTGCTGCGGGAAAGACCGATTCGATTCCGATTGGCACGGGTCCGTTTCGCATGGCCTCGTATAGGCCCGACCGCATCGTGCTCGAGCGTAATGAAAAATACTGGAAGGGTTCTTCCGCGCATCTTGATGAGGTTGAATTTCGGGCCGGGCTCAGCGCTGCTGAGATAGCTTCAGGGTTGCGGTCAGGCTCGATTGACCTCGCACGCGATCTATCGCCTCAGGATCTTGAAGAGTTTCTTCGCGACCCACGCTTTCGCGGCGGGTTGGTCGAGTCTCCGCGCAAGAACACTTACTTCCTGATATTCAATTCGACGAGTGGTTCAGTCGCCCAAAATCTCGACCTTCGTCGAGCACTCTCCGGCGTAGTGCGCACGCACGATCTGGTTTGGCAAACACTTGGGCGGTTTGCGCAGCCTGCCGTCTGCCTGATTCCACCCGGGATGCTTGGGTATGATCCGGGAAGGCGGCGCCAAACACTCACTCGCGACGAGACCTCATCCATGCTGCGCTCAGCCGGCATCACCGATCCAATCAAGCTCAGGGCGGCCGTACATCCTTTGTTTCTGGATCGATATGAATCGCTACTGACAAGTCTGCTCTCAATCTGGTCGGAGCTCGGTGTGAAAGTTGAGGTCGCGACACCCACGATGGCCTCTTACCTGGAATCTTTCCAGAGTAGTGCGGGAATAGATGTGTTCATCGGCAGATGGAATGCTGACTATGATGACCCGGACGACTTTACCTATGGTCTCTTCCATTCACGTGTGGGTCTATACCGCACTTACATCTCCTCGGCCGAAGGGGATCAGATACTCGAAGAGGCGCGTACCGAAAGCCGTCCCGGTGTCAGGGCATCACTGTATCGGAAGTACGAAAGTTTTTTGCAGGAATCAGGAATTGTGTTACCGCTGTTTCACGATGTCGATTATCGCCTTGCCAACTCAAAGGTTCGCGGGCTTAACCTTTATGGCAGCGCTCCATATGTTAACTATGCCGAGATAGGCAAGTTAGAATCGGCGGCCAGAGCGACCGACACCCTGCGGGCCGGCGGTGGCACGATTGAAGTCCCGATAACAGGCACACTCAACCACGTCGATCCCTCACTGGCGGGCACCGTAGAAGATTCAGAGGTGCTGCCGAGCATTTTCGAAACCCTGACTCGCGATGTCGGTGGCGCTCGCATCGTTCCCTGGCTGGCTACAGATTTCACGGCTGAACAGGGAGGTAGGAGATATCGTTTCCGCCTCCGGGATGATGTTCGCTTCCATGATGGACGCAAACTGACCGCGCGCGATGTTCGCTACTCGTTTGAAAGGCTGCTACTGAACCCGGAAAGTCTTGGACGCTTCTTCTATGCACCCATTCGCGGCGCTAAGACGCTCCTGAACGGTGAGGCTTCCGACCTTGCCGGCTTTCGCATTCACTCAGCCAATGAGTTTACGATCGAGCTCGACGAGCCGGTCTCATTCTTCCCGGCGCTCATTTCTTATCACGCAGCGGCCATCGTCCCTGAAGGCAGCGACAAGTTTGGGGCAAGCTGGCAAGAAGGTAGCGTGGGAACCGGCCCTTTTCGCGTTTTAAAGTTTGAGCCAGGCGTGCGCCTTGAGCTCGAGCGAAACCGAAACTACTGGCGCAGTGGCTATCCGAGAATTGAACGACTCAATTTTAATTTCGGTGTCGCCCCGGCGGACATCCTCTCGCAGTTCCGCGCCGGTCGATTTTCGCTGGCGGCCGATCTGTTGCCTGCGGACGCAGAGGCGCTGCGGCGCGATCCTGAGTTTGCCTCCGGTTATCACGAGATCCCGAACCTCATAACCTACTACGCGGCATTCAACTGTCAACGCGGACCACTGAAGGACAAACGCCTGCGCCAGACGCTGGCGCGGTCGATCGACGTTGCGAGCGTGGTGCGTCAGACCCTGGGACGACTCGCGGTCCCAGCCCAGGGACTCATACCGCCTGGACTGCTTGGTCATGATTCTGCATACACGCCGAGAATGCCTGTTCCATCTACATCCGCGTCCGAACAGCCAGACGTGAAAGTCGAATTGACCGCTGCCGTAAACCCGGTGTTTTTTGGGGAATATTCAGCTCTCGCGCGTGAGATCTCGCGCTCGGTCAGCGATCACCAGATAAAATTTCGCACCGTGAACAAGACGATGAATGAATTGCAGGAGGCGCTGTTACAGGGTTCCGTCGATATAGTTCTGGGGCGCTGGGGCGCGGATTATCCTGATGCCGACACCTTCGCAAACATCCTGAGTACCAAGAATGGATATTTAGGAAAACTGTGTGGCTCAGCCGAAGTTGACCGTCTGATAGCACGGGGACGATTAGAAACATCACCGGCGGCTAGACATGGTATCTATCGACAGGTCGAAGAAATCATCGCGCGGGACAGACTGCTGCTTCCTCTCTTTCACGAGCAGACTTACCGCTTTGCTCGCCCGGAAGTCGAGGGTCTCTCACTGTCCTACGGCGCTATCGTTGTTGACTATGCCTGTCTGCGCATCCACGGTTAGTAGTTGCCTACTCAATGGCTGGGTATTCAAACTCTGCCTGCGCGCTCATCTTCTTGTGACGCCGTTGTGACGTCGCTACAGATAAATCTACGGCGGTTGCGTTAAGCTCCATATATAAGCGTATAAAACCCTTGGAAAACCGCGTTGGCTGGAACATCGCCAGGTCGAAAGATGGCGGCAAGACCTGGAGTAAATCCATCGTTCCGCACCTCGACGGTACGCTTTTTTAGAATGAGGAGATCAGAATGAAGATCAATATTGGACGATACGTTTCCAGGTTTGGCCCATCCATTTTGGGCGCGACGCTTTTGCTCGGCGCGCGCCTCTGACCACTTTCATATCGTGAGACGGTCTCCTTGGTTAGGAACGGCAAAATATCATAGTCAAGATATTAGCCTGAATAACACCTCTAATCATCACATTTTGATTCTGAGTATTCGAAGTGCGAAGCTTAATGATGCGCAGTGTCAGAGCCTTGCTTTGAACTTCCCCGTCAGAAATCGAATCCCGAAGATGGCAAGCGGAACAAAGAGGGCTAACAGCGAAGCCACTCTTTTGACCGACGTTAGATACGGCTGGATCCCCGCCAAGAGATTCATGCGTTCAAACGCCAGAAATAGAGTTTGCTTTGCCCGAACTGCAATTTTGTAATACTGTTACCGGCGAACGAAGAAGGAATACCCGGCTGCACACATCATAGAATACTCGTTAGGATGTCAGGCTTATGAATCTCAGAGTTGCGGGAGCAATCACCCTAATCATCGGAAGCATCGCGTGTACTACGAAGCTCAACTCATCTTCCTCGAGCGACGGCGACTTGAAGCCTCGTAATTCGCCGGTCGCGGTCGGTGAGATGGCTCCCGACTTTACACTCGATGATCAAAACAATCGAAAAGTTACACTCTCCTCCGCGCGCGGCAGCATGCCCACAGTCCTTGTCTTTTATCGAGGCAACTGGTGACCCTACTGTGCTCGGCAGTTGGCCGGGCTGCGTTCATTGGTAAAACAAGAAGAGCAGGTTCGCTTCTATGCAGTCAGCGTTGACAGTCCGGCCGAAAGCAGACAGTTTGCTGAGCAGATTGCCGCCGACGGCAAAGGAGAAGTCAACTTTCCAATCTTGTCCGACCCCGCTCATCGGGTGATCGACGCATATGGAGTTCGCGACTCGGCTTACAATGGGCAGAAATTTGAGGGCATTCCGCACGCCACGGTTTACATTATCGATGAGGACGGACGAGTCGCCTGGATCAAAGTCGAGACCGACTACAAGCAGCGGCCGAACAACGAAGAAGTAGGGTCGGCACTGAAGAATTTAAGAGTGATCAAGCAGTAGCCTAGCCGGCGTTAACCTCTCAACGAAAATTACTAATCAATACGACGTCGCTCGCCACCATGCCGCGGGCGACTAAGAGTTGCTTGCCATCGCGCGACCACTCAAATGAGAAGATGCGGTCGGCGCTGAACATGGTCAGCTGTCTGGGCGCCCCGCCGTCGATCGGCTGAAGCCAGATATTAGAAACACCTGCGCTTGTCACAACGTAGGTCAGCGCTCGGCCATTCGTTGTCCAGCGGGGCGGTGGCACGAGCGATACTTCCTCGGCGGGAATTGGCGCATCAAAGACACGCGTTAGCTCTCCTCCTTCGAGAGGAAAGATTGCCAGTTTGAGCGGCGAATTGGGTTGTTCTTCGCGATAGAGGCAGGCCAGCGATTTACCGTCGGGCGAGAGAGCCGCAGCGGCGGTATACTTATCGGTGAGTTCCTGAGCAGCTCCGCCATCAATTGAGACGCGCCAGAGGGTTGGCTTCCCTGCGCCCAGCAAGGTGTAAACAACCCATTTACCGTCCGGCGAACATTGCGGATTGTCTTCGCCGCTGCCCCTGGTTAACTGTCGGGCATTGCTGCCATCTATGTCGGTGCGCCAGATGTTTGACGCTCCGGTGCGATCCGAAGCGAAGACAATGTAACGACCATCGGGCGATACCGCAGGGTGACTGTTGATACGCGAGTTTTCTGTCAACTGCCTTTGATTAGTGCCGTCGCCATTCATCATCCAAAGATCCAAATTGCCGCTGGCCTTCGAGGCGTAGACGATCTTTCCCTCAGGGGTCGAGGCGAGGCCGTCGCGCCCATCGATCTTGCCCGTCCCGGTGGTGGTTCGGGTTGCCCGATTCGCGTCACCATTCGGCACGATCCAAACATTCGCACTCGTTTCAGACTGAACGGTCACCAGACGATTCGAGTCGGACGTCAGACTAACTCCTGTGTAATCATTCAAGTCGTTCGTAACCCGTCGCGCTCCACCTTCAGGATAAGAGACGTACCAGATCTGTTGCGCATCAAAACTACCCGACTCTTGTTCCGAGGCGGCAAGAATTAGGGCACTACCATCACCTATCCAGGCCAGCTGGCCCATAAACATCCAGCTTTGAGTTCCGATCTGTTTCTCTTTGCCGCTTTCCAATGCTACATCAACAACATAGGTGGTGTAGCTGGGAACAAAACTCCCGGCGCTGCAGGCGATTGTTTTTCCGTCCGGCGACCAGGCGACATGGCGAAAGAAGTTTGGCAACTTGCGCACAGTGAGTTTGCGTTCGCCGCCACCCTGGGCGCTCGCGATCATCAATGCATCTTCTCCGGCGTCGGGAAAGTTGCGAATGAATGCCACCTGCTGTCCGTCGGGCGAGAACGTGACAGCACTTCCCACATTTGAGAACAGTCTTCGTTCGTTTCCGCCCAATGCGGGGATTTGATAGAGGTTCGACGTAGCGCTGTTCTTCTCAGCGGCCACGTAGTAGATGAAATCGCCATCCCGCGAAAAAGTCAGTCCGGCAAATTGCACGTCAGATGGCGGCATGATCTGCACATCACTGTTGGTGTTGACCTGACGCACGCGCAAACTCTGCTGTCCGCTCTCGCTCGCAACATGGACCAGGTATTTGCCATCAGGCGAGATGGCCGCTTTATCCGCAGTGCCGGAGCTTGTGAGGCGGGCGATCTTCATGGTTCGCAAAGAACTGGAAACGTTGCTGGACGAGGACTGTGTTGCCGTCCACCGGTAAGCCACCGTCAGCACGATCGCCAGCGCTGCTAAACCGATAACTCCCAGGATAAACACGAGGGCTTTGGGATGAGATTTGATTTCCGCTACGAGGTATTCGGCAGTCGAGTTGGTCTTTCGGACATTCACCTCCGCAGTGTGCGAAGTCGAATGGAAACTTCTAGTGCCCGCCCGGCTGGCGCCTATGCCCAAAGCTTGCTGAGGGGGCGCAGCAGGTTGCTGAGAAATCTCGATTTCGACGTTAAGCTCCAACTCCCGGCGCAGATTCTTTAGATCCAGGGCCAACTCCTTGGCCAACTGATATCGCTCCTCGCGATCCTTGCGCAATGCTTTACGCACGATCCGTTGCAGTTCGGTTGGAATGTCGGGCGAATGTCGTTGCAGAGGTACGGGTTCGGCGGTCAATATCGACGCCAAAACGTCACTGCCGGTCTGTCCTTCAAAAGGAACCCGCCCTGCGGCCAGTTCATAAAGTAAGACTCCCAGACTCCAGATGTCGGTTTGCTCATTAACTTCTAACCCGCGCGCCTGTTCGGGAGACATGTACTTGGCTGTGCCCATGACCTTTCCAGGATCAGTCTTCACCACTTGTACCGTCGCCGCCTCGGAATCACTATGCAGTCCTGGAAGCTCAGTAAGCTTCGCGAGACCAAAGTCGAGCACCTTTACATAGCCATCGCGTCGGACCATCACATTCTCTGGCTTAATATCGCGATGCACGATGCCGGCCGCATGAGCTGCAGCCAGCGCGGAAGCGATTTGGCTACAGATGTCCAGTACCTGTCCGATCGACATCGGCTGTTTTGCCATGAGCTCGCGCAGCGAGATTCCGTCGATAAATTCCGTAACGATAAAATCGGTGTCGCCTTCTGAGCCGATCTCGTGGATCGTGAGAATATTCGGATGGTTCAGGGCAGATGCGGCAAGAGCTTCCTGCTTAAAACGGCGCAGCCGCTCCTCGTCGATTGTGAATTTCGGCGGCAGAAGTTTTAGCGCCACCGGTCGGCGCAGCTGACTGTCTTGAGCAAGATAGACTTCACCCATGCCGCCCACTCCGAGCAGCGAGCGGATCTCATAACGGCCAAGACGTTTGCCGACAGGAGTAGACATGGTTTTAGCGGAAGGTGTCTCCTCAGCTCAAGGGCCTACGTATCGGTTGATCGCGGTCAACTAGGGTAATAATTGAACAATTCGTTTCTTCGGAAAAATACTACCATGCATTCTCAAAGAAGGAGTGAACGTCGTAAGCCGAATACGAGTAATCATCTTATTTCTCATAGCTCGCCACTTTGCCGATTAAACCACAACTCTCGAGGGCGTAGGACCAGGGTTTCGCCTACTTGTTGGTAGATTGGAACGATCGGGAAACGGCAAGCCGGGCCTCTCAAAGACAAAAGGACATACTGCCCGGTTCTTAATGACCAGGAAGGCTGTGGGTTTGACTGATTTGCTGGTTCTTGTTTTGAGGTGCCAAGTTGGATTCCTAGAAACGCCCTGATTGACAATTCTCGCGTGGCCAATACGTGGACAAGAATAACAGCAAGCGACCGCTGCGCGATGGTAAGAAATGGGAAAGGAGGGGAAAACCTCGATATTTCTTCGGTGGCCGCAACTTTCGAAAAGGCAAATACTTACGTTTTTGCCGGTAGTCCAGTTCGCAATGCGGAGGCCAGGAGTTCGACCCTCCTCTGCTCCACCAATAAAATCAGGCACTTCCGGCAGGGCGCGCACCCTGCCGTTTTCATTTGTCGCCGGCTTACGCCGCCACCGTTTCAGTTACGCTTGAAACCTCAACACCGCTTTCTTTCAGCTTTCGCAATCGCTGGTGGCCCAGAATCGCCGCTCCCAGGGCGGTCGTGTATTGAACCATCTCGCCCTCGGGAACGTTTACTTCTGAGTTCAACTTCTCGCGCACGACGCGCGCCATCATGCCGAAGCGCAGGATGCCGCCGATCAGTGTGTATTCGGGTTCCATCTGCACGCGCCTCATCAATTGGACCGAACGATCAACCAGCGACGAGATGGCGCCATGCATGATGTCCGCCGGGGGTGCGCCCATCGATAGTTGATTGATCACTTCGGACTCGGCAAACACAGCACAGACACCGGAGATCGGCACGGCCACTTTCGAGGTGGCGACCAGCGGCCCAATCTCTTCGGTCGTGTAACCCATGTAGCGCGCGGTTTTCTCGATGAATGCGCCCGTGCCCGCGGCGCACTTGTCGTTCAGCCGGAACGACCTCACTTTGGCAGTCTCGTCGAGGCGGCTCGCCTTCATCGTTTGCCCGCCGACATCCAGAACCGTGCGGGTCTTGGGAAAAAGAAACGCCGTTCCCCGCGCGCTCGCCGTTAGATCCGTCACCGCAACGTTGCTGAACGGAACCATGTGGCGGCCAAAACCGGTCGCCACGACGTAGGCAATATCGGCGTCTTTCAGGCCGGCTTGTGCAAGAGACTGATCAAAAAGTTTGCGTGCGACTGCGGCAAGTTTAAAACCGGTGTTGGTCAGCGCCTTGCCGACGATGCGAAAGTCATCGGAAAGAATCAGCGCCTTGGTATAGGTCGAGCCGACGTCGATGCCGACGGTGTAAGTCATAGAGTTATCTCTCCCAGCGGCCCCTCAACGACGCCCGTTTTCCCCGCATTACCCTCTTCACGGACCCCCGCGGGAACCCGGCTCGCGTGGATGTGGTCCAGCGCGAACAGCGCCGCGCCGAGCGCGCCCATGAAATGCGAATCAGCGCTTACGTTCACCTTCAGATTCATTCCCTTGTTAAGTGCCGCGATCATGCCGATGTTCTTTGCGACGCCTCCGGTAAACGTAACTTCCGGATCGATGCCCACGCGCCGTAACAAACCTATCGAGCGCGCCGCGATCGATTGATGTACCCCGGCGAGGATGTCTTCGATCTTCTTCCCTTTGCCCAGCCAGGAGAGAACTTCAGACTCTGCGAAGACTGTGCACGTCGTGCTGATCTTCACTGCTCGCTCGGCGCGCAGCGCAACTTCGCCCAACTCGTCGAGCGGAATGTCCAGCGCAGTAGATGCCGCACCCAGAAACCTACCGGTGCCGGCAGCGCATTTGTCATTCATGCAAAAGTCGACGATCTCGCCGGTCGCGTTAACGCGGATTGCCTTCGTGTCCTGACCGCCCATGTCGACCACCGTGCGGGTGTTCGGAAACATGTGCACCGCGCCGCGCCCGTGGCAACTGATCTCGGTTACCTGCGCATTGCCGAACGTCACGCGATAGCGGCCATAGCCGGTGCCGATCACGTATTCGACTTCGCGCTCGTCGAGAGAATCGGAGGCGAGGGCTTGGGCGAAAGCGTTTTCGGCGGCGGCGATCACATTGGCGCCCGTGTCGATCAGCGCGCGGCCAACGATCTCGCCCGCTTCGTCGATGATGACTGCTTTGGTTTGAGTTGATCCGACGTCAACGCCGGCTGCGTATGCCATACAGACTCCATCTATTCAACGGGCGGCCGCCAGTCGCCGCGACGCCAGGCCTTCAAAAAACGCGTCGGCCCGGTTCTTCAACTGGGCCTCTGACACCACACGGCGATCCATCATGTCCGACTCGATGAACAGGCTGGCAATGTCACGCGACGCCATCAACGCGCGACGATTGTCGGCCAGGCCGGTCGAGACCGTGCGACAACTCTTAATCGGGTGGTACACGACGCCGTCGACATGAAACGGATCGATCATGTGGCCCAGCGCCTGGTCCTGATAAAACATGCTGTCCATTGCGTTGCGCACGTAGATCAGAACTCCTTCGGCAAAACTCTCAAGCGGTTTGCTCAAATCGTATTCGTACCCGTGAGCCACTCCACCGGCGGCAAACCAGAGATAAGTCGAGTGGACGAAGGTGCCACCCCATTCGGTGAACAGCTCGTTAAAGCGGCGAAAGATCGGATAGCAGGGAACACCGACGAACACCAGCCGGTACTTCTCATCCGTCATCGTGCCGATACCGTGCGCGGCCTTGAACTCCATCTCTTCGACCAGATCTTCGAAATACTTCGCGCCTTCGGCTGTGCCGCGGAAACCATTCGACACGCCGAGGTAAATCGTTCCGTCGGTGAGCGCGTTAAAGACCGACGGCTTACTCTGGTTCAGTTCCAGCACCCGGCGCCAGCCACGACTCATGACGTTCGCATGCTGCAAATTCTCGCGCAGGCGATCAATGTCGAACTGCTTTCCGGTGAGACTCTCGCAAACCGTAATCAACTCTTTCACCTGGGCCAGAACGTACTGGCGGTCGTTCTCGAAATCAGGTTCTCCGGGCCAGGTCTGTTTGCCGCACGCGCGGGTCCCGGGAATGTCGAGAGTGAAGATCGGAATGTGATACATGCGCTCCCAGATTTCCGCCCACTTGATGTAGGTGTTGCAGGCGTTCGTCAGCACTGCGAGCGACGGCGGCGGAATGCGACCCATCGGATGCTCGCCGTGTCTGAGTTGCACGGCGACGTCGGCCTTAACATAACCGCAAATGTCCGGCGAATAGCCGTAGTCTTCCGCCTGATCCAGGTACTCGTGCGCGACGCGACGCACCGCCGTTTGCAGCGAGTTAATTTCCGGCATCACGATTGGCAGATCAAAGACGCGCAGCAGTTCAGCCATGCTGCCCATGACGAAAACATACGCGGCCTGACCGCCTGTTTCGGCAGTACCATTCAGCTCGGTGAACCATCTTTGAAATAAGGCCGCGCCGTCACGGTTGCCGCGGCCGACGAGGTCATGTGTCTGGGTCATGTCGTTGGGCAATCAGCTAAACAAAATATTTTCGACGAACGTCTCCAATTGAATTTCCATGGAGTCAAAGCTGGTCATGCTCTCTTCAAATTCCGAAACGAAATACGGGATGCCTGCTTCGTCCAGCGCGCGTGTGTACGCGACCTGCTCTTCCAGGCCCGGCTCGCACATCTTGGCGGCGGTGATGATGGCGGCGTCGGCCCGCGCGTTGCGAATGCGGGCGAGCAGCATCTGTTCTTTCGGCTTGCGCATATCGTGTTGGACCGGGCTATATGAAGATTTTTCGAGATAAGCTTCGGCGAGATTGAAGAGCGGATCGCCGTCAAGCGGAACGTCTTCAAGCAACCAGCGCAGACCAATCAGCAGATCGTCATCGACTACGTAACAAGAACGCGCGATGCCGCGAATCATGTCGAGCGGCGGCTGCTCGCAGAAACCGCCTTCGAACACAACCCGGACTTTATCTTGCGTTCGCAACCTACGCGCGCGAATCTGCGGGAGCAGCGTGCGCAGCAGTTCGTTATGTTCGTCGCGTGGAATCAGTCCCGCCAGCGCCACCAGCACGTACGCTTCATCGGCAGAAACCAGCCAGGGGGTATCCTTCTTGATCTCGTACAACTCGCGCATCAGCGCGCGATTCTGGTTGAAGACGGCGACCGAATTCCGCAGCGCGTCGTCGGTGATCGTTTTGCCGGAGATCTCTTCGATGGATCTTTTCAACCGCTCGTATTCGCCGCGGAGATAGATCACGGAATGCGGCGAGTTCGGGTTCTGCGGCAGATACAGAATCTGACAGGGATAGGAAACATTGCGCCCCCACACCGCTCCAAGATTGCGCGCGGCGTCGCAAATCGGATGCGTAACGAACATCTCAAGCTCGACGGTTTTGCTGAGGGCAAGTTCGAGCGAAGTTTTGAGAATCGAGCAGAGGTACGATCCAAAGCGTGAGTCTGCCTGGACTGCTTCGATGGGCGCGCCACGAACTTTGAACGGCAAGAGACCAGCGGCATGAACGATCTCTTCGGGAAAGTTAACCTGGAAATGGCCCACTATTCTCCCGCCACGTTCGCGCCAACGCTTCACAGTGGGAAAAGTCGTGTCTTCAAACAGCTCGCGGCATTCGTAGATGGCATCGTCGAGCGATCTGTTTTGCCATTCGTGAAAGATTGGTTCGGTCATTCGAAGTGTTTGTCACCCAACCATGTTCAGCCCGCCGTTAATACTGAAGACCTGGCCGGTGATGTAACTGGCCGAATCAGAAGCCAGAAACACAACCAGGGGCGCAATCTCCTCCGGCTCACCCAGGCGTTTCATCGGAATGAAGTTAACGATCGAGCCGAGAATCTTCGCCGTGAATTCGTCGTCGTGTCGCATCTCTTCAATCAAAGGCGTTTCGCACAGCCCGGGTGAAACCACGTTCACCCGGATATGGTCGCGAGCATGTTCGCGCGCGATGGTTTTCGAAAAGGCATTGATGGCGGCCTTCGAGCTGGCATAAAGAGCTTCGCCAAAAGACCCGACTCGCCCCGTGTCTGAACTGATGTTGACGATTGCACCCTGCTTGCGCTCAACCATGTGCGGCAGAATTGCGTGGCACATATTGACCACGCTCAGGAAGTTGACGTTCAGCACCTTCTGCCAGAGTTCCGACGTCGTCTTGAGAAACGGCAGCAAGCGATCCCAGCCGGCGCAATTGACCAGCACATCGATCTTGCCAAAGATGCGCAGTGTCTCGTCGCGCAGCCTGTCGATATCTTCACGTTTGGTCACGTCGGTCTGAACCGCGACCACTCGCTGGCCACTGCTCTCGCTGATCTCCATCGCCGTTTGGCTGGCATCTTCCAGACGCAGGTCGCCGATGACAACATCAGCGCCCGCTGCGGCAAAAGCCTGGACGACGGCGCGGCCAATGCCCCGCGCACCCCCGGTTACGATTACTGTCTCGTCATTGAAATTAAGGCTCATCTATTGGTTCGGTGCCGGCCCTTCGAAGCCTCAGAGCATTTCCCGTCTGGCTGCAACCCCGCCCTCACGGACGGTGCTACTAAATGCCGCCTCTTCGAGGCTGGTCGAAATGTCATCAGCCCGATCTTTTGGCTCCAACTTGAATAACTCGATCGCGTTCTCGCGCAGAAGTTTTCTTTGCACTTCTTCTTTCAGTCCCAAATCGCAAAGCTGCTGGAGGCTCTCTTGCCACGGCAGACCATTCGTTCCCCAGATACAACGATCGCGACCCATTCGGCTATTAATAAACTGGATGATTTGCGGTGAGAGGTATTTTGGCAGCCACGCATCGACCCCAAACCAGATGTTCTCCCACTTGTAACAAACTGAGAGCAGTTCATCGACCCAGGGCCAGCCGGTGTGCGCGCCAATCATTTTCAAATCAGGAAAATCGCAGGCGATGCGATCCAGGAACATCGGCCGCGCGCCATCGCTGGGACTGGCCTCGAGCACGTGGCCTACCTGCATTGACACCGGCACATCGAGCTCGACGCATTTGGCGAACAGCGGATACATCTTCGCGTCGTTCAAGGGAATGTCGAATCCATAGATGTGGACATAGACGCCTTTGAAGCCGTGTTTGGTAACGGCGAGTTCGATTTCGGTCAGGCTCTCTTTAATGCGAAACGGGTTGTAACCGGCGAGTCCGACAAATCGATCGGGATGGGCTTCGGTGTACTGGAGCACGTCTTCGAGTTTGGTGTCCATGTACATCCACTTGCGCCAGTAAGACCACATCTTACACTGCGTGATAAAGACTTTTTCGACTCCGGCGTCGTCCATCTGCCGCAGCATCTCTGCGATGGAAGTAAATCGCGGCAACCCGCCGATCGCCTTCTCCATCCGGCAGACCAACTCCCCTTCCTTGGCGCGGTCCCACTGCTCCATGAACTCGCTCGTGGCCACGTAATACATGAAATCGATGGCTTTGATTTTCTCCACTTCGAACTGCTCCCTTCGAAATTGCGTCTCGATTGGACGCTACTGGCGTCCTACTAATTCAGGGCCAGCCGCGCTCGCGATCATTCCCTGCAGACTGATCCCGCTGGTGTAGTTACGAGACAGCAGGCGCGCCGTTGCGGGCAGTAAGCACTGATGGCCTACAGGAGGTGGGCAGCAACGTTTGTGCCAGCGTTAGAAGGCTTGTTCTCGGACGATCAACCGTGATTCACTGCGAAATATGCCGAACTCATGCGCAGAATTCCGCAGGCTGAAGTGACCGGGAAGCCTCCCTTGCCGTACGTCCTACTTTGCCGCGTTCCAATGCGGAGGCCAGGAGTTCGACCCTCGTCTGCTCCACCAATGAGCCACCGGCAACGGTGGCTGTTTCGTCCAGGTCGTTATGGCCCAGGACTTCGCTCGCTTCAATTCGATCTAGTTAATCGGGCCGGTAAGAATCGAAGGTTTTCATGTAGTTAGCGCGCTCAAATGCGGCTAGCTCAGCGCAATGTTGCCGGCTCATGCAGCCGATCATCTGGGGCTATGGACGCATCTTTCCAAGCGCGTGTCCGCGGAGACGCTTAAGCACATGCAATTGGAAACGATTGGCGTCTAAAACACCTTCACTTTTCTCTTGTAACGTACCCGAACCTCAGTCTCACGCAATCGATTTGAGGCCGGGCCAAAGATCAAAGACTATCTTGATTGACTGTTATGACCAACGATCACCCAACTAGCCCCTACGTGCTATGCATTGATGACGGCGACTCATGTGCGGGAACTTCAAACCTAGTTAATCGGCCGGTAAGAATCGAGGGTTTTCATGTAGTTAGCGCGTTCAAAAGCGGCCGGCTCGGCGCAATGTATTTGGCTCATGCTGCCGATCATCTGCGCTATGGACTCGTATTCGTGTTCGTCCATCCAGCTCTCAATTTCATTCACCGTCTCTTTTATACGGCGCACGCCGCGCTGCAGTAACTCGGAAGCCATCATCGTTACTTTGGCCCCCGCCATTAGCCCTTTCAAGACATCTTCCGCAGTGTGCACGCCGCTGGTAATCGCCAAATCGGCAAGCACGCGTCCATAAAGAATCGCGACCCAACGCAGTGGCAAACGCAATTCGTCCGAGTTGCTGAGCACCAAACGTGGCGCGACTTCGAGTGTTTCCAAATTCAAGTCCGGCTGATAGAAACGATTGAACAATACAAGTCCGCTAGCTCCTTCCCCGACCAACCGCTGCGCCATATTTGCGGTAGAACTGAAGAACGGGCTTAGCTTCATCGCAATTGGAATCTTCACCGATGCCATCACCTGGCGCAGCATGTCCAGATAAATATTCTCAACTTCCTGGCCGGTCAGATCCAGGCTCGTCGGAACGTAGTAGACGTTAAGCTCCAGCGCGTCCACGCCGGCGGCTTCGATCAGCCCGGCGTAATTGGTCCAGCCTCCGGCGGAGACGCCGTTGAGGCTGCCGATGATCGGAATATCGACGGCCTCTTTCGCGCGCCGGATCAAATTCATGTATTCGTCCGGTCCCGTGTTGTAGTTGTCCATCTCCGGAAAATAACTGAGTGATTCCGCGAAGCTGTTCGTGCCGCTGCGGAGATATTGGTCAAGCAATAGACTGTCGAAGGTGATCTGTTCCTCAAACAGCGAATACATCACCACCGCGCTGGCGCCGGCGTCTTCGAGGCGGCGAATGCTATCGACGGTGTGTGACAAAGGGCACGACGAGACAACGATGGGATTCTTCAGCACCAGGCCGAGATAGTTTGTAGTTAGGGTCATAGTCGAACCTCAGGTTAAGTTTCGAGTTTCAAGTTTCAAGTTTCAAGTTCCGGATTTCACGCTAAGCGTTCTTTTAGCATCGCAGTTGGGGCTCATTTGAATTGGCGAACTTGAAACTTGAAACTTGAGACTCGAAACTCGAAACTTTCATCGCGTCCTCTCCGCCATCTGCTTGTATTGTTGCCACCGGCGATCCGCTGACTTCTGCGCCTGGCCGAGGAGAAACTTCGCTACCTCGGGATCGCTCTGTTTCAACATGCGGTAGCGACCCTCGGTGTAGATATAGTCTTGCAAAGGAATTTTCGGATCATGTGAATCGAGCTGAAAAGGATTCTTGTTCTCAGCTGCGAGCTTCGGATCGTAACGAAAGAGCGGCCAGTGGCCGGAATCAACTGCCAGCTTCTGTTGACGCATGCCAAGCGCCATATCGATGCCGTGCGCAATACATTGGCTGTAAGCAATGATCAGTGATGGGCCGTGATGCGCTTCGGCTTCGATAAACGCTTTGACTGTGTGGGTGTCGTTTGCGCCCATGGCGACTTGCGCAACGTATACGTCTCCGTAGCGCATGGCGGTGATTCCCAAGTCCTTCTTTGCAGTCGGCTTGCCGCCGGCTGCGAACTTCGCCACTGCGCCCAGCGGCGTCGCCTTTGACGCCTGGCCGCCAGTGTTTGAATAGACCTCGGTGTCGAGCACCAGAATATTGACGTCTTGCCCGCTCGCCAGCACGTGATCCAGTCCACCGTAGCCGATGTCATATGCCCAACCGTCTCCGCCAACGATCCAAACGCTCTTACTCACGAGCGAGTCGGCGACGTTGAATAGGTCACGAGACTCCACGCCTTCGATATCTTTCAGTTTTTCCTTCAGCTCACCGACCAACTGACGTTCGGCAGCAATTCCTGTTTCTGCTGACTGATCCGTATTGAGCAGGCCCTCTGCTATGTCTTCGCCGATGCTATTGCGTAATCGCTCGACCAGGTGCCTGGCGTAAGCACCCTGGTGATCGAGCGCGAGCCGCATGCCGAGACCAAACTCAGCATTGTCTTCGAACAGTGAATTGCTCCAGGCAGGTCCGCGCCCTTCGCTGTTAGTCGTATAGGGCGTGGTCGGTAGATTGCCGCCGTAGATGCTTGAACAGCCAGTTGCATTGGCGATAACTGCGCGGTCGCCGAAGAGTTGTGTCAACAATTTGATGTACGGCGTCTCACCGCAACCGGAACAAGCGCCAGAAAACTCGAACAGCGGTTGCAGCAATTGAACGTTCTTTACTGAACTGAAATTTAACGTTCCGTGCTTGTGAATTTCGGGAAGCTTGAGGAAGTAATCCCAGTTGACCCGCTCGCTGTCACGCAGCGGCAGCTGCGGTTGCATATTGAGGGCCTTGCGAGAAACGTTGCTCTTGTCTTTCGCTGGACAGACTTCAACACAAAGCCGGCAACCGGTGCAATCTTCAACTGCCACCTGAATTGTGTAGAGCTGATCGGGTAGCTCGCGCCATTTCGCGGGCATGCGTTTGAAACCCACCGGTGCATTTTCGAGATCAGACTCATGACAAACCTTGGCGCGAATCGTCGCATGCGGACAAACTAAAACGCATTTACCACACTCGATGCACAGATCCGGTTCCCACACCGGGACTTCCTGCGCGATGTTGCGCTTCTCCCACTGCGCTGTGCCGACGGGATAGGTGCCATCGACCGGGAAGGCGCTGACCGGCAGCAGGTCGCCCCGTCCGGCCATCATTTCGGCCGTCACCTCTCGCACAAATTGCGGGGCTTCCCGCGCGACGGCGGATTGCAAATCAAAAGCACTGCTCGCCTGCTCAGGTATCTTCACTTCGTGAAGATGAGCCAGCGCGGCGTCTACTGCCGCGAAATTTTGGAGCACAACCGCATCACCGCGTTTGCCGTAGGTCTTCTTGATTGATTCCTTGATCTTCTCAATCGACTCCTGGCGCGGCAATACGCCACTAATCGCAAAGAAGCACGTCTGCATGATCGTGTTGATGCGATTGCCGAGCTGTCTCTCTTTCGCGACCGCGAAAGCATTGATTGAATAAACCTTAATCCTCTTCCGGATAATCGTTTCCTGGACCGAGCGTGCCAAATGCCCCCAAACTTCCGGAGCGTCGTAGGGGCTGTTCAAGAGCAACGTCGCACCTTCTTCAGCAGGATCGAGAATTTGGTAACGATTCAGGAAGTTAAAGTCATGAACGGCAATGAAGTTTGCGCTCTGAATAAGGTAGGTGCTCTTGATCGGCTGCTGGCCAAAGCGCAGGTGGGAGACTGTCATGGCGCCCGATTTCTTTGAGTCGTAGACAAAGTAGCCCTGTGCATAATTCGCAGTCTCTTCGCCGATAATCTTGATTGAATTCTTGTTTGCGCTAACCGTGCCATCAGCGCCCAGACCCCAGAACATCGCGCGCACCTGTCCGCCGGGTTCGACAGTGAATTTAGAATCGACCGCCAGGCTGCTGAAAGTGACGTCGTCCTTGATACCAACGCAGAAGTGGTTCTTCGAGGCGGGCTTTGTCATCTCATCGAAGACCGCCTTGACCATCGCCGGCGTGAATTCCTTCGAACCCAATCCGTAACGACCGCCGATGATGCGCGGCATCTTTGCCCAGCGCGTGTTGCCATTCATCATGCCTTCGCTGATTGCCGTGACGACGTCCTGATAAAGCGGCTCGCCCGCGCTGCCCGGCTCCTTGGTGCGATCCAATACCGCGATTGCCCGAACTGAGACTGGCAACGCGGCGAGCAGGTGATCAACCGAAAATGGCCGGAACAATCTGACCTTAATGAGCCCGACTTTTTCGCCACGAGCACTTAACGCCGTCACAGTTTCTTCAGCAGCTTCGCAGCCCGAACCCATCATGACTATCACTCGCTCGGCGTCAGGGGCGCCGACATAATCAAACAGTCGATACCGCCGGCCGGTGAGCGTAGCCAGTTTGTCCATGACGCCCTCAACAATTGCCGGTGTCTCGAGGTAGAAAGAATTGGCGCGTTCGCGTGACTGAAAGAAAACGTCAGGATTTTGTGCCGTGCCGCGCATCACTGGATGATCGGGCGTGAGCGCGCGCAAGCGGTGCGCTTGCACGAGCTCGTCGTCAATCATGGCGCCGATTTCGTCATCAGAGAGCTTTTCAATCTTCATTACTTCGTGTGACGTGCGAAATCCGTCGAACACATGCAGGAAGGGAACACGTGACCGCAGCGTGCTCGCCTGAGCGATCAGCGCAAAATCCATGACCTCCTGGACCGAGTTGGCAAACAACATAGCCCAGCCGGTCGATCGCGTGGCCATCACATCGCTGTGATCACCGAAGATCGAAAGCGCGTGCGTTGCTACCGAACGCGCGGCTATGTGGAATACAGTGCTGGTTTGTTCGCCGGCAATCTTGAACATGTTGGGGATCATCAGCAGCAATCCCTGGCTCGCGGTGAAGGTTGTGGTTAGCGCGCCTGTCTGCAGCGCCCCATGGACCGTTCCTGCGGCGCCGCCTTCGGATTGCATCTCGCGCACGATCGGCGTCATGCCCCAGATGTTCTTTTCATTCTTCGCCGCCCAGGCGTCGGCGGATTCACCCATGTTCGACGACGGCGTAATCGGATAGATCGCGATCACCTCATTCGTCTTGTAGGCGACATGCGCCGCCGCTTCGTTACCATCTATCGTGACGGAGTTGTTGCTCATCGCTGTGTAATCTCACCCAGAAGTCGACGATCGTTTTGTGTAATGTTCCCCAAACTTGTCCGCAGCCCAGCGGTAGTGCGCATAATGGCCCGAGTCGTTGGTGTTGGTTGCAAATATCAGACCCTAAATCACGGTCTGGTAGCGACGGAGCATTTTCAGTTGCCAACGTCAGTACGCGCGGCGGCCAACAATAAAAGCCGCAGGCGACTCCTTGAGAAATCGCCTGCGGCTGCGCGGAGACAACTCGCGGCAGAGGCGAGTTAGCCCCCAAATGGATTAATGGACCTTGACGCTTATCTGTTTCGGTCTTGCTTCCTCGAATTTTGGCATCGTCACCGTTAGGACGCCATCCTTGAATCCCGCATCGATCTTGCTCGCATCAACGAAGGTTGGGAGAGTGAAGCTGCGCAGGAATTCACCGTAACGACGCTCCACGCGATGATAGTTTTCGTGCTCCGTCTTCTCCTCGAATCTGCGCTCGCCTTTCAGCGTCAGCACATTGTTCTCAAGAGTGATGTGCACGTCGTCCTTCTTGATCTCGGGCAGTTCGAGCTTGAGCACCAACTCTTTGTCCGTCTCGTAGATGTCACACAGCGGAGTCCAGGCGGTCATCTGCCAGTTCTCTTCCGTCGGCAGGAAGGGACGAAACATGGCGAATGGTTCTTCGAACAGTCGTGCCGGACGATTTAAGAGCCGGAACGGATCCGCCATCAGGTTCTTGAAGTTCTTCGTGGGGGTTAGAAAAGTATCGGGTGTCATAATTCATCTCCTTTCTTTGAGAAATTGCACCCTTTGTAAAAGATCGAAAATAATTCGAAGCCGCGCGGGCCCCTTGCCCGGGCGCGCAAACCGGTGGCTGCGCGCTCCATCACGGGCCCGCTCGGTGGATTCCCTCTCGCCACGGGCGATAGACGACCAAGTCTGGATTATCGCGAAGAAACGACTGGGCGAGATAGCAATCCCAGCAGACCGGACTATATGTAGTCATGACCGTCTGAATAGTCTCAATCGGAACTTTGCTCCATTCAACCAGCTTTCCGTCCGGACTCTGCAGACCGGGTTTGTGATCCGCCCACTGAATCTGTTCGAACGGCTTGCCGCAATAGACGCACTGCTTGAGGTCGTACCACCTCATCAGTACTCCGCGAACCAGGCACTCTGGTGAAGCCACGTCGAGTTGCGTCAGGCATTCCTGACCGCAGTTTTCGTTCAGCGGCCACCGCCAGCAGTTGCGTAAGCGAATATCCGGTTGGCCCAGAACCGAAGTCAATGCCGCGTGTACGGCATCAACCTCAACCATCGCCTGTTCCTTGCTGTCCGGGCAGATGATTATTCTAGAGTCTCGGTAGCGGCAATAAGCACGGATAAAATAACGAACCCCGAAAAACAGGCCCGTCATCACCGCGAGAGCAGCGATCACATAGACGACGTTCGTCATGCAACACCTCCTCTGATTCTCGCCTACAGACTCACCGTCTGCTTCGCTCGCGCTTCCTCAATCTCCGCCCACCTCATCAGGACTCCCCTAACGAGACGGTCTGGCGAAGCCACGTCGAGTTGCGTCAGGCATTCCTGACCGCAGTTTTCGTTCAGCGGCCACCGCCAGCAGTTGCGTAAGCGAATATCCGGTTGGCCCCAGGCCGACGTCAACGCTGCATGTACAGCATCAACCTCTACCAGAGCCTGCTCGTTGGTTTCCGGGCAGATGATTATTCTAGAGTCTCGGTAGCGGAAATAGGCTCGACTGAAAAACCGAACCCCGAAAAACAGGCCCGTCATCACCGCGAGGGCAGCGACTACATCGACGACCTTCGTCATGCTACACCTCCACTAATTCTCGCTTACAGACTCACCGTCTCCTTCGCTCGCGCTTTCTCAATCTCCGCGATCTTGGCTCGCATCCATTCCTTGAGAGTGCGTTCCAATTTTGCCTGATTGTCCTGAGCTTCAAGGTCTTCGATGGTTTCGCCAGCCTCATTCAAGGGAATGTAATGGCAGGGAACCTGTTCGCCGTGATGCTTCTCGTCAACAAAATCAATCAGGTGGCACTCGCTGCAGGGATGCGCGCGATAGGGATAACCATAGTTAATGCAGGTCAGGGAGTCCTGGAAGGCCGACTTTGGTAACCACGGTGTGCGGACTGAGCGTCCGTAACCACCTTGCTCCAGGAAAGCCAGTTCTTCCTTGAGCAGTTCGAGAATGTCTCGATCATCTTTAGCCACGGTATCGAACCTCCATTTCTCCCTGCTCTGCATTCTGAGCAGCAAGCCGCTGCTCCCTTCGCTCGAGCTTTGGGTTCCCGATTGCTGCTGGAGCAACACGCATGCCGGATCGCATTGCGAAGGCTTAGGAGCAATCCAGCGCGTTTCCCTGCTTCTCCCCTCAGACTTTTGCGGAAACTTCCGCAAAGTCTTGCGAGAAAGCGCGCAGTGAATTGGGCCTCATTAGCTCCATCATCTGCGTCGCAGGCAGTAGAGTGTTGTGAATCCACCGCGCAAATGCTTTGGTATCAACTTTGCACAACTCGCGGCGAGTTCAGGCTTGGGGAAAAAGCGTTTTCAGCCCGGGCATCCAAAATCAGGAGCTGCTTCATGTTTGCTTACGACCTTGGGGAAGAGACAGAGAGCGGGCGAGAATTTGGCGAGGTTCGACTTCACCTACATGACATAGCGCGGTCTGAAATAATCCGTCACCGCCGCAGGCTCGCTTCGCTCTCAACTGAACAACGGTCCGCGGTTGAAGCCCTGCTGATCTCCACGGTCGATAAGATCTCCGGTCAGGTGATCAACCGGATTCAGAGCTATCCTGAAGCGGTTCGAGTGAAGTGTATGAGCGTTTGGGATCCCTCGATAGCCGGCTGACTAACTTTTCATCATGAATTTTCTGCGCGTTTGGAACGCGTTGTTTGTCGCGGCGCTTTTGAGTTTGGCTCATGCTGCGAGCGAATGAATCGCAGGCCTGCCTCAGCGGAAGGCTTCGTGAGTCGCAAGGATTGGTAATGAACCGTTCGGTTCGGAATTTCTTTGCCGTTGGCACACCCACCGCAAGCGCTGGCGCATGAAGAAGTCAGTCGTCCTTTCGTCCTGACCAAAGACTGCAGCCGCACCCAGCCACGCCGCCCGACGTATACAAAAGCAGCCAGCACTAAGAGTGCAACTATGATTGATTGCCAGTACATTGCTTCCAACCGTTCGAAACGTTAACTGAAGCCCAGCAGCCGTCCGCCTTGATAAGTTATCAGCGAGCCAACATAAGCGAGCACCAGCATGTAGCCAATCATGAATAGCGGCCAGCGCCACGAGTTGGTCTCGCGCCTGACTACCGCCAGTGTAGACATGCACTGGCACGCGAGCACGAAAAATACCATCAACGAAAGCGCAACAAGTGGCGTCCAGGCGGGAGATCCGTCAGCTCGCTTTGCCTTGCGCAGTGCATCGACGAGAGATCCGGACTGTCCCTTTGCATCATCCCCAATGTTGTAAACAATGCTCAACGTTGAGACGATAGTTTCGCGCGCCGCAAAAGAAGAAATCAGACCCACGCCGATCTTCCAGTCAAAGCCAAGGGGGGTAATTACCGGCTCGATCGCGCGGCCCGCTTGACCGGCGAAGCTGCGCTGCACCTGCTCGGAGGGGGTGCTGGCGGGACGACGCGGAAACGCAACCAGCGCCCATAGCAGTATCGAAATCGCCAGAATCACCGTGCCCGCGCGCTTCACAAACAACCCAGCGCGCTCAAACATCGCGTGAGCAACATTTGCAAACTGAGGAACGCGATAAGGTGGTAGCTCCATTACAAAGGGCGGCGCTGGAGCATTCAAGAGTGTCGCTTTTAAGATCCAGGCAACGAGGATGGCCACCAAAACGCCGAGCAGATACATCGCCAGGATGATTACCACGCCAGCCGAGATGACCCCGAGAATCTTTCGATCCGAAAAGCAGGCGGCGATCATCAACGTGTACACCGGCAGGCGCGCCGAACAGCTCATGAATGGCGCAATCATGATCGTCGCAATTCTGTCTTTGGGGCTCTCGATCGTTCGCGTCGCCATGATCCCCGGAACCGCGCACGCAAAACTGCTCAGCAGCGGCATGAACGCCTTACCGTTCAAACCGACGATCCGCATTAATCGATCCATCAAAAAAGCCGCCCGCGCCATGTAACCGCTGTCTTCAAGAATCGAGATGAAGAAGAAGAGCAATAGAATCTGCGGCAGGAAGACCAGTACACCGCCTACTCCAGCGATCACGCCATCGACCAGCAGGTCCGTGAGTATTCCGGCCGGCAGCTGGCCGCGGACGCCGTCACCCAGGGCGCTGAAAACGTGATCAATTAAGTTCATGGGCAGGTTTGCCCACGAAAAGATTGACTGAAACACCAGCAGCATTACCAGGAGCAGAATCAAAGGGCCGGCGATCTTGTGAGTCATCACGGCGTCGATCCGTTCGGTGCTGCTAAGGCGACCGTCACCGCCGAAATGTAAGGATTGGTTAACGACTCTTTCGATCCACTCGTAGCGCGCGATTAGCGGTTGCTGCCGCCAATTTGGATCGGCCTGCTCAAGCTGTTGGCGTGACTGTTCGAGTGCTGTACGCTGGTCGATGTTTTTCGGTTGCGCGTCAGAAAATAGTTCACGCATTACCGAATAACGCCGAGCGGGCTCGTCCTCGGATAGTAGCGCCAACTGCGCTTCTACCTCTGGCGAAAAATGCCAACTCGGACCCGGGGCACTTTTTTCGACTGCTTGCAGGAGAGCCTGCCCAAGCTGGTCGATTCCCCGACGCTGTTTCGCCACAACCGGCACAACCGCGACCCCGAGCGCTTCACTCAACCGGGCCGTATCGATTTCGAGTTTGGCGCGCTCAGCCAGATCGATCATGGTCAGCGCCACAACGAGCCGCCGCCCTGTCTCGAGGAGTTGCGTCACGAGATAGAGATTGCGCACCAGGTTAGTCGCGTCCACTACGACGACGATAACGTCCGGATCGGCTACTGCCGGCGCGCGCCCGAGCATGACATCGCGCGCGATTTGCTCGTCCAGAGAAGTTGCATCAAGGCTATACAAGCCAGGCAGATCGATTATGCGAGCGGCGGGCAGGTGTGGATCGAGGACCCACAATCCAGTCTTGCTCTCGACGGTGACGCCAGGGTAATTTGCAACTTTCTGCCGGAGTCCCGTGAGCGAATTGAAAAGGCTCGTCTTACCCGCATTTGGATTTCCCGCGATGGCAACAGACAGCGGCCGCGCCAAACCGCGCACGGCCGACACTGCATTTTGGTCCGATTGCAAAATCGCACTCATAGAGAACCGAAAACTCTCGGGAAGCACTAGCCGTCTATGACGACGGAGATTCTTTCCGCGTCGGTGCGGCGTAGGGCGAGATGATGATTCCTCAGGCAAACCTGGATCGGATCTCCGAGAGGCGCCGCTTTGACCACGCGTATAGCAGCTCCGGGCACGATCCCCATCTCTATCAGCCGCAGGGTCGCAGCTCCAGAACCGTCTACGCCAACGACGCGCGCCGCCGCACCATGAGGCAGGGTTGCAAGCGACATCGATGCCCGCACCGCCCTGCCTATTCGCTTTGTGATTGCTGTGAGTCGTCCCATATTTTGAATATCAATCCCTAAAAAGGTTCCGAAGGATTTCCCTGATCTTTATGTCAAAATGAAAATGGTTTTCACTTTCACGCCACTCATCAGAGCAACTCAAAGGCCGTTCGGTCAATAGTGACAATCTTCAAGTTGTCGGTGATTCTTCCAGGAGAATACCCGCGCGTCGGATGGGCGGACTCCTCCTCTTGCGAAATTCTGCGCAATGTGTCGGTCATATTGCGCAGGTTGCGAACCTGGGTTTCCCAATAATGCTTCAGTTTGCTACCCGGCACACACGTTGCTCCTTCGGGCCCCTCACGAGTGAGCGCATGTTTAGCCGACCACTTTCGATAGACTTAAAATGACCGAAGCGAATCAGTCTCAGGGTGACATGACAGTGATTGCAACAGCGTCGGAACTACTTAGAAAATACGATGTACCCGGACCGCGCTATACAAGCTATCCTACGATTCTATATTGGGACGCCGAACCGACTCTGGCAGCCTGGCTTGAGAGTACGCGACGGAGTCTGCACTTGGCCGAGTTAGGCGGCACCGGCGCGGCGATTTACGTGCACGTACCCTTCTGCCAATCGCTGTGCACCTATTGCGGCTGCAACTCGCGCATCACCTGCAGCACTACTGTCGGCGGAGCTTACGTCAAGACAGTGCTCAAGGAATGGGAGTTATATCGACAAAAACTTGGGCACTCCGGACCCATTCCTCTGAGCGAATTGCACCTCGGTGGGGGGACACCGACGTTTCTCACTGCCGGCGAACTGGATGAACTCCTAAGCGGTATCCTGGAGCACGTCAGGCAGACTCCCGACGCAGAATTCTCAATTGAATCCGACCCGAGGGTGACGCGGCCTGATCAACTCGCAGTGCTCGGTCGACTTGGTTTCCAGCGTTTGAGTCTTGGGATTCAGGATTTCGACCCGCGAGTGCAGTTAGCGGTAAATCGCGTTCAATCTGAGGAACAGGTGCGGACGGTCAGCGAGCAAGCGCGCGCCGCCGGATTCCAGAGCATCAATTACGATCTGATTTACGGCCTGCCTTTCCAAAATCTCTCCGGCGTCAAACAAACGATCGAGGCTGTGTTAAGGCTCAAGCCGGAGCGTATCGCCTTTTATGGCTATGCGCACGTGCCCTGGGTCAAGCCCGGTCAACGTCACTTCACTGAAGCGGATCTGCCATCGGGTGAGCAGAAGCGCGGCCTGTACGAGCTTGGCCGGACGATGCTGGAACAGGCGGGCTATGTCGAAATCGGCATGGATCACTTTGCCCTGAAGTCCGATTCGCTTTGGCAGGCTTCGGTGGATGGGACCCTACATCGAAATTTCATGGGCTATACATCACGCTTTGTGTCGCCTTTGATTGGCCTCGGCGTTTCCTCGATCAGTGATTCGTGGGACGTCTTTGTGCAAAACGAAAAATCAATCGAGGCGTATGAAGAGCGAATCGAGAAGGGCGAGATTCCGATCTTTCGCGGACATCAACTAGACGAGGAAGACCAAATTCTGCGTCGCCACATTCTGAATCTGATGACGCGGTTTGAAACACGTTGGGACAGTCCGGAGCTTTACGTTCCATACCTCGACGCAGTGCCGGAGAAACTTGACGAACCCAGGCGCGACGGGCTCGCGCGCCTTTCGCGCAACCGCTGCGAGGTCACCGACGAAGGGCGGGCTTTCTTGCGTAACATCTGCATGGCTTTTGACGCGCGCCTTGCACGCAAGGCGCCGGCGACGCAATTGTTTAGTCGCACCATCTAGGAATGTCCGACAAACTTCAGTTTGTCAATCATGTGGGTTTCCAGGCTGCTAGAAGGGAATTTCGGGTCAACCACAAACTGAAGTTTATCGGACAAACAAGGTTGGACAAAACAAGATGAAAACAGGAATCCTATTACTCAACTTCGGTGGACCCTGGACCCTGTCGGACGTCAAGCCGTTTCTGTATCGGTTATTTGCTAATCCCGCCGTACTGGTGGGGGTCCCGACTCCGTTTCGGCAGCTCCTGGCTTTCATGATCGCAATGGTCAAAGGGCCGTCGTCGATCAGGAGTTACCGGTCGATCGGTGGCGGCTCACCGCAGCTCAAGTGGACAGCAATTCAAGCAGAAGGACTGCGCGAGCTGTTGCCCAGGAATTCGATCCGCGTGGAAATGGGAATGCGTAGTTCCGAGCCATCAATCGAAGAAGCGCTGCTGCTGCTGCAAGACTGGGGCGCGGAGCAGCTGGTGCTCTTGCCTCTTTTTCCGCAGTTCTCGACGACGACAACCGGCACGTGTTTCACCGAAGTCAGGATGGCAATGCAACGCCTGCATTGGCAGCCAAGCGTTCGCGAGGTGAGCAACTGGGCCGACCACCCAGACTACGCAAAACTCCTGCGCCGTAGTGTCGATGAAGCGGTCAGGTCCGCAGAATCGGAGCGCAACGGCTCCAATGAACCCATTCATGTTGTGTTCTCGGCCCATTCGCTGCCGATGAAAATCGTGAAGCTCGGCGACCCTTATCCGAGGCATATTGAGCGAACGATCGCTGCCATCACGCGCGGCTTCAAGCATTCATGGACCCTGGCGTTTCAGTCACGCAACGGAAAAATCCCGTGGCTACAGCCTTACCTTGAAGACGAATTGAAGCGCCTTGGCCGTGGCGGTGCCAAGCGGGTGGTGGTCGTGCCGATTAGCTTTGTCAGCGACCATATTGAAACTCTCTTCGAATTGGACCAGCTTTATGCAGACGTTGCCAGACGGCATGGAATCACGCACTACTACCGCGCTCGCTGTTTCAACGGCGACCCGGAATTCCCGCGGGTGTTGCACTCGCTGGTGCAGGAGGCCTGCGTATGATCGGCACACTCGACAATAGCAGTCGCGAGGTCACGATTGTCGGCGCGGGTATTGCCGGCATGCTGGCGGCTTATGCCCTCGAGCGAGCTGGCTATCGCGTTACGCTGCTCGAAGAAAAAGCGCGCGCCGGTGGACTGTTGCGAACCTGCCACACGAAATATGGGATTGCCGAGGCTGCGGCTAATTCGCTGCTCGCCTCGACTGCGGTAAGAAATCTCTGTAGCGAGCTTGGCGTTGAACTGGTAGAGGTAAGCAAAGAATCCAAAGCGCGATATGTGTTACGCGAGGGCAAGCTGAGAAAGTTTCCGCTGACCATCGGAGAGGCAGCGAGCGCGCTTGGCCATGCGGCGCTCTCGCGAGCCACAAATCACGCTGAAGCTTTAGATCTGCTGACGTGGGGCCAGCGACACCTTGGCGCCGCGAGCGTTGAATATCTCCTGACGCCATTTGTCAGAGGCATTTACGGAGTACAACCCGCTGAGGTGGGAGTCGTTGCTGCTTTTCCGAAGCTGCTGGTTCCGAAGGGCAGCACTTTGCTCGGGACGATGCTCAAGAAATCTTTCAAAGGCTCTTCTTCGAAGAAAGAACGCGCCCTGATGGTCGCTCCCAAACATGGCTTGGGCGACCTGGCCGCGAGACTCGAAAATCATCTTGAGCAGCGGCTCGGAAGCGCATTCAAAAAGGGTGTTAGTGTCACGGAGATTCCGGACTCCCCGAATATTGTGCTCGCGGCGCCGGCCTACAAAGCCGCGGAGTTATTCGTAAAGGACTTTCCAGGGTTAGCCGCGCGGCTGCGAGAAGTGAAGTACACACCGCTTGTTTCAGTGACGGCGTTCGTCGAACGAAAGTGTCTTGCGAAACCAGTCAATGGCGTTGGCGTTCTCATTCCGGCGAGCGAGAAGCGACATTGCCTTGGTATTCTTTTCAGTTCCAGTGCCTTCGCAGGTAGAGTTACGGATGAATCGCGCTGGGCCTCATTCACGATAATGATGGGCGGATCGACCGACCGGCAATGGGTCGACGCCAGTGACGAAGCGATCAACGCCGCGGTTGAGAAAGAACTAAGCGAGATTCTCGGCCTACGAGGTGCGCCCCTGGACACGGTCATCAATCGCTGGCCGCAGGCGATACCCCAATACTCAATCGATTTGCCGACGCTCTGGCAGAGCGCTCGCCAAACCTGGTGCGCAACTCCGGGCCGAATGCTCTTCGGCAACTACACTGGGCAGGTCAGCTTGCGCGGCATGATCGAAAGCGCTGCGTCGCTGGGATAAGTCCTCCCACACGCAGATATCGCGATTAAGAGACCTGATTAGCTTAACTAGGAATTTTCGCTGTACCTCTGCGCCTTTTGCTTTTTATGTGCGTTTGCGCACAGATGGCCATCGGTATTCGGCTAAACAGTGTTAACTGGAAAGGTGATCTTCAGTTCATGTTCGTTATCCGACAGAGGATTGTCGCAGGTTTTTTGAAAGTCCTTTGTGGAAAGTTACGCATAGCGCTGCGAGAAAGCCCGCAACTCGCATCCATTAGAGAGCGCGACAACTTCAAATCGCTTTGTGAACATCGGCACAAGGCTTGCCAAGGACAAGTTGACAAGGGGGATCTGAGAAGCAGGTGACTGCTAAAGAAACTGAACAGCCTCGGCCAGGGCGGCAGCCGAAGGTCTGGGCCTAACGAACATGCCACGAGAGAAGCGATACTACCGGCGTTCAAGAATTCCTGAAGCAAAATTCTGCGAAGTCGTGCGCTATTTTGCCGCAGACTTGTCTGCCACCGAGGCTGCCAACCTGACTGGCTTGACTCGCAAAAGCGTCACCAGCATTTTCCTGAAACTGCGCCAGCGGATTGCCGAGACCTGCGAACGCGAATCGCCACTGGCGACACCAGAGGCTCAACATGATGAGGCGCTCTCATGCACTCGTTGTCTCTGCGGCCGGTGTCGCAATGGCGGCTCATATTGGACGCCGGTGTTTGGGCTCATCGGCGATCGCGGCAAGATCTTTACCGCCGCTGTGCCTGACTGTAGAAAGCCAATCCTGCGAGCAATCATTCGCGGCCGCGTTGATACCCATAGTATGCCGGTCAACGGTTGGCATGGTTACGACGCGCTCGTAGATGCGGAAAATCCGCGGCCTTTTGTAGTGGATCACGGAAGGGCGACCGAGGGCGCGAAGAGCGTCGAGAACTTTTGGAACTTTGTGCAGCAGCGCCTGCAAAAATTTAACGGGGTTCCCAATCGCACGTTCTATTTTCACATGAAAGAGAGCGAGTGGCGGTTTAATCACGACCGTAAGGGACTCTATTCCGAGTTGTTGAAGTTGATTGAAGACAATCCGCTCTAGCTGCACAAGGCCCGAGCCTCAACTTCTCTAGGGCGGGATTGATATGGTATTCCTCTGATACTTGTGTTAAGCAAAGTGCGGTAGATATCAGAGTTTGAGCTTCCGGAGAACAAAACCATGGTCCGGTTAAAAGCCATTAAAATGCTAAGCGTTGCCGGGTGCGCCCTGGCAGCTCTATTGTGGGTGGGATCGACTTCTTTATCGAAATCCGTTCCCTCCTCGAACCCCGACACGCCCAAGGGCGCTAAACCCGTGGATGATAACTACGTCGGCAGCGACACTTGCAAGGACTGCCACGAAGATCAGTTCAAGGCTTACTCGCACACTTCGCATTCCCAGCTTGCGACGATTGGCAGTTGGAAGGGGAAAGTGACTGGTTGCGAATCCTGCCATGGCCCGGGCAAGAACCACATCGCCGAGGGCGACGCAGCTAAGATCATTTCCTTTAAGAATAAATCGCCGAAAGAAACTGCTGAGACCTGTCTGGCGTGCCACGCTGGTAAGGAAGAGCATAATAACTTCCGCCGCGGCGAGCACTGGCGCAACGACGTCGGCTGCACTGATTGCCACTCGCCACACATGGTCGCAACCGATAAGAACCTGCCCGGCTCGATCACACGGGTAACCGCGGTAAATGCCGAAAAGCCGGGCGTCTCGACAATCAAAATGTTGAAAGTGAGCGACCCGCAGCTTTGCCTGGGTTGCCATAGCGAGGTCAAATCCGCGTTTTCCATGCCGTTCCATCATAAGGTCATGGAAGGGGCGATGCGTTGCAGTGACTGTCATAACCCGCATGGCGGCTTTGAACTCAAACAAACGAGATTGGCCACCGGCGGCGATGCTACTTGCATTAAATGCCACGCGGATAAGCAAGGTCCGTTTACTTATGAACATGCCCCGGTGAAGACCGAAGGCTGTGTGGCCTGTCATACACCGCATGGCTCAGCTAATCCGCGGTTGTTGAGATTTAGCGCGGTCAACCAACTCTGCCTGACTTGCCACAGCGTGGCGCATGACGTCGGAGCTATTGAGCCAGGTGGTCCGCAACATAACCAGAACGCGCAATACGCCAATTGCACAGCTTGTCACGTGAAGATTCACGGGTCGCATTCGAGCCCAGTCTTTTTCCGATAAGCACGCTCGCGGAACCAGCGCTGAGGGGTCGTACCTATGAAGGAGTCGGACCGATGAAGAACAACGTTACTAACGTCCTGCGGAGTCTAGCGCAACTCGCGCTCGGACTTTCGCTAATGTTGGGAGTGGTAAACGCTCAGCAACCATCACCATCACCTATGCCAAAAAAAGCTGAGGCCAAGCCGCAAAGTACTCCGACAGAAGCCGGCGAAGATGCTGGTAACTACACCATCACATCCAGCATAGAGGTTGGCTATCGCGGTGTGGGAGTCTATGGCGACCACAACAAGTATCGCAGCGACCTAAACTACAAGGCCGGACCGCGGCTCTTTGACTCCAGCTTTTTGGTGAGAGCAAAAGAAGGTAAGGGCACTGTATTTGACACGCTGCTGGTGACTTCTACCGGCTGGGGCGCCGATCCTTACAGTAACCTGCGAATCAACGCTGAGAAGCCGGAGTTGTATCGCTTTGATGCCACCTATCGGCGTTTCAAGTATTTCAGGTTTCTCAATAACCTGGCGAACCCGAACTGGGTATTTTCACCGGCGAGTTTCAGTGTTGCTCCCAATCCAGTAACTGGTCTGCACGGTTACAACACAAACACGGAGATGGGAGATTTCGACCTCACGATACTGCCAAAGAACAGAACGATCAGATTCAGTCTCGGCTTTTCACCTGAGAGATATGGTGGCCCGGCTTTCACAAACTACCACCTTGGTGGAAACGAGTTTAGTCTCCGCTCCCAGCTTAGTTCGCGAGCCACCGACTACCGCGTCGGGGCTGATGGCCAGGTGGGACCGATTGATTTTTCTTTCCTGCAGGGTCATCGTCGTTTCACCGACGATAGTCTTATTAATCTGGGCGTCACACCGGGGATAAACCTGAACCCTGCGGCCGCCAGCCTGACAAGTTTCAATCGCAACGAACCGGTTCGTGGTAACGTTGACTACACGCGGTTCAGCGCGCACACGCTGGTGGCAAAGAGGCTGGATATCACGGGGCGCATTGTCTACAGCAAGGCCACCAACACCTTTGCCTTAATCGAAAGCTTTACCGGCAGAAACTGGAACCCGAGAATTACTGGATTTCCTCCAGGCCCCCTTCCCGCTACACCCAACACTCTCAATCTCGGTCAGTACAACATCGTAGGAAATACCAAGCGCCCAAACACCCTTGGAGATATTGGGGTGACTCTGCTGGCAACGGACAAACTGCGAATTTCAGATACGTTTCGGGTTGAAGATTTCACGATCGACGGCACCGCGGTGTTTAGCGATTTCTTCTCTGTAACGCGAGGCGCGGGCGCAACTCTGAGAACCGACACGATAAGCTTCAACAATTTGAACGCCAACAGGATCATCAAGTACCGCAAGTATCAGAACACCCTCGAAGGTGACTACCAGTTCAATGCTCGCTACGCGCTACACTTCGGCTACCGCTACGCGAGCCGCCGCACCGAACATTTCCTCACCGGGTTTGCCCTCAATACCAATGCTCCGTTGCCGGTTACGCCCGTAGACGAATTGAGCACCAATCACACGAAGGCGTTCTTCGGCGGCTTCAAGGCGCGACCGGTAAAGAATTGGAGCATCTACTTCGACGCCGAACGCGGTACGGCGGACAACTTCTTCACGCGTATCGGAAATTACAATTACACGAACATTCGAGCCAAGAGCCGGTATTCGCCGAGTAAGAATCTCTCTTTCAACCTCGCGGTCATCACCAGGAACAACGCTAATCCTTCGGAGATAGCCGGCGTCTCAATACAAGACTTCGGCGTGACCACTAAGTCACGAGTATTCACTTCAGCGATCGACTGGGCCGCGACTTCCCGCTTCTCAATTAGCACCGGCTACAACTACAACTGGGCAAACAGCGACGCTGTGGTCGACTACTTCTACAACAGCGTCAGACATCCACTGGGTCATAGCCTGTACTTCATGAGAAACAATTTCTTCTACATCGATACGACGGCTCAGCTCGCTCCCCGCGTGACGCTGTACGCTGCTTATCGCTTGAGTCAGGACAACGGCCAGGGTAGCCGTCGTGCGGATCCAACCGGGACACCCGGCACTCTGATTAACTCTTATCCGATGAACTTTCAGTCGCCGGAAGCTCGGCTCGCGATAAAGATCAACCGCCGACTCGATTGGAATCTTGGGTATCAGTATTATAACTACAACGAAAGCGCGCTGGTCGGCCCCCGGCCACAGAATTATCACGCGCATCTCCCGTACACGTCGTTGCGTTTTTATTTTGGCCGTAAGGAGTAATCGATCACTTACCTGAGGGCTGCAAGGACGCCAATCTCCGGCTAAGGCGAGGGCCATAGCTGGAGATTGGTTTGTCAGATTTGGCCAACGAACTAGCACTCACGGACTAGAGTCTCAAGGCCTACCGAACGACTCTTCAGATCCGGGGGAGACATCGTTGCAAAACATCTTCGGGGACAAATCAACTGATCCCAAACACGCGCTGAAACCGACCAGACGACGATTCCTCGATTATCTGCTTGGGACCAGCGCGTTCGCGACGCTGGGCGCGATCTTCTATCCAATTTTCAAGTTCATGCAGCCGCCCCAGATTATTGAATCGGCGGAAAACTCTGTGGTAGCGGCGAAACTCAGCGAGATTCCGACCAACTCTGGAAAGATCTTCAAGTTTGGGAACAAGCCAGGCATCGTTCTTCGCACGCCGGCCGGTGAACTGAAAGCGTTTTCGGCCGTGTGCACGCACCTGGAGTGCATCGTTCAATATCGGCCTGATACTAAACAGATTTGGTGTGCCTGCCACAACGGACAATACAACCTGAACGGGAAAAATATCGGTGGACCGCCACCACGTCCTTTGGAAGAATACAAAGTCAACACGCGTGGCGATGATATCGTTGTTACCAGATCGTGAGCAGCCGTGAGGATACAATCCTTAATAGCCTGGTTCGATGAGCGCCTGTCTATCAGCACGCTCGTCGCCATAGCCAGGAAGAAGGAAGTCCCGCTGCATCGCCATTCGATCTGGTACTACTTCGGCGGCATGACGTTGTTTCTGTTCACCGTACAGGTGGTGACCGGGATCCTGTTGCTGCTGTATTACCGTCCCAGTTCGGAAAGCGCGTTTGAGAGCGTCCAATTCATCATTACCGAAGTTAAGTTCGGCTGGCTGATTCGATCGATTCATAGCTGGTCCGCGAATTTGATGATTGCGACGCTGTTCATTCACATGTTCAGCGTCTTTTTCCTGCGCGCGTATTACCCGCCGCGCGAAATCACCTGGGTGAGCGGTGTATTCCTGCTCTTCATCGTCATCTGTTTCGGATTCAGCGGGTATCTGCTGCCCTGGAACAAGCTGGCGTTTTTTGCGACCAAGGTCGGCACCGAGATCGCCGGAGTCGTTCCCGTCGTTGGTCGGCCCATTCTTAGATTTCTGCGCGGCGGCGACGATGTGACTGGGGCGACGCTGACACGCTTCTTCGGGTTTCACGTTGCCGTCCTGCCCGCGACCGCGACGGTCTTCATCGCCATTCACGTTCTAATGGTGCAAATGCATGGCATGAGCGTGCCGCCTAAGCTATTGGGACAGCCGGTGAAGAAGATGAAGTTCGTGCCCAATTTTATACTGCGCGATCTCATCGGCTGGATTTTGGCGATCGGCGTGCTGGCCGCGCTGGCCGCGTTGTTCCCCTGGGAATTGGGCGAGAAGGCAGATGCGTTCGCGTCGGCGCCTGCGGGTATCAAGCCTGAATGGTACTTCCTCTTCATGTTCCAAACACTGAAGTGGCTGCCCGCGAAGATCCTTGGGATGGATGGTGAAGTGCTCGGCATTATGGCCTTCAATATCGTGGCGCTGCTTTTGTTTATCGTGCCTTTCGTGGACCGGTCAGACAATCGCCGGCGCAGATTGATCTTCAATTTGTTAGGCGTGCTGGCACTTCTTTTCATCGTCGTTATGACAATCGTCGGGTATGTGACGTGACGCCGCTATGAACCTTGGGCTACTAAATGGCCGGATCGGTCGACTCGCGCCGGCAGCCGCCGCAGCGCAAATAAGTAGGGTTGTGCCTGTGCTCGGCGTGCCACGAGCGTTCGCGTGTGCTCTTCCAGTACTAACTATCTTGCTGCTGTTCACTACGGCCGCCGCGCAAAAGAAAAGTTCCTGTATTGAGTGCCACGCAAAGCTCGACGATCCGAGACTGAGCGCGCCCGCAAAGCTTTTCGATGATGACATTCATCGAACTCGCGGCCTGTCGTGCAATGATTGTCACGGTGGCGACCCCAACGCGGACACTAAGGAAGGGGCGAAGGATCCCAGAAAGGGTTATCTCGGAAAGCCAAAGGCGCTCGACATTCCGGCCTACTGCGGCAAGTGCCATAGCGATGCAAGCTTGATGAAGAAATTTAACCCTTCCCTGCGCGTCGATCAGGAACGCGAATACTATACGAGCGTTCACGGCAAGCTACTCAAGGCCGGAGAGACGCGGGCTGCGACTTGCATCAGTTGTCACAGCGTGCATGGCATCAGAGCGATCAACGATCCATTGTCATCTGTCTATCCGTCCAACGTTGCCGAGACCTGCTCGAAGTGTCACGGCAGTGCTGATTACATGCGCGGCCTCGGAATTCCCAGCGATCAGTATGAAAAGTACAAAACGAGCGTCCACGCCGAGGCTCTGTACGTGAAGCAGGACCTGTCGGCGCCAACTTGCAATGACTGTCATGGCAATCATGGCGCCGCGCCACCTGGCATCGCTTCGGTCGCGAACGTCTGCGGCCAATGCCATGCGCGCCAGGCGGAGTTGTTCCAGACCAGCCCGCACAAAGCAGCATTCGATCAAAAGGAGCTTGGCGAGTGCATCACCTGCCATGGCAACCACGCGATCAATAAGCCGAACGATCAGTTAATCGGGACGACGCAGGGCGCGCTGTGCATCAGCTGTCACACCCCTGGCGATAAGGGGTTTGTTGCCGCCGGTCAGATGCGTTCACAAATCGATAAACTGATCGCGAGCCTCGACAAATCAAATGAGATTCTGAATCGGGCGGAGCGAGCTGGAATGGAGGTTAGCAAACCGAAGTTTGAATTGAAGGGTGCCGTCGATGCGTTGACGCATGCGCGGGTGCTGATTCATTCTTCATCGACCGCTGAAGTTGATAAAGTCATCGGACCGGGCCTGGAAGTCTCGGCGAAAGGCTATGAAGCGGGGACGGCAGCGCTGGCAGAACGACGGTTCAGACGTGAAGGGCTCGCCGTTTCGCTGGTGTTCATTCTGTTTTTGGCAGGACTGGTTTATCTAAAACTCAGGCAGATCGAGAGCAGGCAAGCGACCACAGAATAGCAATAAGGACTTCGATGGATATTGGATTCCGAAGTGCCGTAGGCACGAAATGTTTATAGCCCGAACCACTCCATCAATCCCTGCCCATTTATGAGCGGCAGAAACATCGCGCTCCTGACGGAGCTTTAGGAACTTTGTAGTAAACGTAACTATAAATATTTCGCCGCGACGCGGCTTTGAGCTAAATGAATCGAGTGCTATTTCGCAAAGAAAGATTGGTAGCGTTTGCCTTCGTCGTAATGGCGACGCTCTCAATTCTCTTCCAGTTCGCGAACGGGGCGGAAACGGGCAGAGCTGATCCACAGCGGCGTTCACAATCTCAGCAGCCACAGAAGAAGGTCGCCGCGCCGAAGAAGCCGCGCGTTGACTACGCAAAGTTTTCTCATCAAACGCACGCGGTTACACAAAAGCTCGAATGTAACTCCTGTCACAAAGTTCCCGCGAAAAATTGGAAGGAAGTACGCACCGGCGATGAGGCGTTTCCCGATGTCAGCGATTTTCCCGATCACGCTTCCTGTTTGAATTGTCATCGCCAACAATTCTTTGCGCGCGAAAGACCAGCGCCGGTTATTTGCTCAAACTGTCACGTCAAGAACAGCCCTCGAGATACCAGTCGATATCTCTTTCCGAGCCTCGGCGACGTTACCGATCCGACGAAGAAGCGACGAGAGTTCGTTTCGGAATTCGGCGTAGGATTTCCGCATGACAAGCATCTCGATGTAGTTGGTTTCAACTCGCCGGCTTTGAGAAAAGACAGTGGTTGGTTGGTGACGGTGTCGCTCCAGGAAAAGAAAAATGACGGACCACCAAAGAGCTGCCCGGTTTGCCACGCGACGTATCAGCCACAGGGCGATTCGAGCGAAGAATATGTAACGAAGGCACCGAAGAACCTGGGCGACGCATTCTGGCTGAAGAAAGGCAGCTTTAAAACTATTCCGAACAGTCACACGATCTGCTTCACTTGTCACAATGCGGATTCTGGAATTACGCCGGAGCCAAAGGACTGCAACACTTGTCATAAACTTCTGTCGCTGGAGTCTGGCTTAAGAGTCGATTTCGATCCGAAGCTGGCTAAGGACATGGGAATCACCGACGGGATGATGCTGGCAAGATGGGGCAGGCGCAGCTCAGCTGGCGCTTTCCGACATGAAGGCGGAGAGCATCCGGCTCTGAACTGCACGGGTTGTCACAACGTAGCGACGTTCAATACTCTCGATCTGAAGACCCTGAAGGTGCCGGTGCGGTCGTGTGGTGGCGCGGAGGGATGTCATATCACGGCCACGACTGACGATGGCGGCGCTTTGAACTTTGAGATCGATCAGAAGAAAAAAGATCCGGCGTTCGTCTGCACCAAGTGCCATATCGTGTTTGGTAAGGTGGGCGTACCGGAGGGTCATCTGAGCGCGATCCCGACGCCAGCACCCAAGAAACCAAGTTGATGATTGATTTGATCAAACGATTATCACGGCTCTGCCGCCCGATGTGCGGAAGGTCTCTGACCTTCCGGACGGTCTATAAATATGCTCGGGGCTGCGCCCCAAAGAGGGGCGCAGCCCCGGAACCAATAAAGACGCGCGCACGGTGGGGCAAAGCCGCCACCGCACATCAGGCGGCAAAGCCGCGACGTAATTTAGTGAGCCTGGTATTTCGATCAGGTGTGGTCGCATTTGTCGTCGTCGGGATCTTAATGGGTATGACTCTAATTCTATTAAACTCGCGTGCGTCAGCGTCCATAGGTAGTCCAACTGAATCATCACCCGGTCAGGAACAAATGCAATTTCCCGAGGGTTTGGACTACTCAAAGTTTCAGCACAGCAGCAGGAATCATTCGCGCCTGCCATGCCTGCTGTGTCACCGTCGGGAAACGAATTCACCAATTCCCAAACGTCCAGGCGCATCCAGCCACTTGCCTTGCGCCGGATGTCACGCGCAACAATTCTCGAGTTCTGACAGCCCGATCTGCACGATCTGTCACACCGACGTAAAGTCGGGAGCGCTGAAATCGTTTCCGCGTTTGCGGAGCTTTCGCATGAAGTTTGATCACTCGCAGCATCTGAAGATGGAGAGCGTTAGTTGCGCGACGTGTCATCGGCCCGCGCGAGGCGGGGTGGCGTTATCGATACCTGCGGGATTCAACGCTCACACAACCTGTTATCGCTGTCACACTCCCCGCGCCCAGTCCGGTGGCCGCGATATCTCTTCATGCGGCACATGTCATCAGTTGGGCGGTTATTCCCGGACACCTCAATTCGCGCCGGCATTTCGTGTCGGCTTTAGTCATGCAAAGCATCAGAAAGTAACTTGCAACGAATGTCACCAGGTAAGAGCAGGAATGGCGCAACGAAGACAAGTGACCGCGCCCGAACCGTTGAATCATCACGCGAACGGCCGCGGTCTGAGTTGCATGTCTTGTCACGACGGTAAGCGAGCTTTCGGCGGCGACGACTTTTCGGTGTGCAAACGTTGCCACACCGGCGCTGCATGGCGTTATTGATACAACGCAAGCTGATTGGCTTGCGTCTCAAACTTAGTTTCGTTACAAGCGAAACATCTCTAGTGCAAGGAAGGAAACGCACCATGAAACTTTTTACTCTATTAGCGGCCTTTATCTTTGTGATTGCCCTGGTCTCGAGTTCGCCGAGGGTCACATCTAACGTCTCCGCGCAGGACAGCAAGAAACCTCCTGAGACAATCATCCTGGCGAAAGAAGCAAAACTCGGCCAGGTCACGTTCCGCCACCTCGATCACTTTACGAAGAATCGCAGTGCCGATGGAACTAAACCCATCGCCTGTGTGGAGTGCCACCACACGGCGCAGCCTGCGGCTGAAGCTGCGAAATGTCCGCCGCTCAAAACGGCGTGGCCGGCGGACCGCACAACTACGTTGACGGCTGAATTGCTTGAGAAGGATCCGAACGCCAAAGTAGATATCTGTACTGACTGTCATGCGCGCGCGGATACCAAGCCGAAACTTCTGCCGGAGATACCGCAGCTAAAGTTTGAGGGCAGTGCGGAGCCGACAATTCTGACCAATCAGCAGGCGTTCCATCGACGTTGCGGTAGTTGTCACGACGCAGTTGTAAAAGCCAGGCCCGATTTGGCTCCGCCTCCGCCAACGTCCAAGAAATGCGTGGCGTGTCACAAAAAGACCGCAGCATAACGGAGCTTTGCTTTGGGGGAATTCCCTGTTTGTTTGGGCAAAAGACCGCACAGAAAACCTGGAACAGGTGCTTTTCCCCAGTATTCAGACGGCACGGCCATTGCGCTCCACCAATAAGGAAGGGAGTCTTCAATCCCTCATTCGCAAGTTCCTTAAGAAGGGTGGAGGCAATAATGAAGTTTACGATTACGCGCCTGGTGAACCTGGCTGTAGCAGTATTTGGTGCATCGCTGTTAGCGACGTTCGTGCTGGTGTCGGTGCATGCGCGGGCTAGCGTTGACGATCAGTTCGACGCCGCCGGTACCTATAAAACAAAGTGTGTTGCGTGTCATGGCGCCAAGGCCGAGAAGAAATTCGACGCGACGCTAGCGGACGACTTTCTCTTGCAGGCAGTGCTGAAAGGGAAGAAGCCCGAGAAGCCGCCGAATATGCCGGCCTTTGAAGAAAGAGGCATTAATGCCGATCAGGCAAAGGCACTGGTCGACTACATGAAGTCTATCAAGTAGCGAAGCTACGAGAGGGACGAGGGCTGTGGCTCGCGTGCAAGACGCGCGAGCCGCGGCGGTCCCCGCGATTTAATCTCGACGAGATTCTACCGTTGAATTTGGAGTACCTCGATGTCAATAGGCCCGCAAAGGCGGGAACGGCATCGGGCTTTTTTTGTGACCGTGCTTGAAGGAACCGCATACCTGAGACGCAATCTTGCCGTCGCCGTCATCCTGTCCGGTGTACTGATCTCGTCTGCATTTGGCCTGATCGTATTGAAATCCGTCGCGGCCCAGGGTAATCAAGACTCTTCTGCGCCCGGCATCCGGCCTAATGAAGGGGGAATCATCGGCGGCCCCAATGCCAATGCTCCTGCCCCACCGCCAAATCTTCAATGTCAGGGTTGCCACGCGCCGGGTAAGGCGCTTCCCTACTTAGCCGGTTCACTGTTCCATACAGCGCCGCATGCTGATTACGATCGCAGTTTTCATGCGCAGGCGATTCATAACGGTGCGAAAGCGGCGACCTGTCTTGATTGCCATACAAAGAATGGCGACACGACGACGATCCGGCCGGCCAGCGATCCAAACTCGACCATTAATCGAGCCACGATTGCCGAGACGTGCGGCAAATGCCACGGTGACAAATCGGTGATGCAAGGAAGCGGCATTAGCGACCGGCCCTTTCTGTCTTATCGAGAGAGCGTCCACGCCCAAGCCGTGGCCCGCGGCAACACCCGCGCGGCCGTTTGCACTGACTGTCACAACAGTCACGATATTCAACCTGCCGCTAACGCCCAGTCATCGATAGCCAAGGTCAACATTCCGTCGACTTGCGGAAAGTGCCATCAGAAAGAAGCTGCCGAGTTCATTCAGAGCGTTCACGGGCAAGCGGTGACCCGCGGTGTGTCGCGCGCGCCCGTTTGCACCGACTGTCACGGTATTCACAACATCAAAATGCCGTTCGATCAGAATACGGCGACTGCTACGACGGCTGTCGCGACTGACACTTGCGCGAAGTGTCATGAAGGAGTGGCCCTGACGCAGGAGTTTGGCGTAGCGAGCGGACGCGTCAGTAGTTACAAGGACAGCTATCACGGGTTGGCTTCGCAAATGGGATCAAGGGTCGTCGCCAATTGCGCCAGTTGCCACGGCTTCCATAACATCCTGCCTTCATCCGATCCGCGTTCAATGATTAGCGCGAGCAATCTGCCGCAAACGTGTGGACAGTGCCACGTCGGCGCGGGCGCTAACTTTACCAACGGCAAAATCCATCTGACCTCCGGTCTGGTTTCTGAAGTTGCGAGTCATGACATGGGAGTCCTCGGGACCCGGATCGTGCGTTTGATCTACCTGCCCTTAATATTTTTGGTGATCGGCGGCATGGTGGTCCACAACGCGCTCGTGTGGCGCAAGAAGGTAATCGCCAAACGGCGTCAGGTGCGCAACATTGTTCGCTTGAGCCCGAATCAAAGAGCCCAACACTGGCTGTTGCTGATCAGCTTTATCGTCCTGGTCCTGAGCGGTTTCGCTTTGCAATACTCTGATTCATGGCTGGCCTGGTTTCTGGGTAGCGAATTTCTGCGCCGGATAATTCATCGGATCGCCGCCGTGGTGATGATTCTGGTGGGAACCTATCACCTGCTTTATCTGGCCCTAACCAGGGAAGGAAGACTGTGGGTAAAGGACATGTTTCCCCAGTGGAAAGACGTCAAAGATCTGGTCGGCAATTTTGCTTATTATCTCGGAGTCAAAAAAGAGAAACCTAAGATTGCGCGTTTCGGCTACGCGGAAAAAGCAGAGTACTGGGCCGTCGTCTGGGGCACGATTATCATGGGCCTGACCGGCCTGATGATCTGGTTCAAGCTAGGTGTCTTCGTTTTTCTGCCACGCTGGTGGCTGGACATTGCGCTGGCCATACACTTTTACGAGGCTGTGCTGGCGACGCTGGCTATAATCGTCTGGCATTTCTATCATGTGATTTTCGATCCTGACGTCTATCCTGTTAACTTTGCTTTAATGGATGGGCGAGTGTCGGAAGATTGGTATAAGGAAGAGCACGAGTTGGCTTACGAACAAATGAAAGAACACGCAGCGAGAGACGAAGTAAAAGAGGAAAAGCCGCCTGACGACGCAGGGCGGGGTTGAATGTGTTTTAATTAGCCCTTGCTTACGGGCGGGCTTCTGACACAATGTGGTGGCGACCGTGTCAAAAGCTCGACCGTCAGGGAGGGCTTAACCATACTTAGAGAAGACAACCAGCATGGGTGAGACAGAACAGACAGTCCCGAAACCTCCAACTCTTTTGCGCAACTACGTCAGTCTGGTCGGAGCAGCGATCGTAGCTGCCAGCCTCGCCAGCGTAACGCTGCTGTTTCTCCTCGAGATCGGCTCCAGCGGTGAGAATCCCTACCTTGGTATTCTGACCTACATCATCTTCCCGTCGATTCTGATGTTTGGACTGTTGGTAGTCGTCGTGGGCGGGCTGCGCGAGCGGCGCCGGCGGCACCGAGTTTCGCCTTCAGATATAGCGGCCTATCCTCAATTGGATTTGAATGATCCACACTCTCGCCGTGCCGTCTTCGTATTTATGCTGGTGACTTTTCTTTTCATTTCGGCCAGCGCCTTCGGGAGCTATCGCGCCTTCGAATACACTGAGTCAGTAGGTTTTTGCGGTCAGACTTGTCACGTCATGAAGCCCGAACGCACTTCATACCTGGCGGGCGCCCACGCGCGCGTAGGTTGCGTTGGTTGTCATGTCGGCCCAGGCGCTGGATGGTATGTGCGCTCCAAACTTTCAGGGGCCTATCAGCTTTATTCGGTCACCTTCAATAAGTACTCGAGGCCTATCAAGTCGCCGGTGCACAACCTACGTCCGGCGCAGGAAACCTGCGAACAGTGTCACTGGCCAGAGAAGTTTTTTGGTGCCCAAATGAAGGTCTTCAATCACTACGCCTACGACGAGCAGAACACCCGGCGCCAAACGCGCATGCTGATAAACGTCGGCGGTGGCAGTTCAACTACCGGGTTGGTCACCGGCATTCACTGGCACATGAACATCGCGAATGAAATAAACTACATCTCCGTAGATGACCAGCGCCAGATTATTCCCTGGGTGCGAATCAAGGACCACAAGGGAAACGTGACCGAATATCATGATCGCAACCGGCCACCGTCAGCGGAACAAATTGCGCAGGCAAATAAGCGCAGAATGGATTGCGTCGATTGTCATAACCGCCCAGCGCACGTCTATCTGCCGCCGGATGTTGCGCTTGATCAAGCTTTCGTTGCAGGCCGGTTGGATCCTTCGCTCCCTTATCTCAAACGACAAGCCGTCGAGGTGCTGAGCAGGCAATACGCTTCGACTCCTGAAGCCGTAAGCGCAATCGACAAGGGTCTCAACGATTTTTATCGCACGAATTACGGCGACGTCTATTCGCAGAAGCAGGCCTTGATAAAAGGCGCCGTCACAGAAGTTCAGCGCATCTTTGAAACTTACTTTTTCCCGGAGATGAAGACTGACTGGCAGACGCATCCCAACAACATCGGCCACTTGCATTTTTCGGGTTGCTTCCGCTGTCACGATGGCGAGCATGTCAGTAATACGGGCAAAATCATCACGAACGACTGCAACGTCTGCCACTCGGTGATTTATGATTCAATAAATCCCGCGGCCTCGGTAAAGACCGGACCCTTCCAACATCCGGTTGACCTTGGCGGGCTCGCCGACGAACACAAATGCGACTACTGCCACAAAGCAAACAAGCCGTTTCAGCATCCGGTGAACCTGGGAGACATTTCGATGTTCCAGTGCGTCCAATGCCATCCGAAGAAAGATATGAAAACGACAGGGCAGTAGCCGCGGCGTCCGGGGTTGGGACGCTGCGGGAGTGCTCAGGAATGCCGCTGTGAAGTGAAGCGAACCCGACCCGCCAAAATTCCCCCACGTTGAGAGAAAACTCGCAGGTGGAACGCGTAAACTAGAGTGCAATCCGGGTTTTTCCCCACTTTTGACCGCCAACCGAAGTGGGCATGTGAATTGCCGTTGGTTAGTTAACACTTGAACAGACCGAAGGGGCCGCGACGCACGCCGCGGACGCAATTAAAGTCGATCTCCAAACCCATGGGCGACCATAACGTCGAAGAGTTTGATCAGAAAAAAGGGCAGGCTTTCATGAAGGCCGTGCTCGATGACCTGCGCGCGCTTGCTTTTATGCTGGACAATGGTTGTCTCGAAAGCGGCGTCGCCAGAATAGGCGCGGAGCAGGAGATGTTTCTGATCGATCGCGACTTCCGACCAGCGCCTTTTTCTCTCGAAGTTCTGAATCATGCAACTGACGCTCGACTTACTACCGAGATCGCCCGGTTCAATCTCGAAGCTAATCTCACGCCGCTGCTCCTGACCGGAGCATGTTTTCAGGGAATGGAACAGGAACTTGATGAACTGGTTGCGCTCACCGGCAAGAGTGCAGCGACGTTGGGCGCCGACGTGCTGCTATCCGGCATTTTGCCCACCCTGAAGAAATCAGATCTAACGCTGGAAAATCTAACGCCCATTGCTCGTTATCACGAGCTGAACCGGGGCGTAATTCGCCTGCGAGGCGGACCGTTTTCGATTCACATCAAAGGGCTGGACGAACTGCAAATTACGCACGACAACATCATGATGGAATCGTGCAACACGAGTTTCCAGATCCACTTTCAAACAAATCCAGCGGAGTTCGCGGCGCACTACAATGTGGCTCAGGCGATCACAGCTCCCCTGCTGGCCGTTGCCGTTAATTCCCCCGTTCTGTTTGGTCATCGACTGTGGCAGGAAACGCGAGTTGCATTGTTTCAGCATTCTACCGATGGCAGATCGCGACCTCAGTTGGCGCGCAGTCATCCGACCCGCGTCAGCTTTGGCGACGGTTGGCTGCAACATTCGGTAATCGCGCTCTTCCACGATCAGATTTCTCGCTTCCGGCCGATCATGCTCACGCAACCCGATGAAGATCCATTTCAAGTTCTCGCGCGTGGCGAAAATCCAATGTTGTCCGCCCTGCGCATGCACAACAGCACGGTCTGGCGCTGGAACCGGGCGTGTTACGGAGTTGCGGACGGCGTTGCTCACCTGCGAATTGAAAACCGGGCCTTGCCCTCCGGACCGACGATTGTCGACGAGATTGCCAACTCCGCATTTTTTGCCGGATTGATGTTGGCGCTACCGCAAGAGTACGTCGACATTTCCAAACGAATGGCTTTTGACGATGCCAAGTCAAACTTTTTCCGCGCCGCGCGTCACGGCCTCGATGCTCAGTTCAACTGGATCGACGGCCAGGTTTATCCGGCGGCGTCGCTGGTGCTCGAGCACTTGCTTCCGTTGGCTCGCCAGGGACTGGAAGGTGCAAACGTGGGAGCCGCGGATGTTGATAAGTATCTCGGCATCATCGAAGCGCGCGTGCGAAGTCGACAGACTGGCGCGCGCTGGATCCTAAAATCCCTGGCGGCCATGGACGAAGCAGGTCCGAAGGACACTGGTCTGCGCCAACTGACAGCCACAATGCTAGCCTGCCAGAAGGAGGGACAGCCGGTTCATACCTGGTCGCCAATCAAGGAATCTGCGGAGGTGGACTGGGAACAAGGATATCGAACCGTCAGCCAATTCATGTCGACGGATCTGTTTACAGTCGAGCCGGACGATCTGATCGATCTCGCGGCAAGCCTAATGGACTGGCGGCACATCAGGCACGTGCCCGTTGAAGATGAAGACGGACGACTGGTTGGCCTGGTAACTCATCGCAGTCTGCTGCGTCTGGTTAGCGCGGGCGGTCGTGAGAAGAATATCGAAGCCATTACAGTTCGCGAGCTCATGGTGCCCAATCCGGTGACAGTTTCACCCTCGACTCCGACGCTGGAAGCGATAAAGATCATGCGCGAACAGCGCCTCGGGTGCCTGCCTGTTGTGGAGGGTAATCAACTGGTCGGTATCGTCACCTCGTATGATTTTCTCGACGCTTCGGCGCGACTTTTTCAGCAACATCTCGCGGGCCTGAGCGAGCCCGCGAAAGCCCGCGTCATGACGGCCTCACCTCGAGCCCGACGAGACGCATAAGCAGGGGTGGCGGCTACTGCAACTTGACGTTGCGCCGGCCGAATGTCTCGTAAGCAGTGTGCTGATGAAATGGTATCGCGGTAAGAAGTGCGTTTATTGCCGGCGACCGTTCGGAACAAACGGGTTAACCGATAACGAACCGGCCTTGCTGAACCTGGACGGAGAGACGCTTGAATGGTCAACGATTCCGATCTCGAAAGTCGCTCAGGCGATGCAAACTTATCAGCCGGTCTGTTGGGATTGTCACATCGCGCAGACGTTTCGCCGCGAACATCCCGATCTCGTCGTCGTGCGTCCCGCGACATGTCCTCTCCTGGCCAACCACAGGCCACGAGATCACAAGGGCTTTATCCCTAAGTAAACTGCGGCGGCACGCTCTGGCGACGGGCCCGTCCTATCTGTCAAGTTTGTTGAAACTCCTGATTCTCTTATAATTCAGGTCGCCGCAGTTACTCCGACGGGGCGGCGATTGGAAAGCGAGGAAACCGTTCTGACGAATTGCAAGCAGAAGATTCTCGTCGTTGACGACGAGAAGATGATTCGCTGGTCGCTCGGCGAAGCGCTGCGCGGGTGGGGCTTCGAGCCAATTGAGGCAGCAACTGCCGGTGCGGCGCTTGCTGCCTTTGAAGCAGAGCCGCCGGCGGCCGTCTTGCTCGACATCAACTTGCCCGACGGCTCGGGCCTGGAGGTGCTGCGAAAGATTAGACACCGGCAGGCGGATGCCGTCGTGATCATGATTACGGCCAACGTGTTGGTGGACGAAACGATCGCGGCCCTGCGCGGTGGCGCCTACGATTTTATCGGCAAGCCCATCAATCTGGAGGAGCTTCACGTTGCAATTCGAAACGGGATTGAAGCTGGCCGGCTGCGCAAAGAAGTCAACCTGTTTCGGCGCGAGCGGGCGCAGCAGTTCACTTTTGATCAAATCATCGGCCAGTCGCCGGCGATGAGGGAAATGTTGGCGATCGCGCGCAAAGTTGCCGAGAGCGAAGTGTCGTCAGTCTTGTTGCAAGGCGAATCCGGCACCGGCAAAGACCTGGTTGCCAAGGCGGTTCACTATCAGTCAAATCGTTCGGAGGGACCGTTCGTCGCGATCAACTGCGCCGCCTTGCCGGGCACCTTGATCGAAAGTGAACTTTTCGGTTACGAGAAGGGCGCCTTCACCGATGCGAAAGCTCGCAAGGAGGGTTTGTTTCAACAGGCTGAGGGCGGAACCCTCTTTCTTGATGAGATTGGCGAACTTGAACTCAGTCTGCAAGCCAAACTTCTGCGCGTCCTGGAGGAAGGCGCTTTCCGCCGCGTGGGCGGACTGAGGGACATTCCTTTCGATGCGCGTGTCATCGCGGCTTCAAATCGGGATCTACAAACGGAAAGTGAAGCAGGCCGATTCCGTTTGGATCTTTATTACCGATTGTCGGTGATCCAGATCGACATTCCCTCGCTGCGCGAGCGCGGTGACGACGTCCTGCTACTCACCGACCACTATATCGAATCGTTTGGCAACCGGTTGCGCAAGCGCGTTCACGCAATTGCGCCGGATGTGGCTGCGGCATTCCGTCGTTATGAGTGGCCCGGAAACGTTCGCGAACTGCGTAACGTGATCGAGCGTGCCTTGATCCTGGAAGACGGCGACGTGATCACGATGAAGTATGTGCCACGAGCGGTGATTGAAGGAATTAGGCAGTCAATCGCGGAAGACGGCCGAACGGTCGCCGGTGCGCCATCTGCTTTTCGCTTACCGGCTGAGGGAATATCGCTGGATGAGGTCGAGATGGAATTGGTAAGGCAAGCCATTGAACGCAGCGGAGGCAATCAGACGAAGGCCGCGGAGTTGCTCGCGATCTCACGCGATCAGCTTCGTTACCGCCTGAAAAAGTTGGCGGAGCAGGCACACCCCGGCGCTCCCGGATCCGCGGACTGATGGAGAACCTTGCGAACGCTGAAACTCTTGAGCGATCACTCAAGGAGCTTGCCGACCTCAAGTTTGCGCTTGACCAATCGACGATTGTCGCGGTTACCGACCAGCGCGGCATCATCAATTTCGTTAACGACGAATTCTGCCGCATCTCAAAATACTCGCGCGACGATCTGCTGGGCCAGGATCATCGCATCATAAACTCCGGTTATCATCCGAAAGATTTCATGCGCGATCTTTGGACGACGATTGCGAGTGGAAAAGTTTGGAAAGGCGAACTAAAAAACCGCGCCAGCGACAAGACTATCTACTGGGTCGATACGACCATCGTTCCCTTTCTCAATTCGGAGGGGAAGCCCTACCAGTACGTAGCGATTCGCCACGACATTACCCAACTCAAACAGGCCGAAGATCAAATTCGACAACACGCTGCTGAGCTGCAACGCGCGGCGCAGCTTTCGCTCATAGGCGAGCTGGCAGCGGGCCTGGCCCATGAGATCAAGAATCCGCTGGCGGGAATACAAGGCGCGGTCGATATCCTGATCCGGCGACGCGACGCTAACGATCCTGAGCGTGAAGCATTGGCAGGCGTACGACATCAAGTGGAGCGAATAGATGCCACCGTGCGCGCCCTGCTGGATCGAGCGCGTCCGCGTGGCCATAAGCCTGCGCACACATCACTGACGAAAGTGACGCAGCGGGCTGTTAACCTCGCCGCTGCCCAGCTGACCGGCAAAGCGACGTGGGATGATCGCGTGCGTCTCCAGTTTGAGCCTCCGGCAGGCGACATTGTGCTCTCCGCTGATGCGGCGCAGATCGAAGACGCGGTGCTCAACCTTATTATCAATGCTATAGAAGCCGTCGAAGGTGAAGGCCAGGTGGTGGTCAGCATCCGGCTGGCTGAGAACACAACCGACGAGGAGTCAGCAGACGAAGCAGTGATTGAAATATCCGACAACGGTCGCGGCATCAATGAGGAAGATCTGGCGTGCATCTTCAACCCCTTCTTCACGAGGACCGAGGGCGGTACGGGCCTCGGGCTTCCGGCGGTACGACGCATCGCTCGTCTGCATGGAGGACGGGTTGAAGTGAAGTCTGTGCCAGGCGAAGGCTCAACGTTCACGCTTCACCTGCCGCTAACTCGTCCTCGGTAATTTCAAATTTCCTGGAGATTCCTTCACGAAAACTCGCCGGGCGTCTTATTGAGTAAGGTTGCGCAACCAGTGCGCGCACACCCGCACGCCGCGCTGTCTTCGACCTTCAGCAGCGGTAATTTGCGCGTAACTTTTTGGCACAAACATTGCCCTTGCTTCAGGCGGAGGTTTACCGGTATGAGAGCACTACTTGAGGAAGAATCACGGTCGCTGCTGACCTTCGCCAAGGTCGGCCGGCTTGGTTGCGTAGTTAACGGAGAGCCTTACATTGTACCGATCAATTTCCTGTTTGAGGATGGCTCAATCTATAGTCATTCGCTGCCTGGCAGAAAGCTTGAAGCCCTCCGCTCGCATCCACGCGCTTGCTTTCAGGTCGACGAGATTCGCGATGATTTCAATTGGCGCAGCGCCATTGCCTACGGCGATTTCGAAGAGATTCGCGTTCCCAGCGACCGCCAATCGATCCTGGGAAAACTCCTGGCTCACTTCCCGTTGCTGACCCCGGTTGAATCGCTGATCGTCGAGGATGCCAACGCACCGGACAGCATTGTGTTTCGCATCCGCATTGATCGCATCACCGGCATGGCTGAGGGCTGAGACTCATTTGAACTCATAACATCAGCGGGGGTAAACCACCCTTCCCGACCTTAGAGATGATTCAAGTTTCGAGTTCCCGCCATGGTTGAAGCTCTCAACCGGAAACCAAACTCGATGTGAAAATCTCTCAGGTAAGGAAGGGTGGTTTACCCCCGCTCGTTAGTATCGCATCATTAGTTTCCGTTACTACTCGTTTTTCGTTTGCGTTTTCTCGTGCGCACGATTTCGACCGAGCAGTGAGCGCGCGCTGCTACGGCGCCGGCGACGCTGCCGAGCAGGAATCGCTCCAGACGATTGCTCAAACCCGTAGCGCCGAGAAAGATGCAGTCGGCTCGCCATTCTTCAGCGAGTCGGACAAGCACGCTCTTGGGATCGCCGTCTAAAACCTCACTCATCGTACGGAGACCAGTAGCTTTCAGTCTCTTTGCCGCCGCTTTTACCAGTCTCTCTGACCTTTGATGTGTCTTCTTATTAAAACCCTCAACTGATCGCCTGAGTGGAGCAGCCGCACCGCCGACGTAAGTTACCTCTAGGGGTTGATCGACAAGAACCACGCGCACTTCACTCTTCGCCGGCCAATTGCGCGCGGCAATTTGCTCGAGCGCGGCGTTGGCATTGCGTGAGCCATCGATACCAAGCAGCAGTCGAACCGGGAAATCCGGCTCATCAACCTTTCCGCGCGCGACGCGAACTGAGCAACGAGCTTCGTTGAGCAGCCACTGAGAAATGCTGCCGAGGAAGAGGCGGCCCATCGCTGTGCGGCCGTGGGAACCGGCTACGATCAGATCAGCCTTCCACTCCTCTGCTTTAGAAAATAACTCCCAGGTGGGCGAGCCCCAAACACTTTCGTGCTTTACCTTCCAATCCGGAAAGTTGGCTTTGAATCGTGCCGCCGCTTTTTCTGCCAGCGCAGCGGCGTTCTTAACAGCTTGAGAGCCCGCCATGTATTTGCGTTCGAGCCCTAGCGGACCATTCGCGTCCACTGCCAGGTGCACGATCTCGTACGCCGAAGGTGGTGGCGGCGGCAGCCAAACTTCCGCGACTGTCATAACCAGCGCTTCGCCTTTGGCAGGCAAACCTGCATGGGTCAGATCATCAAGTGCCGACTCGGCACACTCAGAACCGTCATAAGCTATTAGTAATTTCATGGTGTTTCTCCGATCAACCGAGCTGATCGTGCGCCCCGGTTGGAACAAATCCCAAAGGGCAAGCTTCATACCAGTCGCAAGCCAAGCTAATTGAGGACATTTCTTGATGGCGCGGCGGTGGCCTGAGCAAAAACCCGCAAGGTACTTCAGAAAATTCCACATCACCAGGACCATCCATTGGTTGTATGAGCGAAAAGGCATGTCCTTCGAATGGCACGGCTCGTGCGCCGAAGCCTGTGTTTTGTTGCTAGCTTCTTAACTCCGGTGGGTTAGCGTCGTCACTGACGGGCCTCTGGCTTTGGCTCTTGTACTGGGTCGTGATCCGGGCATGCTGAAAGGCCGCAGTTGCAGCGAGGACGAGGCACGCTGGCGAGGTTCAGATTATTCGCTGATGTACGTCAAGTGAATGACAGTAACGAAACCAAGGTGGCCACGACTCGTTGATTTGCAAATCCGAAGTGCTCGTATAGGATCTGTAACGCATCTGTCATAATTGCTGTTGGGTTCCAAAGTGATTCGCGCAACTATTAACGGCCACCCTCACGAATTCGCCGCCGGTGTCTTCATTCTGGATGCGGCTTTGTTTGCCGGTATCGATATTCCCACGCTGTGTCACGATTCCAGATTGAAACCGATTGGCAGTTGCCGCATGTGTCTCGTCCAGGTTGAGGGCCGGCCACATCCTTTGACTTCCTGCAATACTCCGTTGACTGAAGGGATGGTGATTCTTACGCATACGCCGGCGCTCGAACATGAGCGAGCGATGCTGCTGCGCATGTTGGCTCAGGATCATCCCGCCGATGCTTTTAGTCGTTTTCCCGGCAAAGAGTTTCATGAGCACACCTCGCGCTACGGCCTGAACGAAGCTGACTTTGACGGACAGCATCACGCCGAATTGAATGACAACTCTCACCCCTATATTCATGTCGATATGTCACAGTGCATTCTCTGTTATCGCTGCGTGCGCATCTGTGAAGAAGTGCAGGGACAATTCGTCTGGCAAGTGCTTAACAGAGGACACGAGACGCGAATCGTGCCCGATTCGCGAACGAATCTGCGCGAAAGTTCCTGCGTGAGCTGTGGCGCATGCGTCGACACTTGTCCGACCGGAGCGTTGGAAGATAAATCAATTCTGGCGCGCGGCGTGCCGACAGCTTGGACCAAGACAACCTGTCCATATTGCGGAACCGGATGCGAGATGAACGTCGGGACAAGGGAAGAAAAGTTAGTTTCAATTGAACCAGTTCTTGAGGCGCCGGTTAGCCGCGGACACCTTTGTGTCAAAGGCCGGTATGCTTTCGACTTCATCTCCGCCGCCGATCGCATCACCGAGCCAATGATTCGCAGAGACGCGGAATGGCAACGCGTTTCGTGGGACGAGGCAATAAGCTTCGTTGCAAACAAGTTTCAGCGCATCGTCAAGGAGTACGGCCCTGACAGCGTCGGAATCCTCGGCTCGGCGCGCGGGACGAACGAAGAGAACTATCTCGCGCAAAAGTTCGCTCGCCTGGTTATCGGGACGAACAACGTTGATTGTTGCGCGCGCGTCTGCCATACACCGACGGCCGCGGCGATGAAGTTGATGCTGGGGGCGGGCGCGGCGACAAACTCATATGACGACATTGAAAAGGCGCACACGATTCTCGTTTGCGGCGCGAACTCGACCGAGAATCATCCGATTGTCGGTGCCCGTATTAAGCAAGCCGCTTTGAAAGGCGCAAAGCTGATCATTATCGATCCGCGCGCGATTGAACTCAGTCAATATGCGGCGATCCATCTGCGAACGCGGCCCGGCACAAACATTCCATTGCTAAACGCGCTGGCCTGCACGATTCTGGAAGAGAGGCTATACGACGAGGCGTTCATAAGGGAGCGCGTTAATGAGTTTGATGAGTTCCGTCGCTTCATAAAGGATTTCACACCCGAGAAAGTAGCAGCGACCTGTGCTGTAAACGCCGATTTGATTCGCGCAGCGGCGCGCCTTTACGCAAAGGAAACACCTTCGATCTGTTTTCACGGACTCGGCGTCACCGAACACACGCAGGGCACTGAAGGCGTGATGTGTCTAATTAACCTCGCCCTGCTGACCGGCAACATCGGCAGGCCGGGCACGGGCATCAATCCGCTGCGCGGCCAGAACAATGTGCAGGGAGCGGCGCACATGGGCTGCGACCCGGGCATTCTCACAGGCAGTGCTTCGATCAGCGATGCGAAAGGCTCGTTTGAAAGCGTTTGGGGCATGCAAATCCCAACGAGCCGCGGGCTAAATATGATCGAGATGATGGATGCGGCGTCAGCAGGAGAGTTAAAAGCGCTCTGGACTATTGGCTATGACATTCTGCTTACTAACGCAAACGCCAGGTCAACCGAACAAGCGATTCAATCGCTCGACCTGCTTATCGTCCAGGACATGTTCATGAACGAAACAGCCCGCTTTGCGTCACTGTTTCTGCCGGCCTGCTCATCGTTTGAAAGAGACGGCACGTTCATGAATGCCGAGCGCCGCATTCAACGAGTTCGTAAAGTTATTGCGCCGGTGGGCCAGTCCAAATCAGATTGGGAGATCATCTGCGCGGTCGCGCGCGCAATGGATAAAGGCGAGTTTTTCAACCACTCTTCAGCCGCAGAGATCTGGAACGAAATTCGATCCGTCTGGCCCGCCGGAAGAGGGATTACGTATGAGCGCCTGGAGAATCAGGGCATACAGTGGCCCTGCTTCGACGAAACCGATCGGGGAACGACTGCCTTACACACAGAGACGTTTGCTCTTGGCAGAACAACTGCGCTTCGTCGTATTCCATATCGCCCGACGACGGAGACGATCGATGACGAGTTTCCTTTCCTGCTGAACACTGGAAGAACTCTCTACCAATTCAATGCCGGAACCATGACGCGAAGGACTCCAAATTTAGAATTGCTGTCGCGCGATTACTTAGACATGTCACCTGAGGATGCCGGGCGGTTGCAGCTCAAGACCGGTGAACGCGTTCGCATTCGCAGTAGATTTGGTGAAGCTACCATGCCGGTCAGGATTAGCTCCACAGTAAGACCGAGCGAGCTCTTCGCGACATTCCACACCGCCGAAGTTTTCCTCAATCGCATCACTAGCCCTCACCGCGATCGTTATGTGAAGACTCCGGAATACAAGGTAACCGCAGTTTCGATCGTGAAGGAATAGCTTCTTAAATTCGACAACTCAGCTAATCGGTTTACATTACTTAAGCCGCGCAAAGGTTCGCATCGATGTGCGCAAAAGCCCTCAAACGAGCCCTGCAATTCGACGAAAACCTTGCGCAAATGCGGTTGATCAGGACGTTCGCGGAGGCATGATGATTGCTGCTCCATGAGGGTGGAAGGACTTTTGGCGATGCGCGAGATGACTGCGACAGACCATCACTCAGAGCATGAGTGGTTGTACTTTGTCGTTCGTTTACTTTTTGCGCTGCTGCTTATCCTTTTATTCTCGCTGTTTACGAAAGCTTCTGATCGAGAGCAGTCGTCTCAGCGCCAGTTGAAACGTGAGGAAATAGTCGAAGCCGAGCAGCGCCTGGCCGATCTCGGCTATTGGACTGGTGCGGTCGACGGCGTCTTCGACGGTGGATCGAAGCATGCTTTGATTGCGTTCCAAAAGATCGAGGGCCGCCAGCGCAACGGTGTGCTTACACCACACGAGCTGGACGCTTTGCGATTAGCGAGCCGACCCGAGCCTCGCGATAACAGCTATCCGCACATCGAGGTCGATCTCAGGCGTCAGGTTTTGATGATGGTTAATGATGAAGGCAAGGCTACGAACATTGTTCCGGTCTGCACCGGAAACGAACAACTCTATGTGGAAGGCGGACGCCTGCAACGAGCTCATACGCCGCGTGGGACTTTCACTGTTACGCGCAAGATCCTGGGTTGGCGCCTAAGCAAGCTGGGGCTGCTTTACTATCCCAATTACATCTTCAATGGTGTCGCCATTCACGGCAGTCCAATGATTCGGACCGCACCGGACAGTCATGGTTGCATCCGCATTCCCATGTTTGCCGCTAAAAAACTTAGCGAGCTGACGCCGGTGGGAAGTGTCGTCCTGGTTTACGACGATTGACGAGCGTTAAGCCCAAGCAGCCGAGTCTTCGTCAACTGCATCACCAGCCCGCACCGCGACGCCCGCGTGAAAACTCCGGAATACAGTAACGGCAGTTTCAATTGTGAAGGTTTAACCTCAACAAGTCCTCTAATCGGTTGCGTGTTAAGGCTTGTGCGCAAGCGGACCTGGTCGAGGTGCGCAAGAGCGCTTTAGCGGAAGGTAGTGTGGTGTCCACATCTTGCTCGTGACGCTTTGCATCATTGCCTCGGCGCTTGTCACTTGGGCCAGGCCGGATCGCTGAGCTTCAAAGCCAACAGCCATGGCTACCTTGCGTGAGATCTCGCGCACCCTCTCGAGCGGCGGATAAAGCGGAGCTTCCGGGTCATGTAATGAAGGTGAGAATTCGCTTAACACTAGCGCGGCGCAAACGAACATTGCGTCAGTAACGCGGCGCGCCCCTGATGCAATCACGCCCAAGCCAACTCCGGGAAAGATGAACGAGTTGTTGCATTGGCCGATCCGAATTGAGCTGCTGTCACTCATGATTGGCGGGAAAGGGCTGCCGGTAGCTATCAGGGCGCGCCTGTTGGTCCATCTAAAAAGGTCAACGGGAGTTGCTTCGCTCTTCGAGGTGGGGTTCGAAAGAGGAAAAATCACTGGCCGCTCCACATGTTTCGCCATCTCGCGAACGATTTCTTCGCTGAATGCTCCAGGTTGGGCTGAAGTGCCGATTAGGATTGTGGGTCGCACATTCTTGACGACTTCACGGAACGTGAAACCGTCAGGTTTGTCCAGCTTCCAGGAGGACAGTCGCTCGACGGGCTGGGCGTAATTCTGCTTGAACGGCCCGAGGTTAGTGCGGCCGGTGTGCACCAGACCTCGGCTATCTACCAACCACAAGGCCGCTCGAGCCTCACCCTCGCTAACCCGGTCGCTGATCATCGCCGCGACAATCTGATCAGAAATTCCAATCGCAGACGATCCGGCGCCGAGGATGATTATTCGTTGTTCGCAAAGTTTCGTGTTCGTAAGCTTTGTAGCGCCCATCAAACCGGCAAGAGTTACAGCGCCAGTTCCCTGAATGTCGTCGTTGAAAGTGCAGAGCCGATCGCGATAGCGCTCGAGTATCCTCGGGGCATTGTGCTTTGAGAAGTCTTCCCACTGTAGCAGGACTCTGGGAAACTTCTGCTTGATCGCTTCGACAAAAGCCTCGATGAACAGATCATATTCATCACCGCGTACGCGTTCATGGCGCCAGCCGAGATACAGTGGATCAGCCAACAGTTCCTGGTTATCGGTGCCAACGTCCAACAAGATAGGCAAAGTTGTCGCCGGGTTAATCCCGGCGCAAAGCGTATAGAGTGAAAGCTTGCCGACGGGAATGCCCATGCCACCGACGCCGAGATCACCCAATCCCAAAATGCGCTCGCCGTCGGTAACGACGATTACTTCCACGTTTTTCGCAGGTGCATTGTCGAGCAGCGCCGCGATTTCATTCCGATAGGGATACGAGACGTAGAGGCCACGGGGCCGGCGAAACAGATGGCTGTATTGACGGCAACCCTCGCCGACTGTGGGTGTATAGATGATCGGCATCATCTCCGTAATGTGCTCGTGCAATAGCCGATAAAAAAGCGTCTCGTTGCGATCCTGCAAGGCGCTGAGATAGACATAGCGCTCGAGGTCGCTCTCTTTCCGCCGATAATTTTCGTAGGTTCGTGCTAACTGTTCATCAATTGTCGAAGAATGCAGTGGGAGTAGCCCAAGCAGACCAAGTTCGCGGCACTCTTTCTCGGAGAAGGCGCTGCCTTTATTAAGCAATGGATCATCGAGCAACTGGTGGCCGGTAAGTGAGGTCTCCAGCCAACCAGTCTCAGTAATTTCAGGTGCAACACCCATCTTGCGACATCCTCCTGCGGGCTATGCGAGCGCAGCGCCGGCCTTACCGTTACGTTGTGCCAGCGGCACATGTGCTCGCGATCGCTCGCCCAGATAGACCTGCCGCGGGCGCGCGATTTTTTGATCGGAATCGTCGAGCATCTCGGCCCATTGCGCCAGCCAACCTGAGGTGCGCGGAATTGCGAAGAGCACCGGAAACATATCAACCGGAAAGCGCATCGCCTGGTAAATTATTCCCGAATAGAAATCCACGTTTGGATAGAGCTTGCGCTTGACGAAGTATTCGTCTTCCAGGGCGATGCGTTCGAGTTCGAGCGCGATATCAAGCAGTGGATCCTTGCCGGTCACCTCAAAGACTTCGTACGCAACTTTCTTGATTATCCGAGCGCGCGGATCGTAGTTCTTGTAAACGCGGTGGCCGAATCCCATCAGGCGAAACTCGCCAGCCTTCACTCGTTTAATGTAATCAGGAACTTTGTTGACCGATCCGATCTCGTTGAGCATTCGCAGCACCATCTCGTTAGCGCCGCCATGAAGCGGTCCATACAGCGCCGCCGCAGCTCCCGCCATCGAGGAGAAAGGATCGGTGTGGGCGCTGCCAATGCTCCGCATCGCATTGGTGCTGCAATTCTGCTCGTGATCGGCGTGCAGAATGAACAGCACGCTCAGGGCGCGTTCAAGCACGGGATTTGGTTCATACTTCAACTCTGTCGTCTTGAACATCATGTTCAGGAAATTGCCTTCGTAGCTTAGATCGTTGTCCGGATACGCGTAGGGCACGCCTATGCGATGGCGGTGAAGCGGTGTTCATGAACGCGGGGTCGTAGGTCATCAAACCAAAATCATCGTCAGAAACTTTGATCTGCCGCAAGTCCAGCGCCTTGATTGTTCCATCTTGAATGGGAAGCTCAAACTGCTTTCCCGTGCGGTTGTCGGTAATCGTTAACGTGTTGGTATTCATAACGCGTCATCTCACTTTCGCTCAATAGTGGCAAGCTTTTGTTTTCCCTGCCGACTTGTGCCATTGATTCATTCCAAGAGGCTTCATTTCAGGAAGAAGACGTCTCCCGCGCCCCGGAGTCCAGTTACGACAGCCGATCGGGCTGCCGCAGAAACACGCTCAAAATGCGCAATGCATGTGCCGGGAGGGTTCCAATAATTTCCACGGCAAAGGCCGAGCTGGCAGCGAGGTGTTGCGAAAAGTCTCTCAGGGGTTGCGCGAAAGCGCCCACTCTGGAAAACCCCTGAACCAGAAATCTCATCGGCATGCGGGCAATTCACCGGCGCAAGCAGGGGCACGAGCGTTGCTCATGCACAGAGGGAAAGGCAGGCTGGTCACTTCAATCAACTGTCAGTTAAAACACAGCTGATTGCATTTTATCGTCCGTGTTCTTACCAAAGCGCAGCGAAGGCAGGCATCGGATTTCGAAATCAATTGCGAGGTGAAAAGATGACGATGACTAAGATGGACAAGACCGCGGATCTCGCTGGTCCGGGGATTGGAAATTACGAGGAGTTGGCGCGGATACTGCCCGATGACTACAACTCGCTGCTGGATGCAAAACACACGCAGCAAGCGATCACGCTCGTCAAGCGTTACATCGAGGACAATCTGTGTCGCGAACTGAAACTGATGCGCGTCGAGGTTCCACTGATTGTCGACGTGGAAAGCGGCGTGAACGATTACCTGGATCGCGACGGCTCTCGCACGCCCATCGAGTTTCACATCTCGAACGATCGCGACCAAAATCCGATTGATGCTCAGGTCGTTCAGGCGGCAACAAAATGGAAACGCGTGGCCCTGAAGCAGTTTGGCATGCGTCGGGGTGAGGGCATAATCACCGACATGCGCGCGGTGCGCAAGGATTACTTTCTCGATCACGATCACAGCGCCTATGTCGATCAGTGGGACTGGGAAAAAGTAATCACCGCTGAGCAGCGAAACTTGAATTACCTGCGACAGACGGTCGAGTCGATCTGGAAAGTCATCAAGGGTTCCGAAGAATATATCCACGGGCTGTTTCCGCAATTGAAGACCGACAAGTATCCACCGCTGCCTGACAAGCTCGTGTTCCTGCACGCTGAAGAGATACTCGAAAGATATCCTGACTTGCCAAGGAAAGCGCGTGAGACGGCAATCCTCCAGGAGTATCCGGCGGTGTTCATCTATGGCATTGGCTGGGTACTCAAGGATGGTTACCCACACGAGATGCGGGCGGCGGATTACGACGACTGGGTAACGGAAACGGTTTCGAATAACGGCAACTCAATGCACGGACTGAACGGCGACATTCTGGTTTGGAATCCAGTAACTCGCCGTCGCCACGAATTGAGTTCGATGGGAATCCGAGTCAACGCTGAGACACTTAAACAGCAACTGGAGATCACGGGCCAACTCGATTTCCTCAAGCTGCCATATCATCAGGCAGTCATCAAGAACGAAGTGCCGCTGAGCATCGGCGGCGGCATTGGGCAGTCGCGCACGCTCATGCTGCTACTGCGCAAAGCGCATCTGGGCGAAGTCAGCGTCACCGTCTGGCCGAAGATACTGAAAGAGATTTGTCGGGAGAAGAATATTCACGTCCTCGAGTGAGCGATTGCTGGCTGTGCCTGTCCAGGAATCACATTCAGTTAGAGTAGCAAGTAATCCCTGGTCAGATTACATGGCCTCGAAGGAGTGTTGATGCGCGAATTCACTGACGGGTCAACCGCGATTGTGCGTGGGGCGCTTGATGCCGGTTGCACATTCTTTGCTGGTTATCCCATCACGTTGGCCTCGCCGATTCTGATGCAGATGATGCGCGAGCCGCTCCCGGTTCTGTAATTTTCTGTGCTTCGCGGGCTCATTATCGTCTGGGTTCTTCTTACCTGGGGTTCCGCTGCGCTCCACCCCAGGCTCTATGCTGACGCCTGCTCCGCAGGCTGATCAAACATATCGCTCGTCGTATTCAATTCCGTTGGCTTTCAAGAATTGAATGAACTCGTTTCCTCCTTGCGAGGCTAGCACACGTGTCACGCAACTTCTTTATCAAGCTTACTGGGAAATAGCGAATCAGGGGTCAGGCCTGCCATGCTGCGATCTCAGAAGGGCATCATTCAACTCGCGATCGCCGCAACCCAGGGCCAGCCGCGGTTGCTGACCACTGCCAGAAATGGCGCGTGGTTTCTTCACGCAGACCGGATACGAGACTTGGCCTTACCGCTCCGAGATCCAAATTAGAAACCACGCCATGGTTTCAACCCAAACCTTCCGTCTTCCGAAGGCGCGAGTGCAAGGCTTTGGTCCCGGAGATCGCGGTAGGACTGCCAGTTACCCGACAGCCCCCGCACAGACCCCGGCGTGCGGTTTTCCCGCACCGGGTTCTTCGTGAATACTCGCTTCCGCATGAAGGCTCAACGGCGCGAAGCTACCAAACAGGATGT
>JANMQG010000046.1:0-18531 GCA_031370285.1 Chloracidobacterium sp. | reverse complement strand
CCGAGTAAGGGCTCATGCCGCTGATGAACATGTGGTGGCCCCAGACGAAGAACCCGAGCAACCCGATCGCAAAGATCGCAAATACCATCGCGCGATAGCCAAAGACAGGCTTGCGCGCGAAGGTGGAAAGAATGTGCGACGTCGCGCCCATGCCGGGAAGAATAGCGATGTAAACTTCCGGATGGCCGAAGAACCAAAATAGATGTTGCCAGAGAATGGGCGAGCCGCCGGTGTGCGACGTCAGCACCGACGAGCCGAATACCAGACCGCCGGGGACAAAGAAGCTGGTGCCCACGGTGCGATCGAGCAGGAGTAATATGCCGCCGCCAAGCAGCACTGGAAATGACAACAACGCGAGCACCGCAGTTGTGAACCAGGCCCAACACGTCAAGGGCATGCGCATGAGGGTCATGCCCTTCGTGCGCATGTTGAGCAGCGTCGTAATGAAGTTAAGCGCTCCGAGCAGGGAGCCAACACAGAAGATCGCGATGCTGACAATCCAAAGATTCATGCCCGCGCCCTGGCCCGGGCCGGCTGCGGCGCCGACGGCGCTTAAGGGCGCATACCCGGTCCACCCCCCGATCGGGCCGACGGTAGCGCCGCTCCCCCCGCCCAACCAGAGTCCCACTGCCGAGTTGGCAATCGTGCTATTACCCTCAACAAAGATCGCGGCGAGGATGACGATGAACCCTACCAGCGTTACCCAAAACGACATCATGTTCAGAAACGGGAACGCCATGTCTTCCGCGCCGATTTGAATGGGCAGGAAGTAATTGCCAAAGCCTCCCTGTGGCGCCGTCGTTAGGACGAAGAAGACCATGATCGTCCCGTGCATGGTGACGAGTGACAGATAAAAGTCGGGGTTCATGATCCCGCCCGGCGCACCGGTTGGAAAAAGCGTTCCGAGGACGGGCCAACTCGTACCCGGCCACGACAGGTTGAGCCGCATCAGCACCGACATCGTCATGCCCACTATCACCGCGACCAGGGCAAGGACGATGTACTGGATGCCGATCACTTTGTGATCCAGGCTGAAGATGTACTTACGAATGAAGCTCGTGGGCGCCTCGTGACGATGCACTGCTTCGTGGCTGTCAGCTGACATCTCGAATCTCCTAATGGTTGGGCTGAATCAACAATCCCAGACTATTTTCACTGCTGATAAACGGGCAATTCATACTTCGCCAGTAGCTCGGTGACGCGGGTTTGAAACTCCTCTTGCGGGAGAGCCATCAATGCCTGGTGCTCAGCCGCCGGCAGCACCAGCATGAAACTCCTCATCCGGAAGTGAAACTGGCCACAAAGCTCTGCGCAGGCGAGTTCATATTTTCCGACCCGGTTGGCCGTGAAGTGAACGCGAATATTCATTCCCGGGACGAGGTCCTGCTTAAACCTGAGTTGGGGAACCCAGAAGTTATGAATCACGTCTCGGGAGCGAAGGATCAACTCGACCGGCCGTCCTTCAGGAACGGCAATCACGCTGTGCACTACATCATCTTTTGCGCTTGGATCGGTCTGGTCGAGGCCAATATAGTTAAGCGCTGAATCGTCGATGAGATTTGGATCCGTGCGGCCGGAGACTCCGTCTTTGCCGGCGTAATGGAAGTTCCATTGAAACTGCTGGGCGACGACTTCAACCTGAAAGGCTCCCGCGGGAGCTTTGTTGAAGTGGAGCGACGCCCACACGCTCTGGCCCATGACGGCGAGGCCGATAAAGATTACGGCAGTGACCACCGTCCAGACCACCTCCAGCCGATTGCTGCCGTGCGTGTAGACGGCGCGATCGCCTGGGCCTCGGTCTCGATACCTCCAGACCACATAGCCAAGACCTATCTGGGCCGCCGTGAAGGCGATGCCCACGACGATGATGGTCAGCAGAAACTGACGATCAAGGGCGGCAGCGTGTGAAGAGATGGCTTCAGGAAACCACCACTTCTTCACGAAAAAGAGGCTCACTGAACCCAGAGTCAGGATCCAGATAATAACCGCCAGAGCTCGTCCCATCGGTTACTCCTTAGTAAATGGTGAATGGTGAATAGTAAATAGTCAGAACGGTCGGCTTAGAATCGAAACTTAAGTAATGATTGGTCGACCACTCACTATTCACTATTTACCTCTTTACCGATCCAAAACCATTAAAATAAAAAGAAGCGGCAAATAGATAACCGAGGCCAGCAACAACCGCCGCGCCTCTTGTCTCGACTTGGAAAATGCCGCGCGCACACTGCTGTAAAGAAAAAGTAAACCCAAAACGATCGCGCCGCCGAGATAAACTTTACCGGAAATGCCCAGCGCCGTCGGCAGCAAACTTACCGGCAACAGGAGCACGGTGTAGACAACAATTTGTTGCGCAGTAACGCGGCCATCAGGTTCTACGACCGGCAGCATGAGAATTCCCGCGCGGCTGTAATCTTCGCGATACATCCAGGCGATCGCCAGAAAGTGGGGAAACTGCCAGAGAAACAGAATCGCAAACAGCACCCAGGCTTCGATCCCGATCGAGCCACGCGCTGCTGCCCAGCCGATAAGCGGTGGGACGGCTCCAGGAAACGCGCCGACCATGGTCGACAATGAAGTCCGCGTTTTCAGTGGCGTATAGCCAAACAAATAACCGGCGATGACTGTCAGTCCCAGCAGCGCAGTCAAGGGGTTCACGAGAACGGCAAGATAAACCTCGGCAACTACAGTCAGGCCAACACCAAAAGCCAACGCTTCCCACGGCAGGAGTTTGCCGGATGGCAGTGGCCGGTTGGCCGTGCGCCTCATAAGAGCGTCAAGGTCGCGCTCCATGTATTGATTGATCGTGGCAATTCCTGACGACAACAACGCAATGCCCAGCATCGCCCGGACCAGGCCGGAGTAATCGATGCTCGCGCGCGACGCTAAAGCGAATCCAGCGGCGGCAGTAAGGACGATTAAAAACGTAATGCGCGGCTTCGTGAGCTCGAGATAGGCAGCGAACCGCTCGCGCGCGCTGAGCCGCTCGAGCTGGGCAACGCCTGAAGGACTAAGATCTATTGCAAACTCTTCCATATTCATTCTGGTAAACGGCACTTCATGAACGTCCTGCAGCCGCAAACTCAAATGCTGAAGCGCTGGGCCGCAAAACCTTGAACGCTCGCAACGTCAAAACTATCATCGTGGCAAACACCAGCGCGCCACAGGCCACATGCGCCACCGTTAATCCCACCATTGGTTTCAACGGCTGCGGATCGTGCGGCGAGGCAAGCCGGGTGACGTAGGCCGCGATTCCCAAAGACAATTGCGCCACCAATAACAACAATGCAATCTTCGCCGGCCGAGTCAGAAAGGGCACATCACCGTGGCGGCGCAGGATTAGAAACGCACTGCTTACCAAGAGTATTGCTACCGCGATGGCGCCGCCCACATGCGTCAACAGAAGTTCGGTGGGCAGCGGCTGATCCCAGGTGGCCGAATGCCTTAGTGTCGCGCCAATTACCAACTGCAAAAGAATTGTGACCGCTGTTGCAACGCAAAGATATCTCAGCGGCACAGTTCCCTGCTCTGCCAGCGCCGGCCGGCTTTCGAGCCAACTGCGCGACGTGAAAACTGTCAGGCTGACGGTTGTGCAAAAAAAGAGTTGGGCCAGGGTAGCGTGTGCCGAAGAAACGGCCAGCGGCAACATTAACTTTACCGTCAGACCGCCCAGCAGTCCCTGGGCAACTACTCCGACGAGAGCTACCATTCCCAGCCGTCGGACCCAACTTCGCTGCTCGCCTCGATAAGGGGTATGCGCTTGAGAGAGCAACCCGATGCCGACCAGCCATTTCCTTAGCTCGCCGCGATACAAATAAAGAACTAGTCCTATTGTCAGCAAACCAACTGTGGTGGCCACCATGCGGTGACCATGCTCCCAGAAGAGATTACCGACCATGTTAACGCCGGGGATTCCCAAAGCTTCAATCTTCGGAAGAAATCGCCCTTCCGTCAGGGGCCAGTCAGCGGTGGCGAGCCCGGCATCGTGACTGGTTACCAGAGCACCCGCGATGATTAAGAAAAATGTCGCGCCGGCTACCAACAGCGCGAAACGATGCACGCCCTTATTCATATTTCCGATTTGCGGTTGCCGATTTCCAATTTCCAATTGCCGATTATTGGATTCAAATCGGCAATCGGAAATCGGCAATCGGAAATACCCTTAGTGTCGGCCCATCATGGGAACGTCAAGCGCCGGCATCATCTGGAGACCAGAGTTACCAGAGGCAACCGGAGCCTCACCAAATGCAAAGTCAGCTTTAGCGGTTCCGTTCGCCGCGACTGTCACCTGCATCGTCTTCTCTGTTCCCGTGGCGCCGCCTTCATGCCAGGCAGCGATGGTGTAGGTCCCGGCAGGCACACCCTTGATGGTGAAGCTGCCGTCTTCGGCGCTCACCGCAAAGAGTGGATGCTTCAAGACGCCAATGTAGGCCTTCATCCAGGGATGCTGGTTACACTTCACCGGAATCAAAACTTCAGAGCGCGCGAAGGTCTTCTCAATAGGAGGAGCACCGTTTGGCTGGGTCTGATTCCATTCTGGATTGTTCTTCGGAGTGGGATGGATATTGTGTTGAGTTGGGTCGCTGTTTGTAATACTTAGCTTCTGACCGGTCATCATACCGAGAACGTGCGGCCGGTAATGACAACCATTCTGATCCAGCGCGGCGGGCGCACTCGGAGCAGTCCAGGCATAGCCGTCGACCTTGGTACCGTCCGCAGCCGCCCCGTCCTTGATGTAAACGAATACATTGGCGAGCTTGCCGTTAGTCACTGCATTATCTTCGGTCGAAAGGTTTGGGTTCTTCTGTCCGCATACCGGGTCGGCGGACGTATCAATCTTCTTCGGTGCCGGAGCGGCGCCGTTGTAAGCGATGGTTCCTGACACCGTGCCGCCATCGCTGGGCGGCGTCTTGCCGGTTGCCTTTGGTGTGGCTGGTCCGCTCTCAGTTGTCTCGGTCTTCGAGCAAGCTGATGCGAAGGCCAGCAGCGATAGAGCAATCGTTAGAACTAGCCAGACTTTAGTCTGCTTCATAAACATAATCAGTTCCTCCAAATCAAAATAACTTTCGAATGACTTTAGCACGGGAAGCGTTGGGAAGTAGACCCGCCACACTCCGGCCCGTATCACTACATACCTGCTGGTCGCGCGATAGTTCTCACGCCACGATTCTCAACAAGAGTCGGACGCTTCGTGCGCCGTGCCCTATTCAAGGTGGTCTCGCCGCCTCGGCTCTTCGTCCTTACTTGCGCTTTTTGTGCCGGCGGCGCCGCGGCAGGCGGAGCTACGGGAGCAGTTGCCAGCAATCGCCGCTGCTCGTCGGGATTCAGCAGCATCATGTAGCGCACCAACAACCGTGCGTGGTCGTCATGATACTCGTTCGCACTCGCGGGCGGATTGGGTAGGTTGATTACCCAACGCTCCCCGTCTTTCCTGAACAGTCCGCTAGGCATCGCTGTGCCCGGACTGATTTGCGACGGATCCAGCAGCCAGCGGAAGGTCCATTCGGGCTTCAACCGTTCACTCGCCAGCAGGAAGTTTGGCGCGATTGCTTTCGCATCGTGTGTTGCCTCGCCCGTGATATGACACTTCAAACACGGTGTGCCGGAAGTAAACATTTGCCGCGCCACCAGCTTCTCCTGCTCACTCAAAGGCTGCAGCGGCTCCTTAATATAAGGCTCTTGCTGTCCGGACATGGCCATGAAGAAGCGCACCAAGGTCTGCAGTTCATTGGGCGAGAAGTTGAAGGTCGGCATGCGAAACTTCAGGTATGGGCGCACACCATTTCGATCGAGTCCAGGCTGAGCTTTCAGATGACCGCCAGTTGCCCCTGGGGGCGCGGGCGTCCCGCCCGCATTTCCGTTTAGCCCTCCGGCCGGCTTGGCGTTCGCGCCCGTTGTTGTCTGCGAGGCGCTTTGCGCCGCGCTGTTGATGGCTGCGTTTTGGGCGGCATTCTTCTCCCCACTCAGCGATGGGTCATGCAGAAACTTCAACAACCAACTCGGATCGACGCGAGCGCCCTCACTGCTCAACCGCGGCGGTAACAAGTCCTTGCCTTCTGGCGTTTGATAGAAGGGCAGATCCTGCACCACCGAACGCTGACCAACCTGCACCTGGTGACAACCCATGCAGTTGTACTTCTTGATTACCCACCAGCCATTCTGAATATCCTGCCGGCGGGTATCCTGCGGGTTAAAGAAAAGCGACTGCGGGACATTAGAGCCTTCGGCGCCAACGCTGCCAAGCAGAAAAGTAGTTAAAGCATTACGCCACTCCGGCGTGAGAAATGGCTGCGGCATGCGTAGGCGATCTTTCGGATCTTTCTCTTTGCCCTGATCGTAAATGGAAGGTTCTGTAATCTTGTGTTCGAAGAATCCCTTGTGGTTATACCAGGGCTTCTCCTTCTCTTCCTTGTGCAAGTTGAGCGGATCGCTTCCCTCTTCAGCCTTCTTGGTCAGGAGCGCGAAGTCCAGACGTTCAATCGGCGTCGCACCTTCAACCGTCAATTCCTTGCCGATGCGCTGCTCGTCTTCAAAGCCTTTGATTTCATGACAGCCGGCGCAACCGTACTGCTTGATCAGGGTGTGCCCTTTCTCGCGCAGCTCGGGACTGTCCATGAACGAGGCGGCGTCATACTGCGGCGGCGACGACAGCGAGAAGAGGTAGGTGGCAATGTCGCGCGCGTCAGTTTCCGACAAACGGAAATTCGGCATCACCGTCATGTTTTGCACCTGCAACTCAGCGCCATCATTTGGGCAGCGCGAGTGCAGTTCCGTGTCAAACACGTAAGGCAGACTGTGTTTCTTGTAATCTTCTTCCGTCAGGTCGCGCCTCTCTTTGGGACAGTAAGGAGCCCAGCGCTCACGCGGATTGTGAATCCAGCGGACTATGTAATCGAAGTTTGCCTTCTCGCCGACCTTCTGAAGATTCGCGGCAAAGGTCCCGCCAATTTTATTGTCCTCGTCGCCAATGGAGTGACAACCCAAACAACCTCGCGTTTCAAAGAGATCTTTTCCGTGCGCCGTATCACCGCGCTGCTGCTGGGGAAGTCTGCCATCGAAGCCGTCTTGCCACAGGTACGCGGCTATGGCCTGTATCTGTTCTTCGCCGTCTTTGTCGCGCATCGGCGGCAGACCATTGTCAGCAGGCGTGGCGAAGCGCCAGAAGGTTGGCATCTTGGTGCCGGGACGAAAACCCTGGGGGTTCGAGAGCCACACCGGGACCCATTCCTTGCGGAGCTTCAAGCGCACGTCCTTAAGGTTTGGTCCAACCTTCTTCTGGTCCTGCATCAAATACTTCGACTGCAGATTCAACTGATCGATACGAGCCGCCAGAATGCTATTGGTTACCTTCAGCGCCTCCGATTGTGCCAGCATCTTTTGCGCTTCTTCGTCGCTGGATCCCTCGGACGGATTTTCGTCTAGTCTTATTTGTTTCTGGTTGCCGGTAATCTGATCCTCGAGTTGGCTGATGCTCTGTCGCGCAGCGCCTAAGGCGTCTGTCTCGTGATCGAATCCTTCGTAGCGATGACAGCCCATGCAGCCGCGCTGAGCGAAAAGGTCGCGCCCCAGATTCAGCGTGTCAGCTCCCTGCGTGACGCGGTCTTTCGCGTGACACTGCTGACAGCCGGCTTCAGTATTCTCCTTCTCAAACATCGGCCAGAGCCAGAACTTGTGACGGCCGTGACCCTTTTCATCACTCGTCGTCGCCCGACCGTTGCCCCAGTGGCAACTAGCGCAACCAAACCGATCGGGAGTGTGTATTTGCAGTATCTCTCTGTTGGGATGACTCACGAACGCACGCGCCAGACTGTCAGGCTTCTTGCCCGGGCCACCCGGCGCCAGGTCTTCGGCCCGCAGGTCGAGCGGTTCGCGAATTCCGGCGTGGCAAACTTCGCAACGGTCGACGATATTAAACTCATTGACGCTGATCTGATGCGGCAGAATGGAATAGTCAAACTGCTCCATCTTCTTAACCAGCCCATCGATTTGGACGGGGCCCAGCCCGGTCATGTGATGCTTAAGATAGGCTTCGCGCTTTTTTCTGAGCTCGGTAGATTCTTTGAGCAACTCTGCTTTCTGTCCCAGCAGTTTCGCCTTTTCCTCTCGTAAATCGTTGAAGAGCTTTTCAAGCTGATCGTAATTCACTTTCTGCGTAATCGTTTTCCCAGAATCCTCGGCGGACGGCAAATCCACATCTACCACCTCCGCTCTCTTCTCCTGAGCCTGCTTTCGATATTTGTCTTTGGCGCGGCCGGCGGCGATCTCGACGTTGTAGTTGATCACGGTCAACTTGCCGCGCTGATTCTGAAACGGCTCAGTGACGGCGTCGAGCTCGCTTTGGGTTTTCACGACCCGGTGCTCAATCTCAGCAATGTCGGGTTTGACCCGTTCTTCAGCTGACTGCGCCTCCGCTTCCAACGCCTGATATTCCGGACTCTCTTTGACTTCCGCCTCAGTCTTACCCGCTTGCGTCTTGATGCTCTTCAGGTATTTCGTGTAGCGGCTGACAAACTGCTGCTGCATGCCTTTCCAGGGACGCTGGCCGAAGGCCTCATCGTATAGAGACCAGGCGAGCGAGGCGGTGAGCAACAAGGCGCAGATGAGCATGATGCCGCTCGTCGAGCGACTCACGATCGGATCCTGCGCCGGCACCTCCGGCTCCTTCTTTACCAACGACTCATTAGCTTCACTAGAGTCCGCCACTAAGAATCATTCCTCCGCACTCATCAAAGCGATCTGTCAGATATTGAACCAGGGAGTTACCCAAACATACTTAATTGTCAGCCCCAGCCTGAGTATCAGTTTCACCGGCATTGCCAGCAAGACACTCACCGCGAAGAACTGGAAAGTTGCGTACTGCAGCACACTGGTCCGGGCCAAAAGCTTTTGCTCAAAGGCATCCTGGGGAAAAAGGCTCAGCGGACGCAATGTTAGTTTTTTGAAATCCACCGTCATCAGCCAGTGAAAGAACAAGGCGCCCACAACATAGAAGCCGCTCACCACCAACAGACCAAAGATGAACTTAAAAGGATTGGCAGACAGAAACCCAAGATGGAGCGCCTTGCCGATCCGGCTGGTCGCGATCCAGTCGTGCAGGTCAACGTTCTTATCGAACACCACGGCGTTGTGATCCCAGGTCTGGCCCGGCCAGAACCAGATCCAGCCCGGTCCGCGAATAAATGTTCCGATAACGATCAGCAGAATCCACATCAGGAAGCCCCAGGCAAACATACCGACCGCGAAGCGGCGTTGCTTGAGCGTGTAGTAACCGTTGCCCAGCGGATTTGAATCGACGTAAGGAAACACCATCAACCCGATCATGATGACTGACGGCATCACCACGCCCGCAATCCATGGGTCGAAATAAACCAGCATCTCCTGGAGCCCGAGGAAGTACCAGGGCGCTTTCGACGGGTTCATCGTTAGGTTGGGATTCGCCGGTTCTTCAAGCGGGGCGTTCAACGTTATCGACCAAACAAAAAGAATGACGGTTACGATAACCGCGGCCAAAAACTCTATACGCACCAGATAAGGCCAGACGTGAATTTCGCGCGCCCAGCCCGGACGCCACGGCTCGGCTTTGCGATGATGCGTCTTGGCGAGTTTCGGATCTGCCTCCAACTGTTCGATCAGTCGGTCGTTTGCTTTCGACTGTTTGATTCCCAGCCAGGTGAAGAACGGTACAAGGAAAAGCATCGCCACAATCGGGACGTTGTCCGGCGCCGACGAAATCGTCCATAGCTGGTGCCAGTCCTGAACAAAGAAGATAGCGAGCACCACCAGGAGCACGACCACTCCCAGGGTTATCAACTTACCTTTGCTCAATTTAGGCATCGCCATCGTTGTGTTGTGTCCGACAAACTCATCGGGTACCGCGAAGCGGTTGCGACCTAAAGCCCAGGGTTGCCGCCCCGGCTACCCTGGGTATCGAACTGCCTCAACCCCGATGGGGTTGCGTCCTCTTTCATACGCCTATACCCAACGTAGCCGCCGAGCGGCAACGTTGGGCTGGAGGTCGCAACCGCTTCGCGGTATGAAATCCAACCTTGCGCCAATCTCAGCGTCACACCACCAGGTCGATCCAACTTGTTCACAGGTTCCCTCTGTTTGTCACCTAAAAAGCTACTTCTTCTTAACCGCCTTCATTTCTGATTCGAGCATGACGGGAGCAGGACCGGAGATGCCGCCGTCCTTGCGTATGCGCCAGAAGTGCACCGCCATAAAGATCGAAGCGACGAGCGGAATACCAATGCAGTGCCAGATGTAGGAACGCAATAGTGCATTGGCGTCGACAATCGATCCGCCCAGCAGTCCAAAGCGAACGTCATTATACTGAGTCATTCCAAGCTGAATGCCAAAAGGTCCTTCTGAACCGAGCATGGGAGTCGCCCGCGCCATGTTGGTGCCGACCGTGACCGCCCAGAAACCAAGTTGATCGTCCGGCAGCAGGTATCCGGTAAACGACAGCAATAGCGTCAGCACGAGTAATACGACGCCTACGCCCCAGTTGAATTCGCGCGGACGTTTGTATGAGCCGGTAAGCACCACGCGAAACATGTGCAGCCAGGTAGTGATCACCATCAAGTGCGCCGCCCAGCGGTGCATGTTCCGTAGCAGCTTGCCGAAAGGAACGTCGTGCTCCAGGTAAAGAATATCGCGAAAGGCATCGACCTTCGTCGGGTGGTAATAGAACATCAGGAGCACGCCGGTAAAGGTCAGCACGATAAACAGGTAAAAAGTAATGCCGCCCATTCCCCAGGTGTACCGGTAGCGCACTGCGTCGCGATTGATTTTTGCCGGATGGAGATGAAGGAAAACGTTGGAGAGAACTGCGAGCGAACGATTGCGCGGATCGGAGCGATCATGCGAGACACGAAAGATCGACTTCCAAAGTTGTGTCTCCTGAACGTCTTTGTAACCCTTGGCCTCGTCGATAGCCCGCGTCCTGAGCGCAGTGGTGCCCTCCTTCACTTTCTCAAGCAGGCCCGCGCTGGCTTTTTCGTCGCCAGTTAGCTGCTTCGTTTCTTTCTTGTCAGGATTCTCGTCCATTGCACCTCGCGAAGCCGTGCACCGAAATTACAGCGGGATGTAGGCACCCGGATCGTTAAATTCGTTCTTATCGCCCTTCGGCCACTTGTAAAGCTTGGCTATGTCCACCACGATTTGTCCCTCAGCATCAAGCTCGACGTGCGCGCGATCCATCGGCCGCGGAGCTGGCCCTTCAAAGTTGATCGCCTCGCTGTCGTAGCCGCTACCATGGCAGGGACACTTAAACTTGTTCTCACTCGCTTTCCAGTCGGGCGTGCAGCCGAGATGCGTGCAGCGCGCGTAGATCACAAATATTCGATCCGAAGTCTTGTCAACCCAGATGCGATATTGCTGCTGCCACTTGGTGTCAACACCAAGCGCGTAATCTGAAGGAAAGCCTACCGAAAACTTGCTGGAGGGCTCAAGAATGGATCGCGGCAGGAAAAACCGGAGGAACATCAGGAAGTCGGTAACCAAAAATATCAGGACGCTTGACCAGACTATCCTGCGCCGCATTTTGTTCACGGCAGGCTCGGGTGTGCTCTCTACCACTGAACCCGTCGACTTCGCAGCGGCCTTCGCGGTAGCCGGCACCAAAGGCTTTGCGGCCGTGGGAGACGGAACTCCAGCGGGTACGGGCTCAGCGGACTGCGAGCCACCAGCGCTATTTGCCGCACGCTCTTGATCGAGCGGACTATCCACTATGCAAATCCTCCGTCAGCTAAACTCGGCAAATACACACTTCAACGCTGCAATCGAGTGCAAACTATACAACTCCCCGCATTGCAGGGAACACTCTCTGCGCAAGAACAAATATTCGTCTATACATGAAGAGCGCCGCGCCAATCAATCATATATATAGGGCTCGGGTGCGACATTTATAACCTGTTTTCCAATTTACTGGCAAGAAGTATTCTCGCACCCCTTAATACTTCAGAGGACTACGAACGCGAAGGGCTTTGGGTAGGATTTGAAATGTTGCCGGCAGATGCCCTGGGATTTCACCATCAACCTCAACCTCAATACTCTGATTCTTGTCTACGGAACGGGCGCTGATCTTCGCGGCCAGCGCGTGTCCTACCTCAGCCATGCTGAGGTGTGCGCCCACGTACAAGCGTGGCGCGTTTGCCAGTATCCGGGCAGCCCCCAAATCTCCAATGCTGACTACGTCAAACTTTCCGTCGGCCAGCTTTGCCTCGGGCGCGATCTTCATGCCGCCACCAAAATACCGTGCATTGGCTATGCAGAGATTCGCTACCGTCATATGGCGCGCCGGATCGTCGTCAAGTTGAACCACGACGCGCGTAGCTGACTTTTTCGCGGCAGTTTGCAGCATAGCAACAGCAAAGGAGAGGCGCCCGGTTAGCCATCTAGGTCCTTTGGTAGGCAACCAGTCAGGGCCACCCCCCTTTACGCGTGCGATTACGTCTGCGCTCATGCCAAAGGAAGCCACGCCGAGGAAGTAACACGATTCGAGTTCACCGTCGTAGTTTGTGAATGTGATCTTGCCGACGTCAATCAAGCGGGTTTGACCATTACGGAGAATTCTGGCCGCACCGGCGACTCGAGCGGGAATGCCCACGGTCCGGCGAAAGTCGCCGCCTGTGCCGCTGGGGAGAATTCCCAATTCGGTGTCGCCGCCGACGGACAGGATCCCATTTGCCACTTCAGAGATAGTTCCATCACCACCACAGGCTATGATTAGCTTCGTGCCCTTTCGCGCCGCGCTCGCCGCAAGTTCGATTCCCTCGCCCGCTCGCGTAGTGAATTGAGGTATGAACGATCCGAAGTGCGTGCTGAGTTCACTCGCGATTCCGGGCCACGCGGCGCCTGTGGCACCACCGGCCGATTCAGGGTTAACGATAACTAGCGGAATCATATGTCTCGGCTCAAAAGCGCAACAACGAAACTAAGAGCGGGGGCAAGCCCGCCTTCCCGACCTGGAGCTGATCGAAGTTTCATCTATCAACTGACTGAAAGGCTTTCAAGGACGGATATGCATTCAAGTCCGAAAGTCTCGAGGTCGGGAAGGCGGGCTTGCCCCCGCTCTTATTCAGCGTTACTCAACTGCATCTTGCGATCAGCTTCCCCCAGCTCGGCAATCTTGCTCATCACGAACCTGGATATCTCAACATAGGTCCGCGCTTGATCTTTTCTTGCGAGATAATCTGAGAGATCGAGTTGTGGCCCAAAGTATATGCGAATCTTTTCGCCGCCTCTCCAGTTACCCAGCACCTGTTTTAGAAGATCGTTTCCTAAGCCAGCGACAAAAACCGGGATGACTTGGGGCGCGGCGTCTTTGATCAGTTTTCCGATGCCCGGTTGCGCGGGCAAATACGAATACGGGTCCGGACCCTTATTGCGCGTTCCCTCGGGGTGAAAGCCTATAACATTCCCGCGACCATTCTTGCAAAGTTCAGTCAGTAGGCGAAACGAATACTTGTCAAAGGCACGCTTCTCGATGATCGGGTTCTCACCTGAGGCAAAGAACGGCGGATACATCGACCACCAACCCATCAGGAGATTTACAAACAGTCCTAATACGGAGTCGTAAAAGAATCGCCCCCGCACGGGAAAGAAAAGTTGTTTGCGCCAGGATGTATGGCGGAAGAGGGTCGTCGACACTACGTACATGTCGAAGAACGAACGATGATTGGCAGCGAACAGAATGGGCCGGTCTCGCGCAGCGGCTTCAATGTTTTCCAGGCCGTAGACCTCCATGAGGTTGTAGGTGGAAAAATGGATCCAGCCCGCGCCGAAAACTTTCTGGCACCACGTCCAGAAGCGTTTCCAGCGACCCTGATTCATGCGACGAATGAAACGAAAGGCGCCGCGCTCGAACCAATTCAAAAGCGCAAACTCTTCGGGAGCAGGGACAAGTCCAACGTCCAACGTCCAACGTCCAACGTCTGTCTTCTCCTCAGTCGCCTCTCCCGCCGCGACGACGTTCGGTTTGGGACTTTGGACATTGGACATTGGACTCTGGACTTCTTGATTTAGTCGACTGAAAAGTATTTCGCTTCCGGGTGATGAACAATGATCGCCGAGGTCGATTGCTCCGGATCAAGCTGGAACTCCTCAGTCAGCTCAACTCCGATGCGCGCCGGCTCCAGCAACTCAAACAGCTTAGCCTGATCCTCAAGGTTTGGACACGCCGGATAACCAAAACTAAAGCGCGAGCCCTGGTATCGCTGTTGAAACAACTTCCTCACGTCCGCAGCATCTTCACCAGCAATACCCAACTCTTCGCGGATGCGCTTGTGCCACAGTTCAGCCAGCGCCTCCGCACCCTCGACGCTCAGTCCGTGGAAATAGAGATAGTCTGCGTAGTTATCTGACTTGAATAGTTCCTGTGAATACGCGGTCGCGCGGCTACCCATGGTGACAAGGTGAAATGCCACGACGTCAACTCGCCCTGAGTCTTTAGCTGCAAAGAAGTCCGTCAGGCAAAGATTCTTTCCCGAGGGTTGGCGCGGGAAAGTGAAGCGCATGCGTTCTGTTTTCTCATCCTCGCTGTAGATAATCAGATCGTTACCGGAGGATTGGGCGGCAAAGTATCCGTAGACAACGCGCGGCTGCAGCAGCTGCTCCTGCTTGCTTCGTTCCTTCAGTTCCTCATAGATGGGCCGGACCTTTTCGCGTACGAGCGTCTCATACTCTTCCGCCGGCCTCTTTCCCTGTTTGAACTGCCACTGTCCTTTGAATAAGGCGGTCTCGTTGACAAACGCGAACACGTCGTCAGGCGAGATGTCAGCGACAACTCGCGAACCATAAAACGGTGGCTCTGGAATCGAAACATCCTGGCTGACTGCGGAGCGAGTGGTGTGCGTCGTATCGCCGGCGGGCTTTGTCCCCCGTGGCTTCACCCGTTTGCTGATGCCGAGCTTTGCTTCTTCCCCAACACGATCTTCTACGTCCTCTGGTTTTTCGCCATCATCAGAGGCAGTTGCGCCTTTTGCAAGCTCGCGAGTGATAACCTCATCGGCATTGCCGCCGACCAGCTTGTCCATTGTGTGCAAGCCCGCAAACGCGTCGCCCGCATAGTAGAGGCTGCCTTTGTAGATTGATTTCAGATCCTCGTCGACGTAACGGCGGGTCAATGCGGCGCCCCCAAGAATCACCGGAACAGTGATGCCACGCTCGTTCATCAGGTCGAGATTGTCCTTCATGATGAGCGTAGATTTCACCAGCAGCCCACTCATGCCGATGGCGTCTGCCTGGTGCTCGTCTTGGGCGAGTAGAATATTGTCTATTGGCTGCTTGATGCCCAAGTTGATGACCTTGTAGCCGTTGTTTGTGAGAATGATGTCGACAAGATTCTTGCCAATGTCGTGCACATCGCCTTTGACAGTCGCGAGCACCAAGGTACCTTTGGCAGTGGCCCCGCCCTTTTTCTCCATAAACGGTTCAAGGAAACGCACGGCTGCCTTCATCGCTTCGGCTGACTGCAAGACAAACGGCAACTGCATCTGGCCGCTGCCAAAAAGATCGCCAACCACTTTCATGCCGTCGAGCAGGATGTTGTTGATGATATCGAGAGCAGGATGTGTTTCGAGGGCCTTAGTCAGCTCGCTTTCCAAACCGACTTTTTCGCCGTCGATAATGTGGTTCTTAAGGCGCTCCTCAACGGTCGCGCCTTTAGATTCTTTCTTCGCGGCTTTGGCTTTGACGTTCTCGAACAACGTCGTGAACCGCGTCAGCGGATCATAGGTGCAGACGTCGCCGTCAAACTCCCTCCGGTCGTAGATCAAGTCACGCGCGACTTTCAATTCCTGCTCCCCGATTCGATTCAACGGCTCAATCTTGCTGGCGTTGACTATCGCAGCATCCAGGCCCGCTTCAACTGCGTCGTGGAGGAATACAGAGTTCAAGACCACGCGGGACGCAGGGTTGAGACCAAACGAAATATTCGAGACTCCAAGAATTGTGAAACAGCCGGGCAGCTCTTTCTTTATCCGGCGGATTCCTTCGATAGTCTCTAAGGCGTTGCGGCGATCTTCCTCGATCCCGGTTGATATCGGTAACGCAAGCGAGTCGAAAAAGATATCGCTGGCCGAAAAGCACAATTCGCCGGTTGCCTGCTCGTAGGCGCGTTTGGCGATTGCAAACTTCCCGTCCGCCGTGCGCGCCATTCCCTCTTCGTCGATCGTTCCAATGACAACACTGGCGCCATAGCGCTTTGCGAGATCGATAACCTTCGAGAAACGGGGCACGCCATCTTCGTAGTTAGTCGAATTGAGTATGCACTTCCCGCCCGCGTGCTGCAGGCCGGCTTCCATTTTCTCCCATTCGGTGGAGTCAAACATCAGCGGCAGCTTGATGTTTGTTACCAGTCGCGAGGCGAGTTCGTGCATGTCCTTTTCGCCATTGCGGCCCACAAAGTCGACGTTCACGTCCAGGACATGCGCTCCCTCGCGCTCCTGCTCTTTAGCCAGGGCGACCAAACCGTCCCAGTTTTCGGCGTTGAGCAAGTCGCGCATTTTCTTAGAGCCGCTGGCGTTTACTCGCTCGCCGACAATCAGGAACGAGGCGTCCTGGACATAAGGTTGCTGGAAATAAATTGACGAAGCGGCCGGCACTAGTTTGGCGTCACGCGCTTTGGGCGTGAGGCGCTGCATTGCTTCGACCACTAGCTTCAGATGCGCGGGCGTGGTGCCGCAGCAACCGCCAACCACGTTGACGCCGAAGTCGTTGGCGAAGTGGATCACCTGGTTCGTGAACGTTTCGGGAGTCTCGTCGTAGTGCATCTTGCCGTCGACGACTGAAGGCAAGCCGGCGTTCGGCAGCACTGACACGGGCAGCGGCGCATTCTCGCATAGATAGCGGATGCTTTCAGTCATATGGCGCGGGCCGGTGCCGCAGTTCATGCCGATGACATCGATTGGAAACGGCGCCAGCGCAGTTAGTGCCGCGCCGATCTCGGTTCCGTTGAGCATGGTCCCGAACAGCTCAATAGTGACCTGAGCGATTACCGGAACGCGGACGCGATTCTTTTCAAAGTGTCCAAAGATGGCGGCGAGTGCGGCTTTTGTTTGCAGTAAGTCCTGACAGGTCTCGACGATCAGTAAATCTGCCCCACCATCAAGCAGCCCGCGCACCTGCTCAGCATAGGCCGCTGAGAGATCAGCGAAGGTGATATGACCAAGTGTGGGGAGTTTCCGCCCTGGACCCATTGAACCTGCGACCCAGCGCGGCTTGTCTTTGGTTGAGTAATCAGCGGCAACACGTTTAGCCAGACTGGCGGCGAGGACATTCATGTCATACGCCTTGTCGCCGATGTCATACTCGGCGAAATCTATGGGCGTGCCGTTGAACGAATTGGTCTCGATTACATCGCAGCCGACATTGAGAAAGGCAACATGAACGTTCTCGACGGCGTCAGGCCTGGTGACCAGCAAGTTTTCGTTGCAGCCCTCAAATCGCAGGCCCCCGAAATCCTCCAGCGTGAGGTTTTGGATCTGTAGATTGGTGCCCATCGCGCCGTCAAAGACGACGATGCGTTCTTTTAGGGTGTCGAGAAAGCTGCTCATCTTTTCTTGGTAGGACAGACACTCTTGTCTGTCCAGTGATTCGTGGGGACAGGCAGGAATGCCTGTCCTACCATGACAAAAGCCCCGCGCCAAACAACGCGGGGCTTTCCTACAAAGCCTATTCGATTAGTCTCTACGGGAAAGACTCGCCGAGCTGTTTAGCCGTTTGTTTTACGTGGCCGCAAGTCGCCTTAACTCACCACGTTTGTTCCGAAGGTTATTGAAACATCGCGACCCTGGAGTGTCAAGCACGACCACAGCGGTCGAATTACCACAACTCAGCTAGCTGTAACACAAATCCCGGCAAGATCGGATCTGCTGAGATGGTATCCGAATCGCTCAGCACTTCAACTTCGCTGCCTGCCCGGTAGATGTAGACTCGGCGCTCAAATGGATCAATCAGCCAGCCCAACCGTGCGCCATTACTAAGATATTCCTGCATCTTTTCCTGCAACGGCTTCAACGTATTCTCAAGAGATCGGAGCTCAATGACAAAATCAGGGCACAAGGGCGCAAAGCCTTCCCGCTCCTCTTCAGTAAGGGCGTCCCATCTTTCCTTTCTTACCCAAGAGGCGTCGGGAGAACGTATGGCGTCATCAGGGAGCGTAAAGCCCGTTGAAGAATCGAATGCGACACCGGTGCGATCCTTCTCCACCCAGTTCCTGAGTTGTCCATTAAGATTAAAGTTTCGCAGACCAGTCTTTGATCCGGTGGGCGGCATGACGATTAGCTCTCCCTTAGACGTCAGCTCAAGCCGCAGCTCTGGGTTGTCGCGGCAGAGGTTCTCAAACTGTGCGGCGGTCAAGCGGATGCTGGTAAAGTCAAGGGTGAGACGTGGCACGGTGTCATGCGGAGATGGCGAGATTGTCTGAACCATAGAAACTCCCTAACAGCCGCTAATCTTACTACCGAGCCACCACCCGGGCAACAGAAATAGGAGTTGGCTGCGTTTCGCTATTTACCATTTACCGTTTAC
>JANMQG010000033.1:0-2810 GCA_031370285.1 Chloracidobacterium sp. | reverse complement strand
CGGCGATACGGTCCGCATCTTCGTTGAATTTGATTTGCGAGCTTCGGTCGCCTCTTGTGGGAAGTTTTCATCGCTTCAACCAGACTGATTCTACATCACGCCACCCCCGGCTTAAACCTCGCCCAGATGTTGTTCTAAACTGTTGGAAGAAAGTTAGTCAGCTTCCGTCGGTGCGCCGGAGTCTTTCCAGGCTTTCCAACCTCCGGCCATTGAGTAGACGTTGGTGTAGCCCATCTGTTGGAGTACGTCGGCGGCGAGGGCGGAGCGAAAGCCGCCGCCGCAGTAGAGAATCACTTCCGTTGCTTTGCCGGGTACCTGCGCTTCAATATCGCGTTCGATGATGCCCTTGGCGAGATGGATCGAACGCGCTGCTCTACCGAGTTGCCATTCGTTGTCTTCCCTGACGTCAATGAGTCGGACATCGTTGGCTGCCTTCATTCGTTCTCTTGTTTCCGCGACTGTGACTTCGCGGATGCGGCTCTTGGCGTCGTTTACTAGTTTCAGAAATCCTTCAGAGTGTTTCATATCGGTGCGTCACTCCAATGATTAAGCCAGCGCTGTTACAGAACCGGGAGCGGTAGCGACCGGATCCAGGCACTCAAGCTACCTACACTGTTTCTCCTGCCCGAATGGTTGAGTGTTAGCATCCGGTCGCTACCGCTCCCGGTTCTGTATTGACCTCCGATGCGCCGATTGGATGAAATTGCGGCGAATGATTATAATGCCGGTCCTTAATAGAAAGCACTCGCCGCGGTAGGAGAATCTGTAGGGGCGACTCGCGTGTTTCGTTCGATTGTTCGCGCCTGACGGCCCTCAGTGCGGGCGAGACGCCCGCGCTCCCAGGTAAAAGCGGACCGGTCCTTGAACTTATTTCGCATTTAGGAGAAAAACGAACACATTGGCTAACGAACAATTTGACGTAACGATTATTGGTAGCGGACCGGGGGGCTACGTTGCCGCGATACGCGCGGGCCAACTGGGTCTCAAGGTGGCGATGGTTGAAAAAGATGCTCGGCTTGGCGGCACCTGCACGCTGCGCGGTTGTATTCCAACCAAACAGATGTTGATGTCGGCTCATGTTTACGAACAGATGCAACACGCCGCTGATTTTGGCGTGCAGGCGACCGGAATTCAACTCGCCTTCGCCGACGTGCAAAAACGCAAAAACAGAGTTGTGCTTAAGAATACTAAGGGCATCGAATACCTGATGAAGAAGAACAAGGTGACGGTGTTCAAAGGTACCGGAAAACTCGCGCTCCCAGGAAAAGTAGAAGTAACGGGTGTTGATGGCGCAAAACAAACCATCGGAACTAAAAGCATCATCATTGCGACCGGCTCAGTGGTTCGCCCCATACCTGGTTTTGAAACCGACGGTGTGCATGTCGTAAACAGCGACCACATTCTGGAGTTGAAGGACGTTCCGAAGTCGCTGATTGTGATGGGGGCGGGCGCCGTCGGCGTGGAGTTTGCTTCCGTCTATTCGCGGTTCGGCGCTGAGACGACCATCGTTGAATTAATGCCCAGACTGCAGCCGCTGGAGGACGAGGAGGTTTCGAAGGAACTCGAAAAGAGCTTTCGCAAACGCGGTATAAAGTTCCAGGTCGATACCAAACTCGAAAAATTAGAGAAGACTGAGACGGGCATACGCGTTACTGGCAAGACTTCAAAAGGCGAAGCTGTAACTCTGGAAGCTGAAATGTTGTTGGTTGCTGTCGGCCGCATGCCTTTCACCGAAGGACTGGGCCTCGAGGGCACGAAGATCAAAGTCGAAAAAGGGTTTGTGCAGATTGACGAATTTCAGCAGACCGGAGAAAAGGGTGTCTACGCCATCGGCGACGTAGTGCCGACGCCGCTGCTCGCGCACCTTGCTTCTAAGGAAGGCATCGTCGCGGTGGAGCATCTGTCCGGACAAAAAGATGTGCGACCGATCAACCTTCGCCTGGTGCCAAACTGCACCTATTGCGATCCGGAAATTGCCTCAGTAGGACTCACTGAAGCAAAAGCCCGCGAGCAGGGCTACGATGTAAAGATTGGAAAATTTCCTTTCTCGGCTTCGGGTAAGGCGCGAATTCTTGGCGAAGAAGAAGGCTTCGTTAAGATCGTCGGCGAAGGCAAATATGACGAAATTCTCGGCGTGCACATCATTGGTGCCCATGCGACGGAGTTAATTGCCGAAGCCTGCGTCGCGATGCAACTCGAATCGACGGCAGAAGAACTAGGCCGGACGATGCACGCGCACCCGACAGTAGCGGAAGCAGTAATGGAAGCGGCGGAAGGCGTGCACGGGCTCGCGGTGCATATTTAAGTTCCGGGTCATTGAATTTAGCTAGAGTTGATTAAATCGCAAAGAACGCAAAGTAGTTCGCAAAATTACGCCACGCTTCTTTACGCCCCTTTGCGGAAACTTTGCGCACTTTGCATTTAAGAACCTATGGAAAAAACATCCGCGGAACGGTCAGCAGCGTCAGGCGGCGAGTCGCGTCGCCGCCGTAGTCCGCGGCGGCCGCGTTTCGAAATGCGCATCAGCACGAAGTATGCGCCGCAAAAACCGAACGGGGACAAGCCGCTGAGCTGCACCACTGAGACCACTCTTAAGCCTGAGCAGATGCTCGAGCTGTATCGCTATCTGAAGATGACGCGGCTCGTGGAAGAGCGGCTGGTAAATCTATATCGACAGACCAAGGTTGTTGGCGGTGTCTTTCGTTCGCTGGGCCAGGAGGCCACCGCCGTCGGCAGCGCCTACGCATTGCAGCCACAGGATTTCGTTACGCCGTTGATTCGCGATCTCGGCGCGGTACTGGTGAAGGGAA
>JANMQG010000189.1:0-18392 GCA_031370285.1 Chloracidobacterium sp. | reverse complement strand
GCACATTCCATCATGCTGATCGCCAATTACCGCACGGTGCGGGAATCAATGGCCTAGCCCTCGCAGAACGTAGCGTTTCACTTTATTACCGAACCCATATTTTTAGTAATGGTAACGCCAACAGGGTAACCGTAATCAACTTCCTCTCCAGGTTGTGGAGTTTGATCGATAATCAGTCCGGGCTGAAGTGGCAGATCGTAGCGTGTCGCCAGCAGTTGAATGTTCAAGTTAGAGGCGTGAAGTTTGGTTTCGGCGTTTTCATAACTCAATCCTTTGAGCGAGGGAACTCTGGGTTGAGCTGGTCTCGACTGGCGCTCATGTTGTACGTCCAAACGGAGCGCCAAGAGCGCGATTGCCGGCAAGATTATGAAGACAATGAACGCTACGGTCGCAAGGACTGTGATTAGTAGTTTCTTTTTGCCTCGCATACTGTAGCCAACGAGTACACCAAGTAAAAATCTCATTTCTTCTGTTCCTTTGGATCTCTCTAATGAGCGCTAGTAGCGCTGTCCGCCCTTATTTAGACGGCATCACGTAACTGTTGGAAGACACCGAGCATTTCTGGCGTTGGCATCAAGAAGAGGTTGCGAAGAGTGTCCACTGCGGGGAGCCAATATTTATTAGGGAAATAGAGATAAGGCCACTCCTCGGGTAGTGGCCTTTTGGTTTTTGTGACGCCGTAAACGGCCTAGGCGAATCGAAGCAAGACGTCGATGCAGACCTCGGCATTTCGCTTGCTCAGCTAAGTTCCCTGTCCCGCTAGTTGCTGAATACGGATCAAAACGAATTCGGCAGGCTTAAGCGGCGCGAAACCTACGATGATGTTGACTATCCCACGCTCGATATCATCCTTAGTAGTAGTTGTTCGGTCACACTTGATAAAGAAAGCGTCTCCCGCTTTCGTTCCTTGCAACGCTCCCTGACGAAACAGGTTGGTCATGAAAGCGCCAAAGCTCGAACGAATCTCCGCCCAAAGCAGATCATCGTTGGGCTCGAAACTCGCCCACTGCGAACCCCGGAAAAGACTCTCCTTGAGATAAAGCGCCAGGCGCCGCACCGGGACATACTTCCACTCACTCGCCTCTTGATTCGAACCCGCAAGCGTGCGCGCGCCCCAACTGACATTTCCGATCTGCGGAAAATTGCGTAGCGCGTTTATGCCAAGCTCATTGAGTTCACGGTTTTCAGGATTAGCGAGTTGCACCGATAGGGTTGCTCCGCGTAAGTCCGCCTCAGCGCCAGCGGGCGCTTTCCACACGCCACGTGTTTGATCTGTTCGCGCATAGATACCGGCGAGCGTGCCGCTGGCGCCAACGTTTCGAGATTGGCCTCCATTAAGCGGATCCGGAATTTCGAGTCTGGGGAAATAAACTGCCGCGTTCGGATGGCGCAAGCCGTTGTTAGTTCGCATCCAGTCAACCATTTCGTCCTTCGTTCTGACTGCAGACGGAATGTCAACGATCAGAAAGGCTCGTTTGTCGCGGCAGTATTTCTCGGCAGCGGAGATGACGGCAGCAAAACTCTGTTGGTCCAGGTTGGCGGCCGCGGGTATGCACAGAATGTTGAAGATGTCCGGCGCAATTCCCTCAAGCGCATACATCCCCGTTTGGGCCGCGGCATCTCCTGTAAGCTTCTCGGCTCCCGCATCGTCTACTCGAACTACCCAGGCGACGCGTCCGCCATTCAAGTAATATTGGCGGATGGCGTAGCTGGCTTCGCTGCACGCGTCCAGCCCGCCGAACGTGCGCTCAAACTTAGCGAAGCTGGTCGTCTTCAGGGCCTTGTTAAGTGGTCCTTGCTGAAAAATGTCTATAGAAGGCCGCATTGGAAGTGGGTACCCCTTCGATAGGGTGACTCTTGAAGGGAACTTCCTCAATGAATACGCCGGGAGCTAAATATTCTGGCATGGAGTCTCCGTTCCTTCTTACAAGTTTCACGCGGCAGATTACGTGCGGTTGAGGATGTTAGCCAGACAATTTCAACGAGCAACGAGCATTGTGCAGGCAAGTTACAATATTCGGAGCCTGTGATTCAAATCTAATCTGAGATCTGCAACACCAAACGGAAGCGCGCATACGCGACGTCGATCACCACTCCTTGTAATCGACCGGCGTGTGCGGCGCACAAAGTCGCAAATGGTGGTCAAGTTAGCCGCGCAGCGGACGCAAGCATAAAGCCTGGGGCGTGGACTACCGGGGCCGGCGCCATGGCAGGCTCCATAGTCCGCGCGCCGAGAGGATGACGGAGAAGACTCCGGTCACGCCGAGCGCGATCAGCGTCCAGACGAAGAAGAAGCTCCCGCTGGAATTGGCGATGCCGCTCGCGACGCCGACACCCTTCCCCTTCATGTGCAGGACGGGGACGCCCAACGAAAGGAGCCCGCCGAGGAGGAGGATGATGTACCCCGATCGCCGTTCGGCGAGCACCAGCGTTCCGTACAGCCAGACTACCAGGATGAGCACTCCCCCAATGAGGTTATTGAGTCCTCCCGGCTCCCACCCACGGACGATGTCGTCAGTCAGGTGAAACGTCACAAAGAGGATCGAGAGCAGAGACGCGATGGTTAACATAACGCTGCGTTTCATTTGATATTCTCCTTAACGCCGTTAAAAAGCCGCCCCGTTGCCCGTTCGAATGCCGCGGCGCCCCCTACTCATCACCCATCACTCGCCACTCATCACTCATCACTCATCACTCATCACTCATTACTGTTTTCTGACCTCTGACATCTGCCCGCTGCCTACTCATCACCCATCACTCATCACTCATTACTGTTTTCTCGCCGCTTCCACAACGACAACACCAATCCAATCAAAGTCAGGCCGAACAGGATCAGGTTAACGATTGTGCCCGGAGGTCTGCCGACTCTGACCAGCGGAATGAACCACGTCAACACTTGCGCACCGAGATAATTCAACGCCACCACCACAAACATAAACGGGATTGCCCGGCGATATCGGACCAGCACGACTAAGCAGATAAAGGAAATGATCAGACGCGCGAGCGAAGAAAGTGCGAAGAGCGCGAGTATGGTCTGGGCGGCGGCGGGCGGGTACGTCGCGAGCGGAACGCCATCCGCATTTGTGACTGTGTAGTAACCATTGAACAAGACAAAGACGCTCTGTAGCGTCCTCATCGCTACGACCAAACCAAATATCCAGAGCGCAACTTTGCGAACTCGATAAGTGTTATCGATCGTTTGAGGAAAGAGACTCATTTGCCTCGTATGCTTCTGCTTAGCTGAAGGATCGAAAGGTCGTACGAGATGCCGCCGACAAAAGTTCGCGCGTTCCGTGCGGCGGCGAGGCAGACCTCTGATCTTTGACCTCTGCTTACCCCTTTCCCCTTACCTCTTCGCTCTTTGCGCAATCGCCTTGATACGTTTCCGGCTGCTGTAATACGATGACCGCCCATTGGTCTTAGCAAACATATGGACACGTCAGACATAATCGAGTCGTTATTCGGTGTCACCCGCGCAATCATCGGCGTGGTTCACCTGCAAGCCTTGCCGGGCACGCCGGCAAACAAGCACGACATCGCGGCGATCGCCTCGATTGCAGTTGAGGAAGCCGGGATTTATCGCGACGCCGGCTTTCACGCGGTTGTTATCGAGAACACTCACGACCGGCCGTATCTAAAGACCAGCGTCGGACCAGAAATAATCGCTGCCATGTCGGTCATCAGCGCCGAAGTGCGGCGTGCCGTTGCCCTGCCTATTGGTATCCAGGTGCTCGCCGGCGCCAACGCGAGCGCCCTGGCAGTTGCACTCGCGTCTGGCGCCAGCTTCGTCCGCGTTGAAGGCTTTGTCTTCGCGCACGTCGCCGATGAGGGCCTGATCGAAGCGAGCGCCGGCGCGCTTCTGCGATATCGACGCGCCATCGGAGCAGATCACGTTCGCATTTTTGCCGACGTGAAAAAGAAACACGCGGCGCACGCGATCACGGCTGACGTCGACATTGCTGAAACCGCCAGGGCCGCGGAATTTTTTCTCGTCGATGGAGTGATAGTCAGCGGACTCGCTACCGGCCAACCAGCCGAACCCGGCGAAGTCGCCGCGGTTGCCCGGGCCGTCTCGGTCCCGACGTTGGTAGGCTCTGGAATCTCCGCAGAAAACATCGGCAGGTTTCCCGACGCTGATGCGTTCATCGTTGGCTCGTCAATTAAGCAGGATGGTCTCTGGTCGAATCCGATTGATCTTGAGCGCACCAACGAACTCGTGCGGGCGTTTCAGCGGGTGACCACCTGACCAACGGCTTTGCCAAGCTGGTGCGCGGCAAGACTCCGACTTGCCGTTGTTCGCTCTTGTTCTCAGGGTCCCCGACCCGCGGTCATAGACCGCCCGGGGTCCCCGCGCGGGCATCCCGCGCGGGGTGGGTGTCATTCGCCGGCTGCGCCGACTTTTGAGGCTGACAGGATCGCAAAATCGCGCGAACGTCTGACCCCGGTCTATACGTAATCTGCGGATTAGTCTGAGCCTTTACCGGGCAAACCGTGACGCAGTCAGCGTCACATCCGCCTTTGCCCAGGCTTTCTTGAAGCGAACTTCGACTAACGCAGCGTCGTCGTTCTTGCCTTGCGCCTTCAAAGCCTGCATCAAACCGAACAGCGCCCACCCATTCTCTTTATTTCGCCGCAGGTCTTCCCAGTAAACCGTTTCCGCTTCGGCCGGGCGACCCGCTGCTAATAGCACCGCGCCTAGAGCATGACGCGGTGGGTAATGAGACTCTGCCGGCTCCGTGTAAACCAGCGCGTCTTCCAATCGCACCGCTCGTTCAAGATGTGAAATTGCTGAATCGTAGTTCTTCTTCGCGCCATCAATCTCGCCCGCGAGAACTTCATTAGCGATCGTCAGCACCTCGCGCGCGGTGTTCGGTGAAAACAGTGGCCCATCGAGCGACTTGTCGGACATCAAGGCGTTGAGCTTTGCGAACTCCTGTTCGCCATCACTTGTCTGACCTTTGCCGAGGAATGCAGTGCCGCGCGCGTAGTGCCACATACCGGTTAGGTAAGCACTCGTCGCGGGCGGCTCAGGCTCGCGCAACATCTCGTCCCACTTTCCAAAACGCGTGAGCGCGTAATAAGGCACGACGCGAAAGCCGACGAGTAGCGGAACGGCTTTCAAAGTTTCGTCGCTGACTTGCGAAGCTGCCTTGCGCGCCACTTCGATCGCCAACTTGCTATTTCCTTCGGCAGTTGCCGCGAACCATAGGAAGTGCAGGTTGTGCGGATAGTAGGCCATCGGATAGAGGCCCTGCGCGCGGCACTGCGAGATGTAATCCTCGTCCGCGGCGATGGCCATCTCGTTACTCTTCTGTGCGTCGGCGTAACGGCCCACGCGCTGATAGATGTGCGCGGGCATGTGCACCATGTGACCTGCGGCGGGCATGAGCGTCAGCAGGCGATCAGCTGCCGCCTCGGCTTTGTCCGCCTGATAAGCCTCCATCAGGTGAATGTAGAGATGCAGCGCGCCCGGATGATTCTGATTCTTCGCGATTACTTTCTCAGTCAGCCCGACAATCTCTGATGTGCGCTCATACGGCGTGCCATCTTTCGTCCAGTAACCCCACGGCCGCAGATCCATCACCGACTCGACGTAGAGCATTGAGATATCGTGATCATCCGGAAATTGCAGATGCACTTTGCGCATCGCGTCTGCGTAAGCCACGTCGTTCGCTCGGCGCTCTTCGGCTTTTCCCGTGTAACGATATTTCAAAGCGTCAATCAAAGCCTGCTCGCGTGGCGTAGCCTTCGCTTTGAGCGCCATCGCTTTCTGAATTGCTTCGAGCGCTTTCGACTCGGCAGTTGGATCCATCGGCGCGTTGATGTTTGGTCCCAACGCGAGCGCTTCACCCCAGAACGCAATCGCCAGATTTGGATCGAGGCGTTCTGCTTCGCGATAAGCGCGCCCGGCTTCCGCATGATTGAACGCGTACGACAGGTTCAACCCCTGATTCATGAAGAGCTGCGCCTGCGCGTTCTTCGTGGAGACTGGGAACTTATGATCTCCGAGCTTCTGCAAGCGCGGGGCGATCGCTCCGGTCGGCGACACGCCTTGCTGCGCAGGCTCTTTGTAGTGAACGTGGTTCGGTGCTTTTTGATCCTGGGCGGAAGCGACCCGCAGGCCGCTGATGGTTACAAGGGCAGCGAGCATTGCGATCGTGAAACGTACTTCTCTCATGGCAGTTCCTTTCGAAAATAGGCTTGGTTTCAAGGGGGACGAGAATTCTATAACTGTCGTGACGAGGCTTCAAGGATTTTCGACGGCGATGAGTAATCCTGGGCTTGAGCGACCGGATTTGACCCCGTTTTGATTTCTGCCATGGCCACATCACATCACCATGTTCTTCGCATCGTGTCGCCTGCAGCTGGCATTTCTGCTAATCGGCACGCCAATGGTCGGCGTCACGCTCGGGCGGCCTCTGTACTTTGACTTTGTTCCCGTCATCATTCAGATTTGTTCGTCGAGAAGACAAGAGCCCGAACCAGACGAGGGAGAACCGAATATGAGCACGATCGTGGTACAGGCGTTCATCACCCTCGACGGCGTCGTCCAGGCGGGCGGCGGCCCGGACGAGGACCGCGAAGGCGGCTTCGAGCACGGCGGCTGGATGATGAAGTATGACGAGCAGATGGACAAGCTCGACGAGGGCGGAAAGATCGTCACGGAGTGGGAGGGCAGGACCGAGGCGCTGCTGCTCGGCCGCAAGACGTACGAGATCTGGGCCCGCGCCTGGGGCGTGTGGGACGAGAACGCCGAGGGCCTGCTGGGGGGGCTGACCAGGAGGTACAACCGCATCCCCAAGTACGTCGCGTCGCGCACGCTGACCGAGGTCGGCTGGAAGAACTCGCACCTGCTGGGCCCCGACGTGCCCTCGGCGGTGGCGAAGCTGCGCGCGAAGCCCGGCGGCGAGATCCGCGTTTGGGGAAGCACCGAGCTGATCAAGACGTTGGCTGAGCACGACCTCGTCGACGAGTACCGGCTCGCTGTCTACCCGCTCGTGCTGGGCACCGGCAAGAAGCTGTTCTCCGACGGGTTCGCGCTCACCAGACTCACCCTGGTCGAGACCCGCACCCTGTCATCCGGAGTCCTGGTCAACACCTACCGGCGCTCCGACGCGGGCTGAGCGTGATCGACCGCGGCGGCGTAGCTTTCTGTTCACCATCGTGCGCTTAAGGAAGTGCTGGCAGCTCTCAGGTTGCGTTAGGTGGGTGGCTCCTGGCACTGAATTGGGCTAACCTTGCTGGTCTGCCCCAGCGGCGGTACTCTTGCGAAAATGCGACGCCTTCGGTATTCCATCAACATCACATTGGACGGGTGCTGCGATCATCGTGAAATGATCGCCGACGAAGACTTGCATCGTCACACGGTCGCGAACCTCGTCCAGGCCGATGCCCTCCTCTTTGGCCGGGTGACTTACGAAATGATGGAAGCAGCGTGGCGGACGCCGGCGCGGACGGGAGCGAGACCTGATTGGATGGAACCCTTCGCCCGGACGATCGACGCGGCAAAGAAGTACGTCGTGTCGAGCACCCTGGAGCGGGTCGATTGGAACGCGGAGCTCTTGCGCGGGGATCTGGGCGAGGCCGTTCAGCAGCTCAAGCGGGAGTCGGGTAAGGGACTGTTCGTGGGAGGCGTGAAGCTCCCGCTGGCGTTGGCGGAGCTGGGATTGATCGATGAGTACGAGTTCGTGGTGCAGCCCAGGCTAGTGGGCCACGGACCCACGTTGTTCGCGGGGCTATCGAAGCGCATCGACTTGAAGCTCGTGAGCCGGCTGGAGTTTGGCTCAGGGGCGGTGGCGATGCGGTATGAGCCGAGAAGGTAGCCAAACAAGTAGCCAGGTTTGTTTTGGTCGTCAGTCCCGGAGGGACGCAATACTTATAGAACCGAGCTCTCAAAATCGCGTAAGTAGCGGTCGCTGACTGAGGATTGACGCTCAGTGAAGCGACGGACCATGCTTTCATGGTGTGGAACGACACCGAGACTCCCCTGGCCTATTTCATTTCTTTCCGTAGCTACGGCACGTGGTTGCACGGCGACAAGCGCGGCTCGATAGACCGCTTCCACAATCGTTATAAGTCGCCATACATGGCCCCAAGCGAGATCTGGCGCGATTACAATCAGCAGCACTTAAGAACCTGGCCCTTGATCTTGAAGGCCGACCACCGCAGATGGATCGAAGCCGCAATTCGAGAAACATGCAATATTCGAAAGTGGTGGTTAGGCGCGATGTACTTACTAACCATGTGCACACTGTGGTCACGCGAATCGGAAAGCGGAGTTGGTTCTAAACGCTTTCAAGGCGAATGCAACGCGGGAGTTGAGGCAGCACGGACTTTGGTGTGAACCCTTCAGCCCGTGGGCACGTAGGGGCAGCAAGCGGAAGCTATGGAATGAACAAAGCGTCGCCAAAGCCATCGACTATGTGCTGAACGGGCAGGGAGACGACCTGCCAGACTTTGACGACTAACACTTAGAAAGACCCACCCGCTACCGCGGTGTGGTACTGACCTCATCCCATCGTGAGGCGCTACCTGCTTGATCGAAACAACGATTCCAGTTCCCTGGTTGTCTTCTCGACGGCGCGCTGGGCGTCTGCCGACGTCTGCTTTGCTTCTTCAACTTCACCTTTGACGGTGAATGCGGCTTGGCTTGCATCTCCCGCTCGGGAGCTTGCCTGCTTGAAGCGTTCCGCTGCTGCGCGGCTTTCTTTCTCCGCTTCGCGGCTTTGCTTCTCAGCTTCCTTCGCGCGGGCGTCGGCCTTCTTCTGCTGCGACTCCAAACTCTGTGCCCTGGCTCGGGCTTCAGTGAGCGATCTTTTGGCGTCCTGTAGTGAAGCCTTCGCGGCCGCTAACTTTTGCTGACGAGACTTTTCGACTTGAGCTTTCTTTTCGCTAATTTGTGATTGGAGCTTTGGACTTGGGGCTTTGGACTTTGGACTTTGAACTCGCGCCGGCGCGGCTTTGGCGGGCGGGACGCCCGCGGTCCCAGTAAATCCCGCAGTCCCAGTGAAGGAAGCGAATGATTCGAACCCCGGAGGGTCGACGTCTTTGGTCAGTCTGCCAAGTGTTGCGCCATCGAGCGATGCAGATGCCGACACTGCTTCGAGTGTAGAGGTAATGCGCCGGACGGTATCCAACGACGGGGTGGAACCAAGATCACTTAGCACTTCAGTTGCCAACTCCGAGAGGTGCGCGAGCGCCTCGCGTCGCGCGTCGAGGGCAGCGCGCATCTCCGCAACCTTGCCGGAAGTTTGGGCCTTGCGAAAGCGCTGGCCACTCCCGAGCAACTCGTCGAATGCCTCGCGGTGATTCCAATAGAGTTGATTCACAGTCCAGGCAGAGACGGAGGGTTTGGCCAGCAACTTTACGCGTTCTGCGTCAGTGCCGTGCCCGCTCTTCTTGAGTTGAGCGGCCAGTGTTTTGCGCGCCGCGATGAACTCGTTCAAAGGAAGCTTGAACAAGTTATTAAGATCATCCTCGAGTTTAGCCATTGCTCTAGTGTCTCACTGCTGTCGCAAGAAAAGCATTCGGAGAGGTAAGGACTGGTCTTTAGACTTGGGTTTTTGTTCTGCTCAATCACCTGGAAGTATTTAGCTTAGGATCCCTCACTACTCTTCCCGGCGAGAGAAATGTACGATTTTTTGGACGGGTTTTGCCGACAGTCAGTAAGGCCGTCTGGCCAGTGGTCGCGGCCAGTTCATCACAATCCGGTTGTCCCCGCGTCTCGTAATGTTCTAAAAGTGGAATTCATTCAATCTCCAACCGGTCCTTACTGTAGAATATTTTTCCTACATGACTGACAACGCATTTCGCGACCTCGAGAGCAAGGGCTCCAGCATAAAGATCCGGCGACGTCGCTGGGTCCCCCTGGCAGCCATCTGGGCAATCTGGACCTTCATCGGCCTGGTCTTCACGCTTCAGAGCTACTTCACCTCCTATCGCTCCGAGCGTCCCATGCTTTTCACCGAGTCGGTCTACATCCAGATGACCTGGTCGTATCTTTGGGCGCTGGCCACGCCGCTGGTACTTTGGGCGGCGGCTCGACTACCCATCGAGAGAAGTAACTGGATTCGGAGCGCCCTGCTGCACATCCCGATAAGCATTGTTCTGAGCGTAGTACTAACCGCCATGGGCCGCGTGCTCATCTGGCTATACTTTGGTTATCGCATTGGGAAGCCGCTGACCTTTGAAAGCATAACCAATTTTGTGGTCGGCAATTTCAGCGAGGGCATCGGCATCTATCTGCTGATAGCCCTGACGAGTTATGCATACAGCTACTACCGCCGCTATCGCGAAGGCCAGGTAAAAACTCTCCAGCTCGAAGCCCAGCTTTCACAGGCCCAACTGCAGGCGCTAAAAATGCAGCTCCATCCTCATTTCCTCTTCAACACCCTCCATTCAATCTCCGCGTTACTAAACAAGGACGTCGAGTCGGCCCGCAAAATGATCACGCGGCTGGGAGATTTTCTCCGTCTCACGCTGGAAAACTCCGGCTCGCAGGAGGTAACACTGCAACAGGAGATGGAGTTTCTCAGTTGTTATCTCGAGATCGAACGCATCCGTTTCCAAAATCGTCTGGTGACCCGCGTGGACCTGGGTGAACAGACCCTCGACGCAAAGGTGCCGAACCTCATTCTGCAACCAATCGTTGAGAATGCTATCCGCCATGGAATTGCCCCGCGTTCCACCCCGGGTTTGCTCGAAATCGAAGCGAAACAACTCGGTGGCATGCTTCGTATTCAAGTTCGAGACAACGGCCCGGGCCTTCCCGAACATCGGACACCCCAGAATCAGTTTAAGAAGGGTCTGGGATTGGCCAATACTGAGACTCGGCTGAAACGGTTATATGGAGCGGATCATCTTTTCGATTTGAGTAACGATCCCGCGGGCGGGTTGATAGTGACTTTGGAAATACCCTTTCATACAGACGGCGCCGCTCCCAGCCAATCGGAAATCGCCTGACTCGTAAGCAGTCTGGTCCCGTTATCTCAGGCCCTCGGCCAGAAACACGAAAGCTAAAACTAGATTCTTTTTGCCAATTACACGTCCGCTGTGTAAGTTCGTTAACAGCAACCAGGTTTCCTGCGTCTCTTGATCGAGAGCGCGACGTCGATGAAGAAACAATGACTGACTCTCCTCTGATCCGCGTGCTATTGGTGGACGACGAGCCGCTCGCCCGTGAGATGCTGCGCGAAATGCTGGAGGGCGATCCACACACGCAGATCGTTGGCGAATCCTGCAACGGCCGCGAAGCATTGGAAGCAATTCGCACTGAGGCGCCGGATCTGATTTTCCTGGATGTGCAAATGCCCGAGGTCGGCGGCTTCGAAGTGCTGACATCCCTGGGAAAAGGAAAAATCCCTTACGTCATCTTCGTTACTGCTTACGATCAATATGCTGTTCGTGCGTTTGAGGTACAGGCGCTTGACTACTTACTAAAACCGTTCGACCAGGAACGGTTTGATGTCTCGTGGCAACGCGCCAAGGCGCAACTCCTGCGCGATCGAAATGGCGGCATGGATCAGCGTATTCTCTCTCTGCTGGAAGAGTTGAAGGCCGGCAATAAATATCTCGAGCGGCTCGTAATCAAAGCGGCGGGACGCATCTATTTCCTTGAAACAAGCGAAATCGATTGGATCGAAGCGGAGGGCAATTATGTGTCCGTCCACAGTGCCAAGAAGACTCACCTGCTTCGTGAAACCATCAGTAGTCTTGAAGCGCAACTCGATCCCAAGAAGTTTGTGCGCATCCATCGCTCTTCGATAATTCGCCTCGATTTCATTCAGGAGCTACAGCCTTGGTTTCATGGTGAGTATCGCGTCATCCTACAAGATGGCACGCAACTAACCCTCTCTCGCAATCATCGCGACAAGCTGCAAGAAGCCCTGGGTAAACTTCCCTAAGCCAGCCTCAGCCTTATCCCGCGCTGCGACTATCCCAATCTCAAGCCTACTAGTCACAGGCGTCTGCCCTTCCGTCACAAAAACTGCACACCACGTGAACATTGCGCGTATAACCTGCCGTGTCGGATATCAGTTATCAAAGCCGCAACGGTGCCATGGAGGAAAGTATGAACTCAACCGCAACCTGGGAAAGCGAAGAGCTTGAGAGTGTCGTCACGCCAGATGAAAACGGCGAGTCGTCAACGTCTCGAAACAGCATCACCACGCTGAGGGAACTCGTGCTGCGGCTTCTTTGCGAGGTGCAATGCATTAACGAAGTCAGTCCGTTAATCATCGAGAGCGGTTTCGACTTCTACGACGAAGTAAGCCGCTTCGAGATTGATCTAATCAGGCGGGCGCTGCTCCAGACCGGAGGCCATCAGGTACAAGCTGCGAAGCTCCTGAACTTGAAGGTGACCACCCTTAACTCCAAGATCAAACACTACAACATTAGCCTGGCAGGACTAGGCAATGTCTATCCGCTGGCAGATCCCAACCACCACGAAGAACGCCAGCACGCGTGAGACTAGATAACCGCCAAGACGCCAACTCAAAGGATGAGGGGTGAAGGATGAAGGATGAGAAGAGCAACTCTGATCTCCTTTCATCCTTCATCCTTCTGCCTTCATCGTTTCTTGTTGGGCGTCTTGGCGGTTCAAAGGATGGGCAGAAAAATTCGTCGACAGCCTGCAACGAAAAAATATACGTTCGTGGCTTGAGACGAAATTCGTCCTCGCCAGTAATCCGATAACCGCAATCAACCTCTTCACGAGAATCCAAATTCCACAAGGTGAGTTCGAGACCTTTGTGGCGAGTTGGCCGAGACGAGTGACGGATTGGCCTTTTGAGCATAGTAGTCAAGAGGCACGATCGTTGCACTCTTGAACTGCGTGACTTCAGGCAGCCTTCCGAGTTCTCGGAGACCGGGGGTTCTGGAATCGCCCATCAAACTCTCCCCAAAACATCGCGGGCCAACTGCGGCCTGAAGACATTGAGAAGCTCCCCTTCTTCGTGAGGGCACGCCAGCGGACCCGCACGATCACACGGCAGTTCTCTTTCAAGGGACACAGGTTAAGAAAGGAATCGATATGAGTAAGAACAAACTAAGACAATCGGCCGCGACTGGCGCAATTGCATTTCTGTCAGTTGTGTTTGCTATGGCCATGATGGCCGGGGCGGCGTTGGCCCAGAGCGAGACCGGACAAATCACCGGCAAAGTTAGTGACGCGAACGGAGCGGTCGTTGCCGGAGCGGCCGTCTCCCTCAGCTCTGTGGAGACTGGCGTTCAGCGCACCGCGATAACGAATGACGACGGAGTGTACGCAATCACTAACTTGCAACCCGGCGTTTATGAGATCACGGTGCAGGCGGCCAACTTCGCAAAGTCGACCCAGCGTCTGCAGGTAACGGTCGGCGCAAAAGCGTCGCTTGAAACAACGCTTTCAGTTTCGGCGATCAGCACCGAGACAGTTAACGTAATCGACAACGCTGGTGTTGAAGTCAACACGCAGACGCATGAGTTGTCGAACATAGTTACGGGAACGCAGATTCGCGAGTTGCCGACAGTGACGCGCAACCCTTACAACCTCGTGCAGTTGTCAGGCAATGCCACCACTGACGATCCCAGCACTTCCCAGAACGGCACGTCCGGTACGGCCACCTGGCGCGGCGCGGGCGCATCCTTGAACGGCCAGCGCGCTGCCAGCACTAACGTCCTGCTTGACGGCGCGGACAACAATGACTCCTACATCGCGGCTGTCGGGCAGAACATCCCGCTCGACTCCGTGCAGGAGTTCCGCGTTATCACCAGCAACTTCTCCTCGGAATACGGACGCGCTTCCGGCGGCATCGTCAATGTGGCGACGCGCGGAGGCAGCAATGAGTTCCACGGGACGGCTTATGCCTTCAACCGTCTTTCGAGGCTCGCTTCAAACGGCTTCGCCAACAATGCGACTGACGTACCGCGCGGCGTCTTTACGCGCAACCAGTTTGGCTACTCATTCGGCGGACGAGTAATCAAAGACAAATTGTTCTTCTTCAACAGCACCGAATGGACCAGAGTCCGCAGCCAGGGCGAACTGCTGGCCTTTGTCCCGACGCAGGAGTTGATCAATCTTTCGGCGCCCGCGACGCGCGATTTCTTCAGCGCTTACACACTCGCTGCGCGGCCGACTGGCAGAATACGCACGGCCAGCCAGCTTGGCATCACCGGTGTTCCCGGTAACACTCCGGCATTTCAGGAAGTGGCTTATTCAGTCCCGACCGACCTGGGCGGCGGCTTTCCACAGAATGATGTTTCTACCGTCACCCGCATCGACTGGAACCTGAGCGACAAAACTCAGGTCTACGGTCGTTACGCTTTGCAAGACAACATCACCTTGCCCGGCACCGGAGCCAACAGTCCTTATGAAGGCTTCAACACGGGGACAACTGCCTACAATCAAAACTTTCTGGTCTCGCTGACGCACACGCTATCGCCAAACTTCGTGTCGGCGTCGAAGCTTGCCTTCAATCGCGTCAATACCGGCAACCCGCTAGGGGACCAACCGCCCGGTCCGACGCTCTACATAAATGAGGCCACCGCAGTTAACATCGATCAGAACACGCCGGTCGCCATCGCGTTTCCCGGATACCTTCCTTTCAACCCCGGCAGCGCGATTCCAGCGAATGGCCCAAGCAATCAGTTTCAGCTATACCAGGATATGAATTACCTGAGGGGTCGCCACCAGATTCGCTTTGGCGGACAGTTTTTCAACATCCAGCAGAACCGAACGTTTGGCGCCTTCCTCAATTCCGTGCAGACCCTGGGAAACAACACCGTTCAGGCTCTCAATAACCTGGTGGCCGGACAGCTTGTGAAGTTTCAGGGCGCAGTCGATCCGCAAGGCGGCTTCCCCGGAAGTTTCGTGACCACCCCGCTCAGTCCGCCGGCGTTCAGTCGCAGCAATGTCTATAACGAATGGGCTGCATACGTGAACGACGCATGGCGCGTGCGTCCCAGCCTGACTTTAAACCTCGGCCTGCGCTACGAGTTCTACGGCGTGCAACACAACAAGAACCCGGAACTGGATTCGAATTTTTATTTCGGCGCCGGGAGCACTTTGCAGGAACGCATTCGCAACGGCAGTGTTCAGATTGCGAAGAACAGCCCGGTGGGTGCGCTCTGGAAGAAAGACCTGAACAACTTCGCACCGCGTGTCGGCTTTGCCTGGGACATCTTCGGTGACGGGAAAACTTCGCTGCGTGGCGGCTATGGCATGTCTTACGAACGAAACTTCGGTAACGTTACGTTCAATGTGATCCAGAACCCACCGGCACAGACCGTGGTAGCGCTCACAGCGGGTGTCGACGTGCCCTCGCTGGCTATCTCGCGTAACAACTCTGGGCCGCTGGCCGGCAGCGGCACGACGATTCGTCTGCCGGGTTCAAGCTTGCGCCACGTCCGCGAAGACATCGTGAACGCTTATGCGCATTTCTGGAGCGCAGCATTTGAGCGCGAACTCGGACAAGGCACCGTTGCCTCTCTCGAGTATTCCGGTTCAGCGGGACGCGCGCTTTACTCGCTGGAAAACATTAACCGCACCGGCACGGGTCTGGCTTATCTCGGTAGTCCGGCCATAACGCCGACAGGCGGCGCTTCATCGCGGCTCAATGGTCAATACACCAACATAAACTCGCGCGCCAACAACGGCTTCTCAAACTACAACGCCTTGATTGTGGGGCTCGCGAGCAACAACTTCCGCAAATCGGGATTGCAGTTCACTGCTCGTTACAGCTGGTCAGTGGCGAAGGACAATCTCAGCTCAACTTTTAGCGACTCGAATGCTAATGCGAGCCTGGGTTTGCTCGATCCGTTTGATCCGAAATTTGATTACGGCTACGCGGATTTCGATGCGCGGCACCGTTTCGTGTCGAGTTTCAACTACGAAATCCCGTTCTTCAAGAACGCGGACAGCAGTCTGGTTAGAAACCTGCTTGGCGGTTTCTCGCTTACAGGTATCGTTAACGCGCGGACCGGCAATCCGTTCACAGTCTTTGACTGTACAACGGCCGGCAGCGGGGCTTGCCCGCGCTACGTACCGAGCACCGGTTCGGCCAGTGGCTCCCGCTCTGGCAATTCAGTCGGCGCCAACTCGTTCAGCTTCCTCGAACTGCCGGCGGCGAATCCGTTCGTCAATCCGCTTACCGGCAACGGCGTGGTTGGACCTTTCCCGGCAGAGATGTCGAAGCGCAATGCGTTCCGCGGTCCCGGCTATTGGAACGCGGACCTTGGTCTATATAAACGGGTGAAGTTTAACGAGAAGTACAGCATGCAGCTTCGCCTGGAAGCCTTTAATGTTTTCAACCACGCGAATCTGTTCATCGTGCCCGGTTCGCTTGACGTCAGCGGCTTTACCGACGCTGCCGGCAACCCAATACCGAGCTTCATTCCGGCCAATCGCGGCGTCTTTACGAGCGGCAACCTCGAACGACGCAACGTGCAACTGGCGGTGAAGTTTATCTTCTAACTCGGGGGAATTGGTCCGATCCCGGAATCCCATGTCGGTAACCCGGCTGGATGGTCAGGGAGGGCTCAAATCCAACGATTACTAACGCCGAGTGGCGCAGTGTGCCGGCTCATTCCCAGCGGGGGAGCAGATTGATCGCTCCCCCGCTTTTTTCTCGCACTGCGAGCAACTTTTATTGACTGACTCTTCGAGAAATGTAATATTCAACCCATCCACAAACGTTTTCCGCCGTCGTGTTTGATTGATACTCAGGGAGAATTGATATCGAGGCGAAACAGCGAGCGCCTCAGATAAATCAAACGGTTGCCACGGGTCACCCCTCCCTAAAGCAAGAGTCCAACAACCGATCCACTAGCCTTTCAGTTTTGAGGCGAGAAGAGGACAACGACATGAAGCGCATATCTTCCCAATCCAAGATTCGACCGCGGGGGTTGTTCCTGCTTGGCGCGCTGACTATCAGCGTTTTGGCGGTCATTTACTTTTCTCAGTCTGTCTCAGCGGTAAATATAACCTGGGATGGTGGCGGCGCGACCAACAACTGGTCTGAGGCCGCCAACTGGAGCGGTGATACGGTGCCCGGCTCAGGCGACATTGCGGTCTTTGACGGGACGAGCACCAAGGACGCGACCATTGATGCGGCGTTTGCCGGAAGCGTGGCCGGCATGCAGATCAACGCAGGTTACACCGGAACCATTACGCAGGCGTCCGGAGTCAGCCTCACGGTCGGAAGTTCAGGCTACACCCAGACAGTGGGCACGTTTAATGCCGCCAGCACGGCCGTAGTTTCTTTGTCAGCAGCGTCACGGTGGGCGCGGGTGGGACGTTCAATCCCAACGGCGGCACGGTGGCTTTCAGTGGCAACTCCGGGACCTTCATAGTGGTGCCGGCGTCGTTCACCTTAAGCAACATCACGGTCAACAAGACGGGTGGCAACGCGCTGTTTTTCAACAGCACCAGTACCCTGGTGGCTACCGGCACCGTGACCCTTACCGACGGTTTCATCAACAACAACGGCGGTAACGGAACGATTAACGGGCAAGCCGCAGTTTCTATTGGTTCCACTTTCGATGGCGGCACTGCCGCGATTGCCTTCTCGGGCTCCGCGGATCAGACGTTTGTAAACAACGGCGGATCCAACCCAACTGGCACCTTCACTATTAACAAGCCGAACGGGACGGTGACCCTATTGAGCAATCTGATCCTGGGTTCCACCCAAGCCCTAAACATCACTTCGGGAAATCTGCATCAGGGGAACTCCGGCAGTATCGTTTGTGGAGCAGTTACGGTGGGCACGAATGGCATGTGGCTCAACTTCGGCACCGGCGATATCACAACTTCAGGAGGTGTCGTCAACAACGGGATAATCAAATTCAACGGAGGTGGGAGCGCCTGCGGCGACGCAGACGACATCTCTATTACCTCGCCGGTGCCGGGAAATGCGTGGAGCGGTAGTGGTACGTTCGCGTTGATTGATGTGACAGTGTCCAACCAAGCGGGTACGGCGCCAATCACTGTTTTCAGCGGAACAGATGGTGGAAGCAATGGCGTCAATTGGACGTTTAACCCAAGTTGTATCGGCATTCCGACGGCCTCGGGCGGGGTGGTCACTGGTCGCATCGTTGACCAGAGCGGCAATCCAGTAGAAGGCGCGGTGGTGAGATTGCAAGGCACGCAGAATCGCAAGTTCATCACGGATGCGAACGGTGTCTATCGCTTTGACAATGTGGAGACCAACGGCTTCTACACGGTGACGCCTGCGCGCGCTAACTACAGCTTCAATCCTTCCGCGCGTTCCTTCAGCCAGCTTGGGGAAACCACGGAAGCTGCGTTCGGGGCGACCTTGGCGGGTAGCAATTTCGTGAACCCGCTCGATACACCCGAATACTTTGTGCGCCAGCACTATCTCGATTTCCTTGGTCGCGAGCCAGATGAAGCCGGCTTC
>JANMQG010000184.1:0-33392 GCA_031370285.1 Chloracidobacterium sp. | reverse complement strand
CTTTGTCGAAGGGCGGCGTGAAAAGAATTACGAGGCCGTCGCCGCGTCGTATTAAGTATTCTTCAACCGCAGCCATTGCGCGCTGCGCTCGATAGCCTTCCGCGGCGCCCGAGATAACCGACCACGATTGCACTATCGAGTCGATGCGACACTCAGCGTTTTGCACTGAGCCGAGCGGGGTGCCGTCGTCGAAGTAGGCGCGGCGATACCAGTCGCCGTCCCAACCACTCTCGGCCAGCGCCTTCTTCAGTTTCTCCAAATGCTCGCGATAACGGTCGCCGCGGGCCTGCTCGTTTCGCGCATCGCAAACTCCAGCAAACGCTTCCAGTGTCTTGTAAAGAAACCACCCCACCCAGACGCTCTCGCCTTTGCCCAGATGGCCCACGCGATTCATGCCGTCGTTCCAATCGCCCGAGCCCATCAAAGGCAGTCCGTGTGGGCCAACCAGTAAACTACGATCAAGCGCCCGGATACAGTGTTCATAAACCGGCGCTGACTCCGTGGAGACCGATGGCTGCATATAAGCTTCCTGCTCATGGGGTTTCAGCAAGGGCTGTTCGAGAAACGGCACCACTTCGTCAAGCACGGAGAGGTCACCGGTGACGCTGGTGTAGAAAGTGGTGACAAAGGGAAGCCACAGGAGATCGTCGGAAAAGCGCGTGCGCACGCCGCGGCCCGAGGGCGGATGCCACCAATGCTGCACATCGCCCTCTTTGAATTGGTGACTGGCGGCAATCAATATTTGTTGGCGCGCGACGGCGGGACTGCTATAGACAAGGGCCATGACGTCCTGCAGTTGGTCGCGAAAACCAAACGCCCCGCCCGATTGATAGAACGCCGAACGCGCCCAGATCCGACACGCTAAGGTCTGATAAAGCAACCAGCGATTGAGCATCGTGTCCATCGCTACATCAGGAGTTTTGACCTCTATCGTACGCAGCAGTGTGTCCCAATGCGTTAGCACCCCCTCAAACGCGTCGTTCACATTTCCGGCATGCTTGAATTTCTCAACCAGCGCCTGCGCTTCTTCTTTCGAACCGGCCTCGCCAAGCAAAAAGATGACTTCCCTGGCTTCATGCGGCGCGAGTTCGATGGTGATCTGCAGCGCGGCGCAGGGGTCGAGCCCCGCGCCGTCGCGGCCCGCGAGATTTACCCGGCGCAGCGCCGCCGGTTGCGACAACGTGCCGTTGCGACCAAGAAACTCTTTGCGATCACACGTCGCGCTCGAAACTCTTTCATTCGTGGCCGCAAAAGCGACGCGGCCGGCAAACTCGTTGTTGAAGGGATTGCGCGCGAAGATTGACGCGGCCGGCTGATCGATCTCGGTAATGACGTAGGGCGCGGAAGTGGTGCGCTGCACGCCGAGCACCAGCTCGTTATACAACGTGATCGTTAGTTTTCGTTTCCGGTCGGTGCGATTGCGCAAACGCAGCAACGAAATCTTAACCGGCGATTCAAGCGGCGCGAACAGCAACAACTCCTGCGAGATGCCGTGGCTGGTGTGTTCAAAGACGGTGTAGCCCTGCCCATGCCTGACGATGTAGGGCTCAGTTTCGCGAATCGGCAAAGGCGTGGCTGACCAGACAGTCCCAGTGTCTTCATCGCGCAGGTAAACAATCTCGCCTGGCGGATCGCTGATGGCATCGTTTGACCACGGCGTCAAACGGTTTTCACGACTATTGACCGACCACGTATACCCGGAACCCGTTTCGGTAACCTGGAAACCAAAGTCATTCTTGTTGGCGATAATGTTTGACCAGGGCGCGGGTGTCCACTGTTCCGCGCCAAGCAGAATCACATATTCGCGTCCGCCCTGATGAAAGCCACCCAGGCCGTTGAAGAAATTTAACTCCGGCCGCGCCACGGTGGGTTCGGGATAAGTTTGCGAAGGCAAGCGCGGAACAAAAGACTCCGGCAAAGGTTCCGAAACCTCCGGCCGCTCTAGTTGATCCTCGAGCGGGCCGCGCTCGCAAACGATCACCGCTCGCGCTACGGAGTGAAGCAGAATGCGATCTGCCTCCGGCATTTGGTCAGTGCGGCGCAGGAAGACGCCGCCCGGCTTGTCCTGTAGAACTCCCAGACCACTGGTGCGAATCATCGTGTCCAGTTCTTTATGCAGTAATTGCAAATAGGTGGTGGGATTGTCGTTGAGAATTACCAGATCAATCTTCAGCCCTTTGTAGTGCAAATACTCATGACCGCGAACCAGCCTGCGCACGGTGGGAAGGTCAGCCGCCGTATCAATCCGTACCACCAGAATCGGCAGGTCGCCGCTTATGCCGTAAGGCCACAGACTCGATTGCGCCAGCGTGTTGAGCGCGAGTACGTGAGGTCGCGGTCGCAGCGAAGGGTCGGAATACACAATGCGGGAAGCCAAACGCTGAAACAGATGTGCTTCTTCGGCATCGATATTCAGGTGAGTCATCTCAACTTGCGCCTTGGTCCATGCCAGTCGCAGCTCGCGTTCAAAAGTATTCGGATCGTGATACTTGTCCGCCAGCATCATTGCCTCTTCGCGCGAGCGCGCGACGATGGTGCTGAAGGAGCAGCGCACCGTTTCGCCGGGCGGGATTCTTACGCGGCGGCGCAAACTAAACACCGGATCGAGCACCGCGCCAGTCGTATTCGACAACGGCCGGTCTTCCATTACGGCAACCGGATCGGCGGGCGTGTGGCCCCGGCCCAGGAATCGCCCGCGGTCAGTTTCGTATTGCACCGCCCCCACCAGGTCGCCTTCGACCACGACAACGTGAACGCCCCAGATGGGCTCGTCCTCGCTCGAACGCTGGCGGCGATGCGCCAGAATTGCGTTTTCTGCCGCGAAGAATTCCGTTTCGATAAAAAGGTTACTAAAAGCCGGATGGGCGGCATCGGCCTGTGGCGTGTTGAGAACCACCTCCGCGTAACTCGTCAATTCGATCTCGCGCGTTTGCGTCGAGTTGTTGGTTAACGAAACGCGACGCACCTCCGCGTTGTCCTCGGCAGACACCACAATCTGCAGGTGCGTCTTGATGCCGGCGTCAGTGCGCCAGAAGTCTGTCCTGTCCTCGGCAAAGGCTACTTCATACGATTGCGGCCGCTTATGAACAGGCTGATAACTCGCTGACCAAACGGAGCCGCTGCGCACGTCTCGCAGATAAATGAAGGTGCCCCAGTTGTCTCGAGTCACATCCTCCCGCCAGCGAGTGACGGCGTTGGCCCCACTGTTGGAATAGCCGCCACCGGCGACCGTAACCATCACATTGTAAGTCCCGTTCGAAAGCAATTGCGTTCGCGGCGACTCTGAATCCACCCGGTGGTAAACGCGCGTGATCAATCCCTGCGACGTTTGCGAGACCCGAGTTGTCAAAACATCCTCGGCGCGTGGATGTGGCGCCGGCACGCCGACAGGAATGCGTTCTTGCAATAGCAACTCGGTCGCCTGCACCAACGGGTCCGCATGGAAGCGCTTCTCCATCCGATCGTCGTGAAGAACGCTGGCGAGCGAAACCAAACTCATACCCTGATGGTGAGTCATGAACGCGCGAATCAAGACGTGGGTTTGATCCTGTGGTAGCCGCTCCGCTGTGTAATCAATCGCCTCGTAGTAACCATAGGCGCCCAACGCCCCCTCTTTCGCCAGTCGGCGCAGATTGCTCAGCGCCGCGCGCGGATTGATCACCGCCGCGAGCATGGTCGCGTAAGGCGCCACCACCAGATCCTCAATGAGTCCGCGCTTCAGCCCCAGACCGGGAACACCAAACGGTCCGTATTGATAGTTCAAGTGAAGGTCGCGAACGTTATATGCAGATTCGGATATGCCCCAGGGAACGCCGCGCTCCGCACCGTATTCGATTTGCCGATTAACGATCGTCCGATAGGTTTCATCGAGCAGGGTGCCGGAATAGTCGCGCATCACGAGCAGCGGCATGAGATATTCGAACATCGTCCCGGTCCAGGAAATAAGGGCGCGTCCGCCATCTACCGAAGTTAGTTGTCGTCCTAACTGGAACCAGTGTTCCTGCGGCACTTCACCTTTCGCGATCGCCACAAAGCTGGCCAGGCGCGCTTCGGAAGCGAGCAGATCGTAGTAAGAGTTGTCGGCACTCTGGGCCGATACGTTGTAGCCGATGGTAAATACCTTGCGCTCCGGATCGAGCAGAAACTTGAAGTCCATCTCTTCCATGATCTGCTCGGAAGTGTGCGCCAGGCGGCTGAGTCGCGATAAGAGGTCACCCGCCGCCACGGCGCCCTGCTCAATTGCCTTCGTGAGTTTATCGGAAATTTCTATTGCCTGGGTTTCAACCGCTTGCCCGTGAAACTCGCCACGCAGCGCCGCTAGTTGGACGAGCGCGTTGTCACAGACCTGTGGCACTTCGGCCAACGCCGGCACGTTGTCAAGACAAACCGCGAGCAGTCCGAATGCGTCTGTGGTTGTCGAAGCAGCCTCAGGTAATAATTGCTGAAGTTCCGATAGCAAACGGCCCCATGGCGCGAGTGTCTCAGCATCGCGGTGACAGGAACTAACCTGATGTTGCAGCGCCCCCAGCCACCAACGTAGTTCTTTGAAGTTTGCGTCTCCGTGCTCGTGTGCCAGCGCGTTGATGATGTCTTCAATTTCAGAAGTTCTCTGCTGCAGCGATTCAAAGAGCAGGAACCACGACGGCAAACTATCAACGTCCGTCAGCATGATGAGTCGCTGGCAAGCATCAATCTCGTTGCGCAACTGGCTAACAGTTACGACTTCGGTGCGCTGGCGAAAGCTGCCGAGTTGGTCTAATTCAACTGAAAACTCAGCGAGCGTGTCAGCGAGTCCTTTGATGTTGCGGGCGTCAAACAATTTCGTGTCGGGCAGTTCTACGCACGACTGTTTCAGCGCGATGGCATGGCCGGCGAGGTTGCCGCTGTCTACAGTCGAGATGTACTGGGGTTGAAGCGCCTGCAGAGTCTTAGTGTCGTACCAGTTGAAAAAATGCCCGTGAAACCTTCCCAGTTTTGCGAGAGTCGCGAACGTGAGTTCCACGCGTTCAAGAAATTCCAGCGACGCAACGTAGCCCAGGTCGTGTGCCGAGACTGTTGCCAGTAATAGTAGACCTATGTTTGTCGGCGACGTCCGATGAGCAATGACAGGGGCCGGGTCTTCCTGAAAATTATCGGGAGGCAGCCAGTTGTCTTCAGCGCTAACAAAAGCCTCAAAGAAACGCCAGGTGCGGCGTGTTACCTGCCGCGCAAACTGGACATCATCGGCGCTCATAAGCTTGCGTTCCGGTAGCCGCAAGGTGCTGACCCAGTGCGCAACGAAAGGTGAGACTATCCATGCCGCCACAAACACGGTCATCACTCCATACGCCGCTGGTCTAAAGATGAGCGTGAGCGCCAGAGACACAAGGGCCAGCAACTCAGCCGGGAGCATTAACCAAAAGAACGTGGCCAAACCGCCGCGCGCAGCCTTCTCTGCGTCCGCTGCCGTAACCCACTCAAGCAACTTCTTGCGCGAAACAAGCTTGCGATAAATCGTGCGGACGACCGCGTCAGTCATCAGATAAGCCTGGTGCGGCAGAAAGATGAGCGACAACGCAACCTGCGCGGTGTTTGTTCTGACGTCGCCCCAAACGCTCCAGAAGTGGCTGGTCCAGGGAATTCCGCGCGGATGGATCAGCAGGCTCGTCGTCACGTGCAGATAAACCGGGAATGCGATCGTGATAACGACAAATAAACTCCAGAGCAGCGGCGAGCCCGGCAGGACGATCCAGGCCGCGAGCAACCACAAAAACATCGACGGCGCCACCAGGCTGCGACGCAGGTTGTCGAGAATTTTCCAACGCGAAATCAGGGGCAACGGGTTGCGAATCTTGCGCCCGTTGGCACCCGGGATCGTTGGGAACAGCCAACGCAGAATTTGCCAATCGCCACGCGTCCAGCGATGTTGCCGTTTCGCGTAGGAGTCGTAAGATGCCGGATAGTCATCCAGCAATTCGATGTCGGTCGCCAGCGCCGCGCGCGCAAACAGCGATTCAAAAAGATCGTGACTAAGCAGTTTGTTTTCGGCGACGCGGTCGGCCAGCGCCGCCTGAAATGCGTTCACGTCGTAGAGACCCTTGCCGGTGAAGTTTCCCTCGCCAAGCAGATCCTGGTAGACGTCGGAAACGGCGGTCGTGTAGGGATCGATGCCGGTGTTGCCGGAAAAAATACGCGCAAACCTCGAACGCGATGCGCTCACCAGCGAAATGCTCACCCGAGGCTGGACGATGCCGTAGCCTCTCGTGACCAGGTTGATCGCAAGATCCAAACTGGGTTGGTTGAGCGGATGAATCGCCGCGCCTACGAGTTTGCGCGCCGCGTCGCGCGGAAGTTGTGTGTCAGTATCGAGCGTTATCACGTAGCGCACTTTTCGCAGTAGCGACTCATCAACCGCCCGGGCGACGAAGCTGGTGTCCGAAGCGCCACGCAGCAGCCGGTTCAACTCTTCCAGCTTTCCTCGTTTGCGTTCCCAGCCTATCCATCTGCCTTCCCCTGGGTTCCATTGCCGGCGACGGTGAAACAAATGAAAGCGAAGCGGCTCCCCTTTGCTATGGCGATAATTGAGTTCTGTGATTCCGGCCTCGGCAACCTCAAGTAGCAGAGAGTCGTCCGGTGATTCTTCCGTATCAGCGTCAGGGAAATCACCGAGCAACGCGAAATAAATGTGCTGAGCCTGGTTGGCGAGAAAATGAACTTCCAGTCGTTCCACCAGCGCTTTTACCTGCCCTTCGCTGGAGAAGATCGTGGGGACCACAACCATCGTGCAAGCTTCTTCAGGGATACCCGTGGCCGTCTCCATTCGCGGCACCAAGCGCGGCGGAAAGAAATGGGTCACGTCCCAATTCAACACGGTCACGGCGAGGTCGCTGGCTGGAATGAGGGCCAGTAGCGTCGCGATAACAAGGAGTGCCCAACTTGCGGTTGAGCCGGCAGCAGGCACCGAGCTTACATAAACGCCGAGAACTAAGAGAGTCACAACCAGGAAGGTGAGAAAAGCCAGCGTTCCCAGATAAGCGGCGGTCGCGTGTCGCCAAACAAAACGACGCAACCTTTCGCCCAGTTTGGGACGGTAGACAAAGCTTGCCTCCAACTGCGCCAGGCCGGCGTCAACAAAGTAAAAGCCGACATGCGACTCCGGGCGCTGATGCAGGTAGCGTTCACCTTCGCCTTTAGCGTCGTCTTCACTCCCGATGTCTTCATTCTTCACGGCGTCTTCGGCGAGTTCCACCGCAGTCCGCGCGACCTCAAGTTCTTTTGAGCGCGTGCGTTTGCTGATTCGCTCAATCACGTGGCGGTAACGATCGCGCGTCGCAAACTCCATCTTTGCGTAAGCGCCTGCCGGATCCGCACCCAGCAAAGGTTCAATGAGGCTCACGCTTTCGAAGAAGTCGCGCCAATCGAGTGTCGATAGTAGGCGCATGCTGGTAATGATGTTGCCGACGGTAACCTGCGTCGCAGCTTGGCGCTGATGCTCAGCATGAATGATCTGTTCAATGCTGGTGGCTTGCCAGGCAAGTTGCTTTTCCAACCATTCAATCACCGGCATCAGCGCCGGGTCTTGTTCCCGAAGGCGCTGGGTAAGTTGAACTACGAATGATTGGGGAATCTTCTCGCGTTTTCCAAAGCGCTCCGAAACCAAAGCGACCAACCCGTCGGGCCGGCGCGACGCAAGCTCCAGCAACTTGTCCGCGAGTTTGTCAGCCTGCTCGCGCTCCTCGCGAGCGCGCACAATCAGCACCGCCAGTCTGCGGAGATTCTCTACCAGCGCGAGACGCAGAGTGATCGCCACCGCCCATAATTCACCGATCGAAAGCGGAGCTACAGTTTGATAAGCTGCGATGAACCGGCGCAGTGTGGTGGTATCGAGCCGGCAGTCGGTATGCGCGATGAGGGCCAGAGCGACAGCGTAGATTCTCGGGTAGTCTTTCAGTTTACCTTCAGCGAGCTTGGGCAACTCATGGTAATAACTTTTCGGCAGGTCCTCACGGATTTCGCGGAGTTGCTCCTCGACGATGTGGAAATTATCAACCAGCCACTCCGCCGCCGGTGAGATCGGTCGCCCATTCTGGATTGCCTCGACAAGATTTCGGTAGGCGGCGACGAGTTTGCGACCGTTGTCTTCAAGACGCGGCAGCAGTTGAGCGCGCCCTTTCTTGGTGACTGTCTGGTGCTCGGCGGCGAGAGCCAGCGCGTACTGCTCAAGACGCTCCACGCTGTAGATTTCAGCTCTAACCGGCTGCTGGTCGGCGTAGCCTGAGGCTCTGCCAAACGTTCCCGATAAAGATCCGAAGAACTCACTCATAGCGATTTGAGTATCTCACTCTCCTGCACTTGCCCCTATGTGTCAGCAGCCCGCCTTCTGCACATCTCCTGCAGACTTTGGGTCCTCGTGTCGATGTAACTGAAACGTGCTGTGATGTCCGATAAGCTTCAGCCCGGTCGCATTTCGTTGGGACAGAGTGCCTGCGAAGCCTGCGACAAGCTAATCGAGCATATCGGACAAAACTAACTAACGGGGGCTTTCAGAATATCATGATTCGAATTGGCTTCTTAGAACGGCGGTGGCTTTCCCACTCCGTGGCCGCCCAGTCTGCCCTTCATTCAAACCAGAGACGTTCCGTCAAATTGAAAAGCCTGACTCAGAATGACGGATGGGTCTGACCGAACACGGGCTCTTTTGCCCGAATACCGTTGAGTTTGGTTGATTAGTTCGCAGGTCCAGGACGACGAACAGAGGAACACAACTTGCGAAGTCCTGTTTGCGCGGAGGTGGGGAGGCCCCTACCTGATGCCCACCCGCCGAGTTGACCAAGGCCGCTAACCAGGGGTCGACGAGTTGAGAAAGAAATGGTAGACAAGCAAAAGATCAGAAAGTGGTATATGTTCCTGGTCGCACTGTTCGGTGCGGCCGTCACCGCGCTTTGTGTCTATCGCATGCCCTTCGCGCTGCTCGGTTCCAAGTTTGCGGCGCTGGCTCTGATAACGTTGGTGGTCGGATCGCAGATCACTATCAAGATCCCAGGCGCCCGCGGTCAAATTGCCGTTTCCGATACTTTCATCTTTCTCGCCATCCTGTTATTTGGAGTCGAAGCCGCTGTTGTGCTCGCCGCCGCCGAAGCGTTTTGTTCTTCGGTACGCTTCAGCAAGAAGGCCTCAGTGCTTTTCTTCAACGCGGGAGTGATGGCGCTCTCAACCTTCATCACCGCCTCGACTTTTTCCGCCGCGTTTCCGGGAGTCAACCTGCGCGACGGCTTTTCACCCAATCTTTTCGTTGGTCTGTGTGTAATGGCATTATTGCAGTACGTACTCAACACCGGGCCGATTGCGGTGGGCGTTGCGCTTAGATCTAATCAAGGTGTTTGGCAGAGTTGGCGCGCCAATTTCTTGTGGAGCTCACTAACCTACTTCGCGGGCGTTGTTGGCGCGGCAATCGTCGGCAGGTTGAGCGAGAATCTGGGACTCTTCGGCTTCGCTGCCTTCGCTCCAATCATCGTCATCGTTTACTTCACTTACCGAACTTATCTTACCAACGTGGAAACCTCGGCCGCGCAAGCAGAACAGGCGAAACTCCACGTTGAAGAGCTCAATAAGTACATAGCCAAGCAGGAGCGAATCAGCCAGGCACTGGTGGAGAGCGAAGAACACTTTCGCAGTGCGTTTGACTACGCGGCGATTGGCATGGCGCTCGTATCGCCGGAAGGAAACTGGCTGCGCGTAAATCGATCACTCTGCGAAATCGTGGGTTACTCCGAAGCCGAGTTGCTCGCCTCCGACTTCCAGGCCATCACACACCGGGAAGATCTTGGCAGCGATCTGGCAGAGATATACCGCATGATTTCTGGTGAGATTCTTACCTGCCAGTTGGAGAAGCGTTATATCCACAAGCTAGGTCATGATGTTTGGGTGTCGACCAACGCCTCGTTGGTTCGCGACGTGCCAGGCCAACCACTTCACTTCATCTTTCAGATCCAGGACATCACCGAACGCAAGCGCGCAGAAGCGGCAATTCGGACACTCTCACTAGCGGACGAACTAACGGGCCTTTATAACCGTCGTGGGTTCATGGCGTTTTCCAGACAGTATCTGAATTCCCTTCATCGCAGCAATAAGGGCGTCGTAGTTGTCTACGCCGATCTTGACGGCTTGAAAGTCATCAACGACTCGTTTGGCCACAAAGAGGGCGACCGCGCGTTAGCGAAAACCGCTGAACTAATGAGAGAAACATTCCGGTCTTCGGACATACTCGCCCGCCTGGGCGGCGACGAGTTTACCGCGCTGGCGGCGGTTGAGCCGGAAGGTGGTGTCGAGAGGCTCGTCTCCCGTTTACAGCAGCGGTTTGAAGACTACAACGCCTTGAAGGTTGTGCCTTACAAACTCGCAATCAGCATCGGTGTGGTCCTCCGTGATGACGACGGCATGCAGTCAATGGAAGACTTGATGGCCCTGGCTGACCTGGCAATGTACGAAAACAAGCGAAGCAAGGAGACTAGTCTGCAACTGCCGGAGCCTGACGTCGACCACTTGGCGATGGCGGTGGCTTAGTATTCAAAAAACAGTCTGGAAATAATTACCCAAAGCGGCAGGTATTGTGACCTGCCGTTTAGCTTTTGTAGTATTCTCTGCGCTCATTTCATGAGCGGCTGCAACCAACAAACTACGAAAGAAGTGACATTGCCCGCGCCGGCTGCTGGGCGGTGGCGCGCGCTGGTGTTGTTGTCTTTAGCGGAACTGCTGGGCATGTCGCTGTGGTTTAGCGCTTCGGCAATTGTACCGGCGCTGCGCGTTGAATGGAACCTGAGCGACTCGAGTGCCGGCTGGCTAACGATTGCAGTGCAGCTCGGTTTTGTCTGTGGCACTTTACTGAGCGCCTTTCTCAATCTGCCCGACGTGCTTAGTGTTCGGTATCTCTTCGCCGTTTCCGCCCTGGCCGGCGCGCTAACGAATGCTGCTTTTGGAGCCTATGCCCACAATGCTCAAACCGGAATCGTGCTTCGATTCCTGACGGGAGTGTTTCTCGCCGGAGTCTATCCACCGGGCATGAAGATCATGGCCACCTGGTTTCAGCGATCGCGTGGCATGGCGCTTGGCGTGCTGGTGGGCGCCTTAACACTCGGGAAAGCCTCGCCGTATTTAGTTAATGGGCTGGGGAGTACAAACTGGCGCCAGAATATTCTCTTCATTTCGCTGCTCGCGGTAGCCGGCGGCTTGCTCGTGCTCCTGTTTGTCGGAGATGGTCCGCATGCGTTGCCGGCAGCCAGGTTCGACTGGCGGCAGGCCACCGGGCTTTTTCGTAATCAGGGCGTGCGTCTCGCTACCTTCGGTTATTTCGGGCACATGTGGGAACTCTATGCGATGTGGGTCTGGATTCCCGTGATGATTCGAGCGAGTCTGGCAGTGTCGAAAGCTTCGCCATTGGCGGCGGAGGTTGCTTCGTTTCTCGTCATTGGATGTGGCGCGGTGGGTTGCGTCCTCGCCGGGCTGGTTGCAGATCGCGTCGGGCGTACACTGGTAACGTCGTGGGCGATGGCGATTAGCGGCAGTTGTTGTCTGCTGATTGGTTTTCTATTTGGCGGAAATCCGTTCTTACTTTTGTTGCTCGCTGCTATCTGGGGGGCAACTGTAGTCGCCGATTCTGCACAGTTTTCTGCTTGCGTAACTGAGCTTGGCGATCCGCAATACGTGGGTACCGCCTTGACGATGCAGACCTGTGTAGGCTTTCTACTGACCACAATCTCGATCGAGCTGATACCTTACTTCGTTAGCGCGGTTGGTTGGCGGTACGCGTTTGCAATACTGGCGCCGGGACCGCTGCTGGGCGTGTTTGCAATGCTGCGGTTGCGCGCGTTACCGGAAGCGATGAAGATCGCCCACGGGCGACGATGACTTGTCCGATAAACTGATATCGCAAAGCGGTATTTGATCTTAGGGAGATTTGGTCACTTGGCGCGGCAACTGAAAATGACAGAACAAAATACCCAAGACCTGAAGGCGCGCGTTCGGAAGATCATCCGTTTACTGAAGCGCGCCTTTCCCGACGCGAAGTGTTCGCTGAATCACTCAAATGCTTTTGAGTTGTTAATTGCGACAATTCTTTCGGCACAGTGTACCGACGCTCGCGTGAACATTGTCACCCAGGATCTCTTTCGCAAGTATCGCAAGCCTGAAGACTATCTCAAGGTTTCGCCAATGGAGTTGCAGCGAGACATTCGCACTACCGGCTTCTTCCGTAACAAGACGACGTCAATTCAAGGCACCGCCAAAGTTTTGCACGAGCAGTATGGTGATGAAGTGCCGCGAACAATGGATGAGCTGTTGGAGCTGCCGGGAGTGGCGCGCAAGACCGCAAATGTTGTCCTCGGCAATGCGTTTGGCCTGAGCGCGGGCGTGGTAGTTGACACTCATGTCACCAGACTCTCGCATCGGCTCGATCTGTCCACACAAAAAACGGCGGAAAAAATTGAACAGGACCTGATCGCGATTGTGCCGAAAAAAGATTGGGTTATCTTTCCGCACCTGATGATTGCCCACGGCCGTGCGATCTGCAAAGCGCGCAATCCGCTCTGCGCCGAATGCGTGGTCGAGAAGCCTTGCCTTTCTTCTTCCCTAAAGACCGGCGTGATGCCCGGAAGTTGAGACGCCCAGAGGCCAGCACTAAAGCGAGATCCTCGCTTGGGAGAGACCCTGCTAGCGCATAGCCGCGAACGCCGTTACAATGAGCCCGCTCCGCTTATCCTGATTTGGAATCGTCATCCCCAGGCTCTGATGCCCGTCGCTATTTACTGCAATTTCGCCCCAAATCCCCACTTTTCTAGCTCAGTCGCTGATTTCAGCGGCGCGGTGACCAACCCGACAAAGGGAGTCGCGGCGTGAGCTACCGCTTTCCCTGGTATCGCCTGTCTGAGGAGCATCTGCTCGATCTGCGCATCTGCGATCTGACGCTCAAGATCAAGGGCTCATTTCTCGAGCCGCAAATCAAACGTCTCTATAGCGAACTAAACGAACGCGGCATTCGGTTTAAGCCACACGTTTGGCTCTCGGAAGAATGGTTCTCACCAGACGGCGTGCCCGGGATTGCCATTCCTTTTTATCTCGCCCATCCGCGCCTGATGAAGCTCGAGCGCAAGCAAATGCTGGAAGTGGAAGGCGGCACCGACAACGAGTGCATGAGGATTCTGCGCCATGAAGCGGGCCATGCCCTCGACACGGCGTTTCGTCTGCACTTCAAACGGCAATGGCGTGAACTTTTCGGATCATTCGCGCAACGCTACCCCGAGTTCTATAAACCTAAACCGAAGAGCCGCAAGTTTGTGCTGCACCTGCCCGCGTGGTACGCGCAGGCACATCCAGCCGAAGACTTTGCCGAAACGTTTGCCGTTTGGCTAACACCGCGCTCCCGCTGGCGACGGCGCTACAAGGGTTGGCCCGCACTGCAAAAGCTGGAATACATCGACGACCTGATGCAGGAGCTGGCAGGAACGAAACCACGAAACCGCACCCGCACCAAAGTAGAACCAATCTGGGAACTACGCACTACGCTGCGCGAACACTATCGGCGTAAACGAGAGAAGTACAATTTTGATTGGCCCGCGGTTTACGATCGCGATCTGCTTCGCATCTTCTCAGACGATCCGCGCCATAGTTCCAAACCGAGCGCTGCGAGTTTTCTCCGCACGGTGCGCCGAGAGGTTCGGCAAATCGTCGCTGAAGGCACCGGTGTTCACCAGTACACCATCGATCATGTGCTCGAGAATATGATCGACCGTTGCAAGGATCTGAAGCTGCGCGTGGCCACGCCGGCAAGAGAGGCGCGTCGCCGCGTGATGATCGTTTTGACAGTTCAGGTAATGAACGTGCTGCATTCGGGTTATCATCGTATCGCCCTTTAATCGCCATGAAACGTCCTAAGACTTTCGAGCCCAAAAAAAAGCTGCGCATCATCGTCCTGGTGCATCAGGACCTCGTACCTCCCGACTCGCTCGACGGCCTGAGCGACAAAGAGAAGGCTGAGATCAAGACTGAATACGACGTCATCTCCACTCTCAAGAAGATGGGTCACGAGGTCTATCCCGTAGGTCTCTACAACCAGCTGAATGTGATTGGCGACGCGTTGATGGAACACAAGCCACATATCGCCTTCAACCTGCTCGAGGAGTTTCATGGTTATCCACTCTACGATCAGCACGTGGTTAGTTATCTGGAGCTGATGCGACAGGCATACACGGGCTGCAATCCGCGCGGCATGACGCTGGCCCACGACAAGGCCCTGACCAAAATGATCCTGGCTTATCACCGCTTGCAGGTGCCGCACTTCGCCGTGTTTCCCATGAATCGAAAAGTGAAGCGGCCGAAACGTTTAAGGTTCCCTCTGCTGGTGAAGTCGATCAGCGAAGAGGGCTCGGTGGGTATCTCGCAGGCTTCGGTAGTTCACGATGATGAGAAGCTTGCGCAGCGAGTGGAGTTTATCCACCGGCAAAACAAGACAACGGCCATCGCCGAGCAGTACATAAAGGGACGCGAGATTTATGTTGGCGTGATCGGTAACCAGAATATTCAAACCTACGCGCCCTGGGAGTTGGTAATGGAAAAACTTCCGGAGGGCTCGGAAAATATTGCCACGCTCAAGGTCAAGTGGGACCCGGCCTATCAGGAAAAAGTCGGCGTCAAGACACGCGCCGCAGAACTCACTCCCGAACAACATAAGACTATCGAGCGACTCTCGAAGCGAATCTATCGTTATCTTTTTCTCAGCGGGTATGCGCGGTTGGACTACCGCCTGACGGAAGAAGGGCAATTCTACCTGCTCGAAGCGAATCCCAATCCGCAGATCGCGGCGGGTGAAGACTTCGCCGACTCCGCGGCCCACAGCGGCCTGCCTTACGATCAACTGCTACAGAAGATAATCACCGTGGGACTGAATTATCACGCCGCGTCGCACGGCGGGTGAAGCATCACTCACACCACTCATGCCTTGGCCGTTGCAAGCAATCGCCACGCACCGCCATCGCCGGCCTTCCAGGATATTTCGGACAGATCGGGCTTCGCACAAGAAACACCATGGGTGTAACAAGCAATGAGTGCAGAGCAACGCTCAGAAGCGGCGGGCGTAAGATACACAGTGTACCTAGAATCAGTATTGTCTTTTCTCGTGAATAATGCGAAATCCTTTGGGCTATTTTCGGAATTGTAAATTCGCTCAAAACCTTTGCGCAGTTCTTCCGGTTCATTCTGCGCGATATCGACGCCATCGAGGATGATCAGATGCCAATCCATATTTTCTCCTTTAGACTCATTGTGGTCACCTCGAAGCGGTTTCCCCTACGCACGGGCGTCAACGCGGCGTGGACTGCTTCAGATTCGCTCCTTCCAGTATCACCTCCATTAACTTTTCACTTCCTGCCTGGCTTTCAGCTTTGCTTTCCGCTGTCGGAGTTTCAGTCCCTTCCTCAAGCTCCGGTTTCGGCTTCACCTCCCCAGCGCTCATGAAGGCCAGTTCTGCCTGCCTTTTCTGCTGCTTTACTCCCACAAGTTCGGCTCCTTACTCACCGCTTCTTTCGTTCCGGCCTTCAGTGTGGTGAGTCTTCCGGGCGCGCCCGGCTCGTTTCCTCCACCTTCTTTGCCTTCTGCTGACTGCTGCCGCCGCTTCGGTGCTGATTACTCCGCACCTAGTCGCTTGCCGCCCCACCGGGCTTTCAGCGACCCAACGACAGCTCTCCCGAACTAAGCTCGACTACTTTCAGTGCACAACCGCCGCATCTACGCCTTGTGTCCTTGATGGATATGCACTTCGTAATCTAGCGCTTACTCGTCCGACTCTCACGCCTCTTATGCGGTTCTTGTTCATCGGCTCGCACCTTTGCTCCACGCTTCCTTCAGACCTTGCCTCGCGACAACGCCCTTCCCCTTTCCTATCCTTCACCTCCATCAGGTTGGAAAGGAACTTTCACCCTCTTAGGTCGTCGAACATGCTCGGCACACGCTACTTTCTTCCACGCCTACAGCGTGAAGAACCGGCCCGCTACTCGAATTGTGCGGTCACGCTGTTGCGAAAACTTTCCCAGAAGCTGTGCGAAAGCGCGCTTTTTACCCCCAGCCCTTACGCTAAATGCGGCTTTAGTTGGCGAAAATCGACCGGTCAAATGGGTATGACTGTTGCAGATGAGCAGATTGCCATTGAGCTAATTTGGCGCGGCAGGCGGACGGAGGTCGGGAGCGATGTACTCTGAAACGGTTCCGGGAGAGAACGAGATCACACGACGAAGGTTCTGCAACCGCGTGTTGCTGGCCTCTTCGGCGTTGGCGTTAGGAGCGAACAGTCTGAGCGTTGCCGGCGCGGCGCAGCGCGAGGCGCAACTCGCTTATCCGCCAATGAAGATTGAGGGCGCTGAAAGCCTGCTACCTGGTTCGTCCCTGTATTTCAGTTATCCGACGCCGCGCGACGCAGCAGTTCTGGTGCGTGCGGAGGATGGACAATACGCCGCATACAGCCGCAAGTGCGCGCACCTCGGCTGCTCAGTTGACTTCAACAGCGCACGCCGATGTCTCACTTGTCCGTGTCATCAGGGAGTCTATGACGCGCGCACCGGCCTGGTGCTTTTCGGTCCGCCTCCGCGCCCGCTCGATCCGATCGTCCTGCAAATGCAAGCCGGAGGACAAGTCTGGGCTATCGGGAAGACCGTTGGTAAAAGCAGTCCCAATGCGTGAAGCCTTCAGAGAGCTGCCGGTAACAGCTGCGCTCTGCTGGTCCGTTACGCAAGAGTTTCTGGTTTCGTTAGGAGGTAAATGAAATGAGAAAGATGAATAGCAATCTTCTCGCTGGATTAATCATTGTGGTCTGCGGTTTTGCTGGTTTGAGCTTGAGCGCAAATGCCCAGGCGCGCAAGGTGAGGGCAAGCTTTACGCCCGACGCCGCCACTCAGCCGCTCTATACCGAGTACAAAGGTGTCCGTCTGGGCATGACGGCTGCGGAAGCGCGCGCGAAACTGGGCGCCCCGATGCTGAAGGCCGATGACGGTGACTTTTACATCTTCTCTGACAAAGAGACGCTTCAAATTGTCTATGACGTCGTGCACAAAGTCGCAACTATCTCAGTTGACTACACGGATGGAATTGGCGCGCCGGATTACAAGGCCGTAGTTGGAGGCGAACTTGAGCAGACAGCAAACGGCAGCTTCTACAAGCTGGTGCGCTACGAGAGCCAGGGCTTCTGGGTATCGTACAACCGCTCGGCGGGGCCGGTAGTCGTGGTCACGATCACGATTCAGAAGATGTAACGAGTTAACTCGCAGGAATCGATCGACCTATCGGTGACAGACGGATTGCCTGGCGACCAGGACACGTCCGCAATGCGTGTAGCAGGCTCGTCACCGCAACGTCAAACCCTTGGAAGAGTGAGGAGAATGAAAATGCAAACCGCAACATTTGAACACGACAAGAACACCGGATTCACGCTCGCGGATTTGGCCGCGAGGGCGGCTGAAGGCAAAGAGCTGGTTGAAGACGCGATGGAAATAGGAATGCGAAAAGCGCAGCGCGCGATGCGGAAAGGTCGCGAGACTGGCGAAGACTATTTGGATGAAACGACGCATTACATCAAACATCATCCATGGCAGTCGGTAGGCATCGCTGTCGGCGTCGGAGCATTTGTCGGGTTGCTATTCGGCTGGACTTGCACCCGCGCGTGCAAAACGTAAGGTGTAAACTGTCGACTGTCGACTTTCAATAAGACACTTAGCCGGGTAAGAGTTAGTCTGCGTTGTAGTCCTATTCACATTCACACCGCGCCTTTAGCCCGGTGTCAAAACAACCGCCGGGACCGCGAACCGTTTTAACGGTTTTCTTGGGGGAACGTCAGCTGTTCCCCCGACTCGAAACCGTTAAAACGGTTCGATAGATTTGGGGCGCTGGCCCCAACACCGGGCTAAAGCCGCGGTGTGAATGAGAACGGCGTCGCCCTCGCAACTACCAGACAGTCGCGGCGCAAAAATAAGGTTTGGAACCCTTCAAACGACCCACTAGACTCAAGTGTGCTACTCCTCACCGTCGAAGCACGTGTAGCAGACTCGCTTGAATGCCTCGTAGCTCAGCAGTTCGACTTCGGGCGCGAGGTAGCCGTCTTTGACAGGCTCGTCGCGCAGCAAGTCTGTGCTGAGATATTTCTTGTTGTCGTCCGGAAAGACGGTCGTGACCACGGCGCCGCTACCCATTTCGTTCTGGACCAACAAGGCGCCGAGGAAGTTAGCGCCCGATGAAATGCCGACCGCGAGGCCGAGAGTGGCTGCCAGTTTCTGCGCCATCAGGATTGCGTCGCCATCATTAACGCTCACAACCGAATCGAGCTTTTCGAGTTGCAAAATCGAGGGAATGAACTCATCTGAGATTCCCTGGATGCGATGATGGCCGACCTTGCGGCCGGTTGACAGCGTCGGCGATTCAGCCGGTTGCAACGGATGCAGTTTGATAGCTGGATTACGCTCGCGGAGAAATTTTCCGGCGCCCATGATCGTGCCGCCCGTGCCCACGCCGGCGACAAAAGCGTCGGGTTTGAGCGAGTGATAGAAAAGCTGCCACCAGATCTCCGGTCCCGTAGTCTTCTCATGCGCTTCGGCATTTGCTGCATTTGCAAACTGTGCCGGTAGAAAGACGTGCGGCTTTTGTTGCGCCAGCTCTTCGGTCATGCGAATGCTGCCAAGGAATCCGCCCTGATCGCGGCGCACCGGAACAATATTCGCCCCCAGACTCTTGATCAAAGAAACACGCTCCTGGCTCATCCAGTCTGGCATGAAGATGACAACCTGGTGTCCCAACGCTCGACCAATCGCGGCGAAGGAAATGCCGGTGTTACCGCTTGTCGCTTCAGCTATGATATCGCCAGGTTGGATGTGGTCTTCCTGATAAGCCTGCTTGAGAATGTGAAATGCCATCCGATCCTTGATGCTGCCAGTCATGTTGATGTGTTCAGCCTTGGCATAGATCAGACGCTCTTGTCCTCTGAAGGCGAAGCGAACGGCGAGGAGCGGCGTGTTGCCGATCATGTGCTTCAACTGGGCGCAGCGACTTGGCGCGTTACCCGTCGACGTGTTTGCACCCGGCAAAGCATGCGTGAGTTCGACAAGAGTTGTACTCAAGCGAGCTTCGAGTTGCATGGGGTCTTGCCGAGCGTTTCGCATAAGATTTTAGTGAATTGAGGCTGTTACCGATCTTTGTTGGAGTGTGTATTCAGTCTCGACGCTGCGCTGGCAATCAATACAGCGGGCTGCCGCAGGGTCAGCCGCCAGGCGTTTGCGGTCGATTTCTTCCGCACAGTTGGCGCAGCGACCATAGGTCCTGTCAATCAGCCGGTCCTGCGCCTCGTTGAGTTCCCGCAAGCGTGCTTCCAGTTGTCCCCGATGTCGCCATCTTATTTCGCGCGCATACTCATCCGCAGCCTCGCTCTCGAGCAAGCCGCCAAGGTCGCTCGCGCCGAGCGCGCCCTCCGCGAGCAAGTCCCGGCTAACTTCTTCCTTTTCCGCCTGCAACCGTTCCCAGATTTCGCCCGCGCTGTTAACGAACGGCGAGTGTCCCAGGCCTTCAACGCTTTCCAGTAAGATTGCACTCATGATAATCACCTCAAGCAGGTAGTTGCGTCGCGAAGCCGTAATCAGTAGGACAGAATTTCCAGTCTGACTATCAAACAGAGACAGACAAGAATGTCTGTCCTACCTGGCTTGGCCGACCGTGTTGGAGCAAGAAGTATTCCCCCCTTCGGTTCTGATCAGAATCCCATGAATTCCCCACGTATTCAGCAGGAACAGCAGCTTGGGACCGGGCGGCCAGCGATCATCGGCTGAGGAATATTCCCAACTAATCGCGGAGTACTTCCCAGTATTCCCTATGCCCCGAACAAAAATGGTTGTTTAGCGCCCGGCACGGTCGTTGCACAAATTCGGCCAGGAGGCAGGGTTTCCCGCCCTGGCAACGCTTATGACAATCAAAAGCATTCTGTGCCCCACAGATCTTACCGCCGGCTCGGATGAAGCGTTGCGCTACGCGCTTGCCCTGGCCCGTGCTTACGGAGCTAAGCTGATCGCCTTTCACTGCGAACCCGCAAAAGATGCTGCTGAACTCGGGCAGAGTGAAATAAAGGCATCGTTCGAGCAGTCGCTCTTTCAATATCTCGGACCCGCGGAGCTGGCAACAATCGACTGGGAACGAGTGGTTGAACGAGGCAACGATCCGGGAACGGCAATCGCCCAGTTTGCCGCCGATCACCGGGTTGATCTGATTGTGATGCGTTCACGACGACGCTCCCTTCGAGCGGCGCTGCTGGGTTCCACAGCCGAATCCGTTTGTCGCAGTGCGCCCTGTCCAGTGCTGGTTATGCATAGCGACGAGCGCGACTGGGTCAATGATCCAAGTCACGAAATAAAACTTAAACGCGTGCTCGTCGCCTATGATTTTTCGGACCATGCCGAGCTGGCGCTTAACTACGGCTTGTCTTTCGCGCAGGAGTATCAGGCCGAACTGCATTTGCTCCATGTGTTGCCGCCGTTCACGTTGGACGAGCCTGAGATTTCCTGGTACCCACTCGGCAAGGAAGGCACTTATCACAAAGCAGCACGGCGCTTACAACAAGCGGTGCCCGCGGAAGCACATCTTTGGTGTCAGGTTAAGCATGCTGTCAGCGAGGGCCAACCTTATCGAGAGATTCTGAGCTACGCGGAAAAAAATGAAGTAGACCTGATCTGCCTTGGCGCACACGGCGCCGGTTTCGGCATGAAGGCGCTGTTTGGGTCAAACGTCGATCGCGTATTGCGCCAGGCCCCTTGCCCGGTGTTGGTGACGCGGCCGCTCAAACCGGCCGGTACTCTGTCACCAAAAGCTGAAGTGTTAGCGGCGAGGCTTTCGGCGTGAGATATGAACAACTTGATTCAGTGGAGGTTAAGTCATGAGAATCCTGTTAGCAGTTGACGGCTCGTCTTTCAGCGACGCGGCTGTCAATGAAATCGCCTCGCGTCCGTGGCCGGCGAGGAGCGAAGTAAAGGTCGTCACGGCGTTTCAGGTGCCGCTGATTCCGACGCCGGAAGTCTGGGCCATCTCCGACGAATATTTACCAGAACTAGAGCGGATAGCGCGAGAACAATCACAGTCAGTGGTTGATGCAGCCGTAACCAGGCTGGCCAGCGACTTGGATAAGTCGATGACCGTCGCGGGCGAAGTCCTCGTAGGCCTGCCACGCGAGGCGATTCTCGAGGAAGCTGAACGCTGGCAGGCCGATCTGATTGTCATGGGATCGCACGGCTATGGCGCTTGGCGTGGCCTTTTGCTGGGCTCGGTGTCGCGGGCAGTGGTTACCGAGGCAAAGTGTTCAGTGGAAGTCGTTCATCGTCGTAAGGGGCAGGAAGACGCAAAGGCGGCGTGATGGCGAAGGTAATGATCCTGGGCGGAGGCTTCGCTGGGGTGGTCGCTGCCGAGTCGTTAGCGAAAAGACCGGAGGGCGAACACGAGATTACCCTCGTGTCTCGCAGCCGCCAGTTTCTTTTCTATCCGGCGTTGATACGGCTGGCATTTGGACACTGCACACCGGACGACATCGCCTTTGATCTTCGCGAGGCCATGCTCGACCGGCGGGTGCGCTTCGTCGCCGGCGAAGTCGCCCGCCTCAACCCCCACGACCGGCGCGTGACCTTTGCGGGTGGTGATGTCATCGGCGAGATGCCCTACGACTTTCTTGTGCTTGCGTTGGGACGGCGCCTTGCCACTGAGCGAATCACCGGATTCTACGAAAACTCACATCACCTGTTGGGCCTGGATTCCGCTCTAACGTTTGGAGAAGCGGTCCTCAATTTTCATGAGGGTCATGCAGTGATCGGCTCCTGCCCGGGCGCAAGGTCGCCAGTGCCGGTGTTCGAAACGGCGTTCGCACTGGCGCGGTTCCTGGAAGAACGCGGCGAGCGAGATCGCTGCGCTATTACCGTGGTCAGCGATGAAACGCCAGCTGAAATGTTTGGCGGAGCATCAGTGTCAGAAAAGCTAATCGACTCTCTTAACTCGCGCGGAATTAAGTTGGTATCCGACTTTCCCATCAGTCGGGTGACTTCAACTTCAATAGTTGCGAGCGACGGGCGGGTGATTGAATGTGATCTGCGGATGTTGGTGCCACCCTTTTGCGGCCCGGCCCCGGCGCTCTACACCGGATTAACGGGGGTTGAAGGATACGTGCAGGTTGATAACACGATGAAGGTCGTTGGCGAGGAACGAATCTACGCAGCGGGCGACTGCGTCAGCTTCCCGGGCCCGAAGCTGGGACATATGGCGGTGCGACAGGGCGAAGTCGCAGCCGCTAACATTCGTGCTGAGATTGAGGGGCGCGCGCCGGCGGCGGCTTATGATCACGAGCTGATGCTGGTGATCGACACCAGCAACCACGATTCGATCTTTCTCTACCAGGACCTTTGGACTGACGAACCGGCTAACGTTTATCAGAGTCGCTTCTGGCCGTGGGCGAAACGCCAGCAGGAGCGATACTGGAAAGTAACGCACGCGTGAGTAGGACATCGTTACCTCCTACACTTGTAGCGAGTCCTAACAATCGAAGTACCTTTTGCGAAAATCTCTTCTTGAATAACCAACCCTGGCTCCGTTAGGAGCCGAAATGTTTATAGACAGGTCGCGCCGTACAGCTTCTTAGCTCCGTAGGAGCGAAATGTTCGGGCTCAGGAAACATCTGGAACGTCAACACGTGCCGCCCCTACAGGGCTCGGGTTGCGGCGAGAAACCGATGCTCTATAAATATTTCGTCCCTAACGGGACTGGTTGAACGTCTAGCCAATCCTCAGTCGCCATCCACTCGGAACTGTTTGAGAGAATATTGGCTGCGGGAGAAGGGATCGAACCTTCAGTCTCTGCGTTCAAAGCGCAGCGTGTTGCCGGTTACACCATCCCGCAAGAGACCGAACTAAAGGAATCTATGCTTGGCTAAGATCGGGAATAGCCGTGCCTATTTGCCTTGAGATTCGCATCATTCACAATTTGTAAAAGCAGTGCTCGAAGATCAAGCGTCAGCAACAAGAGTCTTTTCCAATCTGCGAAATCGATCTTCTGACCGTTTCTGAACTCGTAACTGTTGCCTTTGTAGTTTACTGTGACGTCGAAACTTCCTTTTGGATTGAAGTACACACCATTGTTGTGGATGGCATTTCTAATCTCAGCCCATAATTCCAACAGTGTGACAGAATCCTCTGGAATAGTTGCTAGGCGCTTCTGCAAACGGTCATAGACTCTCATGAAACCGGTAGTACCCTTGCTGAACACATTTGGATCGAAGGCACGTAAGTAGGCTCGAAAGGCACTCTCGATTACCGAAAAGAAGATTTGGATTAATCCTAGCTTAACGAAGGCCTCCAATCCTCTTTCTAGTTCTGCTTTGGCAACGTCCAAATTCTGCTTTTCGACCACATTAATAACATTCCAAAACGATTCTTCATGCAAGCTGCGCTTTACAAGAACCAGTCCTAATGCAGTCGAAGCTAGAACTGTTTGAGTATTCCAGAATACTGTGACCCTTGCGTCCTTGTGCTGATCCCAGTTTGGATTCTCTGCAACAAGTTGCTTGGCGTCCTCCCCAAGCATATTGCGGATAGCGACAAGGCCAGAAATGATTGTGGTGTAGTAATCGTCGGTTTGCGGATCAGATGAAGTAAAAGTATTAGGTCTTTTTTTGCCATTCTCTTTCTCCTGTTTCGTCATTCTACAGAAATTTTGCCCTTATCTGGCGCTAACACGCTTATAGGGCGGCTGCTCTACCATTGAGCTACGCCCCGACTTTGGAGTGCGGTGGCATGCGTAGCGCGACACCGCTTTGGATGGGTCTAGCTTGAGCCAGCCCCGTCAGAAACCAAAGCGCCGTCGCCGCTGCGCTCTGCCGGCGCCCTCCAAATTCGTTGAGTGTTGGTCGCGGCGGAAGAATTCGAACCTACATCGCTCGATTATCGATCGAGTGCTCTGCCACTGAGCTACACCGCGAAAAGCAAGTTTCGAGTTTCAGGTTTCAAGTTTCGAGTTCGAGAACTTGAAACTTGAAACTCGGAACTTGAAACTTGTTATGGTTGACCCGACGGGACTTGAACCCGCACCTCACGGCTTAAAAGGCCGCTGCTCTGCCACTCGAGTTCCGGGCCAACAATCAACTGACTAATCGGCTGTGGCGGAAGGATTCGAACCTTCGCATGGCCGCATTAACAGTGCGGTGCCTTACCAACTTGGCTACGCCACAGTGCGAGACGGGGAGACGCGGGGACACGGAGACGCGGAGACTGCAAGAGTGGCTTCCCCGTGTCTCCGCGTCTCCCTGTCTCCGTGTCCGCCGTCTGGAGGCGATGAAGGGAGTCGAACCCTTATCGTCCGGTTTACAAGACCGGCGCTCTGTTTATCCAATTGAGCTACATCGCCATAGTGAGTCGGAAAGTCTGAAGTCCCGAGTCTCGAGTCCGTCTTGACTACAGACTCCAGACTTATGACTCTGGACTTTGAATTGGTGGAGCTAAGAGGAATCGAACCTCTACGTCCTGCTTGCAAGGCAGGCATCATGCCGTTAGATCATAGCCCCGGAAAAGGTTTCAGGTGCCAGTTGAGGGTTGAATTGGTTTGGAACCTGAGACCTGAAACCTGGAACCTGAAACCGGAAGATTGGTCGCGGAGGCGGGATTCGAACCCGCACCCTCTCGTTTATGAGACGAACGCTCTTGCCAGCTTGAGCTACTCCGCAATGAAATGGTGAGCCTGGCAGGATTTGAACCTGCGACATTCTGTTTAGAAGACAGACGCTCTGATTCCGCTGAGCTACAGGCCCGCCCTCAAGAGTCCAAAGTCTCAAGTCCGAGGTCCAAAGTCCGTTCAGCGATCCCTGACGTTGGGCTTTGGACATTGGACTTTGGACTCAGTGTTGGTGCCCAAGGAAGGACTCAAACCTTCAACCTCTGGTTTGTAGGGCCAGCGCTCCATCAGTTGAGCTACTCGGGCGGGAAACTAAAGGATGAGGGATGAAGCCTGAAGGATGAAAACGCCAGGTGCATTCTGTCTTACTTTTCATCCTTCATCCCTCCTCCTTCATCCTTGCTTCTGGCGGTCGGAGTTGGAATCGAACCAACCTCTCTGGTTTTTCGGACCCACGCTAATCCGTCTCAGCTATCCGACCAGATTGGTTTCAAGTTCCAAGTTTCAGGTTTCAAGTTGGAGGACTTGAAACTTGGAACCTGAAACTTGAAACTTCCTTTCAAAAGCGCTGCTTGCGTTCGCGCTGCACCTTCTCGATGACGTCACGATCGTCGTGCACATCCATGAAGAGGTACTTGCGCCACTCGGCGCGCGCCTCGGCGTAGTGGCAAAGCACGACGCGTTCGAGCTTCACGCGCAACGCCGACTGTGAAGTCAAAAGCGGCATGCGTGCTTCCGCCGGCGTCCGATTAGCCTTGCGATTATTACAAGGAACGCAAGCCGTCACTATGTTCACTGGCGAGTTATCGCCACCACGCGAACGCGGCATGATGTGATCGAGCGTTAGCTCAGCCACGCCTTTCTTTTCGCCGCAGTACTGGCAGCGAAACTTGTCGCGCATGTATATCCGCAGCCGCTTCATGCCCGACTGTTCGCGGCGGCGGCGAATGTTGATGTAAGTGCGGCGGCGAATTACCGACGGCACGGGAAATTCAGCGTGGGCCGAACGAAGCACGCGATCGCCATCCCATTCCTCGACGAAGACACTGTTCTTGAAAGTCATGATGATTGCGCGCGGGACACTGACGGTGCCGAGCGGTTCGTAAGTTTGATTAAGTAGTAGAACTCTGCCATTCAGTGCCATCACCCGGCACCTCCTTTCATTTTGGTCTTGGCGGATGCTTGTCAGAACCACCTGCGTTAGCGGGTGGCCCAGGTTTTCCCGCTGGTCGGCGATAGCCGCCCGCTAACGCAGGTGGTTCTGACAAGAGCGGTTGTTGATTGGAGCGCGCGGTGAGACTCGAACTCACGAATACCGGATCTGCAATCCGGCGCCTTAGCCGCTTGGCGACGCGCGCAGTAGGACAGACATTCCTGTCTGTCCTAGGTTTGAGTTAAGTAGGCGGACAGGCAGGATGCCTGTCCTACAGATTTGGAGCGGAAGGAGAGGTTCGAATCCCGACAAATCGGGATTTGGAAGACTCGCAGGTTGCCAGCTACCACACTTCCGCGTTTTGGAACCCCCGATAGGACTCGAACCCATACCTAATTCGTTCGAAGCGAATCGCTCTTCCATTAAGCTACGGGGGCAAAGGCGGTCCAAAGTCGCAAGTCCAATGTCCAAAGTCTGTGTTCGATTTGAGGACTTTGGACATTGGACGTTGGACTTTGGACTATCGAATTGGAGCATCGTACCGGATTCGAACCGGTGTCTCAGCGTTGGCAACGCCGTGTCTTGAACCATCTGGACCAACGATGCAGAGAAGGGTCCAAAGTCTCAAGTCCAAGGTCTCAAATCTGTTTCCGGTCGGTTGACTCTGGACTTTGGACTACCCTTTGACGCAGACCACTTGCTTGATCTCGGCAACGATCTTCACCAAATCGCTCTGGTTGCGCATCACTGCCTTGATGTCTTTGTAAGCGCCGGGAATTTCGTCCAGTACGCCTACGTCTTTGCGACACTCAACACCCTCGGTTTGCCGCGCCAAATCGTCTTTCGTAAAAGCCCGTTTGGCTGCGCCGCGCGACATCTTGCGTCCGGCGCCGTGAGAACAGGAGTTGAAACTCTCAGCAAGACCACGCCCCTCGACGATAAACGATTTCGCGCCCATCGAGCCGGGGATGATGCCGAACACATCACGGTCCGCGTTGATTGCGCCCTTGCGCGTGACGAAAACCTTTTCGCCGTAGTGCTCTTCAAGCGCGACGTAGTTGTGATGACAGTTAACCGCAATCTCAGGCTTAAACGGCTGGCGATGATTGAACATCTTGTTGAAGACCTTGAGCAGACGCGTCATCATGATCTCGCGGTTCTTCATCGCGTAGCCTTGGGCCCACTTCAAGTCTTTCCAGTAAGCCGCAAATTCCGGCGTGCCCTGAATGAAGTAAGCCAGATCAGGAGCCGGCAATTCATTCAATTGCCACAAACCCTTGGCAGTCGAGATGTGACGCTCAGCCAATTCCTTGCCGATGTTGCGCGAGCCCGAGTGGAGCATCAACCAGACGAAGTTTTCCGTGTCCAGACAAACTTCGATGAAGTGGTTGCCGCCGCCGAGTGTGCCCAGTTGCGTCATCGCCTTCTGCTTGCGATCGAGGACGCCCCGGTGCAGCTCGCCGAAGTTTTTCCACCCGTCCCAGTTTGACGCTTCGTCTATCGATTCCTTGTACGCATTGAAGCCGACCGGGATTTCTTCTTCGATCTTCAGGCGCAGGTCTTTCAACCGTCCGTCGAGAATGCCGCTTCTAAACGGCGTCTTCACAGCCATCATGCCGCAACCGATATCGACGCCGACCGTGGCTGGAATCACGGCTTCCTTCGTAGCCACGACCGAGCCAACCATGCTGCCTTTGCCCAGGTGCGCGTCCGGCATCAGCGCGACGTGCTTGAACAAACATGGCAAGCGCGAAACGTTGCGCAGCATCGCTTGCTCATCGATGCTGAACCCGTGGCCAGCCCACGACAGGATTTCAGCGTGAGCTCCACCGATTGGTAGTTTTTCGTAAGGCATGTTGCCTCCTCCTTTCTAAGAATAATTGAAAACAAAAAATTTGCCACAGGTATGAGTCACGCAGATCTTGCTGCCTACTGCTTACTGCCTACTGCTTACTGCCTACTGCCTACTGCCTACTGATTTTGGTGCGTCAGGTGAGACTCGAACTCCGGAATCCCCTGCTTAAGAGGCAGGTGCTTTGATCCGGTTTAGCTACTGACGCGAGTAGGACAGACATTCCTGTCTGTCCAAGCTTTGAGTTAACTAGGCGGACAGGCAGGAATGCCTGTCCTACAATGGCGGGGCTGACGAGACTTGAACTCGCGATCTCTGCAGCGACAGTGCAGCGCTTTATTCCAACTAAGCTACAGCCCCTTGAGCACGCAACTCTGCTTCGGTTGTTGCAGGTTCTGTTTTGACAGGACGTGCGTTTCTCGATTCGACTTCCAAAGCGATTGCCTCGCGCACGGCGTTTACAACCTCGGCGATAATCGAGATCTTCCGCAAACTGTTCGCCCGTTCGGCAGCATCGTACATGTTGAAATAGAACGACACTCGACGAGAGCAGTCGGCCAAGTCAAGACTTATCGTTCCCTCGTTCCAACGCTGATTCGGGTCATCATCCCGAATATGACGCGTGTCTTCGACGATACCGATGATGAAGGCCGGCAAGTCGGGATCCTCGTTGAGAAACTCGCGGCGCCGGACGTAGTACCGCTCTGATATTTCTTCGCCCATTACTCGTTTTTCTTTCTAAGCTGCTGTTTGCAGCGGATTGTTCATTGCCTCATGTTTGTGTCCCTCCTTGCTGGTTATCGTTGATCTTCATCTGCTGTTTCTCCTTTCGTGCTGTTGTAAGTTTGAGCGGTTGTCGCCCGCCGCTCGGTGCTTGAGTGCCTCTTAGTGGCTCCGATTGATTGAATCGGAATTGAAAAATCGGCAATTTGGAGATGATTTGGGTGGGCCGAAGGGAGTTGAACCCTCACCTTGCGCAGTCACAGTGCGGTGCTCTGCCATTTGAGCTACGGCCCACAGAAGGAATTTTGGAGTGCGCCGGCAAAGCGAAGCGGCGACGGCGCTTTGGATGTATTCTGTGAGTAGCGAAACTAATCCAAAGCGGTGTCGCGCTGGCGCTTGCCACCGCGCTCCAAAGTGGCAGGGATGACGAGACTCGAACTCGCAAATCAACTGATTGAACGTCAGTCCGCTTTTCATTTCGCGTTCATCCCCAAGTGGAATTTCGAATTGCGGATTGCGAATTTGCGGACGTTCGGCTAAATAAAGGTCTCAGCCGAAACAAAATCCGAAATCCGAATTTCGCAATCCGAAATTTGTTTTGGTACCGGCGGAGGGATTCGAACCCACACTGTCTAGTTTCTAAAACTAGCGCCTCCTGCCCGTTGGGCTACGCCGGCAAATCCAAGGATGAAGGCAGAAGGATGAGGGATGATCCAGAATCGATTCGAACATGCGACCTCGACCTTTGCAGAGTCGCGCTCTTATTCCCCTGACCTACAGATCCAATGAAGGTACGGGCAGCCTCTGCGAGGAGTCAGCTGCCCGTCTTTCCTGGCACCGAACCTACCCGCTGCAAGGTCTACGATGAGGACTCAGGCAATGGCGGAGATGGAGCGATTCGAACGCTCACAGGATATTCTCCTGGCACCTTAGCAGGGTGCTGCCATGCCAGTTAGGCGACATCTCCCGGGTGGCGGAAGGCTACGGAGTCGAACCGTACACGGTTATTGGCCGTCGCAGTTTTCAAGACTGTTTGACTCACTCTACTGTCGGGCCTTCCTTAAAGATTGGCAGGGACGCTCGGATTCGAACCGAGAATCTCGATTCTGGAGACCGATTGTTTTTCCAGTTAACCTACATCCCTCAGAAAATTTCGGATTTCGGATTTCGGATTTTTGCGGTCAATTCGAAATCTTGCTGTTATGCTAAAAAACAGATGAAGGCAGAGAGAGACGTACCGCGAACTGCGGAGTCCCCGCGCGGGCCGCCCGCGCGGGGTGCTAGCACACTTCGAGGCGCACTTCTCCTGAGGATGGCGACGCTCGACACGCTCGCAAAGTGGGCGGCGTTGCCATCCGGAAAGCTCCCTGCCTTCATCCCAAGACTCCACGCGACGGCGCGCCTGGAGTTTTTTCACAAATAGGTACTTCGATTGTCAAAAAACAAAAAGAGCGGGCTTTAAGCCTCCCAGGGAAGCCGCCCGCTCCTGACAATTCTCGCGATTTTTCTTGGAGATTTGGGAGCGGGAGTCCGCTCCCGCGAATTAATGCCTGATGTAACGGCTATCTATGGATACTTGTCCGAGTCTGCCGTTAAAGATATTGACGGCTGAGCTCAGACTGCCCGATAGACACACGCCACGCATGGCGGCCGTCGCCGGCCGTTTGGTGGTGTGTTCCTTATATGTCCAGCTCGTCAACATTGGAATAGTTTCCTTCACTGTGCGCAATTCACATGATCGCGCAACCTTCTTTGTATAAGATACGACCAGCGATCCTGTCAAGAACTTTCTAGGGAAAATAATTTTCGACGTGCGCTTGCCTTGCTTCGATAACTTCAGTGAGGTGCGAGTTGCCTGGCGTTATTGAATTGGATGCGAAAACGCCGATCAGGAATCCAGGGGGCCCAAAAGCGAAAAGGCGCAACAGTTTTTGGACTGTCGCGCCTAATCTTATGTGGTTACTGTCCTCACCCCAGCAACCACGTGGATGGAAGGATTCACCAACCATCTAGTTGGACACACTATATCGCGCAATCGGCTCAATGGCAACTCTCAAAAGCGAGTGCTACCTGGCCAGCGCCCGCAGATTCAAGCCTTTTCAAGGACCCGAGAGCGCCAGGAGTTCCAATGCGTGGCCGTCGGGGATCGTCAAAGTAGACTGAAACTGAATTCATCCACTCGTGATATACCGGTTCGGAAACCGAAACTCCTTTCTCTTTCAACATGGCGGCGGCCTGCTTGATATCGGGCTCGCTGACGGTAAAGGCGAAGTGCTGCGTGGGCCATTCGCCCTTGTCTTCCTGCAACACAACCATTCCCGCATCACCGCCCACATAAAGGAAGAGCCAGTTTCTACGGTCGTCGCGTAGGCCTTCCTTCAACCCCAGCACGTCCTTGTAAAAAGCTTCAGCGCGCGCGAGGTCTCTTACTCGGATGGCTACTTCATAAAGGCCTTTAATCGGTAACATGTCCACGTGCCCCCCCCCAAGAGTTGGTCTTGTTAGCCTCGCGAGTTTACTAGCCTCGCCCCAGCGCCGACAAGACTCACCACAACCTTTTTCCCCGCAAGGGCATCCGACGAACTGCCGCTTGCCTCTCCCGCTTGCAAAAGCAATCGACTCTTGTAAACTCATCATTGAAATGCTGGCCTGGAGAAGCTTATGAATACTAGTCTGCGCACTTTTGGCTCTTTTGCTCTTGTCGTCGCTCTGTTTGTTCCGGCCCTTGCCGACACCATTCGCTTAAAGGATGGTAACGTGATTCGTGGTCAGGTGATTGGCTTCCGCGACCAGCAGTTTACGGTATTGGTTGGCTCCGGGGCCCAGGGCCGCCGCAGCCGAACGCTGATTTACGTTGAAGATGTAGAGTCGATCGAGTTTGACTCGGCAACCACAGCCGCTGCGTCAGGTCTCGGAAATGACGACGCGCAACCTTCAAGCACGCCGGCGCCGGTCTATCAGGCTCCGAGCTCAAACCAGCAGCCATCTACCACAAACAGAATTCCTGCCCGGACAAACCCACAGTCCGCGCCAGGAACTTCGCCAACGTTTTTCACCATAAAGGTGGCGGTTCGCGCGGACAACGCGAACAACGGCTGGACAAACAGTGGGCTCGTAGTTCGCAAGGGTCAGCGTCTGCGAATTAGCTCCACTGGTCGCGTATCTCTTGGTGGTGGTCGTTTCTCGACGCCTTCAGGCATGTCCGGATCGCCTGACGGCGAGAAGCTAATGCGCAACGAAGCGACGGGCGCCTTAATTGCCGTTATTGGCGATGATAACGACGATTTCCTCCTGATCGGAACGAGGCGCGATTTTGTGTCGCAGCGAGATGGGGTATTATTTCTGGGCGTTAACGAGGGGAATCTCACCGACAACACCGGAACGTATGATGTCGTTATTGAGGCTGAGGCCGGCGGCAGCGGGCCCCGTTAGCACGAGGATCTGGGCAAACTTCGTTTTGTTTTTCAGCATCACAAGGACGCAGCCCCACAGTGTGTGAATGGGCGGACTGGAAGTTCGACTCCTTCCTCCGTTATTACGTCTTCTAACAACAGGTGATTTACATGAGACTCTCTAAGCTGGCGCCTGCGCTCTTTGCTTCAATCGTCATCTCCACTTTACTCCTGAGCCTGGGCCTGAGCTTTGCGCTCGGACAGTCACGGCGCCAGCCGCCAACCTCCAACGAGAAGAAGAACAAGCGACCTGGCGAAACGGGACAGCAAGGTGAGAAGCCTGAAGAGCCGCTGCCTCCGGATTTGACCGGCAAACCGCAGGAGGCTGAGAAGATTACGGTTACCACTCAAATCGTTAATGTGGACACGGTCGTTTACCACAAGAAGAGTGGCCAGATCGTAACCGGGTTGAAAAAAGAGAATTTCATGATCTTTGCGGATGGTGGTCCGCAAATCATCACCAACTTCTCAACTCCGGAAGCGCCGATCACTGTCGCTATGGTCGTTGAGTACAGCAAGTGGTCGGAGATTTTCGGCGCCTATGGCAGCGGAGGCTACGATCCGGGAACTTACGAAGTGATTCGACCGGTTGCGATGTTCTTGCAGCAGTTCGTCAAACCGCCTGACGACTATGTTTCGGTAGTGGCCTTCGACATTCGTCCGACCACGCTGACAGATTTCACCAACGACTCGGGACGCATTAGCCAGGTCATCAACTTGCTGCTGCGGAATTACCCTGCCTTCCGTGAAACGAACCTCTTTGACGCGCTCAAGTTTACCCTGTTGGGCGGGCGCGGCGACTCGGTGGTGCTCGAGGATTCCAAGAGCGAAAAATCTGACTACACAGGCTTGGTGAGTGTGCAAGGACGCCGACGGGCCATAATCCTTGTCGCTTCAGGCATCGATACATTCAGCAAGATCAACTACGGAGACGCCCGCAAGATCACCCAGAATGCCGGCATTCCAATCTACATAATCGGCACTGCCGAGCTTTTCTACAAAAAGTATGAGGGTCAACTTGAGGCGACTGACGGTCTGACGGGAATGCCCGGGCGGATGACGTTTCTCCAGGCAAAGAACACGCTAAAAACATTTGCGAATGAGACCGGCGGCGCGTATTACCCGGTTACGTTCCCAGGCGAATTGCCTAAAGTTCTAGGCTCGATCAATGCGCTGCTGCGCAGCCAATACAGCCTCGCGTTTAATCCCGGCGACGTCCACGACGGCAAGCAACACAAGATAAAAGTCAGCGTCGATGTAAATGGCGACGGCGTTATCGACGACAAAGAATATGTCATCCAGGCGCGGCAGTTTTACAACTCGCCGAAACCGGACGGCGCGGCTAAGCAGTGAGCAGTAGGCAGTAGGCAGTAGGCAGTAGGCAGTAGGCAGTAGGCAGTAGGCAGTAGGCAGAGGGCAGCGAATCGGAGTTTCGTTGCCTTCTTTGTTTGTGTACAGTGGATCACTCACTTGCTTTCTGCTTTCTGCTTTCTGCTTTCTGCCTTCTGCTTTCTGTTCCGTG
>JANMQG010000181.1:0-1845 GCA_031370285.1 Chloracidobacterium sp. | reverse complement strand
CCGAGGTGTAGACATCGGGGTACGCCTTAAGCACGCTGTCGCGGTAATCGAGTCTTCTCGTCACCTGCTTCTTGTACCTCTCCGACGAGTTTCATCCTTATTGTTTAGTGCTTTGTGTCAGGCTCACTTTCGGTTGATACCGATCTTGTCGAACGGCAAGTTCCCTATTGGGTACTCTTGCCAGTCCTTGTAATCGAAGTGCCACCACTCGGCCTCATACACCGTAAAACCTTCCGACTCCATTGCGGTGCGCAGGAGATTGCGGTGCCAACGCTGCAGTGAAGTGCCGCCGGGATAATCCGGGGACGCGCGGTCGGTGGTCTCGTCGTAAGTGCTGACCATTTCCACGGGCTTTCCCGTCCTCACGTTGTAGAGCGTCAGGTCAACGGCACAGCCGCGATTGTGACGCGATCCCTTCGACGGGTCGGCGACGAAAATCTTTTTCTCATCAGGTGTGGCGTCCCAGAAGACTCTGGTCACGTACCACGGGCGGTAAGCGTCATGTATGAGCAAGCCGTAGCCCTGCGCGCGCAGTTTGCGATTAGCGCGGACGACTGCTTCCGCGGCGGGGCGCTGCATGAAGGCGCGGGCTTCCGAGTAGAAGGGAGTGCCAAGAAAATTATTAGTCGTGGCGTAACGGATTTCGAGTTTGATCGTCGGATCGAGTTTCGTCAGCTCGACCAAGTCGGGCGCGCGAAACTCTCCGCCCTCCTTAGGCGGCTCGGCGGCGAGCGCCTCTTTCAGCAGTTCCGAGACGGGGCGCAGAGGCTTGACCCGAAGTTGCGTCGCGCCTTCTTCCGGTCCGACCTGCCGGCGTTTGTACACAGCGCTCCCGGCTTCAACTTGCGTCGCTCGTCCATGTGCATCGCGGGTGAAGACGAGTCGCTGGCCTGAGTGTGATCCCGGCGCAAGAAACTTGAAGATATCTTTTGAGACTTCTTCAAGCGGTTCGAGTTCGGTTCCCTTGAACAAAGCGCAGAGTCTTCCGTCCTTTTCGAGAATGTACAGAATGCCGTTGTCCAGACCGTACTCACCGATTAATCCACGCCAACGCGCAGGAGCCGGTAAAGGCTTAGTTTGTTCGGATGAGCTTGATTGCTCGAAGGGCTTTAGAGCATCAACATTTGAAGAATGATCCCCTGCACTCGCCGCGTTTGAGGTGTGCGCCAAAGCTTCATACGCGTCACATGGGGCCAGCGCGATGAGCGCGAGGATTACTGTTAGCCTGAGCAACACCTTCATTCCGATTCTCCTATCACCAAAGTCTGGTCAACTTTTCCGCTTTTTTGACGCCAGATTAAGTAGGCTGGTGTGCCGAGTAGAACGATGCCGAGTCCGATCCCTGCGCGTGCGGGTTGCGTGGCGATCGTATTCAAAACGAGAGCGGCGGCCGCCGCGACGAATAGCAACGGCGTTACGGGATACCCGGGCACACGATAAGGCCGCACGGCGTCGGGCAGGCGCCTGCGATATACGAAGATACTGGCCGCCGCCAGCGCATAGAAAATCCACCCGATGAAGACCACGTAGGTCAGCAATTGCTCGAATGTCCCCGTGACGGCGAGGATGGCCGACCATACGGCTCCGGCAATCACGGCAAATGCCGGAGTCTGAAAGCGCGGGTGTACTTCAGCCAGACGCTGGAAAAATAGCCGGTCGCGCGCCATCGCAAAGAAAACGCGCGAGGCTGTCAGCGTCACCCCGTTGGCCGCGCTGAACATCGAGATGAGAATCGTGATCGTGATCAGCTTGGCGGCCGCTGGGCTGATCAAATTGGAAACGGCGGTAGAGGCGAGGCGGTTGGAACTCATCACGCCTGTGGGCCCCAGCGCCGCCAGGTAAGCG
>JANMQG010000152.1:0-13822 GCA_031370285.1 Chloracidobacterium sp. | reverse complement strand
CCTTGCTAATAAGTCTGATCCCCTTGGCCAGCCCGAGCAACTGGAGCGTGCGGATGCCATACCAGTTGAAGTCGATTTCATACCAGGTCACACCGTGCTTTGCGGCGCGCGGATGTGCGTGATGATTGTTGTGCCAGCCTTCGCCAAATGAGAGCAGCGCCACCCACCAGCTATTGGTTGAGTCGTCCGTGGTTTCAAAGCGCCGAGTTCCCCACAAGTGAGTTGCCGAATTGACGAGCCAGGTAAAGTGCAGCCCAACCGTGACCCGCAGGAACACACCTACAAACAGGAACGACCACCCACCCACCGCAAACAAAGCAATACCAGAAAGAATCAACGGCACGTAATAGAATTTGTTTAGCAACATGTGAACCGGATCCCTCATGAGATCGGGAGCGTATCGCTGCAGCACGCTATCTTCGTGTTGCTGTGCGGTGCCCCGCAGAATCCAACCCATGTGCGCCCACCAGCGTCCGTCTCGCGGTGTGTGTGGATCGCCGGGCTCATCGGTGTTCGCATGATGAATGCGATGAGTCACTACCCAGTTGATGGCGCCGCCTTCCAAAGCTAGTAAGCCACAAAACGTCAGAAAGTATTCAACTGCCTTCGGTGTCTTGTAACCACGATGCGTCAAGAGCCGGTGGAATCCCATACCGATGCCCAGACTTCCCGATATCCACCAGAGTAGTAGCGTAATCGGTACCACTTTCCAACTCAGCATGAAAAGAGCCGCGACGGCTCCCGCATGAAAAATAATCATGAAGATGCTGGTGTTCCACTTGATAGCGCCGTGCTTGTTAAGATTGATGGTTTTGCTGCTCATTAAGACTCCAATTGCTCCCAAAAAATAAACTCAGTCAGACCTTTGATGCTGGCCGAGTAGGCATACTAACAACTGGCAACAGCGCGGGTTGTAATAGTTATGTAATCAGCTTTTTGATTAAGTGTTCCAACGACCAGGGTGAGCCTTCAACTTGCTTGAACACGCAACATAGTGCATTATTAGGGCGTTTACCCCTTCTCTCCTGCATCAACGGTGATGCGCCACGCCTGATGTAATGGCTTCGGCGTTTTAGATAGTACGAGAGTGGGCACCGGAAAATCTGAAGAAGCTGCTCAACTGAGCGCCCGAACGCGGGCCTTCGCTGCTACCGTACTCCGAAGCCACCTTTGATTCGAAGCTTCTCTTAATGCTCCCGAGCGAGCTAAGGAAAACTTACAGTATGGCTATGAAACTCTACGTGGGAAACCTCTCGTTCCAGACTTCGAGCGAAGATCTGCAGCAACTATTTTCGCAGGCAGGCACAGTGGAGTCAGCATCGGTTGTGGAAGACCGCGACACGGGGCGTTCACGCGGCTTTGGTTTCGTGGAGATGGCTACGAAGGAAGAAGGCGAGAAAGCAATCGAACAGTTTAACGGAACCGACCTGGCCGGTCGCAACTTAACCGTCAACGAGGCCAGACCACGAGAAGATCGCGGCGGTCGCGGTGGCGGCGGCGGTGGTTATGGTGGTAATCGCGGCCGCGGTGGCGGCTACGGCGGCGGTGGTGGCGGCGGTCGCGACAACTCGCCTCGCTGGTAGGTGAATGGTGAATAGTGAATGGTAAATAGCAATACGAAAGCCATTCACTATCGCCAGCATCTGACCAGTTAGGCATTCACAACTATTCACTTTTTACTCCGAAAGGTATTTATGGAAAAGCAGACTGTAGAAAAACAAACTACTCCAAAGCAAGTTATCGAAAAACAGATTTACGCGATCGGCGATCGGGTTGAAAAGCTATGCGCGGTGTGCCAGGAAGAACGTGGCCACGTCGTCGCTTCGATTACTAAGAGGGGACTAATCTCGCGAGTCACGTGTCCGAAGTGCGGGACGCGTGGTTCCTTCTCCAACGGAGCTAAGCTCACGAAGGGGCGCTCGAAGACAGTGAACAGCGAGCCCTACGACCGCACGCGAACCTATCGCACCGGTCAAACGATGAGTCATCCGATTTGGGGCGCAGGCGAAGTGACGGCCCTGATCGAACCACGCAAGATCGATGTGCTCTTTGCGGATCGCATTCGGCGGCTAATTCATTCGCGGTCGGATGCGTAGGCCCTTCTGAGCGGTCGCACAGAGAAGCTAAGGCCGCGTTTCAAAGACGCGGCCTTATTTTTTCCGGTGGTTCAGTTAAACCTTTTACCTTCCGCTCGCTGCTGCCGATTTGAATTTTTGCGGTAGCCTGACCCTGCCCAAAGCAAATAACACCAACCACACGGCGCCGGAGACTGAAGAGAGCAAACCGGAAATGATTGTTAGTGTTCGCGGCGTGATCCCGCGCAACGACCAGCCGGCAATCGTGGTCGACAAACTCCACGTAAGAAGTTCAGTTGCGCGATCCGTAGTTATTACGCGGCCGCGCAGTTTGTCCGGCACTAAACGCATCAACAAGGTATCCTGTACGCCAAATTCGGCGCCCAGCACTATTCGCCCCAGGAAAAGAAACAGACACGCAAACCACAAATTGGGCATCACGCCGATAAGCGCGAACAGGAAACCCTGAAGCAGTAAGCCCCAGCCAATTAAGGCGTGCGTCTTGCCGAGAAACTCAAAGTGGTGTCCGAGGCGCCGGGCGATCATCATTCCGATAAAGAGGCCAAGGCCGCCGGCAAAATAAAGCGCCGCCACGGCTGAGTCTCCGCTGATTCCGCGCTGGCCCGCGAAGACGATACCGCCGAGCCGGTCCATGATGAGGTTGACCGCGCCGCCGCCGCTGGCCCAAAGCACGTTAATCGCGAGAATGGCCGCAACCGGTGCGTGGCTGATTATATACGACCATCCTTCGCGAATGTCTGACCAATAACTGCTCCTTTTTCCTGTTTCGCCGCTATCCTTTTCCAACGCCAGTTGTTTTGTTTCCTGCTCCGGAATAAGCCAAACCGACAAAGCCGACCCCAGGAAGGACACTGCGTTGACGATGAAAGCGGCGCGATAGCCGACGTTGGCGGCAGTCCAGCCGCCCAGCGCCGCGCCCATAGACATCAGGAGAAACCGCGAAGAAAACATCAACGCATTCCCCGCCAGCAAGTCTCGCTCGCCAGTGATGTTGGGCATGGCCGCGCTCTTCGCTGCCTCGAAGAACGAACCAAAGAAAGAAAGCAACGCGGTGCAAAGGTAGGCGATCCAGAGATCTTCCGGGCGGCGCACCAGGAGGAAACCAATCGCGACGGCAACGCGTGCGAAGTCGCTCGCAATCATCACCATGCGCCGCGACCAGCGATCCACAAAAGCCCCAGCCAGCGGTGCAAACAACGTAAACGGGACCATGCGAGCGAGCAGCATGATGGTGGTTACGCCCGCGTCCCCATGTGAGATCATGCGCACCAGTCCCAACCCGGCGATGAAGTTAAACCAGTTGCCGAGTTCGGAAATCACCTGTCCCCACCACAACCGCCGGAAAGAACGATTGCGTCGCAGGAGCTGGAGGTACGTAAGCGAGTCCATAACTGAAACAAGTTTCGAGTTTCAAGTTCCAAGTTTCAAGTTGGTGCTTATCTTGGAACTTGGAACTTGGAACTTGGAACTTGGAACTTGAAACTTGAAACTAAATAAAAGAGCCGCCAGTTAGAACCAGCGGCTCGCAACCTTCAAAACTGCTGTGAGAATTATCCGCCTACAAACTTCGGTGATCTCTTCTCAATAAAGGCTGCGACGCCTTCTCTAAAATCTTTTGTTAGCCCCGATTGAATCTGCGTTTTTCTTTCGAGTTCCAGCTGTCCACCGTAATCATTCGTCGCGCTTGCTTCCAACAATTCCTTAATTCGACCAATGGCCGCGGTCGGCGCCTGTGCCAGCTTTTCAGCCATTGCCAATGCCCGGGCCAGCAACTCGTCATCGGGAACTACTGCATTTATCATCCCCATTTCGAGAGCGCGCCCGGCCGTCACTACCTCTCCCGTCATCATCAATTCGGTAGCGCGCTTCCAACCTACCAGTCGCGGCAGGATAAAGGTCCCACCGCAATCGGGCACGAGTCCAATCTTGATAAAGGCTTGATTGAAGCGCGCGCTTTCGCCGGCAACGACGAGATCGCAAGCGAGCGCCAGGTTGCAACCACCTCCCGAAGCAGCTCCGTTAACAGCGGCAATGAAAGGCAAGGGAGCGCGACGAATCAGCAGAATGCACTCATTCAGCTGTCGCAGAGGTTCGTCAAAGAACGCTTCAACTTTTCCTTCCTGCTCCGCGATTCGCTGCATCTCGCGCAGATCGCCACCGGCACAAAAGGCTCGACCAGCCCCCGTTATGACTACCGCTCGCGCGCCTCGCTCCTGAACCTCACCAACAGCCGCCTGAAACTCCTGGCCCACTTTGGTGGTCAGCGCATTCAACGATTCCGGGCGGTTAAGCGTGATTATGCCGACCGCTTCCCGCATTTCGAGTTGAATGGTTTCGTAACTCATAGTTAAGTCCGGGCGCACCTCGCTATCTGACAGAAGTGGGACAGGCATTCCTGCCTGTCCCTTTACAGTTTAAGAACCGGCGCCGCACATGATCAAGACAAGACAGGCAAGAATACCTGTCTTACACCGCTTTCGTTGTTGCAGTGAACGGCTACTCTAGCCCGCCTTCAGCTGGACTGGGAAGACTTAGGTTCTCGGCTGTGCGGCGCGACTTGCGCCGAAACATTCACCACACAGTACGGGCCTACCCGTCGAAGGCTTGAAGGGTACAGTGTCGGTCTTCCCACACTGATCACAGGTAATCTCAAATCTTTGACGTTCGCCACCGCCACCTTTTGGACCGCCAAAATTTGAGCGGCGCGCATCGCGGCAAGGCTTGCAGCGTTTGGGATGAGTTAGGTTGCGTTCCTGGTAGTACTCCTGCTCACGCTCGGTGAAGGGAAAGATCTCTCCACATTCCGCGCAAGTGATCTCGATGTCTGGCATATCGCTGATTCTCCATGAGCGGGACTGAGGTCTCCCTGCTCTCTCTTCGGCGCGAGCGGATCATTCAAGTTCCGACGGCGGACAGGGCCGGGGGCAAAAACGCTAACGCTCAAACTCGCCTGCGGGGCTCGCGTTCCGAAACGGGTTAAGTGCGGCTGAGTTTACTCCCACTAATACCTGTATTCAAACTATTTCCAACATTAGACTGATAAATCCCTGCGCCCCATCGTCAGCCTCTCTCTAATTCTTCCACGTGCGCGCGCACAGTTTCCCCCAAAGTGTCCAGGTTGTAGCCACCTTCAAGACACGAAACGATGCGCCCGTTACAGGCCTGCTGCGCCCAGTCCTTCACGTTGCGAGTAAGTGAAACAAAGTCTTTGTCCTCGAGCAGCAGCTGACCGAGCGGATCACCGTGGTGGGAGTCAAAGCCTGCGGAAATCATTATCAGGTCGGGTTTGAACTTTCCGGCTATTTCATCGAGCGCCGCCTCAAACATCCGCTTCTGTTCGCTTGCGGGCGTGAGCGCGCGCAAGGGGACATTCAACGTAGAACCAAGGCCTCGGCCTACACCATGTTCGCCTCTGGCCCCGGTTCCGGGATACCACGGATACTGATGAGTTGAAAAAAAGAAGACCGTCGGGTCGTCATAAAACACGCCCTGCGTCCCGTTGCCGTGATGCACATCCCAATCAATGATCGCCACGCGCTCAATCTCTGAATAGTGATTTTGCGCGTAACGGGCCGCCACCGCTACGTTGTTAAAAAGGCAGAAGCCCATCGCTCGCTCCGCAGTCGCGTGATGACCTGGCGGACGCACTGGCACAAAAGCATTGGAAACTTCACCCCGCATCATCAAATCGATCGCCTGACACGCGGCGCCAGCGCCATGCAAAGCAGCATCGAGCGACTTCATTGAAACAACGGTGTCGGCGTCAAGGTAACCGGTCCCTTCGCTCACCACACGTTCGATCTGCTTGTAAAGCTGCGGGGTGTGACATGCCTGCACGTCGCCGCGCGGGGCTTCCCTCGCCTGCACTTCCCGGAGCCTTGGCCAAAGCTCCGCGTCTTCGCGCAGCGCTTTCATCACGGCGCCGTAACGCGAAGGCGACTCTGGATGACCCGGGCCGGTGTCGTGCTCCTTGAAAACTGGATGATGAACGATTGCGGTGGTCACGGGACGGATAATAGCAAACAGTAGGCAGCGATCAGCAGTCAGCCGGAATTCAAATTCACCGAGAGGGAGGTTCTAACCCGAGAGTGCCCGACTCACTCTGCCGAGTGCCGACTACTGACTGCTGACTATTGTCTACTGTTTGCTCTCTTCCCAGTGTCTTGATCTCAATTACTTTGCCGCGCTGCGAGACTCAAAACCGTACGCGCAATTTCCCTTGTCCACGAAGGGAAGAAACCAATTCATCGATTTCTTTGAGGTTTCGTGAAAGTCGGTCTAGCCGGAGGCTTTCATTTGGCTGGGGAATGGAGATTGCACTTCTACGAAGCGGGAGACTTTGTTTGTGCCCCACACCTTTCAGTGTTCGAGTTATCAATATCAGGAGGAAGCATATGGCATACGATGACGAGCAGTCTAAGAGGAGCAGGGTCGTAGTGGAAACACCGACTTCAAGGCGTGAGGTCACCCACACAGAAGCTGTCCGCACCGATGGAGGTGGCATTTCCGGGGCGACCGTTGGCGTAATCGTAGTGGTAGCAATTGCGCTCATAACAATCGTGGTATTGTTTTTGATGAACGGCCAATCCAATGCTAACGCGAATGCTAACCTTGCAGCGCAGCAACAACCGGCACAACAGCAGCCGGTAATCCTTCAGCAACCCGCAGCGCAGCAACAACCGCCTGTCATAATTCAACAACAACCGGCAACGAGCCTGCAGCAACCTCCGGTGATTATTAATCAGCCCGCGGCAAGTGGTGACACGGCGCCGGCTAATACTTCCAACGATGGCGCGGTTCAAATGGCAATCGACAAGAAGATTGGCGAAGACCCAACCCTCTCAGCCTTGGGAATTACAGCGACCGTTTTGGACGGCAAGGTGACACTGACAGGAACGGTGAAGAGCGAGGCGCTCAAATCTCAGCTCGACAAAACGATTAGAATGGTTAAGGGAGTAAAGCAGGTTGACAACCAGATTGCCGTGATGAGCTAAGAACCGTGAAAAGTGATGAGTGATGAGTTGAAAGAAACTCATCCTGACTTAGGACCTCGAAAGGCGTGCGCTAACCGAGGGGCACGCCCTTTCTTTACTCATCACTTGTCACTTTTCACTCATCACTTTTCTTAGTAGCCTTCGGTGTGCTGACGGAGCCAGTTGTCGAGTTCTTCTTCGGTTGGCTCACGGCCAAGGTCCTCGCGCAGCCGTTGATGAAGATACTCGTGTTCAGACTGGGCAACGTCTTCAAGTCCAACGTTGCGGTCAGAAATCTCAGCGTTTCTATTTTGTTCGTCCTCAAGAGGCATGGACTTGAATACTGGCAGCGGTCAAAGAAGTTTCTATTGCCACATTTGCTGTCTCACCGGTAATTAGCAAGCGCCTTAGCTCTCCATCGGCGAAAAGGCTGACATCGTTAATCTGACATGGAACCGGCGGAAGATTGAGCCGCAAGAGCTTTTCGGGGGCGCTGTTGCTCAGCAAAACGTCAATGTCACTCTTTATTTGTTCTTTAGCTTCCCCGCCGATTTCCAGTTCACTCACCGCGACCGGGTGGGGCAGCAAGCCCATTTCGCCGTCCAGGAAGATCATCCAGATGAACCCAATGTCCAGCAAAACATACAAGGCTTCCTCGAAAACAAAGTAGCCGAGGAAGGATGCGCCCAAAACGTGGGCGATGACGTGATCCTGATGGGTGGTTGTATCTTTCAGCATCCAGGCGTTAGTCACGCTGAGCCTCCCCGGTTAGAGAACTGAGCAAAGATACGCTTTCCGTCTGACAGGTATGAACTCAAACTAGTCGAGGTAATGTGCGCCGAGTTGCACCTGCAGAGTTTCCGGCACGGACTTCCAACTAGCATTCGAGAGCTTTTGAGTATCGAAATCTGAGGTGTGCATACGCAAGGCGCGCCAGTGTGCAGGCTTCTCTTCGTATAGCCAGCGATAGATCGGTCCATTGCCGCGCCGGCTGTAGAAAATCTTAATGACCGTGGCGTCATCTTCGTCAATACCAATAGGGCTCGCCTGGCTTGTGCTCGGGGCATTAATGTACACCCGCAGTCCACTCATCGTTGTCGACATTATCGCTCCCTCAATCGAGCCCGCCACCGTGACCTCGATGCACCTCTGGCTTTTCAATTTTTGTGAAATTCACCAGTCCGCGCTTCACCTCTTCGACTGCAATGCTGGTGTTCCTGCGCCGGCCCTTGTCGGCCTCGATACGCGGCTTAGACCCGTGCAGGAGTTGTTTCGTTCTCAAACCAGCAACGATGATTAGACGAAACCGGGAGTCTATCCCCGGCCAGGTTCCTTCATTCGCCACTCCCGTTAAGGCGTTGCCATTTACTTTTTCTTTGCTGATCATCAGGTGTTCTTTCTCAAAACTCTCAAATTTACCAAGGATCTCTCTAAATTTTCAGACGCGCCCTCGCCTCAAGCTAGATAAACTTCAAGAGGATAAAGAGCGTGGGCAGTGCCAAGACTGCGATGGCTAGAAGTTGCAGCCAATTCAACGCAGACTTTTTGCAGTTGGGACAACGTACCCGCCACAACGCCAAGATTCTGCCACATTCATCGCATGAAGAAATCATTTGCTTACCCCGCCCTTCGCCAGTTGTCCTTCGCCGTTGCTCATGAATTGCTCAAGCTGTTGACGGTCGAGAGCCCGACCGCGACTCAACTTCATCAGGGGATCGGTTACTAACCAGAAGCAGGCCTTGCCTTCATCGGTGGTCGTAAGATTCAAAAATGCCGCGGCGTCGAGCTCGACGGGCTTGAAGCATTCCATTCCCGTCTCACGCTGACGCGCCAGCATCGCGTCGCCGGAGCTGTGAAACACCGGAACGCGGAAACTACCCTGATCATCGAGCGCAAACCAATCTCCGTTGGCGCGGCGCATGGCAAACAAAGTCTTCATCCCTCTAGTCTCTATCAATCTACCAAGGGTCACGCGCGCCGTGTTGAAGTTATGTGCAAATCATCGTCAGTGTCGTGGCGCACGAAAACTGAAAGCACCAGGAACGCCGTGCCACAAGCAAGTACGGCCATGGCAATGGCCCACCACAAATGGCCCGTCCCGCCCTGCACGCCCTTAAAGGTGACGAACAGGTAAAACTGCCAGATGGCGATCGCGGCAACTACAATCACGCCAATGATCGCTCCCGTCACATTTTTCAAATTCTTTCTCGCGTAGCTCATTTGCCTATCCCTCGATTCTTGACCAGTTCCCGATTGCAACCTGGATGTCGCGGCCTTTGAGGCTTTAGTGAATGGCGCACACACTTCACCAGCCATACGTCGCCATCAACATAGTTGCAAGCCCTACAGTTTTGCCGGTTTGATTTGGTAGTGGAGATAGACATCAGAATTTCCTGGTACTAGTCGAGTTTGAAAAACAAACAGACGGCACAAGGAGAAGAGAGCAACGAGCAAATCCTGATGTCGAGAGTAAATTTTCGAAGAACAACTACACGCTCAATATAACATACCTGACTGCGGAATCAGCGGTCGGCTGAGTTGCAGTTAAGCTGCACGGTCGACAGCTTCCACTAGTCATGTCTAGCTTGTGACCATTCCTTGAACATCTGCTGATGTTTTCGCCGAGCGGTTGAGCGACGAGCCGATGGTGATGCCGTGCTGGGAGTGGCCGCGCTAAGCACCGGCGGCCGCAGCGGCGGCCGATCGTTAGACTGTGGCTCTACTTTCCAGCCGTTGATGAAAGCCCAACGCGACGTGGCCAAAGAGCGCGACAAAGCAGGCGCCGGCACAGAGGTCATCCGCGCGTCATTCTCTGCCACCGATTGTTTAAGAGTATCCGTCACGTTCAAATCTCCATCAAGAGTGCCGGCCTCCCAGAAGGCGCGTTGGCTACGAGAGAATGTTGACGACCGACTTTGCCGAGACCACATTAAGCGAAGGTAAGCGGAGTTTTTTCGACCTTTGAGACGTGGTCAGCGAAGCTCTGGATTGCATCTGCTTCGTTCTCGTAAGTGTCGAAGACCGCCAGCAGCCTGGTCACCGTCAATAACTCACGAAGCGGCTCCGTGAGACCGACCAGCTTGATTTCCCCGCTTTTGTTCTCTACCGAAACCTGGCTCGCCACCAGCTCGCCCAGGCCACAAGAGTCGATAAACGTAACGCCGGCCAGATTCAGGAGAATCAGAATTTTCTTTTCCAGGATGAGGGAGCGTATCGACCGGTGCAGCGCTACCGCGTTTCCGCCGACTCTCAGCCTGCCCTTTAAGTCAAGAATAGTTACATCTGCAGTGCGCCGCTCATTGATGTAGAGATTAATCACGGCTCGACCTTACGGCAATCGAGTGTATATGTCAAATGCAGCATATACTGTAGATAGACAATATTCACCATATGTGGTAAGTAGTGTAGTGCACGTGGAAATACTAATGATTGAGATTCGAGTAGATCAGTTGCTGGCCGAGCACGGGCGAACCTTCTATTGGTTGGCTAAAGAAACCGGTATCAGCCACACGACCCTTTGGCGTTTGAAGAAGGGCAAGGCACTTGGCATCAACTTCGAAACGCTGGAGAAGATGTGCCAGGCACTCAAATGCCAACCGGGTGACGTCCTCGCGCTAGCGCAGGCGAAAAGAAACGGGAAGAAAAGCACCCCTGCTCAACGCCCAAGAAAGAAGCAAAGATGAGTAGCAATACTGCGAAGCCTTTAACGTTTAGATTCATCGATGTCGAAGCCGACGTTCGTTTGGAGCTAAGCAACGACGCAGACCAACCCCTCAAGTGTGTGGAGATTCTGACAGTCTTCCTGAAGGACATGGAGACTCCGGGCGGCGGCCCTTCACAAGCCCACATTAGATTCGACGCGGTTGGTTCCATTCGGCCAAAAGAAAATGTGGTTCTCTCCCACAAGACGTGGGTCAACGGCAAGATCGCCGACGGCAGCGCCGATCTATTGACACGCCTGAAAGTGATAGCAGGTGAAGTCAAACCTTATGTGCTGGACATTTCGTGGCAGGATCCGGAAGGGAAAACGCGTTTTCAACGAATACCCGTGGGACACTGAATTTCGTAGCGGCAACCCTTACTCGACATCCGAACCTTGAGAAAAGAGCGCAATGATAGTTTGTGAATTCTGTTTCCAGTACAAGCAAAATGGTGAATGCGGACTCGGCCTCAAGATTCCGAAGAGCATGACTTGCCGGGAGTTTGGCCCCACCCTAGAAAAGTTTTGTGCGGACCCCAAAGACTTCGTCGATCCAAAACAGATCGTTCAGATGGCCACGTACTTTGGCATCAAAGGTCCGGAGCTCAAGAAGATTAAGGTGATGGCTGCACGAGAGGAAGGTTTTCGGCTGTAGGCACCTCACCGCGTTTCCACTCATCGTCTGCGATGTCTTGCGCCTCGATAAGAAATCCCCGGTTCTGCGCCTGCACTGTAGGACTCATACCGATGCCAACAATAAGCAGAAACGACCATAAAACTATCGCAGCGCCAATTCTGATGTGAGTACTATTTGTTTTCAAATTAATCGGTTGCAGTTCCAACCTCGAAGACTTGAGATGAAAGCCAGCTCTCGGCTGGCCGGGGATTACTGACCCACCGCGCAGCAGCGGCATCAGCACTTGCTTTTGCAATTAGCTCGACCGTAGTTTCGATAAGACGATCAAGGTCTGGCTTAGTTACGTAAGCATTTGCTCCCGCTGCAATCCCCTTTCGCTTGTCAGCGTCGTAAGCCGCGCCCGAATAGAAAAGAATTGGGGTATTCGAGTCGCACTGGCGAATCTGGCGGCATAATTCAAAGCCATCGACTTGGGGTAACCAGGCGTCCAGGAGATAGAGGTCGAAGCACTCCGCTTTGATCTTTAGCCAGGCCTCTGCGGCTGATTGCACGCACGTCACTTCAATTTGCTGCGACTTCAGCAGCAGACTCAACATCTCGCCGGCTTCTTCATCATCGTCAACGAAAAGCACGCGGGATAGGGGATTGGACAGCATCGTAACTCCTGAAATAGGGGACTTTTATTACGCATCGCCATTTTGGACCCGGCTGTAAACTCTGTCTGTGCGTTGACGCACATAACGAAAAGCAGTAGGATTTCCTTACGGATTCTCTGAGTTTTGGCTCAGGAACACGTCGCCTCCAACACGAGTAAGGGGTTTCTCCTTTTCGCTGTGAAAAGCAACTTCTGTCTTACGACCCTGGAAAGCGAATGTCATGACCACTCCCGCTACCAAAGAAGAAGCAATTAAGAATCATTTGCTTGCCGGTGTTAAAGCTGACGAGTTGGACCGCCTGCTCCCGAATCTGCAGCTTCTTTCCCTACCGCTCGGTCAGGTCATCTATGAATCCGGCGAAAAAATGGACCATGTCTATTTCCCGACAACTGCAATTATTTCCCTGCTTTACATAATGGAAAACGGCTCGAGTGCTGAGATCGGCGTGGTGGGCAACGACGGCATGGTGGGCATTGCCATCTTCATGGGTGGCGACACCACTCCAAACCGGGCGGTGGTGCAAAGCGCAGGCATAACTCTCAAGATGAAAGCCGCGCTGATGAAAGATGAGTTCACGCTGGGTGGCCGTTTTCATAATCTGTGCCTGCGCTACACGCAGGCGTTGATTACCCAGATTTCCCAGACTGCTGTTTGCAATCGGCTCCATTCCGTTGATCAGCAACTCTGCCGTTGGCTGCTGTTGAGCCACGACCGCTTGCCGACTGACCGATTAATCATGACGCAGGATCTCATTGCCAACATGCTGGGTGTGCGCCGCGAAGGAATAACCCACGCCGCCAAGCGCCTGCAAAAAGCAGGCTACATTAGCTATGTTCGCGGCGATATAACGATTCTCGATCGGCCAGGGCTGGAGTCCGGCGTCTGCGAATGCTACCAGGTTGTCAGAACCGAGTATGACCGCCTCCTCGGCTAATTCCCTTTTCCTACCGATCCGGCGCCATCTGTGTGGTAACGCACAGACTTGCTTACCTCAGTAATGCAATACTCAAAGCATGAATATTAAGCAATCAGGGATACATTTTTTGATGATGGCGGCAATGGGGCTGTCGTTAACGTTGACACCTCTGAAAAGCAACGCTCAACAGAATAGCAACACTGCCACCGGGCAAATGAAGGAAAGCGGTACAGAGGTTGGCAGGGCCGGCAGAAGCATGGGTCGCAACGTCAGGCACGGCCGCGTACTGCGCGGCGGCAAACACTTTGGCAAGCACATGGGACGCGCCGGTAAGCACTTTGGGCGTTCAACCAAAAGAGTCTATAAGCGCGTAGTCTCGTAAGGCTTCACCTCGTAACGCAGGATTACTAGTTTGCATGCGGGTGGAGCTGTGCGTTACCCCGAGGATGACCGGGAACCATCGCCTCGTCATCCGATTGATTAGTTGGCATTTACGCTTTAACGAGTATTCCATTCGACATCGGGATCAGTATCAGAACCTTCCTTGTGCCGTCTGTAGTGTTTCACGACGCAACAAGTACAAGGAGTCGCCGATGTCGCCCTCAAAGAGTCCACCCATTGCAAACCGACTGCTTGCTGCCCTGCCAAAGAAAGACTATCAGGGGCTGCAGCGTCACTTGGAAGAAGTCCCTCTGGTGTTCGGGGAGATTCTCTACCAGCCAAATGTATTGATTAGTGACGTCTATTTCCCCAACAGCGGCATCATCTCCGTGCTCGCCGGGGTTAAGGAGCGCTCCACGCTCGAGGTGGGCTTAGTTGGCAAGGAAGGCATGATTGGCCTAAG
>JANMQG010000138.1:0-2874 GCA_031370285.1 Chloracidobacterium sp. | reverse complement strand
CTCTCGCAGAACAAGCGCCTGAAGTTCTGCCGAAACCGGACTACGGACCAACGGAACTCTTCCGGGCACGAGCGTGAGCAAGTCTTCGTAGTATTTCGAGTACGACTCCTTCGGAGCGACATAATAGGTGGAGAGGATTTGAAGCAAGTTGTAGCGATTCGTCAGAAAGACTATCGAATTTGACTTGCGCTCCTTTACATGCTCGAACAGCGTCGCAGGCTCTCGATTAGTCATCATCGCCACTCCAGGAGATCCTTCGGGAAAGCCTTCAGCACGGTCGGCTCTTCTTCTCCGCTATACGCGAGATAAAGCGAGTCACGCGCTCTTGAGACGAGTACGTAGAACTTCATTTTAAATTCGGAGCTGTGGATATCATCCTTAACATCTTGTAACTCTGGGAGAAAGACCGTATCAAACTCAAGTCCTTTCGCACTTGGATAACACAGAACCGTTATACCCGGGCGCTTGAAATCAACTACCGCAGCGTCCTTGCCTTCGCCACCAACATATTTCTGAGGGGCATTTTTTGTCCTTCCTTCCTTGCAAAAACGATTAAAACACGAATCGCGCGTCGCTGCACGCGGAACGAAAACACCGATCTGCAATTTTGTGTTGGTCCGCTCATATCGCGAAATAAACTCAACGGCATCGTTGAGGCTTTTCTGGCGAAGCATGACGGGTTTGTCGCCCTTTCGGTCCGGCAAATCTGGAATACCCGTTCGAAGCCCTGTGTGGAAATGGGCAGCGAGCTTAGCAATCTCCCGCGTGTTGCGATAATTCTTTTTAAGCTGGTGCGTGTCACGGAAATTGCCAAACCCTTTTATGTCTGGTATGGTGGAATTTGCGGCCGTGAGACGCTGGTTTTCGTCCGCGAACACCGTCACACACCGCGCGAGACAACGCGCAACTGGATAGAAACTCTTGGGCAGGTCCTGGCCTTCGTCGATTATCAAGTGCTCCAGAGCGGCTTGGCGAGGAGGCCGCCCGCCGAGCTGCTGCAGAACCGAGCCCCAGTCGTAGTCATACTGCCCGAACCTCGGTACAGAGCAGCGGTATTCCGACCAATAAAACGTTCCAAGCCAAGAGTGGAAAGTCTTAACCATGCCATCAATCTTGAGGCTGCCGACCGCATCGCTGGTGTATTGTGACAGTAGTCTTGAATGCATCAAAAGAGACGCCTTGACCTTTTGCTTCGTGAGCATTTGGGCCCGGTACAATGCCATAACCGTCTTTCCGGTACCGGGAGGGCCCGTGATGAGAAACGACTCTCCTAGCGGTAGATTGTTGATCTTGTCTTGCTCTTTTGAAAGTTCCTGGTATGACGGGAGTCTCAATGGATGTCCCGTAACTGCAGACTATCGGCTGCCGCTTGCTTGATCGCCTCTTCAAAGAATCCTGGGATCTTCCCAAGCCCTCCTACCAAGAATGACCGATCAAGCAGCGCATTCGCTGAATCGCAACTAGTCTCAGCAACCAAGGAGCACGCGTGGCATGCGCCTCGGTTGAGACCTTGAAAACCCTGTGCTTTGCTTTCACGGCAAATGGGGTCCAGCGAACACCACGCACCTCGTTCCAACGCGGCAAGTAGGGTGCGATATAAGCGTGGAGGTTCGCCTTGTCGAGCGAGACCACCGAGCGTACCCTCAACATCGCCCGCAGCCGTATAGATGAGAATTCCGGCCTGGGCGTCTCCTTGTTCAGGAGTCTTTGCGTAGATCCGTTCCCTAAGCGACGAGGAAGAGTAGCCGCATTGAAAGGTTAGCTGACGAATCAGCAAGTGCGAAAGAGTATGCAGCAGCAGAAAACGGGGTGTCGCCGTTTTGAGTCGTGGCCCGATCATGCTTTCAATACGCCTCCTTTCCAACTCGCCCGCGGCTTTGATGATCGTGGGAGAGTTCTCCCATGCTTTCACCTTGGCCTCGTTGAGCGCCAAGAAGATTCCTTCCCCGAAGACTTCGATCGCTGGGAGCCACTCGATGCCGTGGTCCAAACCGGGACTGACCTTTGTCTGTTCTGGTAGGAGCCGACTGAAGTTGACCAGGGCCCTGACCTCTCTCAGGCGAATCGCCAGAACAACTTTCTCGACCAACGCTGACAGCACTCCAGCCGACGCGGGTAGGTCCTCTCGCTTCTCCAGAGGTAAGAAGTCTGTGTGACGTGTAATGAAATGGCTTCGCTCGTCTTGCTCGCCCTGTGGGTGGATCAGAGCGTGCCATTCGTCAGTTTCGAGGTCGGCCGATCCTTCAATTGCTGTTGCACCAGAGCCGGGGAGCAACTCCTGCTCTCTCCGAAGTACCATTCGGACTTCTTCAATCTCACATCCCACCTCGCTTGCCAGCGCGGCCATCAGCGCCTCTCGCAGCGGGAGATTGGCCATGTCGAGTATGGTACGAAACATCGGCTTCGTCGTGATTTTGAGAGTAAGGTCACTGTACGTGGCGTAATCTGAATGAGGCGGAATGTCGATCGCGGATGCAGAGGCACCGTAATACAAGTTGCTCGCGCCGCGCTGGAGCACCTGTGGAACCACATCGCAGTCACGAGCTTCGGTGGATTTTTCCCAGGGCTGTTTCCCAAGGCAATGGAAATTCAGCCGGCGTAGACTGTTTGGACTGGCTATCCCCTGAAGCGTATTCCTTGCCTCACAGGTTTCGCACCAAAGTGCCAACGTGTCTAAACCGGAGCCACGACCTCCCACGGTTTCAAAACGAAGCTTTGGAAGTTCGCAGCGACGCTGTGCCTCGGTTTTTGAATCAAGGTGGGCCCAGCGGTCCCATGGGACGTCGCTTAAGTGTCCGTGTTCGCATGCAACAACGAACCGCATTGGGACAAGCTGTGGTCCGCGTTCGTCGTTTTTTATACACGCCTTGCATC
>JANMQG010000116.1:0-5713 GCA_031370285.1 Chloracidobacterium sp. | reverse complement strand
CAGACTTCATACCCACTCAGTTTCGGTAACATCAAATCCAGGATGATCAGATCGGGGTGCTGTTCACGTATCAATCGATAGCCAGCCTCGCCGTCGCCAGCGGTCAGTACCTCGTGAGATTCAAACTTCAGGTTGTCCGCGAGGCCACGGAGAATGGCAGGATCATCTTCTATGATGAGAATGCGGCTCACTTCTCGGTTTCCAAAGGCAGGTGGATTGAAAACGTGCTGCCTTCGCCGGGGGCACTTTCGACTTCGACACCCCCACCGTGGGCCTTGGCGACGTGCGCGACCAGCGTCAGTCCCAGTCCGGTGCCGGGAATGAGCTTGCTTTCAGGTGTGAGGACACGATAGAAGTTCTCAAAAATTGGAGCTTGCTCTTCGCGAGCAATGCCCACTCCGTAATCAGTCACCTGAATCACTGCCTGACCGTTTTGTCTGTGCAGTCGTAGATCAATCTCGCGCCTTGTACCCGAATACTTCATGGCGTTGGTGAGCAGATTCAAAATAGCTTGCTCGAGTGCGTCACCATCAGCATTCACAACTGGCAAGTTGTCTTCAACGTCAAGACGCAACTCGAAGCCCTGTTGCGCCAGAGGATACTCCAACGCTCGCGCGGCAGTGTAGACAACCTCAACCAATGAGGTGGGCACGAGATGATAGCTCTTCTTTCCCTGTTCGATTTTTGAGAAGTCGAGAACGTTGTTCAGCAACCTCGTCAGGCGCTCGCTTTCATTGATAATCGTGTCCAGGTATTCAGCCTGCGTTTGCTGATACGCGGAACGACCCATGCGCAAAGTCTCAGCGAACATCCGAATTGCTGTCAGCGGCGTCTTGAGCTCGTGCGAGACGCTCGAAACGAATTGCGAACGCATCTCGGCCAGGCGCGACTCGCGACGCACGTCGAGCCAGAGCAGATACGCCCCGAATGATGTCACGCTTAAAACCAGCAGCAAGGCAAGAAGGTAGAACCAGCGCTGCGGATTCCAACGCCGCGATTGCGTGGCTTCATCACTACCCAAGTCAACTCTCAGCCCTGGGAAGTTTTCCCCTAACGACTCGCCTTTCGACTCGCTCGTTGTAATGAACTTTGCGTGGCCGGTCGAGTTGTTTACGCGTATGTCGGCTGAGAGCGCGGAAAGAATGGAATCAGCGCTCACTGCGATGACCGCGGATCGAGCGCCTGCCAACTCGGTCGCAAGACTGACCAGCCACGTGTCCTCTCCGTAAGGAACCCAGAGTGGTTCAGACGCGCTAGCTGGATTACCAGTGACCGGAGCGAGTTTCAAATTAGGAAAATCTCTTTGCAGCGCCGCGGCCTGCTCGAGTTCGCGTATCCTTTGCGAAATCTGTTGCTGTATTTGTTTGGCAGCTTCGCGAAGAGCATTGTCAGGAGCGGTCTCGGCTAGTTTGTTTGTAAGCTCGCGCAGAATGTACGACTCGGTAGGCGGCAGCCAGCGCTTTGTGTTCAACTCGGCGCGAAGGCACTCAAGCACCGCCTGATGTTCTATTCCAATTTCGAGGAGGCGTCCCGCGGCGTAAAGCGAAAACGGAACGCCCTGTTCATCGACCAGCTCCGCAGGCAGAGCAAGAATCTCTTTGTACTGGATACTGGCTTCGCTTTGTTGTCCTGATTTTGCCAGCGAGCGTGCCAGCAGAAGCTGAGCGTAAGCTGCTTGCGCCGGCTTACGCGCGAGCCGAATAGCCTCTCGATACAAAGCAGCGGCTCTACCAAATTGCCGCGCTGCAAGCTCCTCTTGCTCGCCCTGCTGAATTCGCTGCGCAAAGGCGGGTTCACTGAGCAGTTGCTGAAACTCGTCCGCAGTCGGATCCTGCTCCCAGGGCAGGACTAGCTGGTTTTTCTCAACCAAGCCCACAAAAACCAGATCCGGATCTCCATAATCTACTTTAGTGATCCCATTAGTCAGCGTTGCCAGTGCCCTGACCTGCTTCAACTTGATCCTCTCCAAATGCGTGAGGAGTTCCTGGCGGATCTCGCTTGTGCGCCGATGCCGCTCATCCAGCAGACGCTTTTCAGTGAGTTCGCGCTCCTGGCTGATCATGCGCAGGCTGAGAACGACCAGCACGAGAGAAGGGATAACGATGGCCACCAGAAACAAGACCATTCGGCGGCGATGGCTGGTGTTAGGCATAACGAGAATCTGAAGGTACAGGGACGAACTTCATTGTACTCTCGTGGCAGCGGCTTAATGTCTGGGAATTGTCATGCGAAAGCAAATAAGTTCGCGAACTAGACCGAAGGGTCCGGTCTGTCCGGATTGCCGGTCTTCGCGTTGCTCGTCGTATTCGGCGTTGTTACTGCCGCTCAGCGTAGCGAATATCAGCGGATTGTCACAGGTGACGGGAGGATCGTCATGCACGTACGGCATCAACGCGGTTATCTCAGGTGTGCGAAGCGCAAGAATGGCCCAGGCTGCAATGTTTACATCCCATACTGTAGAACCGGATCGGACGGACTTGTGGATCGCATCGCGGAAATCATTCCAACAAGCTTGGTCCTCGAATGGAGCGTTTTGGAGCAACGGAAAAGCAGCGATGGAGGGCTAAGTTTGAAAGTATTGGTAGGCGCGTGGGGACTTGAACCCCAGACCTCTGCCGTGTCGAGGCCGTCCCCGGTCACCTCGGACAGCGCGCAATCGTTCTAAGACCATAAACATTGACGAAGGCGGTTAGAGAAGTCCCATTCACGTGCATGAGTTGGATAAAGCACACGCGCAGTCTGCCAAAAGTCTGCCAAAACTTTCGCCGCACCGATATGGCTCTAACGATCATCTGCTAAGAAGGCGGCAGGGAGGGTGCTATAATGACGACCACGGAGCAGCAGCTAATGACAAAAGAGATAGAAGCAATTTACGAACATGGCATCATCCGGCCTGTGAAACCGTTGGAGTTACCGGAAGGGTCTCGGCTTGACGTAATTGTAATGATGCACGAGAAACCTCGCACAAACGGGAACGCAGCCAGCATCCTAGCCGAAATTGCCGCCATACCGCTGGAAGGCGCTTCCGATGCTTTTTCCGGTCGGGAGCACGACTCGATCCTCTATCCCAAGAAGCCTGCCGCATGATCTTCGTTGACACCGGAGCTTGGTTCGCTTCTCTAATTCCAACCGACCCTGATCACGCGAGTGCGACTGCATGGCTGGCGGAAAATAGTTCCCCGCTACTGACGACCGATTATGTAATTGACGAAACGCTCACGTTGCTTAGAGCGCGGGGCGAAAGGACCCGGGCATTGCTACTTGGGGCGAGATTCTTTCGCGATGGTATTGCGGAAATCCATAAGATTACCGAGCCGGATCTCGAACGCGCCTGGGAGACATTTGAGCGTTTCGCCGACAAGGACTGGAGCTTCACAGACTGCACGAGCAAGGTTGTTATCGAGCAACTCGGAATCACTCAAGCTTTCGCGTTCGATCATCACTTCAAGCAATTCAGCACAGTTCAAATCGTGCCATAAAGCTACATTGCAGCGCCGTTCGCTTGAGCTGCAGCCCACCGGCCCAATATACGAGAACGTAGTTCGGCGATCTCGGCCTGGTAGTCAGGATTAGACTCCAGTTGCTCCTGAAGAGCATCGGCTGCTGTTTCCTGCTCCTTCAAATACTCTTCAATTTCTTGGCGATGCGTGAGGTAGTAAGCAATACTCGAGTAAACGTCGCCGAGGCTGAGAGAAGGAAAGCTCTGGACAATTTGCTCGGCTGTCGCTCCGAGTTTGAAATGATGGATAATTGAATCCAGACTAACTCTCGATCCTTTGATCCGAATAGTCCCCTGCTCGGTGACAACAAGCGGCATGCTGATGGTTTCTTCCAAGGCAACCATAATGGAGTTGATTATACCTGATGGATGCGGCTGAGCCGAAGATAACGTAACCACAATAGCGGTAGAGACCCATAACCCACTATCGTGGTGTCCTTTTCACTGGAGTTGACTCGTGGACAGCGACGAGATCCTGAAGGCTGAGCTCAAAAAGGCCGTGGCGGAATGCGAGCGTTTGCGGGAAGAAAACGCCCGGCTCAGGGTTCGTGTTGGTCAAGCACCAGATACCCTCGCTCCCACGCCTAAGCAGTTCTCGGCGCACAACAACAAGAAAGCACAAGCGTCGGCCCCCGTAACGGCTGAGTCTCGGCCCAAACTCAAAGTGTCCTTGTTCAGTAGTTTGTTTCGCGGAAGAGGCGATGTGTACGCGCTCAGGTGGGAGGGCAGAAACGGTCGGACTGGCTATTCGCCTGCGGGTATTCGCGAATGGAGCCAGGCAGCTTCCGCTGGTCGTGGACAGAAGAAATCATTTCGCCACAGCAAGCTATTTCCTCTAAGCGAGGGAGTTATCAGGGATCATCTGCTCGGGAAGGAAACCATCGGAGTCTACCCTCTCCTGCAAGATGATACCTGTTGGTTCGTGGCGGTAGACTTCGACAAGAAAAGCTGGGAAGCGGATGCTTGCGCTTTCTTAAAGATGTGTCAGGAGACTAGCGTTCCTGCGTCGCTGGAGCGTTCACGATCGGGCAATGGAGGCCATGTCCGGATATTCTTTACAACTCCGATCCAAGCGGCGCTAGCCCGCAAGCTCGCGAGCGCCGTCCTGACCCGCACGATGGAGCGGCGTTACGCGATGGGGCTCGATTCTTATGACCGGTTGTTTCCAAGTCAGGACACAATGCCAAAGGGCGGATTCGGAAATCTCATTGCCTTGCCCTTACAGCACGGCCCTCGCGAAAACGGAAACAGCGTCTTCGTGGATGACCAACTTCGGGCGTACGACGACCAGTGGGCATTCCTTTCCTCGATAAAGCGATTGGGCCCGGACGAAGTTCAAGTACTTCTTCGCAAGGTGTATCCAGCCGGCGACGTCATTAACATTAAACACAGCGCATCCGATTACGACGAAGCGAGTGATCCGTGGATCCTCCCGCCGTCTGGCCAGCATGCTTTCAAGGTCATAACCGAACCACTGCCTCCAAACATATCAATCAAACTTGGGAATCTAATTTACGTCGAAAAGAAAGACTTACCCGATGCATTTTTGGATCGCTTGATTCGGTTGGCCGCCTTTCAGAATCCGGAGTTTTACAAGACTCAAGCGATGCGCCTTTCGACCTTCGGCAAACCACGAGTAATCGGATGTGCTGAGGATCTGCTTCATCACATCGCTCTGCCTCGTGGGTTGCTCAAAGAGGTGCTCGATCTGTTCCACAGTAATCGTATCGCGGTTGACGTGACCGACCATCGGTTCGGTGGAGTTCCCATTGAGGTCGATTTCCAAGGCGATCGTCGTGCGGCGCAGACAGAGGCAGCAAAGGCTTTGGCTGCTTGTGATGACGGGATCCTTTGCGCCCCGACAGCATTTGGGAAAACGGCAGTTGCTGCACAGCTGATTGCGCTACGCAAAGTGAACACGCTGGTGCTGGTGCATCGGCGTCATCTAATGGATCAATGGCGGGAGCGATTGGCGCTGTTCCTCGGGCTTAACACCAAGGACATCGGTCAGATTGGGGGTGGAAAGACCGCGCGAAACGGACGACTCGATGTAGCAGTCATACAGAGCCTGATTCGAAAGGGCGAGGTGAAGGACATAGTGGCCGAATACGGCCAGGTGATCGTGGACGAATGCCATCACGTCTCGGCCTTTTCGTTCGAGCGAGTGCTGTAGAAGGTCAAAGCAAAGTTCGTGGTCGGACTAACGGCCACTCC
>JANMQG010000061.1:0-53874 GCA_031370285.1 Chloracidobacterium sp. | reverse complement strand
TCCGTTTGATGAATAGATCTCGTGTCGGGTCCGTTAGCCAGGCAGCGGGGGCAAGCCCACCTTCCCAACCCCGAGCTTATTTAGACTTGAGTGCTGATTCGTGATTGAAAGGCTCTCAAGGCTGGTGTTACTGAGATAATGGAAAGGCTCTCAGGTTGGGAAGGCGGGCTTGCCCCCGCTGCCTGGCTAACGGACCCGACACGAGATCTATTCATCAAACGGACGCGGCCCGGCGTCCATTCCTCTAACGCTGGCTTGATTAACCACCCGGACGTTCAAGTCATTATGAACACGAATCTGGCACGAGAGGCGCACGTTGTCGGCTAGTTCAGGCTCCATTGCCAGGCGATTGCGCTCAAGCTCGCCCATTTCACCGGGGTCGCCTGCGAGAACTTCAACGCGGCAGGTGGTGCAGCGGGCGTTGCCGCCACAGCGATGCAGAATATCGATTCCGGCATCTTCGATCACAAGAACTAACTTTTTTCCTTCGGGCGCTTCAATGGTTTGTTCACCAGTTGCCGTTATGGCTTCGATCTTGGGCATTCGTCATGACTCCGTTGATTTTAGATTTGATTGTCCAATGAATTTGGCACAACAAACGGCTGGGGGCAAGCGAAGGGCGATAACCGCCAAGGCACGCCAGGAAGGAGGGACCCGACAAATCAGTTATCTGCTTTGGCGTTCTTGGCGCCTTGGCGATTCCCAGTTTGCTTTTCACAACTCCAACTCCATGAACACCGCGCTTTCCACCGGGTTATCGTAGTAAGGTTCGATTTCTTTGAATCCCAACGCGCGGTACATGGCAATCGCCCGATCCATCTTGCCGGGTAAAGTATCGAGTCGCATGCGGCGGTAACCAATTTCACGCGCGGCTTGGATAACTGTCTCTGCCAGCGTGCGGCCCAAACCTGTTCCGCGAAACTCGGGGCGAACGTACAGCCGCTTCATCTCACAAACTCCGTCCCCAATTCTTCGTAGCGCAACGCAACCAGCCGTCTGGTCCTCTTCCAGCGCGAGAAATAAACGACCGCCCGGCGGTACGTACTCGCCTGGCAGCTCAGCCAGTTCCTTGTCGAAGTTTTGGAAGCAAAGGCTTATTCCCAGGCCCGCAGCATATTCCAAAAACAATTCGCGAGTGCCACTGATTTCTTCCGTAGATTGAGCTTGGATTAATTTCATTGGCAACAAAACCCTAAGCGCAAAATGCGAAAAGGCTCGATGGTCTCTTTGGAAAAAGACTACCGAGCCGAAATCGCGCACCGCGCTTTTTGTAGGACAGACATCTTGTCTGTCCTTTTGTATAAGGGACAGACAGGAATGTCTGTCCTACTTGTTAAGCAGTAAACGACGTCCCGCAACCGCAGCTGCCCGTAGCATTCGGGTTCGTAAACGTGAAGCCCGATCCCATCACACCGGTGACGTAATCAATCTGGACGCCGTTCAAGTATTGACCGCTAAACATATCGACGAAAAGTTTGACGCCCTTTTCATCGAGAATGAAATCGCCCTGGCGCGAATCCTCTTCAATATTCAAGCTGTACTGGAAACCTGAACAGCCGCCCGGGACGACGCGGACGCGAAGTCCGGCAGTCTCCGGCAAACCCTCTTCGCTGGTCATAAATTTCTTAATCTCGGCAACCGCGCTGTCGGTGACGTGGAGCGTCATCGTCGGGGCAGCGGTTCCGGCACCAGTGGGGGTTGGGGTGGTGGTTTGTGTAGTTTGTGTAGACATATCTTAAATCAACTCCTTCTTATCAATTATCGCTTTTAAAAGCCTGGGCTTCCGATCCTCGTCTTTGAAAATAATACCAAGACCAACGGCCCAAGTACAAAGCCCATCTTATCGACCTTTGCCCAAAACAACAAGTTCGGGTTTCATCGCCTCGATGGAGACCTGCCGCGCCACTTCCTCGGCCACGCGCCTAAAGGCCACGGCCTGCGGCGAATCCGGGTGGCTCACAACTACCGGTACACCCCGATCGCCGCCCTCGCGAACCTCAAGGCCCAGGGGAACTGTCCCGAGCAGCGGCACATGGTACATCTCAGCGAGTTTGGCCCCGCCTCCTTCGCCGAAAATGTTGTAGCGCGTGCCGGTGTCGGGCGCGATGAAGTAGCTCATGTTCTCAATGATGCCGAGGATGGGAATAGCAACAGTTTCAAACATGCGCAGCGCGCGGCGTACATCCGCCACTGCGACATCCTGTGGCGTGGTCACCAGCACCGCGCCCTGAACCGGAACCAACTGCGCCAGGGACAACTGAACGTCGCCAGTTCCCGGCGGCATATCAACGATCAAATAGTCCAACTCGCCCCACTTAACATCAGTCAGAAACTGCTTCACCAGTCCGTGCAGAATGGGACCGCGCACAATCATCGGCTTGTCGCCGGGTTGCAGCAGGGCCATCGAGATCAACTTAACGCCGTAGGCTTCAATCGGAACCAGCTTATTGACGTCAACTTCGGGACGCGCATCAGCAACGCCAAGCATTATGGGAACGTTGGGGCCATACACATCCATGTCCATCACACCGACGCGCGCACCATCCAACGCGAGTGACACTGCGAGGTTAACAGCGACGGTTGATTTGCCAACGCCGCCCTTGCCGGAGGAAACAGCAATGATGTTACGCACGCCTTCAATCGCAAGCTTGTCGCCGATGCCTCTCCCTTTCGGAACTTCCGCATCCATCGTGACTGCGACGGCAGTGACACCCGGTAACGCCCCCACGAGATCACGCGCCGCACTTTCCATTTCTGCCTTCACCGGGCAGGCAGGCGTAGTCAGGACAATGCGGAAGGAAACAACGCCGCTATCGATCTTGAGGTCCTTAATAAAGCCTAGCGTGACAATGTCTTTGTGAAGATCCGGGTCCTGGATCTGTCGCAGGGTGTCGAGTACTAATTTTTCTGTTACTTGGGACATAGGATTTTTGAAATCGAGTTAGGAATTAACTCGAAAGCGTAGCTGATCGGAAGTAGTAACGCAAACTGTCAGTTTTCGTGGCGTCGTTGGCTGGGAGGAAGACTATTTGCAGGACCAACTCCGACGAACCGGCCTGGTACCAGCGACAACGTAAACTAACAGTTTGCGTTACGAAGTTTCGATCTTCTCGACCACCAACGCGCTGTTCTTCGAGCCGAAGCCAATGCAATTGCAGAGCGCGATGCGTACGTCGGCTTTCCTGGCTTTATTAGGCACGTAATCCAGATCACACTGCGGATCCGGTTCGTCGAGATTGATGGTGGGAGGAATCATTCCCGTGTGCATGGCACACAAGGCGGCTGCCAAACCCGCAGCGCCACTCGCGCCCTGTGGATGACCAATTTGCGATTTCGTCGCCGACATCGGCGTGGTGATCGCTCGTCCGTTCAAAGCTAGTTTGAGTGCGGTGGTTTCGATTCGATCGTTAAGAACTGTTGACGTTCCATGGAGGTTTACGTAATCAACTTCCTCGGGTTTGCGGCCGGCATCCTGAAGGGCAAGCTTCATCGCTCGCGCCGGCTCATCGCCAGACTCCTCGAGACGCACGCGATGATATGCGTCACACGTAGCCCCGTATCCCGTAACCTCAGCATAGATCTTTGCGCCGCGCTCCTTCGCGTGCTCTATTTCTTCAAGGACATATATCCAAGCGCCTTCGCCCACAACGATGCCGGAGCGGTTGAGCGAAAACGGACGCGAGGCGCGCTGCGGTTCATCGTTCCAATCGTTCGTTAGCACCGTCATGAGGTTGAACCCCGCCATAATTCCCGGCGCGATGGGCGCGTCCACGCCTCCGCTTAGCATCAGATCCTGACGGCCCAGCGCGATGTGTTGAGCGGCATAGGCGATGGCGTCTGTCGAGCTCGTGCAACCAGTCGACACGATGTGGGAAAGGCCGCGCAGTCCAAACGCCATGGACAACTCGCTCGACAAGCCGCCGTGCGTTGACGCCGGAATCGTATACACGCTCGCTTTGTTAACCGGCCCGACGTACCAGTAGGAATACTGTCGTTCCGTGAACGCGAGTCCGCCGCCGCCGGTTCCCAGCACCACGCCCATCGCTCGGCGCTCTTCCAGCGAGAAATCGTTTGGCGAGAGGGCAGCATCATCGATAGCTTCCCTGGCGGCGGCCAACGCCAGCGGCACTGTTCTGGGAACATGCTTTCGATCTTTGGGATTGAGTTGTGCTTCCCAATCGAAGTCGCGAACCTCAGCAGCGATTTTTACCGGCGAGTCGGAAACGTCGTAAGCCTCGATTCTGCGGACGCCGCTTTCCCCCTGAGTTAGCGCAGTCCAGAATGCCTGGCGGCCGATGCCAATCGGTGTGACGCACCCCATGCCGGTGATTACTACTCGGCGCGGTTGCTGGAACTGGCTAAGCATGCGAATCAGTCCTTACTCGTTAAGCCTAAAGCGGGTCGGTTTGGGGCCCCAGAATACCACGGCGACTAACCACAAACACGCAAAGGCACGAAGACTGGGCCTCAATTGGCTTTATCTTCGTGTCTTTCGGGGATTGCTTTGGCACAGCCCTACGTGCGGGCCACGCTATTCGACTTTAGTTCCACACTCATTGCAAAACTTGGAGCCGGGTTGCATTTGCGCTCCGCATTTTGCGCAAGGAACGGTTTGCGTGGCGGTTTCCATTTTGGCGCCACAATCGTTGCAGAATTTTGCGTTTGCCAGGTTTGCCGCGCCACACTTTGGACACGCCGTCTTCGCTCCCCCACCAGTTTCGCCCGTTTCGCCCTTCGATTGATTCATCGCGTTGCTCATGGCGCCGGCCATCGCGTTGCCAATCGCGAAGCCTGCTCCTAGGCCTGCGCCGGTTGCCGCGCCACCACCGCCAGTATTCTGGGCTGCATCGCGCATCGCGTCCGCGGCCTGGAATTGTGCGTAACGCCCAACGTCGCCAATCACTCCCATCGAAGTTCGCTTGTCCATAGCAGCTTCAACCTCTGCAGGCAGCGAAATGTTTTCAATCACAAACTTTGTCAAATCCAGGCCGTATACCTTGAAGTCGTCGGCGAGTTTGCCTCGCGTAAACTTTCCTAGTTCATCGTAGTTGGAGGCGAGATCCAGCGCGGCAATCTTCGACTCTGACAGTGCGTCACTAAACCCGCTGACCAATGTTCGTTTGAGCTGCCCTTCAATGTCTTCGGTTACGAAGTGTGCGTTTGTGCCGGCGATTTCTTTGATGAACGCCTGCGGATCGCTAACGCGAATCGAGTAGATACCAAAAGCACGCAGGCGAACCATCCCGAAATCCGTGTCACGCATCATGACCGGGTTTGATGTGCCCCACTTCAGATCCGTGAACTGCTTGGTGCTGACGAAGTAGACTTCTGCTTTGAATGGCGAATTAAACCCGTGCATCCAGGCACCAAGTTTGGTAAGGATCGGTGTGTTGCCGCCATCGATCGTGTGCAGTCCAGGTCCAAACACATCCGCGATTTGGCCCTGATGAACAAAAACAGCCGCCTGCGATTCCCGCACCGTCAACTGCGCTCCGTTCTTGATCTCCTGGCCCTGGACCGGAAAACGATAAACCAAAGTGTTACCCGAATCATCGAGCCACTCAATAACCTCTATGAACTGAGAACGGATAGCGTCAAATATTCCCATGCTTTTCTCCTTTGCGCGGCAAGCTGGCCGCCACTCGGTTAATACGGCGCGCGTGTCTAATTAGTTCGCGCTTCAATCGGCTCCAAGGAAATGATTGCACAAAGGACGCTTTCAGGGAAAGCTGACTTGCGAGAATCACCCGGTTGTCCCGGCTTAGCTGAGGATTTCACGTTCGCGAGGATTCCTGCCATAAAACTTGAAGATTAGCAGGACGGTTAAACCGCCGGCGACATCGATGGCGCTGTCATATATCGACGGTGTGCGCGACGGTACGAAACTCTGGTGGAATTCATCAAGCAACCCGTAGATCACGATGAGGAGGAGGCCTAACTGAAACCAATATCGCTGCAGGAACGCGTGGGACGAAGTAATGAAAGCTCGTCTGGCGAGAAACGCCAACACTGCATACTCGGTGAAATGTCCTGCCTTTCGTGTTAGGAAGTGTACGGCTGCCAATCGGGCCTCGCTAAGATTCGGGAAAAACCACAGCAGTATTGGCCGAATGATTTCCGAAGTATTGGCGACTGAAAACTCACCCGTCGACGCAAGCGAAATGAGGAGTATCCACGAGACGAGTGGGCCATACCGCCAAAACCGTCGGCGTGTGGATAGGGCTTGCTTTATCATTGGGGCTGAAAAAGTACAAAGGGAAGCTGCGCGTGCTGCTTCCCCTTACTGAGTGATTTGCTAACTGCTCAGACTATTGCGCCGCTGCGCCGGAAACGACTTCAATAATTTCATTCGTGATGGCTGCCTGACGGACACGGTTCATGTTGAGCGTTAGCGAATCGATTAGTTCGCGAGCGTTCTTGGAAGCGGAATCCATTGCCGTCATTCGTGCGCCCTGTTCAGATGCGATCGATTCGAGCAAGGCGCGGAAGATCTGCGTTTCGACCAGACGCGGAAGTAGTCGAGCGAATATCTCAGCTGGAGGTTGTTCGTAGATGTAGTCGACCAGAGTTAAGGGCTGATCCGTGGCTGCTGGCTCCGCGGCGCCGGACGTTGCCCGAGAAACCGGCAAGAGTTGTTCGGTTGCCACCCGCTGCTGCAGCACCGACTTGAATTCATTGTAGATAACAACTACCTTGTCAATCTCTTCATCCTCGGTGAACCGCCTAATCACATCGCGAGCGATCTCAAGCGCCTCCGAAAAGTCCACGCGTCCCTTTCCGGTTACGCCAATGTATTCCCCTGCCAGGCTCGCGCCCCGCCGGCGAAAGAAATCCCTACCTTTGCGCCCAACTGCCAAAATGTCGATTTGCTTGTCCGGGTTGTCACGAATAAAAGACTGGGCGGCTTTGATCAGATTGGTATTGAAGGCGCCGCACAAACCTTTATCAGCCGTTACCAGTACAAGCAGATAACGTTCATCGCCCCGTGCGTCGAGCAACGGATGGTGAAAGTTTTCATCAGTCCGATCAGCCAGTCCACCGAGAACTTCGATCATCTTATTCGCGAACGGGCGGGCGGTAACTACGCGATCCTGTGCGCGCTTGAGCTTCGCCGCCGAGACCATTTTCATGGCCTTGGTGATCTGCTGCGTGTTCTTGACCGACTTGATACGCCGCCGGATGTCCAGGAGATTCGGCATTGATTGGGAAAATCCGCGCTCAGGCGGTAGCAGGCTGTACCGCAGCCTCTGTTAAGGAAGCAGCCGCTCTTTGAATCCACGTATCTTTGAAGTCCGACAACACTTGCTTGAGATCCACAATGATTTCGTCAGTCAAACTTTTCTTCTCGCGGATACTATGCAGCAGACCTGGATGCGAATTTTCAACGAACTTCAGCAGGGCGGCTTCAAAGTCTCGAACATCTTCAATCGCAACGTCGTCAGCATACCCATTGCTGGCGGCCCAGATGACCAGCACCTGGTTCTCGATATTCATCGGTCGGTATTGAGGCTGCTTTAGTATTTCAACCAAACGCTGGCCACGAGCCAGCTGCGCCTGCGTCGCCTTGTCCAGATCGGATCCGAACTGAGCGAAGGCTTGTAGTTCTCTAAACTGCGCCAAATCAATTCGCAGCGTTCCCGCGACTTGCTTCATCGCCTTGATCTGGGCGGAACCTCCGACGCGAGAAACGCTGTTGCCAACGTTGATAGCAGGGCGGATTCCACTATTAAAAAGATCCGCTTCCAGGAATATTTGTCCGTCTGTGATCGAGATGACGTTGGTTGGGATGTAGGCCGAAATATCGCCCGCTTGCGTTTCAATGATCGGTAGGCTCGTCAAAGACCCGCCGCCTTTCAAGTCAGACATTTTTGCCGCGCGCTCAAGTAAGCGAGAGTGGAGGTAAAACACGTCTCCTGGATAAGCCTCACGGCCTGGCGGACGGCGAAGTAGGAGTGATATCTCGCGGTAAGCGGCAGCTTGCTTTGAAAGATCATCGTAGATCGTCAAAGCATGACGCCCGTTGTCGCGAAAATATTCGCCCATTGCGGCGCCGGAATATGGTGCGAGGAATTGCATCGCCGCCGGATCAGAGGCAGTCGCCTTCACGACAATTGTGTATTCGAGCGCGCCAAAATCTTCAAGCGTTTTCACTACCTGCGCAACCGTCGAGGCCTTCTGTCCTATTGCGACGTAAATGCAAATTACGTCCTTGCCCTTCTGGTTTATTATCGTGTCGACCGCAACTGCTGTTTTTCCAGTCTGCCTGTCGCCGATAATTAATTCGCGCTGTCCACGCCCAATAGGCACCATCGCATCTATCGCCTTCAGCCCCGTCTGCAATGGTTCTTTCACTGGCTGCCGATCGACGACACCGGGAGCGATGCGCTCAATCGCGTAGTATTCATCTGTAACGATCGGGCCCCGTTCATCGATGGGGTTTCCCAGCGCGTCCACAACTCGACCAACCATCGCGTCCCCAACCGGTACCTGCATGATTCGGCTCGTTCGCTTAACAATATCTCCTTCTTTAATCGCCTGATACTCCCCAAAGAGCACCGCTCCGACCTTGTCCTCTTCGAGATTCAACGCGAGTCCACGAACGTCATGAGGAAACTCCAGCAGCTCACCTGCCATTACCTTTTCAAGTCCATGGATCTCGGCGATTCCATCACCAACCTTAATGACGGTGCCAACTTCCATCACCGTCACGCCAGTTTCGAAATTCTCAATCTGCTTTCGAATAATTTCGTTAATTTCGTCTGCTCTAATTGGTTCCATCATTTTCCTCTGTCTAACCCGCAAGATCCTCACGAAGGCGCCTCAGTTGACTGCTCACCGAACCGTCGTAAACCGTCGAGCCGATTCGTGTAACTATTCCGCCCAAGAGCGATTCATCGATGGCAAAGGTCAGCCGCGCTTTCTTTCCTGTCATCTTACCGAGTTTCTCCTCCAGCAACGCCTTAGTACTATCGGATACAGACCGCGCCGATATTATCTCTGCGCTCACTATTCCGGCGCGCTCGTCTAACACCTGGGCCAACCTGGTATTCACCTGAGGAAGCTCAGCCAGTCTTTGATTCTTCAATAGTGTGCGGAGAAAGTTCGCGGTCGTTGGTCCCACTTTGGTCCGAGCTATTAACGCATTGAGGACGTTTCCCTTTTGCTCATATGCAACGGTTGGATTACTAAAAGCTTCAAGCAAGGCACTGTTTTCCGAAATCATTTTTCCCCACGCAGCCAACTCCGCTTGAACCAGACCCGCTTCCGCTTGCTCGATGACTACGTCGGCCAAGGCCGAAGCATACCGCCTTGCTACGGTTGGTGAACTCAAGCGCCCGTCCTTCCAAGCTCTCGCACACTCTGGCTTGTTAATCGGGCGTCGTCATCCGGGCCGATTTCAATTTTCAAGATACCTTCCGCCAGCCGCACAGTCTCCATGGCCGCAAACCTACGGAGCTCGTGCCTGGCAGCTTTTCCGGCGCTCTCTATTTCTCTTTTGGCCTGCTCCCTGATTTTGGAAATTTCCTGCTCTGTGGCAAGATTAATGCGCTCCCGCTCAGCCTCACCTTCCACTTTGGCCCTCTCCTTAATCGCTGCGACCTCCGCGTCCAAATCTGCAAAGCGCATCTCAACCTGGGCCAACTTCGCTAACGCCTGATCCCTCTCCTCCTGACCTCTTCTCAGTTCGCCCTTAATCCCCTCGCTTCGCGACCGCAGTGCCTCACGAATTGGCCTGCCAAAGCGCCGGTGAAGGTAAACCCCACAAACGACAAATACTAGAAGGTTTACGAACTTCCACAACTCTAGCCCCGGGTAGTTCACCCATGGGTCTAGCAAGTTGGGGATCCAAACTAGGAACGTAAGCATAGTAGAATCTGGAAGAAGCAAAATAACTCTCACACCTGGTCGCTGAAGCTCATGGTTCCAGCGACCTTATTGGACGCCCGAGAATCCGAACGCCGATCTCAGATGCGCGCTCCCGCGCATCCTCTATTAGGGTTGCCTTCACCTGCGCTTCGTCCTTTTTGAGCTTCTCTTTCTCCTCGTCGCGCCATCGCCCAACTTCTGCCTTGACGGCCGACACCTTTCGCTCCCGCTCATGTGAGGCGGCGCTGCGCTCCTCATCTAGCAGTATGTATCCACTTCCGCGGGCCTCACGCAGTCGACCCTGATACTTCAGCATCTTATCGTCTACGCTCGCCAAAATCCTCTGCGCCTCTCCAATGCGCCCTTTTGTCCGACGCTCACGTTCCTCTAGAATGCGGTTAATCGGCTTCAGTAGAGTCATATTCAGCAAATTAACCATGACGACGATCAGCGCCAGGTGGAACAACAACGTCCCATCCGGAACCAGCTGAATCGCACTACCTGAGAACGCCAATAAGCTCAATCTTTACCTCCAGCTCCACGCAACGACCCAAAAGCGTCGGAGCATAACACTCGCCTAAAATAGGGTCAAGCAGCACGCTCCGCTGTTTTACGTTGCAACTTGTTCCTAATCATGCAGCCCTTGAAGCTCAGGGCTCCCCCCGACCCGCGGTCAAAACCCGTCAACCCAACGCACTGATTATTAGGCGAGCCGGTGGCGCCCTGATAGTCGATTGTACTATATACCACCGGACTGGAGGTTGATAGTATTTAGTATATCGACCAACTAGGTGGATTGTGTGAGGAGACCATACAGCCGGTTAAGATCGCTTTGGTTATAGAACTCCAACTCGATTCTGCCGGCTGAAGCGCCGGCTGCTTGAATTATTCTTACTTTGGTACCGAAGTGCCTTCGCAGCTTGTTTTCCGCAGCCCGGACGTTTGGATCAGCCTCCTGCCGCTTTGCGGCAGTTTTCGCGCGCGCCTGGCCCGGGGCCACCCCGGCGAGCCTCACCAATTGCTCCGTTGCTCGGACTGAAAGATCCTGCTCAATTACCTTTCGGGCGATTCGCCTCTGAATGTCCGGCTGATCGACTCCTAATAGCGTTCTTGCGTGGCCCGTGGATATTCTGCCAAGCTGAAGCAGTTCTTGTATATCTTCGGGAAGCTTAAGCAGCCGCAAGTAGTTGGTCACGTAGGACCGGTCTCGGCCCACTCTTTCCCCAACCGTTTCCTGCGTGAGGCCCAGAGTTTCTATAAGCTTCTTGTACGCCCTCGCTTCTTCGATTGGATTTAGATCTTCGCGCTGGATATTTTCTATCAACGCGATTTCAAGAACCTTGTCATCTGAAACGTTTCGCACCACCGCCGGTATCTTAGTTAGGCCGGCCTTTTCAGCGGCACGCCAGCGTCTCTCGCCCGCTATGAGCTCAAATCTGCTCCCCTTTCTGCGGAGAAGAACAGGCTGGACCACACCGTTAGAGCGAATTGATTTCGCCAGATCATCCAACTTCGCGTCATCAAAAATGCTTCGGGGTTGCAGGGCGCTGGGATCGATCAAATCAATTGGGACTTCGTTCGTCTCTTCGGTGGCGGTGGCCGTACCTTCAGCTGAGAGCAGCGCCCCCAACCCCCGACCCAATGCCTTTCGTGTCATGGGCTATTATCTCCTTGGCTAACTGCAAATACGCTTCAGCACCTTTGGAGTGCGCGTCATAGAGGGTTATGGGCTTCCCATAGCTTGGCGCCTCTGCTAACCGAACGTTACGAGGTATTACGGTATCAAACACCTGCTGCCCATAAAAGTCTCGAAGGTCAGACGCCACCGCCGATGAAAGGTTTGTTCTTTCGTCATACATAGTTAGCAGCAAGCCCTCAATGGTCAGGCTAGGGTTATAGAGGCGCCGAATTCGCGCTAGGGTGTCGAATAATTCAGTCACGCCTTCCAGCGCGTAATACTCACACTGGATCGGTACCAGCAGCGACTTCGCTGCCGTCAGGGCGTTTAGAGTCAATAGGCCCAATGAAGGCGGACAGTCGATAATGGTATAGTGATACTTCCCGTCCAGCGACTCTAAGGCTTGGCGGAGGCGAAACTCGCGGTTGTCGACATCCACTAGCTCTACTTCTGCGCCGGCCAGGTCCTTGTTTGCGGGTAAAACCTTCAGGTGCGGTATCTCTGTGTCCAGGACTGCGGCTTCAACGCTATCCCCTAAAACAATACAGTGATAAATGCTCTTTCGGAAGCTTCCTCGCTGCACACCGACACCAGAAGTCGCGTTACCCTGCGGGTCCGCATCAACGAGCAGAACCGATGACCCGTTGCTTGCCAGCACAGCAGCAAGGTTAACGGCAGTAGTGGTTTTACCCACACCGCCCTTTTGATTTGCTATCGCAATTGTTTTGGCCATCTAGATCAGAAGTGGCGTGTTTCGTAACGCAAGTGCTAGCTAACTTAACACAACGTCCGGTGAGTTTCTATGGCGACGTATGTATCAGGCGGTTTTTTGCTGGTGCGGGTAGTGTTTCACGTGTCCCAAAAGGCGCGCAAACCGAACGGGACACGTGAAACATTCTTACATTTGAAGGTTGGCCGCGACATAAAGAGTAGAGAGCGCTGCGGCCGTAAGTCCAGGGATCGCACGGGCCTCGCCAAAGGTTTGCGGCCGCGTGCGCTCTAAACGCTCCACCATTTCATGCGAGAGTCCATTCAGAGTTCTGAAATCCAAACCTGCCGGGATAGGAGTCGAGTCGTGGTGCTTCAGCCGTCGAATAACGGCATCCTGCGCCCGAATGTAACCTGCGTAAAGGTTATCTGCCAGCGCGGCCTCTAGTTCGCCGGTGGTGATATGTTCTCTAATACCCAAAGGCAAGAGGCGCTGAATTGTGTCAATAGTTACTCTGGGTCGCTTCGCCAGATCCTCCAAGTTTATGGAATCTCCTAACGGCGAACCTACCACATCTACAGCCGCCAAATACCCGGCATCGGCCTTTCGCAGGCGAGCCTGCCTTAACCAGGCCTTCGCTGTCGCGATACAGTCCTGCCGTTTGTTAAAGCGCTCCCAATCGCTGTCTCCTACAAGCCCTAGCTCTCTCCCATACCGCCGCAATCTTTGGTCGGCGTTATCGTGTCGCAGGGCCAGTCGACACTCGGCTCTGGAAGTGAAAATTCGGTACGGTTCATCAACGCCTTGCTTGATTAGGTCGTCGACGAGCACGCCGATGTACGATTCTTCCCTTCTTAGCCGAAGCGGTGGCCGGCCTTTAACCAAGGCTGCGGCGTTAATCCCTGCTAGTAAACCTTGGCAAGCCGCTTCTTCGTAACCGGTAGTCCCGTTCACCTGACCGGCATGAAAAAGGCCGGCGATTCTCTGGCACTGGAGATCCGGGCCCAATTCCCGGGGATCAACAAAGTCATACTCAATTGCGTATCCTGGCCGAATTATCCTTGCATCCTCGAGGCCCGGTATCATTCTGACCAAATCTTGTTGCAGTCCAGCCGGCAACGAGGTCGAAAAGCCGTTCAGGTAGACCTCGTTCGTATCATGCCCTTCGGGCTCCAGGAAAAGTTGATGCCGCTCTTTCTCGGCAAATTTCACTACTTTGTCCTCAATTGAAGGACAATAGCGCGGACCTATTCCTTTAATTTGCCCGGAATAAAGTGGCGACTGATTCAGGTTCTCGCGGATAGTATCGTGCAGATCCGGAGTCGTGTAGCCTACGTAACACTTAATCTGCGGTTGCTCTATCTTGTCAGTCGAAAAAGAAAACGGTATAGGCCGCTCGTCTGCCTCCTGCGGCTGAAACGCGGACCAATCAATCGTCCTGCCATCCAGCCGCGGTGGTGTTCCAGTTTTTAACCTGCCTACCGGCAAGCCCAATCTTTTCAAGGACTCTGCCAATTCAATTGAAGCAGGTTCGCCCGCCCGACCTGCGGTGTAGGTTCGTTGACCTGTATGAACCAGCCCATTCAAGAACGTCCCCGCCGCGATAATCACAGCCCTCGCAGCTATTCGCCGGCCATCCTGCATTTCCACTCCGAGAATCTTTCCCCTCTCGACCAACAAATCAACCACCATCCCCTGACGAAGATTTAGATTTCCGGTGTGTTCCAACATCTTTCGCATTTCCGTCCTATATAGGGCGCGATCAGTTTGCGCCCGTGGGGACTGGACTGCTGGTCCTCTGGACCGATTCAACAGACGGAACTGAATGCCCGTTCGGTCTGCGACTCGGCCCATGATTCCCCCCAGCGCGTCTATTTCCCGAACCAAGTGTCCCTTGGCTATTCCCCCTATGGCGGGATTGCAAGACATTTGGCCAATGAGGTCGAGGTTCAGGGTTACCAACGCCGTTTCCGCGCCTAGCCGTCCCGCCGCCGACGCAGCTTCGCAGCCCGCATGCCCACCGCCAATAACAATCACATCAAAGGCTTCATCAAAGACCATCGCTATTTCCCTATGCAGAACGTGCTAAAGATTTCAGCAAGAATCTCGTCTGTTGTTGTTTCCCCTGTTATCTCGCCCAGGAATTGGAGGGCACTGTGAAGGCCGACCAACACGATCTCCTCACTCGCCGACTGACTAAACAACTCAACCGAGTTCTCCAGCGAAGCTAGTGTGCGGCGCAAAAGATCATAGTGCCTACTATCGGTGATCAAGAGTCCGACTGTTTCGGAATCCGCGGCGGCAAATGGCTCCAGTATAGCAGCGGTAAGCGGCTCAAGTCCTTCCCCTGTCAATGCCGACAGATGGACCACCTTCAATGACTGGTCCAGTTGATCTTCAAGTCCGGGCTCGTTAACGAGATCGCACTTGTTAATTGCTACAACATGCCTGCCTCCCATCGCCTGAGTGACGATTGCCAAGTCCTCAGACGCGAGCCTAGTCGAACCATCGACGACAACTACTAGGACATCCGAGTCGGCCATTGCCTGGTATGTACGTTCGACGCCGATTCCTTCGATCTTGTCTTTCGCGACGCGAATGCCGGCGGTGTCAGTCAGTACGATCGGGATGCCACGCAGGCTTATAGACTCTGAAATACTGTCTCGCGTGGTCCCCGCAATCTCTGTGACGATAGCTCGGTTCAGCCCGACTAACCTGTTGAACAGACAGGACTTACCGACATTCGGGCGGCCGACGATCGTTACCTTAAGCCCCTCTCGCAAAGCGCGGCCAGTCGTGAACGTAACGGCTAAGCCCTCCACAATCACTGCTACCTCGGCGATCTCCTTCTCTATTTGTTCTGCCTGAATTCGCGGTAGATCGTCTTCAACAAATTCGAGCGCCGACTCTAGCCTCACTATGATCTGAATCAACTTTTCTTTGGCTGGTTGGAGTGCCACCGACAGTTCTCCTTTAAGCTGGCGAGCGGCTTGGACGGCCGCGGCATCCGTCCGCGCATTTATCAGATCACGGATCGCCTCGGCCTGACTCAGATTCACCTTGCCGTTCTTGCACGCCCGCAGTGTGAACTCTCCGGGTTCAGCGAGGCGCGCTCCGAGCCTTTGAGCTAAATCCAGGACTCGCCTCAGAATCACCGGTGAGCCATGGCAACTTAACTCGACCATCTCCTCACCGGTAAACGAGTGAGGCACTTCGAAGTAACACACTAGGGCGGAGTCCAGCGGCTCGCCAGTCTCTCTAACGATCTGCTTTAGGGAAAGGCGCTTTGGCTCAGGCGTGAAGAGCTGGTCCCGGATAAGACCTCGAAGGATCTCTAAAGACTGTGGACCGCTTAGCCTAATAATGCCTATCGCGCTACGACCAGGCGATGTCGCGACTGCAACTATGGTATCCATCGCTGTGGGAATGGCAGTAACTGAAACGACCGGAAGTCTCGTGAGCTACTTAGAGGATTTTAGCGCAACTCGCAGCTTACGCGCGGGCCCGTCGTCCACCGACTCTGTATAGAGGTCTTCGCAGTCGGCGAGTGTGAGGTGAATAATTCGGCGCTCACTGGAATTCATTTCACCAAAAACAAACGGCGCGCCGCTGGAGCGAACTCGATCGGCGGCTAGGTGTGCCATTGCCCTTAGCTCTGCTTCTCGAGTTGCGCGAAATCCTTCAACGTCGCAAACGAGTCGTTGACCGTTCGCAAGCGTCCTCCCAAATGCCTGGTTGACCAGGTGCTGCACTGCCTGCAATAGTTCTCCGCCCTCGACTTGCAACAACTCTGCGTCAGGCCCGCTTAGATCCAGCAGACATTCTGTCGGCGTCTCAGTAACGGCAACTGTGATGTTCAATCCCGTGCCTTGAAACAACGATTCAAGAAAATTGCCGGCCCTGCTACAAGCTTGTTCCATGCTTAGTCAAATTCGCGGCGAACGCTCCTTCAAACCTGCGGCGTAGAATTGGCTATCCCGCTTCCTTTCTTTAAAGAATTTTTGCCAGAGGGTTCCGCGGAGGGTGGTTCGTCTGGCCCTGGCTGTGTCCACTTGTTAATAACAAACTGCTGAGCAAACCCCACAATATTTCCAACCAACCAATAGAGTAGCAAACCAGACGGGGCGCTCCAAAGAATGTACAACATGAATAACGGCATGCCCACCGCCATCATTTTTCGCTGCAGCGGGTCCGCTGACGGCGCCGGCGTAATCAGTTGCAAAACAATCATGGTGGCGGCCATTAGGATCGGCAGAATATGTATGAAGTAAGGTTCTGGCGCCGAAAGATCAGGAAGCCACAGAAAGCTCGCCTGGCGAAAATCAAGTGAGATGGTTATGGCCCTGTATAAAGCGAAAAGAAAGGGCATCTGGATCAAGAGAGGCAGACAGCCACCAAGGGGATTGCCTTCCTTCATCAAGCGCAATTGCTCGACCTGCAATTCTTTCAGGCGAGGATCATTTTGCTTCATCCCCTTGATCTTTTCCTGTAATTCCTTCATGCGAGGCGCAAGCTTCTGAGCCTTCTTCATCGACTTCGAAGAGCGCCATTTCAAGGGAAAGAACAGGGAATAAATGACTATGGTGAACAGGATGATTGCTACGCCATAACTGCCAGTCAGTTTTTGTAGCCATTTGATGGAGCTGAGAATAGGTACGGCAAGACGTCGCGACATCCAACTGCCCCAGCCGAAGTCTATTGTTCCTTCGATGTCAATGCTCTCGCGTTCTAAAGTGTGTCTGAGTTCGGCATTTGCCTTGGTAAGCAGGTAGTGGTCCTTCGGGCCCGTATAGACAGTTGAGCGTGAACCGTCGGTGGGAATTGGCACCCAGGCTGTTATCAGATATCTCTTTTCCGGGGTTCCATTGCCGGAATAGTCGTACTGTGTTGTTTGAAGTTCCAGGCCTTCTAGTTTCCTGGCCGGAATGGCAACCATCGCAAAATAGGTGTCGCCAACACTAGCCCAATCCACTAGTCCGGGAAGCGTCAGACGATCCGGACTGTTCTTGTTTTCATTGATTGCCTGCGCCTGGTGCCGTTCAACCTTTTCGCCAACAGCAGCTACTGCCTCGGGAGCTACAGAGTAGAAGGTGTAATGCTTGACACCCTGGTCGCCAAGGCTTGGTCCGACTCTGAGTCTTGCCTCAGGAACAACCTGACCACCTCGCTTAATCGTGACCTCAAGATCAGCGATGTAGCTGTCGGCGTCCAGTACGATAGTTTTGACGACATCCAACCCTGTCGCCTTATCGTTGAGTAGAAACGTTATTCGTCTCTTCTCGCCTGCGCCCAATGTCAATTCTGCATCACCAGTACTGCTGCCAACGCCGTCGATTACATAGTCCGTGGACGACAAAAGCGCATCGACTGAGGCGTCACGCAGAGATAGTTGAAGTGGGGCCTCGCGAGGTTGTCGCTTCAGCCCTTCTTGCGAAACCAGCTCGAGCGGGACGTGTGTCTTCTTATCACCCGCGACTGAATAGATTTCCTGACCGCTATCCTTGTTCCTCTTGATTATCCAGCTGATAGCTTCGGCGCCGAGGCTATCAAGCTTAGCCTCATAAAGAGGCGTCTTAATCGAAATGATGCGGTGTGGCGTAGTGTTAGCGGTCTCGCTCGGAGAACCAGCAGGAAGCGGAGTGGACGCCATAGCTAGCGCGTTTGGAGGCGAGGTGATCTGTTGCGGCGTTGCCTGAGTTGAAGGAGTCGGGCTAGGCGCGGGTGGTTTGACAGGGACAAGATAGCTCCACAGAAAAAGGATTGCCGTGGAGATCAAGAGAGCGAATATAAGTCGTTTTTGTTGCATTTAGATTAGCGGTCACCAAACAACTCGCGTCCAGTTTCCATGGTCCCGGTACTATTTCACTGGATCGTAGCCGCCCGGGCTGAAGGGGTGGCAGCGCAGCAATCTGCGAAGAGCCAGCGCGCTACCACGAAGGGCGCCGTAGCGACCAATGGCTTCAATGGCATATTGCGAACACGTTGGAGAGAATCTGCAAGAAGCTGGAAGAAATGGTGAAATGACGAGTTTGTAGAATCTGAGAAATGCGATTAGTAATGGCTTCACGTATTGCCCAAAACGTTCGGGACTTTACTCTCTTCCTTTACTCTCCGCCTTCGCCACTCTTGATACCAGCTTCTCGAATTCTTCGATCGCTGCAGTCACCTTTGAAGAGGGCAGCCGGCGTTTCGCATTAATTACCCAGTCGTATCTTTGCGCCAAACAATTTACGGATGATCTTCGCAGGCGAAAAGTTTCTTTCAGCAATCGCTTGCCGCGATTTCTTTGCACAGCATTTCCTAGCGCCTTGCGGGAAGCGGTAACGCCGAATCTGTTGTGAGCCAAGTTGTTGGGCAGGACAAATGCCGTCATCAATACGCCTTCATAACGCTTGCCCTGCCGATAAACCTTTTGGAAATCGTTGCTTCCGCGCAGATAGGCCTTCATGAACTACGACACATTAGTAGTGAGCCGGGGTTAAACGCCGCCGTCCCTTTGCGCGCCGTCGTTTAAGAACAAGTCTCCCGGCCTTCGACGCCATTCTTGCTCGGAACCCATGCGTTTTTGCTCGACGCCGATTGTTGGGCTGAAAAGTTCGCTTAGACATAGATGGAAATCCCCCGTCAAAAGAAAACCGTAAGAGTAGCTGTCACCGGACCTTCTGTCAAGAAAGGTGACTGTTAGGTACCGACTGTTATCGCCCGCAAAACCGCTGTTCTGAAGTTTGTTTAATTGGAAAGCTTTTTCAAAGTCGGCGCTGGGAACTTAAGGCACCCGTTTGAGAGATATTGCGGGAACATGAAACGCCTGCTTCCCACCCACGCGATGCTCCAGGGGAAATCTGCTTTTTGCTACGCAAGTCTTAAGCAAAAAGGCCTGGCGTGTTTTATCTTTTGAGTTTCTTGCCTCAGATGGAAGCTGTGTGTTAGTCTCCGCTCACATTCACATCAATCCTTGTAAATGATTGATAAACCTAAACTTAAAGCTTTACTTTAAGGGCGTGGCGTTTTCCACAAAGCTGAGGAAAAGCCTGTTGGTAAGTTTTTTTGGCTTGAGATTTTCTCGACCCCTGAACTCACGAGAAAGACCAAACTGGCTCTGGTTTCCGCTTGTCGCCGGACGTGTCTCGCGTGGATTGTAATATTTTGAAATCTTATATCGGGGTGAATGGTGAGTCTGGTGGAGAGTAATCTTTGGGATAGTGTTCTTCGCGCGATCAGGTCGAAACTCCAAAGTGAGAGCTTTGAGACGTGGTTCAACCCAATACGGTTTGAGGGAGTTGATAAGGCTCAGCGACTGATTCGCCTTCGCGCGCCAAATCAGGTCGTGCAGGATTGGGTTAAGTCAAACTACGCGGGCTTGATGGATCAGTCTTTTGGCGAACTCAGCCTTGCTGGTTACTCGGTTGATTGGATCGTACCTGAAGAACGCCCCCAAGCTAACGCAGCGCCTGTGTTCTCTCAAGAAACGAGAAATCCTCGGCCTGACAGCCAGGCTGCTACTATTCCCCAAGCCCTTCCGTCTTTCGCAGAAGGCCCCGCGACCGCCTCAGCGCCTGCCAGACAGGTCGCTGTCGATCCCGCGCTCAATTCAAAGTACACCTTTGACAATTTCGTGGTTGGGTCCTGCAATCAGTTTGCGCATGCGGCATCGGTTGCCGTCGCAGAAGCTCCAGGAAAGACTTACAACCCGCTCTATTTGTACGGCGGTGTGGGCTTGGGAAAGACACACTTGATGCACGCCTGCGGCCATGCGATAAAGCAGCGAAACCCACACCTCAGGGTTTCCTATCTCTCATCCGAGCGCTTCATGAACGAACTGATCAATTCTATTCGTTATGACAAGACCCAGAGCTTCAGGGAACTGTATCGATCGGTTGATGTTCTGCTCATTGACGACATACAGTTCATGGCTGGGAAAGAGCGCACCCAAGAGGAATTTTTCCACACCTTTAATACTCTTTATGAGCAACAGAAACAGATCGTAATCAGTTCGGACTGTCCGCCGCGCGAAATACCGACCCTTGAAGAACGATTGCACTCCAGGTTTGAGTGGGGACTCATCGCCGATCTTGAGCCACCCGATCTGGAAACGAAGGTTGCCATTCTTAAGCGCAAAGCAGAGGCGCTCGGGTTTGTTATCCCGGATGACGTGGCTCTGTTTGTAGCTAGCAGAGTAAAAAACAACGTAAGGGAGTTGGAGGGTTCTCTCATCCGGCTCGTGGCAATCTCGTCGTTACGGGGAATTCCGGTTTCGAAGGAACTCGCGAAGGATGCGATAAGAAATTTGGCCGGCGAGGAGGAGCCTGGGGTCATAGCTATCGAACAAATCCAGAAGGTGGTGGCAGCCAATTACAAGCTAACGGTCGACCAGTTGGTGTCCAAGAACAATTCTCGGCAGGTTGCTTTTCCTCGGCAGATAGCTATGTATCTCTGCAAAAAGCTGACGAAACATAGCTATCCAGAGATTGGGCGCGCCTTTGGCGGAAAACACCACACCACGGTCATTCACTCTTGCGAGAAGATCAAATCGCTATCTGCCGCCGATGCGGTTTTCCAGAAGCGCCTACTCAATCTGTCGGAAGGTCTACAAAGGTAACCGGTGATTTCCACAAGGGTTCTTGCACTGGATTCACGTAAAAGAACCAAAGCGAACCCGGCTGCAGACTAAATTCCGCAAGGTGTTTGGCAGCAGGGCTGTGGAAGGAATAGAATGATCACTGAGCTAAGATGTTTTTGACAGCGAGCTGGAATTCGCGATCAGAATTTCACTCGGCAGTGAACAGGGTTCACTACCGTTCTAATTGTCATTCCCTGGCTTTTCCACAAATCAACAGGACCTACTACTACTGCTAGAAATTAATAACCATTGGTGTTAGTTAGAGGTAGAAAGTAAAGAGGAAATCATTATGGCTTCAAGTGAAGGCGCTAAGCGTAGTGAGTCGAGCATGCAATTTGTTGTTAGCAAACAAAACCTGCAGAAGGAACTTGGGTTTGTTCAGGGAGTGGTGGAAAAAAAGAACACAATCCCGGTTCTATCCAACATCCTTATCGAATCAGTCGGGGAGAGCACGATTCGTTTTACCGGAACAGATCTGGATGTAACCATTCGCTGTGACATGGATGCCGAAGATATTTCCACGCCGGGCTCAATTTGTGTGCAAGCAAGGAAACTATTTGAGATAGCCAGACTATTGCCCGATGCTCCAGTGACTTTTAAGAAGGAAGACAACGACTGGGTCACGGTAACTTGCGATAAGACGCGGTTTAAGATGGTCGGCATAAAGAAAGAAGACTTCCCCGAAGTGCCATCTTTCAAATCAGCGCCGACAAAGATTTCCGCGGGCGTCATCAAGACGTTTATTGATAGAACTATTTTCGCGATCACGCAGGAAGAGTCTCGTTACACGCTCTCCGGTGCGAAGTTCATTTTGGATGATACAGGCGCAAAGATGATCACGACCGATGGTCACCGTCTGGCATACGTAGAACGAAAGGGTGTCTCCAAGAATGGTAGCGCCGAGGCGATCGATACCCTGATTCCTCGAAAAACCTTAGCAGAACTGACAAAACTGACGACCGGCTATGAAGGCGACATCAGCCTGGGAATGGATGGTAATCACATCTTTTTTGAAGTTGGCCCGCGGTTGTTGATTTCGCGCATGCTCTATGGACAGTTTCCCAATTACGACATGGTCATGCCGAAGACCAACGACAAGTCGATTCAGTTTGACGCCACCTTGTTGAATTCGGCTATTCGGCGCGTAGCTTTGATGGCTGATGAACGCTCGCGCGCGATTCGTTTCCATCTTGAGCCGAACCAGTTAGTCATCAGTTCGCAGAACGCAGAAGAAGGAGAAGCACGCGAAACCATTCAAACCGAGTACAACGGCGAGGAAGTAGACATCGGCTTCAACGCTCAGTATCTCCAGGACTTCCTGAATGTGATTGGCGATGGCGCCGTGGCTTTCGAATTCAAAGACGGCAGCTCTCAAGCTCAGCTTCGCCCAGCCGAGGGTGGGGAGTACGAGTACAAGTACGTTGTGATGCCTATGCGTCTCTAGTGGCGGACAGCTGCGTTAACTGACAACAACAATAATCAACCGGAGCGCTCGTCCTTTATTTTAAGAAGACGAGCGCTCTTATTTTTTTTGATAAGTCCTTTCGAGAACTGCTTTGGATATCGAGTCGTATGCTAAAATCTCCCGATGATCCTCGAGTCACTCGAAGTTAGTAATTTTCGAAACCTAAGCGGCAAAATCTTTTGGGGACCGGGACTCAATATCATCCATGGCAACAACGGCCAGGGTAAAACCAATTGGCTGGAAGCGATCCACACACTCTCCAGAACGAAATCATTTCGCACCCAACACCTTCAGGAATCAATCCGATTCGGGGAGGAGACCGCGTTCATTGAAGGACAGGTTTCAGTAGGGGAAGATCTGCACCGTGATTTGCGAATATCGTTAAGAGAAAACACCAAGTCAATTTGGGTTAACGGCAAGCGGGAACAACTCGCCAGGTATCTCGGGCTTCTTCAGGTGTTTGCTTTTACCGCAGATCAACTGGAAGTGGTGCGGGGAATGCCGGAAGCGAGAAGGCACTTCATCGATCGCGGAGTTGCGTCGTTGCGACCGGCCTACGTGCAAACAGTTTCCGACTACAACAAGGTCATCAAACAGAAAAACAGAATTCTCCAGGACGCATCCGAACGCGAGCTTCGATTGGAAGAAACCGAAAACCTTATAGCGCCCTGGAACGAACAACTGGGAAGTTTAGGAAACGAAATCCATCAAGCGCGTCTGGATTACACGGAGCGGCTCAGCGGCGCGCTCGAGCGAACGCTCTTTGAGCCAACTGAGCTTCAGATTCGTTACATCTCTTCGCTGGAAAGCAAGGGCGACCTCAGCGACTACGAAGCCCTTTTGAGGCAACGATTGGAGTTGCGGCTGCCGGCAGAAGTGTCAGCCGGACGGGCCCTGGTGGGGCCTCACCGAGACGACTTGGGCATACATTTAGCCGGCCGGGAAATGCGCACTTATGGGAGTTCCGGACAGCAGCGTAGTGCATTGTTACTATTAGACTTAGCGGCAATTTCGGTGTATAATTCCAGCCACAGTGATTATCCAATTTTTCTCGTCGATGATGTTGACGCGGAGTTGGATGAAAAAAGGATAAAACGTCTGTTGGAGTATCTTGAAGGCCGCACCCAGACATTCATTACCACGTCGAAGAGAAGCCACCTCGAAGGGTTCCTTTCCAGAGCAAACGTCCACGAGATTGTGCAAGGCGAGGCCTTATCAGCTGAGGTGAACAAGGGCGCCTTTTCGGCGACAGCGACGGTGGAGAACATTCAATAAGATTTCGCACAGGGTGCACAGCCGGGCCAGCATGAACGCTTAACGGGCAATCAAAAAATCTAGTTTACGAGCGGTTTAAGGAGAACGTATTGGCGACAGCAGGAACGACAGTAACGAGCAAGAAGCATCAGACTTACGATTCATCTTCCATAGCAGTTCTTGAAGGCAGGGAGGCTGTACGTAAGCGGCCGGCGATGTACATCGGGTCGACCGGTGAGATAGGTCTTCATCATCTGGTGTACGAGGTTGTGGACAACTCCATCGATGAAGCGCTGGCCGGATATTGCGACACGGTGGAAGTTGCTATTCATCTTGATGATTCGATAACTGTCATTGACAACGGCCGCGGGATACCGGTCGACGAGATGAAGAAGGAGAAAAAGTCGGCCGCGGAAGTGGTGATGACCAAGCTGCACGCCGGCGGAAAGTTTGACTCCAACGCGTACAAGGTTTCCGGCGGTCTGCACGGTGTCGGAGTTTCGGTTGTCAATTTTCTGTCCGAGACGTTACACCTCGAAATCTGGCGCGACGCAAAAACTTACGAGCAAGATTACGTTCGCGGGATTGCGGTCGAACGTCTGGCGCAAACCGGCAAGACACGAAAGCGTGGCACCAAGATCACCTTTAAGCCCGACTCCCAGATTTTTGACCACACGGTTTTTAGTTTTGACAAACTTTCTGAGCGGCTCAGAGAAAAGGCGTTCCTCAACAAGGGCATCCGCATAACGATCAAGGATGAACGTGAAGAACCTGAGCGCTCGCATGAGTTTTATTACAAGGGTGGCATCGCCGAGTTCGTAAAACATCTCAACAAGAACAAGACTACGCTTCACGACAAACCACTCTACTTTGAGAAGGAAGGCGATGCCTTGTCGATTGAGGTGGCCATTCAATACAACGACGGCTACGACGAAAAGGTCTATTCATTCGCCAACAACATCAACACAGTAGACGGCGGCACCCACCTGTCGGGATTCCGCTCGGCATTTACGAGAACGATCAATGCGTATGCACAGTCGTCCGGCTTAGCCAAAAACTTCAAAGGTTCGCTAAGCGGCGACGACGTGCGGGAAGGCCTGGTGGCCGTCATCTCGGTGAAGTTGCCGCAGCCCCAGTTTGAAGGACAGACGAAGGGGAAACTCAATTCCGACGTCAAGGGCGCGGTCGAGTCGTTCTTGAACGAGCGTTTGACTGAATACCTCGAACAGAATCCAACCGTCGCGCGCAAGATTGTGGGCAAGTCAGTCGACGCCGCGCGCGCCCGTGAAGCTGCGCGAAAGGCGCGGGAGATAGTTCGGAAGGGCGCGCTGAGCGGATCGATGTTGCCTGGAAAGCTAGCCGACTGTCAGGAAAAGGATCCGGCCCTCTCAGAGATTTACATCGTTGAGGGCGACTCGGCCGGCGGTTCGGCAAAGCAGGGCCGCGATCGCAAGAACCAGGCGATACTCCCGCTCAAAGGCAAGATTCTCAACGTGGAAAAGGCCCGCTTTGACAAGATGCTTGGCCATAGCGAGATCAAATCCCTCATCACCGCCCTCGGCACCGGGATAGGTAAAGAAGATTTTGACGCCAGTAAACTTCGCTACCACAAGATCATCCTGATGACCGACGCCGACGTCGACGGTTCCCACATCAGAACGCTGCTGCTTACCTTCTTCTATCGGCAGATGCACGAACTGGTTGAGCTCGGCTACGTATACATTGCGCAGCCGCCGTTGTTTAAGGTGAAGCGCGGAAAAAAAGAAGAGTACATAAAAGACGAGAGCCTGATGGTCCGGTATCTCATGCGCATGGCGACCGCGGACATGACCGTAAAGTCAGTCGGAGCCAATCAGGACATCGAAGGCAAGGAGTTGGCGCAGTCGTTAGAGAGTCTGGTGGATCTGAAGCGCTACTGCGAGCGTGCGGCGCGTCGTCTCGGCGGTGATGCGCACTTGCTCGACACGCTGTTGGAAGCTTTCGCTGGAAAGAAAGGCGTGCTCCGTAAACAAGGCACGTCCCTGCGTAACGTGTTTCAGAACGGCGATCTGCTGGCAAAGGTTGAAGGCGTGCTCGCCAAAGCCGGTTTCAAGACTGAACTCTCGACGGATGAAGAACACGGCCTGTGGGCAATTGAAACAACGACCACTTCGGGTCTGAGTCTCGCCATCGACTGGAACTTCGCCAGCTTTGTGGAGTTTCAAAAAGCGGTGGAGCTTTTCATGAGCCTTGAAGACAAACTCGCACCGCCTTTTATCACTGGCACGAACGGAACCAGCGAAGAAATTCCGACGCGCGAGTCGCTGCTCGAAAAAGTGCTTGCGGCGGCGAAGAAGGATCTGTCGATTCAGCGCTACAAAGGTCTGGGTGAGATGAATCCCGAACAGCTTTGGGAAACAACCATGAACCCGGAGAAGCGGACGTTGTTACAAGTGAGAATTGACGACGCGGTCGAGACGGACGAGATATTCACCGTATTGATGGGCGACGCTGTAGAACCTCGCCGCAAATTCATCGAGGACAACGCGCTCGACGTTAGAAACCTGGACGTTTGATGTAGGACAGTCATTCTTGTCTGTCAGTTTTCCTTGGTTGCGACCACACGGGCATTCTGCCGTTGTAAAAGACAGGCAAGAATGCCTGTCCTACTTTTGCTCGCGAAAACGTTCCACGCGAAAGCGCGAAAGCTTTAGTGGTTTTCCCAGCGGAATGCCGGCTTTCCGTGCGGCTATGTCGACCTGTTGTCTGGCTGTATCCACGCCGGCAATGTCGGGCAACAGCAACCCGCGCCGCGTTCCTGATTCGTCTTCAACAATCACGCCATAGACCTTCGGATTGAGATCTGCAAACGTGGCTGGCTCCGGCGCCTGCAGAATATCTACCGAATAGCGCAGGCCCTGGAGTTCGCTCGCCGAGACCGGATCGAATCGAGGATCGCGGCTGGCGGCGTTAATTGCATTGGCAATTAATTCTTCAGCCAGGTTTTGTTTTATGGGTTCAATTGTCCCGATACACCCGCGCAGATCGCCCGTGTGAGTTTTGATCGAAACGAAGCAGGCGGCGCGTGCTGAAAGGAGCGCGGACGCTTTCTCTGGTACCGCGATTTGTGTTCCGGTGCGCACGAAAGTCTCGATGGCAAGGCGAGCCAGCGCGGGCAATTCAGTAGTTAGCTCAAAATCGTCTTGAGCAGCAAGAGCGGTCGAGTGATGAGCCACCTTTTCATGTTTAGCGACCACCTTAGCGTTGGTCAGTTGCGCCACCAGATAACCGACGCCAAACGGCGCTTCATAATTCAGCACTTCACACGCGAGCGGTAGCCCCTCGGTAGCGCCCAGGGCGACAAGCATTGAGCGATAGCCACACTCGCCCGCGGTCTGCCTCAGTTCCTGATCGATGCCGATGATTCGATCGGGCGAGTTATCGTGGATGGCGTCCACCACTTCATTATCAAAACGCTGCGCCGCCGGGTTGTAGCCGGCGGGCGCTTCCGGTTTCAGACGGTGACTCAAATCACCACTCGCGATAAACGCTACCGGCCGCCCCACCGCATCGGCTGCCGACCTAATGCAGCCGCCAAACTTCAAGTGGTCTTCATTGGAAAGGAAGCTGTAGCCGAGCGCGACTACGCGCCCGCGCCAGCGATTGCGGTCGAGGAAGTAGAGCGGTACGGCACTGCCGTGATCCAGCGGAGAGTTTTCGAGGTTCATCACCTCGTAGTTTTCTTCAGCAGCGATCGTGGTAATCGCTTCGAGCATTCCTTTATCAATTGGAAACTCGACACGCGCATTGGGCGCGCGAAAGCTTGCAAAATCTCCATAGAGTTTCGGCGAGTGATAAGCAACGAAGGCGCGCGCGTCGAGCGGAGCGTGAGGCGAGATGAGTATCACGGTTTCGGCGCCGCTCTCGATAATACGCCGCGTGAGTTCCGCCATCGCACTGATCGAGCCGCGCACTTCGGCGCTGGCTTCGCCGCCCACTTCGGGAACCATTATCGGCGGGTGGGGAGCAATGCCACTAAAAACAATGGCGCTATCCATTCCCATGTCGTTTCACGTCCTTTCAGCTGGAGGGAAAACCCGCGGTTGGCAATAGTTGTAACGCAAAACTGTTAGTTTGCGTCGAAGCGCGAGGCCGGAACATCCGGCTATAGACTAGTTGTCAGGGAACAACCAAATTTTATCACACGGATTGCTGTTCCTATTAGAAGACTACTATCATCAGTGAAGACTTCTCGGGAACGATTCAAAAAGTTCAGAGTTCAAACTTTAGTTTGTCAGATGTTTCGGTGGCAGCAAGCTAAAGCATGTACTCGAAACTACGAGCCAGGTTATGGAAACAGATCAATTTGATGTCCTGATTGTTGGCGCCGGTCCCGCCGGCTCGTTCGCTGCCGAGCGACTAGCGCAGAGCGGCGTAAGCGTCGCCCTATTTGACGGCCGGCCGGAAGGGGAGCCGAAGGCTTGTGGCGGTGGCGTAACCGCAAAAGCGCTGAAGGCGTGGCCGCATTTGCTGGGCGCGGTCGGTCGCACAGTGGATGAGTTGGAAATGTACTCGCCCTCCGGCAAGCATCTGCACATGAAACTCGACGAGCCCTTCGCAATCTATTCGCGCGTGGCTTTCGATTCCTACCTGCGCGAACGCGCGCGAGCAGCTGGCGCGAAAGTTGTGTTTGAAAAAATAACTCCGCGAGGAATAACGAGAACTGAAAGCGGCTGGACACTCCGCGATGCGAGTGGCGCCGAGTGGTCAGGAAAAGTGTTAGTCGGTGCGGACGGCGCCAACAGCGCCATCGCAAAGAAGCTTGCCGGCCCGTTACAGGCTGCGGACATGGAGGTGGCGTTTGGCTACAGAACCCCGTTACCAGAAAACGGCGAGGTGCCAACGGTGATAGCGTTTCTGCCGGGATGGGTTGGTTACGCGTGGGCCTTTCCTCGTTTAGATCACATCTCGTTTGGCATCGCCACAACGCAGGACGCTTTTAAACACAAAGCTCTCGACGAGCTTCTGTGGCAATTCATGTTTGGTTACTACCGCCAACGTGACGGAAGCAAGGCAAACATCTGGAAGAACTCACAAGACCCTGGTGATGTTGCCGTCGAGAAAGATTTGCGTGCGACTGCTGAGCGCTACGCCGCGCGCATTCCCGGCCTGGCGGATCAAACCTGGGACAAACGACGCGCCTGTGGCGAAGGCTGGGCCTTGCTGGGTGACGCGGCCGGTTTTGCCGATCCGGTAACGGGAGAAGGAATCTACTACGCGCTGCGTTCGGCGGAACTCTTCGCCGATTCATTTATCGAGGGCCGGCCGGAGGAATATGAGCAGCGCTGGCGCGAAGACTTCGGCGGTGAACTGCGGCGCGCTTCACAAATGCGCCGGCGCTTCTATGGAAACTTCTGGGGCGCGCCATTCACCGAGCGAATGATTGCGTTCGCACGCGGCCATAGCGGGATCAAAAAGGTCCTGGGTGATCTGGTCGCGGGCGAACAGGGTTATGTCGATCTCAAGAAGAAACTCGCGCGCAAGGCACTACGACCGCTGTAGCAGGCGATCGTTTCAACCTCCGCACTGCGGTAAGAAACCTCTAAAGCTTCGACTATCTAAAGCACCTCTCACTGCCGGGACTAACGTCTTGAAGGATGGTTCGCGCGACGACGACCAGACAAAGCAGGGCGAACAGGCCCACTGCTTTGTTTCTCCTGACCTTTCCAATTGGCTTTGGGCAGCCACTCCAGTCCCTTGGGATACACCTGCATGTCAGCAGCGATTGACGCCTGGCAAGCGCGATCGACAGAATGCACATAAACCATCGTTTGATCGATCGAGTGCATGATCTTCTCCGGCAGTGGGGCCCGTCCGGACAACACGATCGCCGCGAAGCCGCCCTGCCGCGCTGCCGGCAAAACAGCCTCGAAAGCCTCGATAGTTTGATCATATTCCTTCTCCAGGATGAGAAGGTCGGCCTGCATGTTGGCCAGCATCTCGTCGAAAGTGCTTCCCACCGGACCGTAGTTGACCGCGACGCCGCTTCCCTGACTGACATTTGCGAAGCGGCTGTTTACAAGGCTTACGCGCTCGGTTGGCGGAAGAGCTTTGAGGATGCGATCCAACGCCGCAGTATGCTCCGGCAGCGCTTTGTTGTGTTGCTCGATGTTGCGCATGTCACCGAATTTAGCGTAAAGCGCATCCATTAACTTGCGCGACTCTTTCAACCGTTCCATGGCTTTTTCCAGCAGCTCGCCCGCAGGTTCGCCTTTGATGTCAGCCAGGACTCCCATCTCGAGAAAGCGCCCTGCTTCCAACCGTGTCCTCAGCACGCCCAGGTGCAAAAGATCCGCTGCCTGAAAGCTATTTTTGTAAAACTCTTGAGTGACCGACCGGCCACTTTTCACCCCAGCCCTGATTTCCTCAGGCGAGGGGCCGTAGATTCGGTGTCAGGCCAACTCGTGCGCAAAGCTGGTTGGAACCATACCGAGAAGGCCTGCGACCAGGCTGCCGAGAAAAAGTAATTTCTTCATTGTTATCGTCCTCCTCCTATTCTTTTCGTTGTGGTGTTGCTGCCTTTGGGCTATCCGTAGTCTCGTCGATCTGTAATGCCTTCAGAAATAGGATAATGGCACGCTTCTCCTCGTCCGGCAGGCGAAGAAAGGCAAGCCGGGCCTTCTTGGCCTCACCGGAGTGGTGAATGATCGCATCAGAAATATTGGTGAGGTCTCCGCGATGACCGTAGGGTTCCGACGAACCAGCATCCCACAGTTTGGTGGTGAGGAACTGATCGGTTGGTACAAAGTCCTGACGTTTTTGTTCGTTGCAATAGAAGAGATCTTCCAAATCGCAGATAACGTGGCGTTTCAGATCGGTGAACGCCTGAACACGCACCTCGCCTTCTGGCGTTCCATAAATTCCGGTGCCTGCCTCAACGGGGATTGGTACGGCGATCTGACCCGCTACATCGGCTGGTACGATACTGCCAGGTCGGTTAAACGGGCTGGGTTCGAAAAACCAGGCGGAGCGAAGCGGTAAGAAAGGTCTATGGCAGGAGGCGCAACCGACATCCGCGAAGCGTCGTTCTCCGAGTTCCGCCAGGCGCGTTCGCAGCGCGTCAGCATATGGCACCCGACGCGGAGGCGGTAAGCTCGCCTGATAAACGGTTAGTGCCGTGACCTGCCCAATGGTGAACTCATTCTCTACCCCATCGCCATCGAAGTCGCGCACGCCCGTTCTCGCCCAGCCAAAACGCTCTTCGGACTGAATACCATGGTGCTGGTTGAGTGCGAAGTTTGTGAATTCGCGGAGCGAAACCGCTACCCCCTTTACGCCAAATGGTTTCACGATGAGATCGCTGTCGACTCCCTCTAGTTCATCGGTGGAATAGGTCCCGTTAGGGCGAACCGTGAGGTAGCCAAACTGAACACCCTTGGCTTCAAGGCGTATCTTTTCGTTGCTGAGGGTCACGGCGGCGCGCAGGCGCGCCGCATCGCGTTGAGCTTGAAGCTCGCTGCTCATCTCCCGTGCCACCATCTCAATCGCGCCATCGCCGAAGATGCCAATCGTATTTCGTTCATTAGTAACTCTGGCATCGATTGTTGTCGTGGGCGGATCGGTAAAGTGCGCGCCCACAAACACGTTCGCCGCAAAGTCGCCTGCGCCCCCAACGATAGGTCGATTGTGGCAGCCGGCGCACGAGTTGGCATCGGGGCCAGCGATGCGCTGGAAGAGCGGTAGGTCGCGCGTCACGCGAATTGTGGGCTTTGAATCCCCCGTCGCGTTGGGCCGCCCAGCTCCATCACCCCGATTGAACGACACACGGAACAGTTTCCGTCCCATGCTGATCAATTCCTGCAAGGGTCGCTTTTCCGCCGCGAAGTCGTTATGGTCGGGAAAGATGTCGACGGCAGGAGGATCCCACGTAGTCGATTGCTGACCGGCGACGATTTGCGGGTCGCGTTCAAAAGATCCCAGTAGCAACGCACCGACAATCGCAATATGAACGATGCGACGGAAACTGTAGGTGACGAATCTCAGGAGCCGAGCAAATCGATCACAATATCCGCTGCGGACACCCTCGTTCGGTGAAGCTAATTCGTTCATGGAGGAGAACCCTTGAATGAGGTTTAGTACGAACTTCTTCTACGCCTAATCCATTTCCAAGTCAATAGTTATTCGGGCCGGAATTTGGCCGGAAGTCAGCCGCGGAAAAGTAATAGCTGAGCGTTGACCTTGGCCCAAAGGATTTATCGGAAACCGACTTGGTGAGGAAACCGCACTTTTTGGGATCAAGGCGCCAGGCGCTTGATTGACCAGCTGCCATCCGCTTGCCGCTCGTAAAGAATCCGGTCATGCAGCCGCCCCGGGCGACCTTTCCAAAACTCAATTCGCTCAGAGTGCAAACGGTAGCCGCCCCAATGCGTGGGGCGTTCTACTTCGCGGCCTTCATATAACTTCTCGATCTGATCAGCTTTTTGTTGTAGCGCTTCTCTCGATGCGATCACTTCGCTTTGCGGCGAAGCCAGCGCGCCGATCTGGCTTTCGCGCGGACGCGTTTTGAAATACGCGTCAGACTCGGTGGCGGAAGTTCGTTCCACCTTGCCTTCGACGCGCACCTGCCGCTCGAGTTGCGGCCAGTAAAACACCAGCGTGGCTTGCGGATTCACATCCAGTTCACGCGCTTTCGGGCTGTTGTAGTTAGTATAGAAAACAAACCCGCGTTTATCCGCATGCTTCAGCAATACCAGGCGAGCCGATGGCTTCCCTTCCGGCGTCGCGGTTGCCAGTGTCATCGCCTCGGCCAGGTGGATGCCGGCTGCCTTCGCTTCATCCAACCAGCGCTCAAAGAGCTTCAGCGGATCGCGATCCACAGTCTGCTCGTCGATTGAATCAGGGCTGTATTGAGGTGGCAATTCGTCCATGTTTTATTCGTTTGCGAGTTTCGTATAGGGCGCCAGCCGGCTGCGCAGTTCTTCGGGAATCGGCACAGTTTCAAAGGTATCGCGCCGCACGGAGGCCAGCACGAAGTGAGCGTCCGCGATTAGCAACTCGTCGCCTTTACGTCTAACTTCGAAATCCAAACGCATGGACTTGTTGCCGAAGCGGCCGACATAAACGGACACTTCCAACAAATCATCGAGCTGCGCCGCATGATGGAAGTCGCATTCCAGGTGAACCCGTGGCAGCCACACATCGAGGTCGTCAAACATAACGCTATAAGGCAAGCCCACAGCGCGGAACAGTTCCGTCTCAGCGATTTCAAAAAAGCGGATGTAAGCACCGTAGAAGATTATGCCCGCGGCGTCGACGTCGCCCCAGCGGACTCGATCTTCGATGGTGTATTTTTGCTGCTCAGTCAATTGCGCTACTTAACCCGGCTGGTTCGTCGTCGCAGAAAATCCATCAAGACAAACTGCGAAAGATTATCAGGGTTTGCGAAGTAGGCCTTGCCATTCGTCATCGCGCTCATCTGTTTCACAAACTCCACCAGATAAAAATCGCTTGCCAGCATAAACGTATTGATCATTATACCGGCCTTGCGACAGGCCTGAACTTCTTTGAAGGTCGCCTCCATCACAAACGGATCGCCGCCCATCGAGTTTTTGTAGATCCGCCGTGTAGGACCGACATTCCTGCCGGTCGCTCGTTGTTGCTCCGTTGCTCGCCCCCTAGAAGTGACAGGCTGGAAAGCCTGTCCTACTCCTTCAACAAAGCACGCCGTCGGTTTGCCATCGGTGACCATCACGATTTGCTTCATCTCTTTGCCCTGCGACTGGAGAATGCGGCGCGCCAGCCGCAGTCCCTCGGCGGTGTTGGTGTGATACGGACCGACCTGCGTAGTTGCGAGTTTTGCCAGCGGCAACTCTTCCGCACTGTCGTGGAAGAGAACTACCTTTAGCGAGTCGCCCGGATATTGCGTGCGAATCAAGTGCGCCAGCGCTAACGCAACTTTCTTCGCCGGCGTAAAACGATCTTCGCCATAGAGAATCATCGAGTGCGAACAGTCAAGCATCACCACGGTGGCGCACGATGATTGATAGTCACACTGATGAACGTGCAGGTCGCTGTATTCAAGATTGAGTGGGACCGTTAAGCCCTCGCGCTGGATCGCCGACAGCAGCGTTGTGTTCACATCAAGATTGATGGTGTCGCCAAACTCGTAAGGCTTGCTGGCCGCGGCGGCTTCCACACCGGTGGAAAGATGCGGCGTATCGTGGCGACCGATTGAACTCTTGCCGAGACTACCCAACAGATTTCGCAGTGTCTTGTAGCCAAGGAAGTCGAGACCTTTTTCAGTGACTTCAAACTTCACGTTGCGCGGCAAAGGCTCGGACACTTCGGGAATGCCTCTTCCCGCTTGCTGCTGTCGCCGTTGTGGAGCGGGCTCTTCACTGAGTCTTAGATAACCTTCCTCCACCAGCCGCTCGATCAACTGATTGAGCATCTCCTCAAGTAGCGAGCCTTTAAACTTGCCTTCGTTATCGGCGAGCATCTCCTGAATCTGACGCTCGTCGAGCAGGCCCTGATCCGCGAGCGCTTGCAGCAGCGCGCGCCGGAGCGCGTCGAGCGATGTGTCCTGGGGACGCCGTTCACGGGTCCAGTAGTAATCGTCGTCGTAGCCGGAATCGAGCAGTGAATCAGACAGTCCTTCCATAAGGTCGCCAAGGTTGAGCGATGAGATGTCGAGGCCTTTGAATCTTGAATAGCGCGTGAACTTCATGAAGAGCAAACAGTAAACAGCAATCAGCAGTCAGCAGTCAGCAAACTGTTAGTCAGGCAAAGCACCGGTTACCCTTTACCCGTTCCGCTTTTCCCCCGTCCGCCGTTGTTTAGCTGTATTTCCCGGTCTCAGTAAGGTCATCGTAGATCATCCCGCGGCGATCCTTCTTTGCTTTCGTCACAGCTGTGTAGCCGCCTTCTTCGTTGCGGCTGATCTTGTTCTGGGCATACAGACCTTCCAACACAAATTCGCAGGCTGCCACCAACTGCGCCGTGTCCGTCTGCTTGAAGTCAAACGGAATAACTGCGGTGTCGATCAACTCCGGCACCGCCTCAAGCAGCGTCCGGCATTCCCGCGCCGAGGCAGTGTCCGCGAGTCGGAGATTGTTTCCCTGCTCAAACCATTGCACCGTCTGCGCGAAGTCGATGCCCACGAAATAGCCTTCAAATATTTCGCCGGCCGCGCGCTTGATCAGATCCTTTGCGATTCGCCCAGCGCCGATCTGCTCACCTTCGTATTCGAGTTCCATCTTTCCGGTCATCGAAGGAATCGCAGCGTAGACGTCTGATATGCGCGGCACAATTTCCTCCTCGCCGGTCAGCAGCGCCCGCCGCTCGGCATTTGAAAGAACCGACTCAATGACCGTGATGGGCATCCGCTGTGAAACTCCGGAATGTTTATCAACTCTACTATCGTCGCGCGCTTCGAAAGCGATTTGTTCGACGAGATCACGAACAAACTCCGGGATACTCAGCCGCGAAGGCGAACCTTCGGGGCTGCCTATTCCGTCACGTTTCACCCACGCTTCCTGCCTTGTGATCTCAACGGCGGTCTGCAGTTCAGCCGGGTAGTGAGTCATGATTTCGGTGCCAATGCGATCCTTGAGCGGCGTAATAATCTTGCCGCGCGCTGTGTAGTCTTCCGGATTTGCCGAAAAGATGAGCATCACATCCAGCGGCAGACGCACCGGGTATCCCTTAATCTGCACGTCGCCTTCCTGCATGATGTTGAAGAGTCCGACCTGAATCTTGCCGGCGAGATCCGGCAGTTCGTTGATGGCGAAGATGCCGCGATTCGCGCGCGGCAGCAGCCCATAATGAATCGTTAGTTCATCGCTCAACAGGTGGCCGCCCTTGGCGGCTTTGATCGGATCGACGTCGCCGATGATGTCGGCGATAGTTACGTCTGGCGTGGCAAGTTTCTCGACAAAGCGAGAATCACGATCGATCCAATCGATGTGGGTTGAGTCGCCGTGCACCGCGAGCGTCTGCCGGCCGTAAGCCGAGATGGGATGAAACGGATCGTCGTTGACTTCGGAGCCTGCGACAATCGGTATTTCATCATTTAATAGCTCGGTGAGTTGGCGAATGATCCTGCTCTTGGCCTGTCCCCTTAGCCCGAGGAGGATGATGTTGTGCCGGGAAAGAATGGCGTTGACGAGTTGCGGGATAACCGTTTCGTCGTAGCCAACGATGCCGCGGAAAAGCTTTTCGCCGGCGCGCAGTTTCTTGATCAGGTTCGCGCGCAGCTCGTCTTTAACAGAAACGCTTTTGTAACCACTCTGCTTAAGTTCACCGAGAGTTCCGGCTAGTTCACTCGAAGTTTTTGGACTACTCATAGACACCCTGCAACAGATTCGAAATATTAGATCGGGGATGGGAATATCTTACGCGAGTGGCGCTTGAAGAGGTAGTGTCCTAATGTCAGTCTTCCTCTGTGCCGCCTTTGTGTTCTCTGCGTCTCGGTGGTGAATTTACTCCGCAAAGACCCACCACGGAAACACAGAGGTGACACAGGACGCACAGAGAGTCGCAAATATAGGACACAACCGAATTCAAGCGACCGAAACAAACTGTCCCGGCACGCCTTCTTGTATGAGCCTGTCCTCGATAAGTTTCTCCAGGTGCGCCAGCACCGCGCGTTCGGCCATCGCATGCGCTTTCGGAGAGACATCCGTGTAGACCTGAGCAACGATATCTTTCGGAGTGTCTGCGCCAGCGCGGACGGCTGCAAGAATCTTCTGTTCACGATCCAGTCGATGCGAAATGTATTCGTCAATCTTCCGATAAGGATTTGCGATCGCGGGCCCGTGGCCGCCAAAGATGACGGAGAGATTTCCAAGCGAGCGCATCCGCTCAAGCGAGTGCAGGTACTCGCGCATATTTCCTTCCGGCGGATCGATTAAGACTGAACCGAGTCCGACGATGTTGTCGCCGGAGAGCAGCGTGCCGGTTCGTTCCTCATAGAGACAGAGATGACCGCGCGCGTGCCCCGGTGTGTGCATCACGCGCAACGCAATACGTGGCTCGCCTTCTAACACCACGACGTCTTCGTCGTCTAGTATCTTATCAATCTGAATGTCTGGAAGCGCTGCGGCTGTCAGACTGTGTGCCGAGACGCAGGCATTGCCGAGGTGCGCCCGGAGCGCATTCACTCCGCCAACGTGATCCGGATGCATGTGCGTTAGCAAAATGCCACTTAGTGTTCGACCTTTGGCGAGCAGTTCGTCGATGGTGGCGGCGAGCACTAGTTGCTCGTCTTCGTAAGGCGAGCCCGGATCCACTACGAGCAGTTCGCGAGAGGTGTAGATCAGGTAACAGTTTGTGTGCGTCGCCGGTGGCTTGGTCGGAGTGCGGACGGGAAAGCAAATGTAGTTTGGACGAAACTCGATGCGCCGTACCGTCTCTCGATGCGCGTTTGGCGAAGACAAGAACCTGTTGACCAGATCGTCCGTGAGACCTGCGGACAAAGTTTTCAACGCATGCAGAACCGGCGGCACGGCCAGAATCTCCGAACGTTGCCAGCGCGCGTGCGCTGCGCCCGCGGCGATCCATTCACCACTTTCGAGTTCGCCGTCGTCGCCCACGTGAGCGCGTTGTTTCGCCGGACAGTTCACCAGGAAGAACCAGGTGTCGAAGCGCCGCGCACTGAAGGGCGGCGTTACCCAACGGCCCACGAAAGTGAAATCGCGAGCGTCAAGACGGAGTTCATAATGAGCGAGGAGCGCGGGCCATGACATTCGCCCTGCCTGCAGATCGTCAAGTAGTGATGCGCGCTGACCTTGTGTTAGTGCGGCGCCGCCACGCGCGACCAGCACTTGAGTTTCTTCAAACAACTCGCGAGCGGCGCAGCTAATGGCTACGCGCGTATCCTGATCGCGACAGTTTTCAACCGGCGCTTCCGCATCCGCCGGATCAAACTGGCCACCGGGAAAAGCGTGGAAGCCGCCAAGGAATGCCAGCTTTTCACTGCGCTCTACAAGAAAAACCTCTGGATCCTGAGGGTGAGCGTTGTGACGAAGGAGAATTACAGCGGCCGCATCTTGGGGGATAGCCGCCCCTTCTGAGGAGATACCACTCTTGTCGCGGCGTTCGACGGGTTTATTCACTGGAGGATGGGAAGGGGCGATGCCTTTCTGTTGCGGACAGCGCCCTTCCTGTTGGGATTTGACTAGCGGGTACAGCGTCTCAGACAGTTTCGATACCTCACCGCACAGGAACGTCTTCTGCCAGCATTATTTCCAGCCGCTCGAAGGCACGTGCGGTATCCCCGCCAACATTGAGTTCGACAATGAGAGGTTGGAGCAGACTGCGGTTCAAGTGCCATGGTGGTTGACGAATTGCTGTTCTGTCCAATACCAGGAGATGTCAAGGCGGGAGACACCTGAGGCGTAAGCGCAAGCAGAACGAACAACAGGGACAAGCGAACGAGATTATTTTTCATTTTTCCATCTCCTTATTTTTGGTTGTTGAGCAGCATTTGTCACCCGGTGAAATTGATGGTTAAAGAACTTAGTGGAGAATCTTTTCAGTTCACTGGCGAACCGGAGTGAGTTCAAACACCCGCGCCAATTCAGCCGCCCGTTTGATATCCTCTCGAAGTAGCGCTTTCCTTACTTCGTCCAATTTTTCAGCGTCTTCGAGAGACAGATATGGTGACCATCCTTCGTCTGCGTCAATCAACTGTACGTCAACCTCAGCAGCATATTGGCCCTCATGAATGAGTTTGGTGTGTGAACGTTTAGTCACTCTGTTTTCTCCTTAAGTAGTCCTCGCTCCATCGATCCGGGTCAGGACAGTAAGCCGTAATTAGTACGGCTGGTGAAGCGGTGTTCTTGCTAACCCCCAAACGACATGGACAGCGCCCTGTTCATCTCTCTGCAGAACCAACACGCTCGGGCCCCTGTAGTAATCCGGGTAGTCCTCAACGACAATTGCACCCACGACTCCAGCCAAAACATCTTGAATGAAAATGCCGTCATTTGCCAACTCATCATAGCCGTGATCCGAAAACATAGACCTCTCGACGGCTGACTAACTCACGAATCGTCTTCAAAGTTTCGCTCATTGATTCTGCAAGCGGTCGAGGACTGACTTATATCATGACCAGCGAAATCGCTCGCCATCGCCGGGTCCCCACGGCACGCCGCGCATGTGATAGCCGCCCTCTTCCCAGAAGCCAGCCTGATCGTGTTCGAGGAAACGCACGCCCTTGACCCACTTCGCCGACTTCCAGGCGTAAAGCTGGGGGATGATCAAGCGAACGGGGCCGCCATGTTCGGGAGGAATTGGCGCACCGTCGTGCGACCAGGCGAAGAGCGAATCTTCATTGAGGAAGTATTCGATCGGAACGTTGGTAGTCCAGCCGGAGTCGTAAGCAAGTGCAAGCACAAACTTTGCTTCAGGCTTGATGCCCACGATCTTCGCGAACTCCCGCGTGGGTACGCCGCCCCACAAATTGTCGAGGCGCGACCAGCGCGTGACGCAATGGAAGTCGGCATAAACGCGCACGGCCGGCAATTGCATGAATTCATCAAGCGACCACTGCTGCGGGTGCTCGACTAAACCGTCAACTGCAAACGACCAGGTCGCGAGATCAACCTCCGGCGTGCCGTGCGCATCGAGCACCGGCCACTTCTTGGTGCGCGACTGCCCCGGCGGCATTCGATTCTCGCGCCGCGTATCCGGACTGATGATGACATCCGCGTCGCCAAGCCCTTCAGGCTTGCGCGGATCGGTTGTTTGGTATTTGGGATCCTTAATTAAGTTATTGAGAAAGCTCATCGCTCAAGTTTGTTTTGTTCGAATCCACCGCTTCTAAGATTTCCCGCTCGATGAGTCCCGCATCGATCTCGCCCTTTGCTTGATGACGCCGTTGCTTACGCGCAGCCTCTTTGATCTCGTCGTTGAACGCCCAATGATCCATGTTGGAGTGGCCGCGTTTCCCCCCTTGTCCTGCATTCGCTTTACTTTCGTAATGGCCATCTGGTTGTGTCAGATTCTACTTAGAGTATTTCCCGTCACATCTAAAAGACGTTATATCCCTCGACTCTGGCTTGTTCCGGATTATTGTCCAGTATTCCTCTCTTACGTCGTCATCGATCTCAACGGTTGTTGAATACAGAGCATCTGTTCCGTCCTTCTTGCATCCCGAGATCCAATACTCTTCTCTCGTCTCTATGTCGCGAAAGTTTGCTTTAAACCCGGACCCACGCAGACCGCCAAATTCCTTGCCTTGGTAATAAATCGATTTGCCGCTTTTGGAGAATGTAACTCGTCCGATTCGCGCAAGTCCGACGACGTCCTCGCCTTTATACTCGATGTACATTATTCGCGGAGGATAAGTCATACGCTTGTCCCGTGATTACTATTTCTTCGTCTGCCGCTCAGCGAGTTTCATCAGCTCCTCCGGCATCCACTTATCCACGCCTTTCCTGGTCGACTCTTCGATGCCGGCGGTGCGATCGTGCCAGTCGTCTCTGTCGCCTTCGGGTCCGCGCTGGCGTTCGTAGTTTTCCGTTTGTTCCAGACTCAGAATGATTCCGTCTACGACTTCCTTCCAGTCCTGGAATTGGATACCGCGCCTGATGATTGGCAATCCCGCTGACCAGTCTTCTTCAGGGGCACGCGCGTCCTGCTCGGGGATTGTTAGGGTGAGCAGTGACGGAAACGGCTTGCCCAGAAACTCTTTTACAAGTTGGTCCTTAATCTGTTTGTACGACGCCGCTGGGCTTGCGGCTCTGAGCGCCTGCGCGCGGCGAAAAAGATCGGACGTGCTTGTTTCTTCTTGGGCCATAAACTCAAAACCCGCCGTTGAATTGTCGTTAATTGCTGGCATACCTTACACGGGCAAAGGGCTAGTTTACAACCGGGGTTTTGATGCGTACGCAGGCGAGCAGTGTAATGATTAAGCAGCTCTCGGTGCTACCTCTGTGGGCTTCGCGTCTCCGTGGTGAATCTTCTTTGGCTTTCTCAACCACAGAGACACGGAGAACACGGAGGCGACACAGAGAACGGAATCTAGACTAGTTGGCGCAATTGAAATCCCGGCGGAATGAAGTAAACTGCCTCACACGATGCCGGAGTCAACTCTCTCAACCGATATTGATCGAGTCCCCAATGCCGCGGACCTGTGTTGCCAAATCTGTGGCCGCCTGAAGGGTCCACGGATAGCCCTGGGCGAACTGCCAACTGCCATAGCAACGCTTTTAGAAGCGAACGCGGACGTGGCTGGCGACCTGGCTCAGGTTTGCGCTAGCTGCATTGAGCTTTTTAGGCGGGCCAAAGCGCAGATCGATTCCCACCACATCGTTTTTGAGCGAACCGATCACGTTCTGCCAACCCCGCTGCGAATGGATGCAGACGAGCGATTCACCGGACGCGGCGTGACGATCGCTTTTCTCGATTCCGGTTTCTACGCGCACGACGATCTAACCAAACCAGAAAGTAGGATCGTTGCTTACCACAACATCTTCGACGGCGAAGGCGATCGCTCGTCGTTGGAAACAGCCGACGTCGCTAGTTGGCACGGAATGATGACCTCGGTAGTGGCCGCGGGAAATGGTCATTTGTCTGAAGGTTTTTATCGCGGCATCGCGCCCGATTCCAAAGTTGTGCTGGTAAAGGTTGGCCGCACCGGACGCATTCCCGATGAGCATATCGCGCGTGGCCTCGAATGGGTGTTGGACAACAAAAAGAAATACGACATTCGCGTCGTCAACATTTCCGCCGGCGGAGACTTTGAGCAGTCATACCTGGATAGTCCGTTGTGCCAGGTCGTTGAGCGTGCGGTGGGCGAAGGGTTGATAGTAGTTTGCGCAGTCGGCAATGCGGGCATGGCTCCCGGTCATCCCGTGCTGCCGCCGGCCAGTTCACCCTCGGCGATTGCCGTAGGCGGGCTCGACGATCAGAACTCGCTCGATCGAGCCAGACGCGGTATGTACCGTTCATCATATGGGCCAACGATCGATGGTTTGCAAAAACCGGAAATTATTGCCCCCGGTATTTGGGTGGCCGCGCCGATTCTTCCTGCCACACCTACGGCGGACGAAGCACACCTCTGTTCCGAACTCGATGCGGCGGCAGACGCCGATTTGCGCGCGATCATTCTTTCGCATGCGGGCGTGGACAAAGACTTCGACGAGGCGCGGGATCTACCCACGCCACTTTTGCGGCAACTCATCACGATCAAACTACGAGAAGGCAATGTGATTAGCCAGCATTACAAGTACGTCGATGGGACGTCCTTTGCTTCGCCGATTGTTGCCTCGATCGCCGCCTGCATGCTGGAGGCCAACCCCGGGTTGACTCCACAACAAGTGAAACGAATCTTGATTGACACAGCCGAACGAGTGCCCCGTATCGAAGTCGAGAGACAGGGGTGGGGAGTGGTTGTTCCGAGGCGAGCGGTCGAGATTGCGCTGGCCACTGTCCGATAAACTTCAGTTTGTCGCCGCTTGCTGCTAACGACAAGCTATAAAGCTTATCGGACATCAAACTGAAACGGGCACTACTTTGTCTGTGTGGTGGACACTTGCGCGAGGCCTGTGCAACAATTCTCTAAACCCAAGAGACACGCTGAGAAGTTTTGAGAGGAGTGTTACCGTAAAAATGTCTGAGAATGAAACCGCGCTGGTTGCAGGCGCGACTGAAACACCAAGTGAGAGTCCGGCGCCAGAAGTCGCGGCAGAAGTTGCGAAGGAAGATATCTCGTACCACGCTGTTGAGAAGGATGGAGAAGTGACAGCAATCTGGGAGATGCAGGGTCGCAAGCACATGAGGACCATCGATCCGAGATCGCGCCAGGGCCAGGATATCCTTCGTCTCTACACGACCGAGCACCACGACGAGGCTGCTCCGGTCACGGCAGCTAGCGAAGCAGCGTCATCCTGATCGTGCTGAACCCGTAAATCCTGCGGAGCGTTTTTAAGAGCTTCGGTATTCAATCAACGATGCCCACGCTTCGGCTGTACCAATAGATTCGGCGGCCCACCGGCGCTAACCCTCCAACCGCATCCAGCAGTTCGACGAGCGCGACCTTAGATTGCGCTGCTGGTGTATCTCCGTATTGTTCTCGCCTCGCCGTCGCGAATCTCTTTTCGAGCCCAGCGACGGAATCCAAGAATTTGAACGAAAACCCCGAAAACTCCATGATCTCGTTGAGAGCTGCGCCACACTTTTTTTGAAAGCTGCCAAAATGGCAGGTTTTTACAGGTAACCGAGCTTGATGCAGCTTGGAATGTTGCTTGCCTTATTCCTCCCAAAGCCATTTTCCTTTCTACAGAACAAGGGGTCCAGGTTTTTTTACCGGCACCAACTCAACGTAGAAGTCGTTCCAAATAGAAATATTTTTTCGAAAAAAGAAGGAGGAGCTGTTATGCGAAGCGTTTTGCGCTTGCTGGCAAGCGGGTTAGTCCTGAGCTTTCTTTTCGTGGCCTCAGCCTATTCACAGGGTTCCCAAACAGGAGGTATCACCGGGGTGGTATCCGACCAGGGCGGCGCTGTTGTCAAAGGCGCCACGGTAGAGGTGATCAGCGAAACCAACGGTCGCTCTGTACGCAATGTGACGGTGGGAGACGACGGTAGCTTCACCGCCACGCTGTTACCCTCGGGCGACTATCGCCTTGAGGTTACGGCCGCTAACTTCAAAAAAGCCGTTGTGTCGGGGGTGTCAGTGAGGATTACCGAAACAGTCCGTCAAGATGTGACACTTGAGCCCGGTCGCATTGAAGAAACGGTGAATGTGGAGGCGACGCCTACATTGATCAATACGGAGAGCGCGATTACAGGCCAGGGTTTGGAGGGTCAGACAATTCGAACTTTGCCGCTGGCGTCACCGAACTTCCTGTTTCTTCTGTCGCTCTCATCTGGCGTATCTGGCGAAGTAGCGGACGTAAGAACCGCAGGCCGCGGTACCGCGGACGTCAGCGTGAACGGGCAGCGCACCAGCAACAATAGCGTTTCGCTCAACGGCATAAACGTCAACGATTTCAACCTGGCACACTTCGATACCGTGCCCCTGCCGAATCCCAACACCCTGCAGGAAATGAAAGTTGCAACGTCGCTATACGACGCGACTCAGGGCAGCAAGGGTGGCGGTGCGTTGGGCCTGGTCACCAAGACCGGCACGAAAGACTTTCATTGGGATCTCTACTGGCAACATCGCAACGATTACCTCAACGCTAACGAGTACTTCTTCAACAAGAACGGAACCAAACGCGGTCGTCTGTTGCAGAATGTTTTCGGTGGCAGCGCCAGCGGCCCAATTCCCAAGGTCGGTGGCTTCTGGTTCTTTAACTATCAGGGCGTGCGCGCGCGCAATGGCATCGATCCGAACGGCTCGAGCACTTCGCCAACCGTGCAGGCGTTTCCGACTGCAGCCGATGGGACTACGAGCGCGGCTCTGCTCGCTCCGGCATTCGGTCTAACGACGGCCCAGATAGATCCGGTAGCCGTCAGAATCCTTAATTTGCAGGACAATCGCTTTAGCGGGCAGTATCTCGTGCCCCGCGTTGGGCAGGGCGGCTGCGGCGCGGTTACAGGGGGCGCAACGGGAACATTCCGTTGCAGCTTCTCGGCCATCGCTCCAATTAGAGATAACCAATACACAGTCAGCTACGATCGCAGCTTCCGCGGCGACAAAGACAAAATCACAGGAACGTGGTTCTGGGACGAAGGCTCGGTGGCAAAGCCTTACGGCACTGACACCAGCTTAACGAACCCACGCAACGACTTTCAGTGGAATCGGTACCTGGCGATAACTCATACGCACTTGTTTAGCCCGACCAAGGTCAATGAGTTGCGCCTTGGTTATAGCCGGTTCCTGTTTGGCAATATTCCGGTTGATACGCATCAAGCTGCCGATGTTGGCGCCCAGCCAAACGGACAGTTTACCGGACTGTACCGGGTGGGAATTACGGGTCTATTCTCGTTGGGCACCGGCGTTAACGACGACCGCGGAACTATCTCGAATACCTATAACATTGTCGAGACGTTTTCGATGATTACCGGCAAGCACAGCCTGCGCATGGGTGGTGAGGCAGTTCAATATCAGTTGAATCGCTTCAACAACTTTGCCGTGCGCGGTTCGCTTACCTTCGGCAGCACCTCGGGGACCGGCAATACGTTCACGGCATTTCAGAACTTCCTGCGCGGTGCTCCGACGGCCCTGCAATCAGCCTTTGGCGATCCGGCGCGAAACTTCGTGGCTACTGACTACGCCGCGTTCATCCAGGATGATTACCGCTACACTTCGCGCCTGACCTTCAATATCGGCCTGCGCTGGGAAGCCATGAGCTTCGGCCATGACAAACTCAACCGCGCCGGTATCTATGTGCCGTCGCTCGCAGCGGCCGGTCAAAACCCGTTCCTGATTCCGGAGGCTGTTGACCTGGGCGGCTTCAAGGGCACGCCGGGCGTGCGCGACTGCGCGCTTGAACGATGCCGCGACGACAACAACTTCGCGCCGCGCGTCGGCTTCGCGTGGGACATCAATGGCGACCAGAAGACTGTTCTGCGCGGCGGTTATGGTATTTACTACCAGCGCCTCTCCAACCAGAACATTCTGCAAAACTCGCTGGCGGCGCCATTCACGGTGCAACCACTCGAAAGTCGCGCAGTCCCCACTACTCTACAACTGGCAAATCCACTCGCGGGACAGCCACCACCGTCTATCGTGGCGACCGCGTTTATTCCCACGGCGACGTTCTTTGCCGGACTGCGGCGCGTCAGCGGCGTGGGCCCGCTGGACATCAACGATCCGGGTGTTGCCCCGATCTTCGTCAACGCCGCGGGTCAGCAATGTCTCAACTACGGCGGGACGGCGACCAACTGCTCGATCAATTTGGCGTCATTTACGACTGCGCCGCGTGATGCCTATACGCCGTACACGCAACAATGGAACTTCACAGTTCAGCGGCAACTGAAGCGTGGTTGGGCAATCGAGACTGGCTACGTCGGCTCTCACTTCATTGGCGGCATCGGTATCTGGGATCCCTATATCGCCAAGCTGGCAAGCCCTGCAAGTCCAATCGTTGTTCGGGACAGGAATGGTGTTAGCTATAACATCACCACGAACACCGTCAACAACGAAGAGTTGCGTCACCAGATCGTGGGTCTCTCCCGCAAACGCGGCTCACGCTACTCCGGTAACATTGGCTTTGCCAACTACAGTTCCTGGCAAACGACATTGTCGCGGCGGCTGCATCGCGGTCTTTATTTCCAGGCTGCGTACACCTACTCAAAGACCGAAGACAATGTCAGCGGCTCCTTGAGTACGGACGAGTTGAATGCGACTCGCGCCGGCCAGAATGGTGGGAACATCTATAACGATCAATCCAACCCCGCGCAGAATAAAGCGCGTGGCGACTTTGATCGTCCAAACCGCCTGGTCGTCAGTTACGCATACGACATTCCCGTGAGGAAGAACAGCTTCATGGACAACCCGGTTTTCAGAGGTTGGTCCGTAAGCGGAATTGTCACCTATCAAAAAGGCCTCCCCTTCTCGATTACTGACGGCACCAGCGGTGGCTTGTTTGGTACTGCCCTCGGCACCGCCCAGTTCCTATGCAGCCGAATAGCGGACGCCTATACTCAGGGAACAACGCAACAGCGTCTGGATCACTACCTGAGAACGGAATGCTTTGGCACGTCGCCGACCCTCGCCAATAGCGCCGGCGCTGGGGCCACCGGCTGGGGTACTGCCCCGCGCAATGCCTGGCGCGCGCCATACCAACAAAACTGGGACGTCTCAATCCAGAAGTCGTTCACGATAAAGGAGTCGCATTCGTTCCAGTTCCGTATGGACACTTTCAACGTGTTCAACCATCCAATCTTTACTACGCCGTCGAGCGTGAACATCGCTACGCCCGCAACCTTTACTCAGATTACGGGCACCGCTGTTCCGGCACGGTTGATTCAGTTTGGCTTGAAGTACAGCCACTGACCTTCGGGTCTTCCGGAAACAACTCTGCCGGGCGGACCCTGAATCCGCCCGGCTTAGTTTTACCGCAGACAGCGTTTTGCAGTAGCCTGTAGTGCCAACACGTCGCTCCAGTACTTTTGGGCCATCAAAGTGCTACGCCTTTCCTGCTATTCACTGGCTTTCATCTTTGCGCTGGCAATGGGCTCGCCCGTGCTTGCGCAGCGCGACCGCGACACCTACTCCAACGCTTCCGCCAATGCACTGGAAGTCGTCGGCCAGGTTCGGCTGGTTGGGACCGGTCTTCCGGCCAATCGGGTCTCGGTCCGGCTGGAGAGATTCGGCGGCGGCGTAGTCGATCAAATGGACACTGACAGCGGCGGCCGCTTTCGCTTCGCAAATCTACAGCGTGGTTATTACAAAGTGCTGGTTAACGCGCCTGGCTTTCGACCGGTGCAACAAGACGCAGATTTGCAAGTAGTCTTTCGCGCCTACCTGGTGTTTGAACTGTCCGCGGAAAAGCCGGGCGCCATAACTTTGATTGACGTCATCGATGCGCGAGCGCCGGCTGAGGCACGCGCGGAATTAGTGCGCGGTCGCGAAGCGCTTAGCAAGAAGAGTTATTCGGAAGCGATCGGGCACCTGCAAAAGGCAATCGCCTCGTATCCGGCGTTTTATGAAGCGCACCTTTTGCTGGGCACGGCTTTCGTGGATGAGCGTCAATGGCAGAAAGCGGAAGGCGCGTTTCAGAGCGCGCTGGAATTGAAGTCATCGAGTGCTGCGGTGATGCTGGCATTGGGCGAGGTCTACTGGCGGCAACATCGTTACGACGAAGCGGAAAAAAGTTTGCTCGATGGACTCAAGCTCGACGACAAGTCCTGGCACGGCTACTTTACGCTGGCGCGTCTCTACTGGGATCGGGAGAACATCGCGAAGGCCGCTCCGGCTATCGGCCACACGCTGCAATTGAAGCCGGATTTTGCCGAAGCTCATCTGCTGGCCGGGAATATACTGCTAAAAATAAACCAGCAGGAGCGCGCGCTGGCGGAATACATGGAGTATTTGCGGTTGGAACCAAAGGGGGAGTTTGCCGTCCAGGCTCGCGAGCTCGTACAAAAACTGAGCAGGGCAATCGGTGAAAATAAGAAAAGCAGCAATTGAGGACGCCGCCGCGCTGACCAGGATCGCTCACGATGCCAAGCGGCATTGGGGCTATCCCGAGCATTGGCTTACTCACTGGCAGGACGACCTGACGATTTCGCCGGAGTTTGTCGCGGCTCATCAAGTCTACGTCGCTGAAAGCGAAGGAGATCTACTTGGCTTCTACGCGCTTATCACCCGGAAAGAAAAAGCGGAGTTGGATCATCTGTGGGTAGCGCCGGCGCACATCGGCACCGGTGTTGGCAAGCAACTGTTTCTTCACGCGATGCAGCATGCGGCGCGACGAAACATTGCGGAAGTCGAGATTTTGTCAGACCCAAACGCGGAAGGCTTTTATCGCAAGCTCGGGGCACACCGCATCGGCGAAGTAGTTTCTGAAATTGACGGCGAGCCCCGCACCCTGCCTCGCCTGACAGTCGATCCGAACGCTTCGTAGTTTTTCCCCGCGTGATATGTACCTGCCTAACTAGGATTCTTTTTGTTTTACTTACGGCGCTTGATGTGAGAATCCGAAATCGGACAGTTCAATTGTCTTTGTCCTCCTTGTTGGTAGGTAGGGCACACAAACTAGACTTTTTTGCTCTTGAGGAAGCTAAGGACAACTCCAAAGATTACACCGTAGACGACCATTCCCAACGCCATGGCGTAAATGGGCACGGAAATCATAGCTCCCCCCTGAGCCGACGAAAGCGGCGACGAGAAGAAGGCATGGCCAATAGAAATAAATGACGAGGAGGAGAGGCCGTCCGATGAGAAAAGAAGCGCCGTCAGCCAAAGGCCGGCACAGGCAATGAACCGAACGGCTATTGAAACCGCTACATACTTCCGCGAAACTCTTATCTTCTCTACCTCAGCATCTTCCTATCAACGCCGGCTCAGCATCTTAATCGTCAAGACGATCGAGCCAAACAGAACGCCATAGATGACCCATCCGGACAACATGCCAGCCAGAAATGGTCCCAGTTCGCCTTTCACCCCTATTACTGACATAAGTCCCATGATAGGCCAATAGAAGTAGAATATTGCCTCCATAAGGGGATCACCCTTCAGTGACAAGACAAACGTGGAGAGCCAAACAGCCACGCAGACGATGAATTGCACAACCGTTGCGAGGATTGCGTACTTCCAAAAGCAGTTTCCTTTAGTCACGCTGCTGACGGGCCTCCATGGCTTATGAACATCACGATTACCTCGGACCTAAATGCAGGATTCTTATCTTTCGACCCAAGTAGCCAGGGTCGTTCGTCATCCCAAAGTTTTCGATCTCGCCGTTTGAGTCGATTGTTTCTAGGGCACCAAAGTTGGCTCCCTGTGTCCGTGAGAAATCAATGACTTGCGACCACCACTCAGGATCCCACTTTCCCTGGCACCCGCACTTCTTTTCTTTCGCATACTGGTTGAGCGCATCCCATGTCGCTCCTGCCATTCTCAGCGCTCGAGGTACATCAGAATCAGTCTTGTCATAGTAATGCAACCGACTTATGTGACCGACTGCATCGCTCTCGAAGCCCTCATGGCTAAAGCTGTCTTGCAGAAAATGCAAAGCTTGACCTAGCCCAACGTAGTTTGTTGGGCCATTCATAGCTTGCCGCCACAACTCCGGCGACCTTTGCCCTTCATGATTACCCGGTTGAAGGTCGTGGTTCTCCCTATTTTGTTTTCGTTGCTGTTCAGTCCAACCGGGTCCTGGTGACGTTGTACTATTCTCGTCGGTCGATTGATCAGCATCAGCGATGAGCCGCGCCTCATCACTTGAGAAGCAGCCGGTCTTCCTTGCCAGGAAATACGTCAGATAGTAGTGAACATCGATCTCGTAAAGACCTGAGGGATCGTTTGCGTTCTGGGGGTTATTCCCGACATAGCCATACTGATTTATCCCGCCCGCCAGGCCAATCGGATCTTCAGAGATGAACCTCGACGTCTGCGGGTCGTACCAGCGTGCGCGGTAGTACATCAGACCCGTGTCCGGATCGTGCTCGCGGCCAGTGTAACCATACCGTGTGCGCGTGCTGCCCGAACTGTTGCCGAATGAATCGTAGGCGAGTTGTTCGACCATGCTTCCGCCGGCATCAGTCAACCCAGCGGTTGAGCCCAGCTGATCAGTGAGAAAATAAGACACCCCCGTCGTGCTGCTGGTTTGTCGCAGGTGATCATCGACGCCGGGACCGTTCAAGTACCTGGTCGCCACCGACCAATCAGCGCTCAGATCAAGCAGCACATCCGCGCCATCGTACACATAGCGCTCATTTGCGCCGGCGCTCGTTGTTCGTTGCAGGCGGCGGCCCAGCGCGTCGTATTTGTAATTGACGGTGAGACCGCTCGGCAGCGTTACCTGAGTTAGCTGGTTCTCCTCATTCCAACTGAACGTAGTTGTGCCCGAGGCGTCGGTTCCAGACAGCAGGTTGCCATTGCTGTCGTAGCTGTAGCTCGCAGCCGACGTGCTCGTGAGCTTGTTGAAGGGTTGATAACTGTAACTCGCGCTCAGGTGCGACGTAGTACGATTGCCAACGCCGTCGTAAGCGTAGTTCTCATTGGGCTGTGCGCTGTTCGTGGCCGCGGTCAGACGGTCAACGGCATCGTAGCCAAAGACGTGATTACCCGAAGCGTTATTCCAGGCCGCAATGTTGTTGGCGTCGTTGTAGGTGTATTGGTTGTTAATGAGCGTGTTCGCGCTCGTCGCCTGCGTCAGCGCAGTCAAACGATCCAGGCCGTCATAGGTATAACTCGAGGTGACCCCGTTCGGCGCGCTGCGAGTCGTCAAACGATTCACGGCGTCGTAAGTGTGCGGGAAGTTCAAGTTGCCGCCGTCTTGGAGGTTCGTTAAGCGATTCACGGCATCGTAAGTGTAGGTGGCGTAAGTCGTCCCATTGAGTGAGAGCTTCGTGCGGTTGCCGGCCGCGTCGTAATTGTAGCTCAGCCCATAATAGAACGGATCGGAAAAACTGCTGACGCGATAACGATTGTCATGGCCTATGTAGACCGAGCCGTTTTCATTGGTTGCCCGCGACAACTGGCCCATCACCGTGTAGGCGTAAGTCACCGTGCGCGTGGGATAAGCGATCGTGGTCGGCCGGTTCAGATTGTCGTAGGCATAGTTGGTGACTGTGCCGTTGTAGTCCGTGCGCTGCGTGACGTTGCCCACCACATCATATGCATAGCTCATCGAGACGCCGGCACGCGTAACTCCGGTCTGACGGCCGACAGCATCGTAAGCAAACTGGTAACGCTGATTCAGCGCATCCGTCAGCGCCGTTGCGCGACTAAGGGCATCGTATTCAAGAGAAGTAGGCTTATTGTCCGCGTCAGTTGTGCTGATCAGGCGATTCACATTGTCGTAGGCATAACTGGTGACGCGTCCGGCAGTGTCGGTGCGCTGCTTAACATTCCCAACGGCGTCATACGAGAGAGTTTCAAACAAACGTGCAGCACCTGCAGTTGCCGGCGGATGGGTAATCTTCACGAGCCGGTTGAAGGCGTCGTAATCGTAGTTGGTCACGCGCGCGAGCGCATCAGTTGTGCCCGTCAAATTAGACATCGCATCGTAGCTATTGCTGGTCGTATGACCGAGGGCGTCAGTCATACTCGTCAGGTGATAAGCGCTATCGTAAGCATAGTTAGTTACATTCCCACGCTCGTCGGTAATAGTTGTGCGCCGTCCCGCTAAGTCGTACGTGAAACTGACGAACGAATTGTCCGGATGCGTCATCTTGTTGAGCCGGCCCGCGGCGTCATAAGCGTAAAGCGAGTTACGGCTGAGACCGTCGCGCACTTTCGTCAAACGGCCGCGCGCGTCATAGAAGTAAAAGGTGATGGTGTTGTTGGCATCTTTCGACTGTGTCAGATTCCCTGACGCGTCATAGCTGGATGTCGTAACTTTGCCGCGCGCATCCGTAACCGTCAGCACTTGACCACGCGAGTTGTAAGTGAAATTAGTCGTGGCGTTCAGCGCGTCTTTCGTGGTCAGCAGATTTCCCTGCGCGTCATAGGTGTTTGTCGTTGTTCCATTCAACTGATCGGTGAGCGTGAGCGGATCGCCAAACTGGTTGTAAGTGGCAGCGACAGTGCCGGTCGCGTCCGTTAGTGTCAGAGGATTGCCCTTGCCATCCAGAGTATAACTAGTGAGGTGGCCCAGCGCATCCGTCTTCGAAGTGACATTCAACTGATTATCGTAACTCCAACTCCTTACTTGAGCCTCGCCCCCGCAACTGCATGCTCCCTCGATTCTGGTGACAGCGTTTCGTCCTCTCACGCTATTGAAAAAATATTTCGTCACATGCCCCAACGCGTCCCTCACGTCAGTCTCGGTTTGGCTTACATAACTTAGCGTATACCGCTCTACGCCGCCCTGCGCTTCGGAAGTAAGGGCGCGAGACTGGGAATCATAATCGTGGTGCTCGACAGTGTTGCCGAGAGCATCGGTCACGTCGCTAAGAAGATAGCCACCGCCGCCAGCCTGGTAGGCAAAGTTGTAAGCGGAATTGTCTGCGTATGTGACCGCGCGCAACTTACTGGAATCATAGGTGTAGCTGGCAATCGTGCCCAGCGTATCGCTGATCGAGAGGATTTGACCGTTAGCGTTTGCTGTGAAAGTAAGCAGCCGTCCAAAGGGATCGGTTACGGAGGTCAAATACCCATTTGCACCGTAGGCCAGCGTGGTTTGGTTGCCATTGGGATCACGCAGCGATAGTAGCTTGCCGGAGGAGTTGAATTGGTGCACCCGGCCGTCCTTGAAGGTAACCGTATAGGTTCCGTCGCCGTTCCTCACGATCTGTCCAAAGAAATCAGGCGTGATCCCGCCGGTGACAACCCTACCGTCGGACATTCTGAATTCCAGGAGTGTGCCCGCAACAGTCTTGACGCTTTCGTCGTAAAGGCTGGTCCAACCCCTGCCAAACAATCCAACCTTTTGCGAACTGCTGTTGTAAGCACGCGTAATGTCGATGGCCGCGCCGATTCCGGGGAGGTCATAGTCGGTTTGCTGCAAGTACACGTTGCCATTCGTGACATTGACGGGTTTTCCTACTCCGTGGCAACCAGGGCTGCCGGCGTCCCGCCCGGGATTGAATTCGAGAACGAGATTGAGGTTATCGTAGCTGCCAACAATGCAACCGCTGGGCGCAATGGAACCAGGAAAGGTGTAGCTTCCTATCGAGGCCCTGAACAACTCAACCACTGAACACCTTGAAAACGTGGCGAATTGATAGTGGCCGTTTGCATCGGTGCTCGTGGTTGCCGTCGTGACGACATTGGGATTGAGATCATACTTCGTGCGGGTCATGGTCACCGTGATTCCCTGAATGCGGTTACCGCGTTCATCCAGGACGTAACCCGCGAGAGTTATGGGCATCGGTTTGCTTATATCCAAATTACCGAGCGTGGCGTCGCCGATACAACCGCCCGTCGAACTTATACCGGAACGAGGCAATGGTTCCTCGTCAACAATCTCTGAAGACACCGCTTGCAACTCATAAGTGACGCTGCAGCGAAATTGGGATTGGAAAGAGTAATGCCCGTTGCCATCCGTCGTCGTCGTTTGCGTGCTCACCACAGGCGGAGACACATCATAAATAGTCTTTGTCATTGTCACGGTTACGCCCACTGCCGGCAGGCTTGAGTTGTCAGGAAACTGGTAGAGCACGCGTCCCTGCAAAGTAGTTGGAGTTTGCGCGCGGGCGACAACTACCAAAGCGAATTGAACGGAAAGAAGCAATACAGAGCAGGCACCAAGCCTAAACAGAAAGGTCGCAAAGGCGATAAGGGGGCGCAGGATTTTCATTTTTCTTCTCCATGTTGAGGACATGAAGCGGATCAACTCTTCGGAGGAGTTGCAATGTTTTGGAGCGGGCGCTTCTCTCCGGGCAGTTACTAAGCGAAAAAACTAGCGGGTGTGCCGGGAATTGACTGAAAGCGGGCGGAGCTTATATTGGGTGTGAGGAAGGCGTCAAGACCTTGGCGCGATCGACGCTCTTTAGCAAAATGCAAGATATTTTTCAATCGTGGGATTCTTCAAAAGCGGTCGATGACAGTGCAGATTTTCGTGCGGCCTACCTGACATAGTGTTAACTGAAATCTTGCGTTGCTCTTTGGATACATTCAGAAACTAGCCTCGATAAGTTGCACGACGAGCCGCGCTACCAGGCCATCGTCAGGAACGTGGGGATTGGGAAAAGCCTTTCCTTGCCGAAGCTCCGGGCACAACTAAGCAGTCGAGTGTGGG
>JANMQG010000045.1:0-6512 GCA_031370285.1 Chloracidobacterium sp. | reverse complement strand
CCTTGAATCCGCAGATTACGCCGATTACACGGATTTGCAAATCTTTAAGACCGACTAGTTAATCCGCAAACACATCAGATACTTTTTATCTTGTCGGTAACGGTTTATGCTTAAATCTGCGTAATCTGCGTAATCTGCGGATATGACTTCATCCCATGAGAGCCGCCGACAAAACTTTAGTTCATTACCGCAACTGCAATCTCTGCGAGGCAATATGTGGTATCGAAATCAGGAGCAGGCAGCAGGAGCCGGAATCAGTAGGCAGGAGCAGTAGGCAGAAGGCAGCAGAACAAGACGAAACTCGAAACCCGGAACCCGAAACTTCAGGTTCCAAACTCGAAACTCAAAACCTTCTCGACATCCGCGGGGACAAAGACGACCCGTTCAGCCGCGGGTACATCTGCCCGAAAGCCGTCGCCTTACAAGATCTGCACTACGATAAGGACCGGCTGAAATATCCCGTGCGCCGCACTCCTCAAGGTTGGCAACGAATCGGGTGGGACGAAGCTTTTGACGAAGTAGCGTTCCACCTCAAGCGCATCAACTCGACGTACGGCAGGAACTCAATCGCAACCTATCTTGGTAATCCCACCGTTCATAACTATGGCGCTCTTCTGTTCGCGCCAGGGTTCCTCCGCAGCCTGCATACGCGGAACAGGTTTTCTGCAACCTCTGTTGACCAACTCGCGCATCATTTGTCCGCTTACCTCATGTTTGGTCACCAACTGCTGCTCCCGGTTCCGGATATCGATCGCGCCAAATATTTCCTGATCCTGGGGGCGAATCCGGCGGTCTCAAATGGCAGCATGATGACTGCTCCCGGCTTGAGCCGAAGGTTGCAGGAGATTCGCCAGCGGGGAGGGAAGGTAATACTCATCGATCCGCGTTTTACGGAAACTGCTCGGTTGGCCGACCGGCATATGTTTATAAAGCCCGGCACCGACGTGTTATTGCTGCTGGCGCTACTGCACGTTGTTTTTGAAGAAGAGTTAACGCGGTTGGACCACCTGGCTGGGTTTACTATAGGTGTGGAAATTATCGAGAAGCTTGTGGCCGACTTTCCTCCCGACAAAGTCGCATCGATCACTGGAATTGAATCCGATCAAATACGCCTCCTGGCTAGAGAATTTGCTTCGGCCGAGTCGGCAGTCTGCTATGGAAGAATCGGTGTCAGCACTCAGGAGTTTGGGGGCGTCTGTCAGTGGTTGATTAATGTCTTGAATATTGTGACGGGAAATTTAGATCGGCCCGGCGGCGCCATGTTTACCCTTCCGGCGTTCGATCCAATCACAGCACCAGAGTCGTTGGCGCCGCGAGGAAGTTATGCCCGCTGGCACAGCCGCGTGCGAAAGCTACCTGAATTTTCCGGAGAGCTCCCCGTCGTCACGCTTGCTGAAGAGATATTGACTGAAGGTCCGGGACAGATTAAGGCCTTTGTTACCTCTGCCGGGAACCCAGTGCTATCGACGCCCAACGGCCGTGAGTTGGATCGTGCGTTGGCCGGCTTGGATTTTATGGTCTCAATAGATCCGTATATCAACGAGACGACCAGGCACGCGCACATTATCTTGCCGCCAAGCACTTCGCTCGAGCGTGAACACTATGACGTGGCGTTTCATCTGCTGGCCGTCCGTAACACTACCAAGTTTTCACCAGCCTTATTTGAACCGGACAGCGAGACGCGACATGACTGGGAGATCCTGGTTGAATTGCAAACACGTATGGAACACGAGGGCCTCTTCGGAAGTTTGTTCGGCAGTGTGAAGCGCGAGTTCATCAAAACATTCTTCGGGCCGGAAAGAATTCTGGACCTGGGTTTACGTTTTGGACCATACGGCGCGAAGTTCAATCCTTTTTCGAAAGGGTTGACTTTGCGAAAAGTAAAAAAGGCAGTCCATGGAATAGATCTTGGACCACTCGGTTCCTGTTTACCTGGCCGGTTGCTCACTTCCGACAAGCGTATTGAGTTAGCGCCTGATGTGCTGGTGCAAGATGTCGAACGCGTGAAAGCGAAACTGCTTAACTGGGATCGCGGGCGTCCCGCCCGCCCACCTTCATCACCCAAATCAGTCAGTGAGTCGCACAGCTCCAATGGCAGTTTGTTATTGATTGGACGACGAGAGCTTCGCAGCAACAACTCCTGGATGCATAACAGTCCAAGACTAGTTAGGGGTAAAACTCAATGCACAATTCTCATGCATCCGACGGATGCGGCGCAGCGCGATCTGAGTCCAGGCCAAAACGTCTCGGTGCGATCAAGAGTAGGAAGCGTAGTCGTGCCGGTCGAGATATCCGATGAAATGATGCCGGGGGTGGTGAGTATTCCGCATGGGTGGGGTCATAATCGGCAGGGAACTGAATTAGAGGTGGCGCGGCAACACGCCGGCGAGAGCATCAACGATGTAACGGATAGTCTAACGATCGACGCTCTTTGTGGGACAGCAGCCTTCAATGGAACCTGGGTAGCTGTTGAGGCCTTCAACTGAACCATGGGAACAAGCTGGGTTACCTGAGTTATGCGACGCTTGCGGCTTTGCCGCTTTTTGTGCGGTAAGCCTATGGCTTACCGCACATCGCTTTCTAACGCCGAGGCTATGCCTCTGCGTTGGGTTCGACTTGGATAGCGAGCCTTAGGGGCAACCTTTACAGAAATGGTTACCGGCAAGCCATAGGCTTATCGCATGGAAAACGGCAAAGCCGCAAGTAATTGCTTTTTTTGATTGGGTTCATATGAGGGTTCCCATTCTCGTCCTATTTCACGATCGAGTGAGGGAATCATTAACAAAGCAAAAGCATTGGAACTTGGTCCACTGAGACGAGCTACAGTAATCGGTTGCTGTAAAACCGGGGCGATCCGCTCTTTGACGGTTGTTGTAAATTTAATCGGGTGCTGACTATACTCAGAAACCATGTCCAAGAAGAACAAAGTCGTAGTCCTGGGTGGCGGTTTCTCCTCTGAGCGAAACGTCTCGTTCGCCAGCGCTGCCAACGTGGCAATCAATTTGCGGGAGTTGGGTTATGAAGTATCGACAGTAGATCCGTGCACCGGCGTGGTAGATGCTGAGAGAGAAGTTGAGTATAGGGAAGGCTCCATTCAAAATGCGCCGACGCTCGAGGAGTTGTGCCGTCTTAAGCAGGATCTAAACATGCCCTCCTTGCTTCGGAGCGAACCGTTTCTAAGTGCTGAGATTATTTTTCCGCTCGTTCACGGTGAATTTGGTGAAGACGGAAGGCTGCAAGCTATTCTAGAGTCTGTGAATTTCCCTTACGTTGGCAGTGACTACGTGGGCCAGGCGCTTGCCATGAATAAGCACCTGGCCAAACAACTGTTTGTGCAAAACAATGTGCCGACTGCGCCATGGATTTGTGTGAAGCGCGACGAGTCCGATGAACTAAAAGTAGACCTGCCGGCGATCGTCAAACCAGTCAACGGCGGCTCGACGTTGGGAATGAGCATCTGCCGCCAGAGCTCTGAAATTAAAGCGGCTGTGGAGCAGGCTTTCAAGTACGACTCACAGGTCATGATTGAAAAGTTTGTCAGGGGGCGCGAGTTCACCGTCGGCGTGCTTGATCAGGAAGTCTTAGCGGTGGGCGAAATTCGGTCGAACGCTGAAATGTTTGATTACCAGGCAAAGTACCAGGCGCCGCAGACTGAAGAGATCTTTCCCGCTCAGTTGGACCCATCTATCATTGAAGAAGTAAAGCTCATTTGCCGGAAGGTCTGCGAGGCGTTACAACTGCGGCACTACTGCCGAATCGATTTCATCCTTGATGACGGGAACAACGTATCCATTCTTGAAGCCAACGCCATACCAGGCATGACCAAAAAGAGCTTGTATCCTCAATCCGCCGAAGCTGCAGGCGTGCCGTTCGCAAAGGCGTGCGAGCGACTATGCGAGATGGCTTTGCGGGACTACAAGCCCTTGCAATGCAACTAGCCGCGCAATGCAACCGCTAAGATTAGTTCGCTTCCAGTTCCGTTTCGATCCCGGAAACACCCCAAGCCTCCCGAGGCGTCTAAGTCCAGCCGCAAGTCAGCACAATGCCCTTAAGCCTACGGTTACGCAAAGCCCAAGCTAACGGCTTTGCCTCATAAACCCGTTTCCGAAGCGCTTTATGGGGCAAGCTGCGTTTCTGCCCCAAAAAACATTTTGAACGTCTTATTTGGTTGGCTAGCCGGCTAAGACTCAGCTCGGCAAAGGATGCAGAGCCCGCTCAATGCGAAATGACAAAACATCAGGGAGACGATCTACTGAACGAGCATCAGCGACGCGCGCTTTCCACGCTGCTGGCGGCGCTTGACCGTTACTTTTATGATGTCGAGGTTAAGCGGCATATTGCCGCGTGGCGCAATGTTTGAAGTGATCAACTACCTAAACGGAAGCAACGGGACAAAGTGCTCAGTTTGGTGAATGAAGCGCGCAATGAAATTCGGGTCTCGCGCGATCAGTTCAATCTTGAAGTCAAGCGCGAATTCTTGCGTCGACAAATGGCCGGGCATTTCAGCATTGTTCGGACAATACTGGAAGATAGCTAAGCTCGAAGGCTTCGGCCATGTCTCCGAGGCTCTTGCTCCACAACTCGACCCGAAACTTGGCAGCCGGGTAAGCATTGTCAACGCCATTAAATCAGTAGTCACCGAATGAACCCTACCCAATCCACTAATTGAAGAAGCAGAACAGAAACTCTAACAGTTGCGGTTGTGCGCGAAATGCGTACTCGCTTTGGCTCGATTGACCTTCTATCAGGGCTTCGGTTCGGGCCGTGACAGACCGGGCGATGGAGATAATACTAAAGTACTAGGAAAGCGGTTGGGCGCGAATAGCGCCCGCTGAATTTCGTCCGGATTGAGGCGCAAGCGTTCGTCCGGCAGAACGGACGTTGGACTGGGTGCGAAGCCTGTCGCCGGAATGGTCGTGCCAAGGGCGCGCTCAAGATCGGCGAGCGCAGAGTAGTAATCACGCAGCGCATCGTTATAGGCGGTTTGATTGTCGAACAATCGGCGCTGTTCACTGAGGATATCGAAAACGGAGAACTCGCCCTCAGCATAAGCATTGCGTACAGACTGCAAGTTTGCTTCTGCGCGCGGGATGATTTGAGTTGTGTAAAGCACCAGCGTCTCTGCCGCCGCGCGATAACGGTTGTACGCCAGCGCCACGTCGCGCTTGATGGTCGCCTCCAGAAACTCACGCTGCGCTCGCGCCTGTTCCCGCTCGCCTACGGCGGAAGCAATCTGCCCCTGATTTTTATTGAAGATTGGCAAATCAATTGTCACGCCGAAGGTCAGTGACCTCTCTGTCTGGGCGACGGGTCCCACGCCGAGCGACTCCGGCAGATCGGTAACTCTCTTCTGCTGCGTGAATGTCGCGGAGCCAGTAATATTGGGCGTCGCCAGCGATTGAGCCAAACGAATGCGCGCGTTGCCCAACTCCTCGCCCAAGCGCGCGGCCTGCAAATCAGGTCGCTCGCGCAAGGCGATCTCCGTCAATTCAGCCTGAGAAAGATCGAGGCGCGGAGGACGATCAGGAAGTGGTGCAATTTGCAGCGGCTCCGTCACTTCGAATCCCGCTAAGGCGCGCAGCGAGATAATCTCGCCCTGGAGATCGGCCCGCGTTTTGATGACTTGCGCGCGCAGCCGGTCTGTCTCGTTACGCACAAGGTTCAGATCCAGCGGAGCGACATCGCCAGCGTCCAGCCGCACGCTCGTGATGCGCAACTGCTCTTCCGCGGCTTTGATCAATCGTTCGAGCATGTCGAGCTGTTTGCCCGCAGCGAGCGAGCGCGCAAAAGAGGCGCGAATGTCGGCGGCAACATTACGTTCCAGCGCCAATACTTCAGCGCGGATTTGGGTCAACGCGAGTTTCGCCACGGCCACCCGTTTGCTTCGTCTGCCTGCCGTCTCGAAGACCTGCGAGACGCCGGCTGAAAGATCGTATTCAGGTCCGCCGGCTAAAAAGCGCGTTGAGCCGTACTGAGAATTGAGTTGCGGGTTAGGTATTAGACCGGCTTGAATTAGATTACCTTCAGCGATTGCCAATCGCTGACGCGCAGCAATGAGATCGGCGCGACGCTGGAAAGCCGCATCCACCAGTTGCTGGACTCCCAGTCCCGACGGCGCGATGAATTGGGAGGAAGTGGTCGGCAGCGTTGTGCCGGGTGGATTTTGCCCGGCGCTGGGCGCAACAGGTTGTTGAAGGGCTGGAGTCTGCGCAGGTGACGTGGGCGGTGCAGGCGCGGATGTTTGTCCATGCCCTGTCACTGCAAGCAGCGAGACTAGAGCAATCGGACACAGCTTAATACTGATCGCTGCTCTTAGATTTCCGGGTTTGATCTTCATCTCATTTCGGCGGCGAATCTTCCTCTTCGTCAGTTTGGTTCTTGTGCTCTCGCTGCTCTTGCGCTTCCTCTCTCGTTACATCTCCGGCCAGAGGCGCAGGTTCGATCTCTACTTCCGGCACAACAGGTCGTCCGAACTTCATATAAAGAGTAGGCAGCACGATCATGTTGAGTAA
>JANMQG010000159.1:0-7689 GCA_031370285.1 Chloracidobacterium sp. | reverse complement strand
AGACCAAACTCGGTAACGGGTAATCGAGCGCCAGTGTTGTGACGGCCTTCGCGACTTGTAAGCGTATACAGCCTATCACTGGCGCACTCGAGTTTCATCTCGTTATCTGCTTGTCGCAGACGAGCAAGGGGGCTCGGTAGCAACCGGGTGTGATCCGGGGTGCCGCGCATTCTCGAGTTAATCATTTGACAATTGTTGAGTGCGATCGATCTGAACCCGGTCGCTCCCGGTTCTGACTTTGTCGACCCACTATGTTCCGTTGCCGTTTAGTTTGAGAGATGTTAATGCTATCCCCCTCATGAACTTTGCGGAAGCGACCCACTACCTGCTTAGTCTCGGCCACGAGACTCTAACCATGAAGCTTGGACTCCGGAATACGGAGTTGTTACTTGAAAGTCTCGACAATCCACAAAAATCATATGAGTCGGTACAGATTGCCGGTACGAACGGCAAAGGCTCAACGGCGGTTATGCTCGATTCCATCTGCCGCGCTGCCGGAGTTGTGACCGGGCTCTACACTTCTCCTCACCTCACCTGCATTACGGAAAGGATAAGTATTGGCGGCCAGGCAATCTCTCAAGAGCACTTTGCGAGGTTTGCGAGCGAAGTGCGCGAAGCTGCGAAAGACTTGCTGGCCCAGAGAAAGATCGAGGCCTTACCCACCTTTTTCGAACACGTAACCGCCATTGCCCTGCTGGCATTTCGCGAGGCTGATATCGAGCTCGCGATTCTCGAAACAGGATTGGGCGGCAGGCTCGATGCCACCACAGTCGCCGGCGCAAACACGGTCGGGATAACCCCGGTGTCACTTGATCATCAGGAGTATCTCGGAGAAACACTCGAAGAGATAGCCTTCGAGAAAGCCGCTATCATTCGCCCAGGCGTGATTGCGATTATAGCGCCGCAGTCGTCGCCGGTCCTCGAGGTAATCTTGAAACGCGGGCGCGAATGTGACGTTAAAGTTAGTGTTGGAGGGTGCCGAGCCTTCAAACTAAGCGCTACGCCGGAGGGAATGTTTGCGGTGACCTTCGAGACTAACGAAGATCAATATGAGGACGTGCACCTCGGCCTGCGAGGGCGACATCAGGTTGAGAACGCGGCCCTTGCGATTCAACTCGCCGAGTCGTTGCGCAGTCGCAGTTTTGCAATCTCGAAAACCGCGATCGTTCGCGGTATTGAAAGCGCCTCGTACGAAGGCAGGCTGACCTCGTTTTCCGGGACCTTACTTGATGGCGCGCACAATCCCGGCGCGGCCCGCGTGCTGCGAGACTATTTGGACGAGTTCGTTAAGAAACCGTTAACGCTGGTTTTCGGCGCGATGAACGACAAGAGATTGACAGAGATGGCTGCGATCCTGTTCCCCGGTGTTAGGCAACTGATTCTCACGCAACCGGACAATCCCAGAGCCGCCTCGGTCGAGCGGCTGCAAACCCTGGCGCAGAATTTCATACAAAGTGAGAAGATCATCGCGGTGCCGCGCGTGAGCGACGCACTGAAGAAAGCCCGCGATGTAACTCCGCCGGACGGCCTGATTTGTGTGACGGGCTCGCTCTACCTTGTTGGCGAGGTGAGTGCCGCACTTTTCCGTAGCTCGCAAAGCTAATTGCCAAAAAAAGGAATCATCATGGCTGCAACCGAACGTCCCCAGGTACTGAACACCGTGGAACTTTTTCTTGGCCGTATTTTCAACGTAACTGTCGACACGATTCGAGAAGGCGACAAAGTCTACGAACGTGAAGTCGTGCATCACGCCGGCAGCGCGGTGATCGTTCCCGTGTTTGACGATGGCACGATCGCGCTCGTGCGCCAGTATCGACATCCAGCCGTGCGTTATCTGCTGGAAGCTCCGGCGGGGACCCTGCGGCGGGGAGAAGCGCCGGAAGAGGGCGCGGCGCGTGAACTGGAGGAAGAACTTGGTGTAGTGTCGGGCTGTCTGGAGAAGCTATCTGAATTCTTTGTCTCGCCGGGCTTTTGCGAAGAGAAGATGTGGGTTTACCTGGCAACTGAACTGACGGAGACCGAGCAGCGGCTCGAAGACGATGAAGTTATCGAGGTCGTGCGAATTCCCTTCTCGCAGGCGCTCGGCATGATTACCACGGGCGAGATAGAAGACGCCAAAACGATAATCGGCGTGATGCTGGCGGCGCCGCGCGTCGGTCCTTCCATGTTGGAGGCAGCGTATCCGGCAGTTTGAAGCTAGCCTCTCCGATTGACCCCTTCAGAACAACTTCATACACTTCACCACGTGCCTACACCCAACAAAGTCCCCACATTTCCGGATTTGGAAGATCCGAGTGCAATCCAACTAGACGGACTTCAAATCAAAAAGCACTGTCGGACTGTTGATGCGAATGATCCCGTTTGGGGGGTTGGTGGCGCGCTGTTGGTGTGGACAGCGAGCATCCTCGTACAAGCAATAATCCCGCTCTTCTTCATAATTCCCTTCGCCTTGCATCGGGGGCTAAATCCGAGCTCGCCAGATTTTGCCAGGGCGGCTTTGGAACTCGCGGTGACTGATCGGACTGCGATTTTTCTTCAAGTCCTTTCCATTCTGCCTACACATATCCTAACTCTCGCGCTGTTATGGGCCGTCGTCACTCGCTTTGGAAAGCGACCCTTCCTGGCTAGTTTCGGTTGGGGGTGGTCTCGTAGCCGGGGGTTATTGGAAGGCCTCGGCTTTGCGGGACTTGGCGTCGCTCTTTTCATTACCGCCGTGACGCTCGCGTGGTTGTTGGGAGCTGACAAGCCCACGCAATTGGAGCAACTAATAAATAGTTCGATTGGCGCTCGGTACGCTATCGCAGCGCTAGCTGTTCTTACCGCACCTTTTGTCGAAGAATTTGTCTACCGCGGAGTGCTCTACTCCGCCCTACAGCGGACTATCGGCGTAAACGCGGCAGTGTTTTTCGTTCTCGGCTTGTTTACTCTGATTCACGTGCCGCAGTATTGGCCGAACATTGGTGTGATTTCCGCTGTCGCCCTTCTTAGTATCGTACTAACAATTGTCCGAGCTTATACGGGTAGACTGCTCCCTTGCATCGTCATTCATATGTCATTCAATGCGGTGCAAGCCATACTCTTGATAGCTGAACCCTATGTACAGCGGCTGTTACCTACCACTCCGCCACCCGTTCCTACTGCGTCAATGTTACTGCCATTGATTCACTTCATTTTCTGACAACATGGCTCACGAAGTTGTTGTGGTTGGCGGCGGCATCGGCGGGCTGACAGTCGCTGCCTTGCTGGCGCAGCGCGGCGTTGACGTCTGTCTATTGGAACGAGAACCGAGAGTGGGCGGCTGCGCTGCGAGTTTTGAAAAGTTTGGCTACAATTTTGAACAGGGTTACGGACTCTTCACCGGATGGAAACCTGGCGAGATCCACGATCGTGTGTTCTCTGAGCTGCCGGTTGATCCTCCCGAGGTTCGCTTGTGGGAACCAGGCTACGTGGTCCGTCTTCCAGATCAATCTGAGATCGCCCTGGTCAGCGATAGAGAGCAGTTTGAAGACAACCTGCGCAGAAGTTTTCCAGAGTGTCCCGAGAAGGCTGTTGCGTTTTACCGAAAACTTGAGTCAATAGGCGGGGCGTTGCGTCGCGCGTTGCAAAGGGCGCCCGATCTGCTGTCAGCCTCCGGGTCGCGGCGCGCCTATAGCCTACTCCCCGAGGGCCGGGTTGCCGCCGGAATACTCAAAGCCAGTCAGCAATCTACGCTTGAGCATCTCGACGGATTCTCCCCGCGGTTTCGTCGCTTCGTAGACGTGCAGTTGCAAGCATTAACGCAGGCGAGCAGCAAGGACGTTCCTTATCTTCACGCGGCGCTCGCCCTCAGTGCGCCGCGTTCCGGCATGTTCGCTATACGCGGCGGCGCCTCAGCGCTGGCAAACAGGCTGGCCGAGTCGATCAAACAAAGCGGCGGGAGAATTCGTCTGGACACGCCTGTGCTCAGGTTGTCTTACGATTCGACGGGTGCCGCGGTCGGCGTCGACCTGCTGAGCGGTGAAACAGTGACAGCCTCGAAAGCCGTCGTCAGCAATCTGACGGTTTGGGATACCTATGGAAAGCTAGTCGGTCTCAACCGCACACCTACTGAAATCCGAAAGCAGTTGCACGGGCAGCGTGGCTGGGGCGCCTATCTGCTCTATCTTGCTCTAGACGAGACCACCGCGGGGTCATTGGCTTCTGACCACGTCCTCGCGCTGACTGATTGGCAGGAATCGAACCACTACGATCCGGAGACCAACCAACTGATGTTCGCGGCTGCACCCGCCTGGGATGCCCGAGCTCCGGCTGGGAAACGAGCGGTGACCGTTCACGCCTTTACTGACGTCGACGAGTGGTTCACTTTTCACCAGGACGAAACTGAACTCGAGGACAGAGATCAGCAGATGCTGGAGCGATGCTGGGAGCGACTGCATTCGGCGATGCCGGAATTGGGCAGCAGCATCGAAGTTATCGAGACAGCCACGCCCCGGAGTTTCTACGACGTGACGCGGCGCAAGCTTGGCATGGTCGGCGGCGTCGTTCCCCGAGCGGGAGCCTTCTGGCTCGGAGAACCCGCCTACCAAACCGCGCTCCCGAACCTGTTCATTGTCAGCGACACCACCTACCCCGGCGGTATCGAGGGCCTTACCCGCTCTGCGCTCGTGCTGGCAGACAAGCTCACCCGCCAATAAACCTTTCAAAAGGCGACAAAAACCGCTGGACGGGATGTAGGTAAACACATAAATTGACCGAGCAGCAGCTTGACGGCAAGAATCGCATTCGGCCCAATTGCCTCGATAAGTTCGTTCAAAGGCATCTCCACCAGGTGCCTCGCGACGACCGCAGTCCACCGCCGCCGCACCCCACCACGCCCCCTAAGGTCAGCCCGCCCCACCCCGGCCAATCGGGGACGTTCGGCGTGCGCGGTGCTCCCGCATACGCCAGAATCGGTCCGCACCGGTGGCGCCACGACCGGCGGCGCGGACAATCCGACGGCCCGCATGGCCGGCCGTCGTGGCCGGCCGTGGAGCGGACGACCCAAACCCGCCCGCGCCACCGGCCGCGGCGTAGCGTGAGACCGCACCGCATACTTCCACCACCCGATTGAATTTCCTATCCCGATAGGACGTATGTAAATTGGTAATAACAAAGGCCGGGGCTGCTTTAGCTCCGGCCCTTTTTATTCACGTTATTCACGCCGTCTCTCCTTAACTCTCCGCACACAACCCCGGCTTGACATCAAAAACTAATGGCTAAACAATAAACTCAAATACGACGATGATCGGAAATCTCGATGGCGTTTTATTTCGAAACCCACCGATGCTCGTGTTTCTCAAATTCCAACGATCGCGAAAGGAGAAAGTATATGAAAAAGATAGGGTATTTCGTTTTGATGGCGGTCGTGTCCGTCGTGCTCGCAGCGTGCGGCACCCCGGCAACAAACAACGCGAACACGAATGCCAACACGACCAAACCGACCGCTGCCGCACCGACCGCAGACGCATTGCTTGCATTGGATAAACAGGCGAACGAAGCCTACATCAAAGGTGACGGCAAATTCTTTGAAAGCTTTCTCAGCGATAAGTTCGTGATGCACGAGGGCGGAGCTCGCCTCAGCAAGACTGACGCCGTCAAGATGATCAGCGGCGTCAAATGCGAGGTCAAAGAGGGCTGGGCGTTGACCGAGCCGCAGATGGCAAAGATCGACGATGACACTTATGTCCTCAACTATAAGTCAAATATGGAAGGCAGTTGCACAGCGGAAGGCAAAACCGAAAAATTACCCAGCCCCGTCCGTGCGGCGACCGTCTGGGCCAGAAACGGCGAAAAGTGGCAGGCCGCTTTTCATGGCGAGAATCTGATCGTCGATCCTAAAGCTCCGCCGGCGGCCGACAAAAAGGAAGAGCCGAAGAAGGACGGCAAGGCAGAAGCGAACACTAACACGGCTGCTGCTCCGGCACCCGCCAAACCGGCTGCCGACCCGATCACCGACGCCCTGATGGCGGCAGAAAGATCCGTCTGGGAAGCGTGGAAGAATAAAGACGCCAAAAAGATCGAAGACCTGACGGCCAAGGAAATTACATTCGTCAATATATTTGGCACCTATTTCGCAAACAAGGCCGACGCGTTAAAGGACTGGACGGGAGCAACATGCGACGTCACGAGCTTTACGCTGACGGATGGTGTCGGAACCGCCGTTTCCGGAACGGTCGGCATCCTGACATTAACAGGCTCGGTTAACGGCACCTGCGGCGGCAAGGACATCAGCGGACAAAAGATCTATGGCAACTCCGTCTATGTAAAGGATGGCGACGCTTGGAAGTGGGTGTTCGGCTTTAATTCGCCCTCGTAATTTCGACTGCTCTTATCGGATCAGTGGAAGGCCTGGGCAAATGCTCCGGCCTTAAAGAAGGCGACGCCTGGAAAAATGCCTTTCATACAGATGTCGCAAGATAAGGCGTATGTAAATTGGTAATGGTGGATTCAACTTGAAGTGCAACAGTGTAACTCCAGCTGACCAATGCGTTTGTCCCGTTCCAAGTTTCGCAAGTCCCACGCGCTGAGTCGTTAAGGACTCGCGAAACCTGGAAACGAGACAAATCACCTTCAGATCACCGAGTTGCACTTCCAACTTGAATCCGCGTTCCTCTCTTTTGCGTGATCCGTTCTCAAATTCAAATTTAGTTGTCTCTGCAAAATTTAGACCCTTAGCGAGCCACGGAACGCCCTAGCGCCATAGTAAGAGGGCGCACTGTTGTGATACACGAAGACATTGCCGTAGCGGCGATCAGCAAAGAGGGCGCCGCCGAGTTTTCTAATATCAGAAGGTGTTTTCACCCAGCTCGACGTTTTCGTATCGAAATTTCCAAGTTTCTGCAACTCTCGATATTGTTCTTCCGTTAAAAGCTCAATGCCCATGGCAGCTGCCATATCAATAGCGTTATCTTCTGGTTTAAATGCTTTCCTTGCCTCCTGCCCTTCACGGTCGTAACAAACACTTCTGCGGCCTTTAGGACTTTCCGCTGAACAATCATAAAAAATGTGTTCGCCCGTCTATTTATCATGACCAACAACATCCGGTTCACCGCCAGTTCTTTCCATTTCATTGAGTGACCACAGTTTTTCAGTATTAGCTTCCAGCTTTGCTTGTACTTTAGCCCATTCAAGACCTTTATGGCGGTTCATGTTTTTCTCAAAACGGGCTTTCAATGCTCTGAGTAGTTCTTCACGTTGTTTTGCTTTCATGTCTTTTGCTCTTTGCATTTCTGTCTCTGCCTCTCTGCTCTGTTTCATTGGCCTTTGCTTGCCCGGCCTTCTTACGGCTTGTTCTTTCGCTTCACGACCGCCGCAAACCGGGAACCCGTTGCTCACAGACGAGGAGTTCAATTAGCGCCTGCGTAAGGCCCAGGGCCTCCGATTCAACGACCGCGTTAGACAACGTCGACACTCACAGCCTTCTCTGGCGCCCAACGGTGGCCGTCAGCTGCGGCGCGCGAGCAGCATTCGAGCTGATGGAATAAGATCACTTGAGAAAAATGCTATCGGGCCGTCAGCTGCAAGGCTTTGTTCGGCGTCGCGTCGGAAGTCTTGTGGGAACCCGCGACTATCAAAAAGCACGGTCACCACATTCTCTTCATGGGCATGGTGCTGTAGCCGGGACGTATTTGGTTGTGAAGACCTCAGCCTTCGTAGATGGGCACCTCCATG
>JANMQG010000021.1:0-29113 GCA_031370285.1 Chloracidobacterium sp. | reverse complement strand
GGACTACGCGATTGTGCTGACTACTGCGCCGCTGGGCTCCATTCCCGCAAAGATCTGGCGCGCGTCCCATGTGATCCACGTATGAAGTCATGATGCAAACTTAGGGCAAACAAAGCCAGAACCAGGAGCGGGTGGCGGCCGGGTTCATAGTGCTACCAAAGACCAGAGGGAACTCGAAACTTCTGGATGGTGATGGTGATGCTATATTCACCCGGTCGCTACCACTCCCGGTTCTGACTTTGTTTCGTGTAAGTTGAGTCTTCAACCCAGGCCTTACCATACTGACGTTCTAACAATGCTATGGTGATTATCTTGCAACCCGCCTCAGCGAATTGCTCGAACAATTTCCTTGTCGGGAGAAACACTTGATGGCCACGTTCGCTCCAGCCGCCAGATCGATACCAACCAACAGCTATTCGCCAAAGATTCTCAAACTCGTCGCCGCCTGCTTTTTTCTGTCGGGCGCTACTGGGTTGATTTACGAAGTGCTCTGGGCCCGTATGCTTGGGCTCGTGTTTGGAGCGACTACGCTGGCGGTGAGCACAGTGTTAGCCGCTTTTATGGGCGGCCTTGCACTCGGAAGCGCACTGGCTGGCAGACGGGGCGCGGCAGTAAAGCGTCCGGTGCGCGCCTATGGGCTGTTCGAAATCGGCGTTGCTCTATACGCGCTTGCCGTGGGGTTTCTCTTTACCTTCGTCGACAATCTTTACGCCATCATCTGGCAGCACTTCCATCCCGGCTTCTTTGCGTTTAGTCTCTGGCGCTTCCTGCTTTCGTGCGTGATGCTGCTCGTGCCCACCACGCTGATGGGCGCGACGCTGCCTTTGCTGTCAGCCGCCCTGCTGCGATCCGCCGGCCCAAGCTCAACCTCGATAACCAAGCTCTACACCCGCAACCTTGCCGGCGCGATCTGTGGCAGCATCGTCGCTGGGTTTTTGCTGTTACCGATGTTGGGTGTTCGCGCCACCATCTATATCGCTGCCGTCATCAACATAGTGATTGGAATCGCTTCTATCCTGGCCGATCGGCAAATGGAGACTCAATCGAGCGTCGCGAAGGACGACTCGCCAGCCAGTACTGAAGAGCCGCAAGTCGGAATAGCAGAGATAAGCCTCGCAAAGGGTTTTAGCGATGCCAGGTTCTGGTTGGCGTGTGCCTTCATTTCCGGATTTGTAACCATCAGCACCCAGGTTGCCTGGACGCGCATGCTCGCGATGATTATCGGATCGAGCACCTACGCCTTCAGCATCGTAGTCGCACTTTTCCTGATGGGTTTGTCGGGTGGGTCATATGTGATAGCACGCAGAAATCTCTCCGCTATTCTGCGAGAGACGGTGCTGAAGGTGGAGCTCTCTACGGCGGCCAGCATTTTTCTTAGCCTGCTGATCGCAAACAAAATCCCTGCACTACTGGTCAACACTGGCGTGCGTTTGCACGTCAACAGTTGGGCCGGACTACTCACCCTGCAGATCCTTTCGGTCGCTCTTCTGATTCTTCTTCCGGCATTCCTAATGGGGATGGTCATGCCATTGGTATTGGTTTGGGCGGGAACAAAACCGGAAGATCAATCAGTACAGCTCGTTGGCCGCAGTTACGCCGTCAACACTATCGGCGCGATTGCCGGTGCGTTTGTCGCCGGGTTTGTTTTGATTCCGAAAGTAAACACGCGATTCACGATACTCTTTGCGGCTGCTCTCTGCATCATGGTTGCCGGCGTCGCTTACCAGCCTAAAGTTGATGGCCGGGATCCCGACGTGCAGCGAGCTGTGGCTGCTGGGTTGACGCTGACCCTTATCGTGCTGCTCTTTCTGGTGGCTCCGCGCATGAATTTGGCGGATCTCTCGATCGGGGCTTACGACAGCTTGGTGCGCGTGCTCGCCAAGTCGCGCGGCGGTGTCGATGATGGGACGGTACAGCAACGGGGTCCGGAGATTCATGAATTACTGATGTACGACGAGGGACCGACTTCGACGGTTTCGGTGCGCAAAGATTGGGACATAACTTCGATGGCCATCAACGGGCGCACTAACGCCTCAGACAGGGAAGATATGGCAACGCAGGTAATGTTAGGTCAGCTGCCACTCCTTTTGGCGCCGCGCCTCAAGAGCGCACTCGTCGTGGGCTATGCGACCGGCGTTACCGCCGGGTCCATCCTGCAGTCGCCGATTGAATCGGTGGAATGCGTCGAGCTTGAGCCGGCGACCGTCAATGGCTCACGCTTTTTCGAGCACGTAAACAATCATCCACTAAACGATCCGCGCCTGCGCCTGATCATTGATGACGCCAGAACTTACTTGCGGGTTAACCCCGCGCGCTACGACATGATTGTCAGCGAACCAAGCCATCCGTGGGTGCCGGGAGTAGCAAATCTTTTTACGCGCGAGTTTTTCCAGCGCGGTCGCGACCGGTTGAACGATGATGGGATATTTGTTCAGTGGTTACAGATTTACCAATTATCAACCGACAGTCTGCGCTCCGTCCTGGCAACTTTTCATGAAACGTTTCCCTACCTGCTGGTGTTTCGCGTCGAGGGTGCGTGGAAAGGAAAAGACCTGCTGCTGGTCGGCAGCAAGACTCCAATGACGCTCGATCGAATAAAGGAACGAATGGCCGACCCGCGAATCGCCGCCGAACTCGCGCGCGTGAACATTAAGAGCGAGGCGGACGTGAGGGCCTGGTACGTTTGCGATGAAAAGCAGTTGGCGCCGGCGGTCGCGGGGTCAGTCATCAACACCGACGACAACATGCATATTGAAACAACGGTGCCGCGTGAAGCATTTCGACCGCTGCTGGAGACAAACGCCACCTGGATTGAAAGTCTGAAGAAATGAGTCTCCAGTCTACAGTCTTCAGTTGAGAGTCGTGAGCGAGTCGCTATCGCTCGTTCCTGGGAGGTTTCCTCAGATGAGCCGCCAACACGAAAGTCATCCTTCCGATCTCCTCAAGCAGGTTATACAGTTCCTCAAAAGCTGGCTGAGATGTAACTTAAATCGAGCGCAACGTATAGATGAGATTGCACCTCTGAGACCGAAGCATGCGCGATGCTCAAGAAGTTCGCGAACTCCTTGTCGGAATGACGGCCATATCCTTCAGCGATATTTGCCATGACGGACACGCTTGCCCGCTGGATCTGGTTTCGAAGTCCAAAGTCTTGTGCGAATCGTACGGAACCCGTGACGTTGTAGACTCTGCTCGTTAGTCGACGCGCTTTTTGCCAAGCTTTAATGTCCTCAAATTTCTTAAAAGTTGCCATTGTCGGCTCCCTTCTGTGGTCCTGGTCAACAAGCGGTTTGTTTAGGTGAATTCTCTTCTACGTCTAAAACAAAGCGGACTACACGCTGTGGACTCCAGACTCCAGACTCTTACGCCATCGGACAGACTTGCACAGCCACCAACTGCCAGCGATCATCACGTTCTGCATAAACATGAATGACTTTGTATTGGCCTTGCAGCTCCCGGCCTTTGTAGATCCATTTCGCTGAATCGCGCGCCGTTAGTACCGCAGTGCTACCAAAAACTCTTATGTTGCGTTGGTGGCGAGTGATGTACTCAACGATGAGGTCGCCTGACGTGACATCCGAAATGAACTGCGCTCTGTCGTCACCCTCGAGTGGGTAAGCGAAAAAGAAATCCTCAGCCATAATGCGATGAAGAGTCTCGCCGTCACGGCGCATGAGCGCCTTCACCCATTCGTCATTCAACTCCCGCAGTAATTGCTCTGTCTCGATCTGGGAGACGGGCTGAGGGAATTGTTCGTCCGGCACGGCGAAGGCTCCTTTGCTGAGGAATGGAAACGAGGATGTAGGTTCTATTCCAAAGAAGGCAGCGAGTCAATGGTGGCCCTGGCCGGGCTCGTTCACAAGGCGCCGATCAGGTCGGCGGCAGCTTCACCGCTGCGAATGCAATCAGGGATGCCAAGCCCCGAGTAAGCATTGCCGGCAAGAACAAGGCCGGTCAGGGCGGCCACCCTCTTTTCAATTCGCTTAACCCGGTCGAGGTGTCCTACGTGATACTGCGGCATCGAACGCTCCCACCGCGAGATTTCAGCAAAGAGCGGAGCTCGTTCAATTCCCAACAGCTCACGCAGGTCCTCGCGCACACGCGAAAGCAGCTCAGCTTCACTTAGTTCAAACAGTTCGGGTTGCAGCGCGCCGCCAACAAACGCGCGCAGCAGAGCCTGGCCCTGCGGCGCCCGGCCGGCAAACTTCACGCTGCTAAATGTGCAGGCAATCAGCGATCGCTTTTCGATAAACGGCACGACGAAGCCGAAACCATCAAGCGGATGAGGAATATCCTCGCGCTTGTAGGCCAAGTTGATCGTGGCGCTCGAGGCGTAAGAAATTCCAGCCAACTCCGCAGCGAGTTGCGGATCGAGCTTGCTGAGTAAACGGGAACTGACATACGCGGGCAGCGCCAGACAAACGGCATCAGCGACGAAAGTTTTGTTGCCACTAGTTTCCAGTTTCCATTTTGGTGAACTATCGCCGCCCAGCGCCTCGGGTTCCAATGTGATCGACTCAACAGCAGTGTTTACTCGAATAGAAGTTTGAGAAGTGAAACTTGAGATCCTTTGCTCGAGTTTGTCGGTCAGCACTTGCATGCCGCGGTCGAAGGAAAGGAATAGGGTGTAACGCGCGCCGCTTGTATACGAATCGGAGCCCTCCTTGACAGTCCGGCTACTCCGATCTGTGGAGCCCCTTCTGATAGCCGCGCTGTGAACCTGTTTGCGCAGCGCGCGAATCAGGCTGCGATGGTTACGCTCCATTTCCAGAAAGCGAGGCATGGTCGCACGCAAACTCAGTTGCTCGGGATCAGCGGTGTAGATTCCGCCAACCATCGGTTGCGCCATGCGCTCAAGAGCCTCGGTCCCCAGGCGGCGGCGCACGAACTGAGCCAGGCTCTCGTCGCTGCTGCTGCCGTTCAGCTCGCGGCGCGGAAGAAGCAGGTCGAGCGCCATTCTCGCTTTGCCTGACCAACTAAAAATGTCGCTCTTAACAAAAGGCCAAAAGCGTGAAGGCGCCAGCAGATGAAAGCCCTCAGGCACAGGCAACAGTCGTCCCCGCCTGACAATGAAGCTGCGGCGATAGTGCTCGTAGGTTTCGATCAGGCGAGATTCGAGGCCGAGCCGCCTGGCGAGTTCCAGTGCGGCGGGTTTCTCCGAGATGAAGGAATCCGGACCGCTTTCGAGTAGAAAGCCGTCCCGCTCGTGAGTCTGAACGATGCCACCAACCCGCGTGCCGGCTTCGAGGATTTTTAGATCAACTTGCTCGCCGGAATCGTGAGTGCGCTCGAGGAGCCGGTGCGCCGCGGCTAGTCCGGTAATGCCACTGCCAATGATTACAACGCGCTTCATCTCAATATCAGTTTAGACCAACGAGCAACAACCCGGGAGGCAGACGTCACTGCGGGCCCCGTAAGTTCCGAGAGATCGTCTAGGCGTTTCCGGCTCGATGCGTTCCATAATCAACTCGCGAATCATTTCAATAAACGTCGGATGAGTGCCGGCGGTAGCGGCGCGAACCAGGTTCAAGCCAAGCTCGCGACAAAGCGCCATCGTTTCAGTATCCAGATCGTAGATGATCTCCATATGATCAGAGACGAAACCAACGGGCGCTACCACCGCGTCTTTGATTCCAGCTGCGTGCAATTCCCGTAAGTAGTCGCAAACATCGGGACCAAGCCATGGTTGCGCGGGCGATCCGCTGCGACTCTGAAACACGAGCCGCCAATTCTCGATGCCCACAGCCTCCGCGATGAGATGGCTTGTCTCCTGAAGCTGCGCCTCATAATCGCAGTTTTGCGCCATCGATTCAGGAATGCTATGCGCGGTGAAAACAAGCTGCGTTTTGGAGCGTCTCTCCTCAGGAATCTGTGCCAGCGCTGCGCGCACATTGGCCACGTTCGCTTCGATGAATCCAGGATGATTATAGAATGCGCGCAGCTTTTCCACGCGAGGCGCGTCTGGGCCAACTGATGTGCGCGCGCGTTCGATGTCTTCGAGATACTGACGGCAACTTGAATATGAACTGTAGGCGGAAGTGACGAAGGCCAGCGCATTCTTCACGCCATCGTCGCGCATCTTGCCTAATGTGTCCGCGAGCAGGGGATGCCAGTTGCGATTGCCGAAATAGATTGGGAGGTGTGGGCCCTTCGCTTCCAATTCCTGCTGCAACGCGGCAATAAGCTTTCGATTCTGTCCGTTGATGGGGCTGACGCCGCCGAACAATTCGTAGTGCTTCGCCACTCCAAGCATCCGTTCGCGCGGCACGTTGCGACCGCGCAGCACATTTTCGAGGAACGGCATCACGTCGGCCATCCCTTCGGGCCCGCCGAAGGAAACAACCAACAGGGCGTCGTAGGGCGAGTCTGGAGTCTGGAGTCTGGAGGCTGTGTTCTGCGTTGAACTTATCATTTAGAGATCCAGATGTATTCTTTCCGACTCCAGACTCTAGACTCCAGACTTCTGGCTGAATTCATGCACCGCCTCAACCAGCGCAATTACATTCTCGACTGGAGTCTCCGGCAGGATGCCGTGTCCCAAATTAAAAATGTGTCCGGGCCGACCGCCTGCTTGATCGAGTATCAGCTTGGCTTGCGCGCGAAGCTGCTCTTGATTCGCAAACAGCGCCACCGGATCAAGGTTACCCATTACGGCGACATCGTGGCCGACCCGTTTCCAGCCTTCGTCCAAGCGCACGCGCCAATCCAACCCAATGACGTTGCCTCCAGCTTCGCGCAGCAACTCCAATAGCGCGGACGTGCCAGTGCCGAAATGAATAACTGGAGTTCCCGAATTCACCCCGCTTATCACCTTGCGCGTATGTGGCAAGACGTATTCACGATAGTCGTCGGGACTGAGCGCCCCGACCCAGGAATCAAACAACTGCAACGCTTGTGCGCCCGCCTCAATCTGCGCGTTAAGATACTTGATGAGCGCGCGAGAAATCAGCGACATCATCCCATGCCAGGCGCCGCTGTCGTTGTACATTAGTGACTTCGTGTGCACGTAGTTTTTCGAAGCGCCACCTTCAACAATGTAAGACGCAAGCGTGAAGGGAGCTCCAGCGAATCCAATCAGCGGCAGATCACCGCGGAGCGCGCCTCGCGTTTCTCGAATAGCATCGAAGACAAAGCTCAACGCTGCCACATCCTCAACCTCGCGCAGGCGGTCGACGTCTGCAGCCGAGCGCACCGGGTTGTGGATCACTGGTCCTTCGCCTTTGCTGAACTCGAGCTGGAGTCCCATCGGCTCGATGATCAAAAGGATGTCAGCAAAGATAATTGCCGCGTCCACTCCCAGGCGTTCGGCCGCCGTCACGGTCACCTCGGCAGCAAGCGCCGGCGTCTTGCACAATTCAAGAAAACTCATGCGCGCTCGCACTTCGCGATACTCCTGCATGTAGCGCCCCGCCTGTCGCATCAACCATATCGGCGTGTAAGGAACAGCCTCGCGACGGCACGCGCGCATGAACACACTGTCGCGCAGTGGCTCAGTAAGATTTGATTCGTCTGTGGTCAAAAGTTCAACTCCGAAATCCTGGAATTACTCCGAAAACATGGAAGAAGATTTCTGCAACTTTCGTCTAACGGTTACGTTAAATCCATTGCCGTTGCGGAGTGTTCTAACAAGCCTTATCAATTGTCGAGTGCGTCCAAGGATTCAGACTACAACAAACCAGCGATGGTCTGGTAGCGACTACAGCTAAAAGTAGTAGTAGGGTTGATTTGCTGAAGTGTTCTCGACGCGTAGCGTCGGCATGAGTTTAGCCCGACTTTTCAAAGCCGGGGCACGGTCAAACCGATTGGGCGCGTCGCTTTAGTGACGCTTGAAAACAAGGTCGTTAATTCAGCCGTCGCTATGCGACGGTCGCAACCGCTCATGCGAACCCGGCGTTGAAACGCCGGGCTAAACTCATGCACCGCTACGCGTCCAAACTCGAGTCGCGGCGAAGAATCATTGAAGCAACATTTATTGAATTCAGCGGTCCAAACCGGCCTTTGCGAAGTGGCTTACAAAGTAGAGTTGCTGGCCTTTTCAAATTTCAAAGCAAGGGGTTAACACCTGCGCTCCCCCTAGCGTCCTTATCAATGTAAATACTTGTTTCGATCTTGCGACGACCCAGGGAGACTCTCCAAACCAATGAAACGCCTGGCATTCGCCATTGCCGTAGTTTTTCTCCTGGAGCTTTCGTCGTGGGCGCAGTCAAAGGCAGTGACTTCAGCAACTCCGGCAACCTCATCAACCCCATCAACAAATGCCAAGAACGGCACCGAACTGCCCGCGGTTTCCGCTACACCTGCCGCGACAAGTGCGACCATTGGTTCGGCCGTATCCGCAAAACCGAATGCCGGAAAGTCTGCCGCAGTGCTTCCTCCGGAAAAGGCCCAACCAGTTAAGTTGGCACTTTTCGCCAAGCCGCCAGTGATCGATGGCAAGCTTGACGATGACGTTTGGAAGTCGGCGGCGGCCTTCAGGGATTTTTATCAGTGGCGGCCCAGCGACTCTTCGCCCGCGTCGGCGCGAACAGAGGTGATGGCCGGATATGATTCGCGATTTATTTACTTCGCGTTTCACGCTTACGACGATCCCGCCCAAGTCCGCGCCAACGTTGCGAAACGCGACAACATCTTCGACGATGACGTTGTTGGCTTACTGCTCGATACCTTTAACGATAAGCGACGAGCTTATGAACTGTTCTTCAATCCACTCGGGATCCAGCAAGATGGCTTTCTAACCGAAGGCGGCGACGACGACTTCAGCGTCGATATCGTAATGGAATCCAAGGGAGAGTTGACCACTGATGGCTTTACCGTCGAGATCGCGATTCCTTTCAAATCGCTGCGCTATGAGGCCGGCAAAGACAAATTATGGGGCGTCCACTTTCTGCGCCAGATAAAGCACGTTAACGGCGAAACGGATTCCTGGATGCCAATATCAAAAGACCAGTCAGGTTTGCTGAGTCAGGCTGGCCACCTCACTGGGCTGGACGGCATTTCGACGGAACGCACACTGGAATTCATTCCCAGCTTAACGTTGTCGGAAACCGGCAAGCGTAAGGCTCCAATAACGGTGGCGCAGATCGCGCAGGGCGGCAGGTTCGTGAATGAACCAATCAAATTCGATTTAGGCTTAACGGGAAAGTACAGCCTCACGCCGCAAGTCACGCTCGACTTCGCGGTCAATCCTGACTTCGCGCAAGTAGAGTCGGACCAGTTGGTGGTTACCGCCAACCAGCGCTTCCCAATTTTCTTCGAAGAGAAGCGGCCATTCTTCCTGGAAGGCATCGATATCTTTCGGACCCAGATTGCCGCGGTCCACACGCGCTCAATTATCGATCCCGACTATGCGGCGAAACTAACCGGCAAGGTTGGCCGCAACACGTTTGGCTTGCTGCTCGCTTCGGACAACGGCCCGGGCAACTTCAGTGAAGATGAGCGTCCGACCGCTAATCCCCGATTCCTGGATAAGAACGCACCCGTTGGCATACTTCGTTTGAAGCGCGACATCGGCAAGTCAGACTCCTTCATCGGTTTCCTGGGAACCTATCGACGCTTCGTTGATACCTACAATGAACTCGCTGGATTTGACGGACGGTTCCGAGTCGACAAGCAGTCGACCTTTAGCTGGCAAGTGCTGGGCACACACTCTCGTCGTCCGTTCTTCTTTCCCGAACAAGGAAAAACTCTCGACCGAAAAGAGAATGCTTTCATCTACGCCGTAGATTACAACAAGGACGGCCGACACTTCAGCCACAATCTCTCCGCCGTCGGTCGCACTCGCTATTACCGCGCGGACGTTGGTTTCAATCGGCGCAACAACACCAACAACATCAACTGGTTCATTCGCTACAACTCCGAACCGAAACCCAAAGCGCGCCTGATCTCGTGGCGAGTCTCTACAGATCTGTCGACAAACTTTGATTGGCAGGGACGCTCGCAAAATGCCAATGACGAAACGCAAATCCAGTTTCGTTTTAAGAAGGAGAGTTTCTTAGGGGTTGGCACCGAGAAGGGTTACGAGCGTGTGTTTGAAAGCGAATTTGGACCTAAGCGCCAGCCTGACTCCAACTGCGTCGTCAACAACACCTGCACCTTTGCGGGCAATGACAACGAGCGCTCAACTTCGAACCACGCTCTTTACTTTTATGCAGGCTCGTCACCAAGCAAGAAGTACAACTTCAACTTGTTCGTAAACCGTCGCTGGGGAGATTTAGACTTTGATTTCGGCGCCGGGCCGAAGTTTCCGCGTGTCAGTCCAACTGCGCTGGCGGCTGCTGCTGCCCAGGCCAATGGCTCGTGTGGTGGAAACAATCCACCGGCAGTTTGCAATGCGCCCCAGGACCCCGGACCCGGTGATTTCTGGCACGTTGAGGGCGGGATAACTTTCCAGCCGACTGCTGCCCTGAGCGCCACACTCAATTTCACCAAAGAGAAATTGACGCGCTATGACACCGGCCTGGTGGCGTTTGATGAAAACATCGTCTCACTGCGCACTACCTATCAGTTCAGCCGCTTCCTGTTCGCACGCGGGCGCATTGATTTTGATTCGATAGCCTCCAACGTGAAAGGACAGTTTCTGCTCGGCTATACACCAAATCCAGGCACCGCTTTCTACGTAGGTTATAACGACGATCTCAATCGTCGCGGGTTTAATCCATTTTCAGGTGCGCTCGAGCCAGGCTTCCGCCGCAACGGCCGAACCTTCTTTATCAAGATGTCTTACCTGTTTCGCAAGAGCTTTTAGTTTTACCCTTAGCCCCGAAGGGCCTAAGGGTCGCGAGCACCTATATGTAAGACTGAAGAACTTCGGCGGGTAGCTGTAGGGTGCTGGCTTGTCCCTGCCCGTCGTCTGCTAAGTTGAGCTGCGGGCACGAATAGGCCGTTACCACTGGAAGTCATTGGGGGCGCCACACGGGCAGCGACAGGCCTCGCCCCTACGGTATTCCTCGCAGGCCATTGCTACCGCGTACGTGAACGTCTGGGTTAAGATGCTGAATCTAAAACATGTTGGAAACTGCATCGCCCTACATTCGCCTCCCGAAGTCCATCCGGGTTTTCGCCGGACTATTATTTTGCCTGCTCGTAGCTGTTTGCGGAGCGTGCAAGAGCGGCTACCAGGGTTCTGCGCAACAAACCCGGCCGGGTGAAAGCAAAGCAGCTCGGCAAGTCAAAACGGCCCGCGTCGAAGAAACTCCCTTCGGCGAAACTGTGACTGCCAACGGCACCCTCGCTGCTTTCGATCAAACCACCGCCGGTGTGAAAGTCGCCGGACGACTTAGTTCAATTTCCGTTGACCTCGGCAGCGTTGTACGACGCGGACAGATGATTGCGCAGATCGAAGCTAACGACTACAAACTTCGCGTCCAACAGGTAGAGGCGGCTTTAAGTCAGGCGCGCGCGCGGCTGGGGCTGTCGCCTGAAGGCACTGACGATAAAGTCAGCCCGGAACAAACGGGCACCGTCAGACAAGCCAAAGCGCAACTTGACGAGGCTCGCCTCAGTCGTGAACGCGCGGTGCGATTGGTAGAGCAGGGAATCGTGGCGAAGGCAGATTTCGACGCCGCCGATGCGACCTTCAAAGTTGCCCAAAGCCGCTATCAGGATGCGCTCGAAGAAATCCGGAATCGTCAGGCCGTGCTCGCCCAACGCCGCTCCGAACTCGCGCTCGCGCGGCAACAGCTTGCCGACACGGCAGTCCACGCGCCCATTGATGGCATCGTCCAACTTAAACGCGCCAGCGTTGGCGAGTATTTGGCAGCCGGCGCGCCGGTGGTGGACATCGTGCGGATGAATCCGCTCCGTTTGCGTGCTGAAGTTCCCGAGCGCGACGCGAGCACAGTGCGCTTCGGACAGAATGTACGGGTCAGTGTCGAAGGCGATACACGGGTCTATATCGGCCAAATCAAGCGACTGAGTCCAGTAATAACTCAGCAGAATCGCATGCTGATGGTTGAAGCCGATGTGCAAAACGACGGCAGCCTGCGTCCCGGTTCGTTTGCTAAGGCTGAGATCGTTACCAACGACGCGAAGATGGCGGTGACGGTTCCAAACAACGCCATCGTCACTTTCGCCGGTATCGAAAAAGTCATCGTGGTGCAAAACGGCAAAGCCCTGGAGAAGCCAGTCACCACCGGCAGGCGCAGCGGTGAGTGGACGGAGATTCTCTCGGGCGTGAACGTAGGTGATCAAGTGATCGTCGATCCGGGCAATCTCCAGTCGGGGATGGCGGTCGAAATCGTTCAGTAGTTTCAAGTTTCAAGTTTCAAGTTTGGAGGGACCGGTTCGTAAGAGGCGCTCAGGGTTTCCTTGAAACTTGAAACTTGAAACTCGAAACTGAAGTATGCAAAAGCTAGCCGAAATCTGTATTCGCCGTCCTGTCTTCGCGACGATGATCGTCTTGTCGCTGGTCGTCGTCGGTGCGGCAAGCTTCTTCCGGCTCGGAGTCGATCGCTTTCCTTCAGTTGACCTGCCCACGGTAAGCATTCGAACCGGCTTGCCCGGTGGTTCGCCACAGGAGGTTGAATCTCTCGTCACGCAGCAAATCGAAGAGGTCGTTAACACCGTTGACGGTATCGACGAGTTACGCTCGATCTCGGGGCAGGGAACTTCTTTCGTAATTGCCACCTTTAAGCTCGATCGCAATCTCGAATCTGCCGCCCAGGACATTCGCGACCGCGTCAACAGTCTGGGCCGAAATCTACCTGAGGACGCCACGCCGCCGGTTGTTCAGAAGTTTGATAACGACAGCACTCCGGTCGTAACGATATCGCTGTCGGCTGAGCGATCCATTCGGGAACTGACTGAACTCGCTGACAAGACGGCCAGGGTTCAACTTGAGCGCGTGAGCGGAGTCGGCGAAGTGCGTGTGGTTGGCGGACTCGACCGTGCCATCAACATCTGGATCGATGCGGAGCGGTTGGCCGCTTATCAAATTCCAGTTACCGCCGTTCGCTCGGCATTGACGCGGCAGAATGCGGACGTGCCCGGCGGAAATGTTAATACCGGCCGTGAAGAGCTGGTGTTGCGCACGATGGGGCGATACACGGATCCGCGCGCGTTTGAAGACCTGGTGATCGCTAACGTCAATGGCTCGCCCATCCGCTTGCGAGATGTCGCGCATGTCGAAGACGGAACGAAAGAACAGCGCTCAGTTGCCAAGCTCAATGGCGTGCCGACCGTTACCCTCGAAATTCGTCGTCAGTCCGGCGCGAACACTATCGACGTTATCAAGGGCATCAAGGGCGAGTTGCCGCGAATTTCCGGGCAACTGCCGGCCGACGTGAAGATGGAAGTGATTCGCGACCAGTCGCGCTACATCGAAGCCGCGCTGCACGAAATCCAAAAACACCTGATTCTCGGCAGCATCCTGGCGAGCCTCGTAGTGCTGCTCTTCATGCGCTCCTGGCGCTCGACCTTGATCGCAGCGGTGGCGATCCCGTGTTCGCTAATTTCTACTTTCGGGATGATGCGCGCCCTGAACTTCACACTCAACAGCGTCACGATGCTGGCGCTGGTGCTAATGGTTGGTGTGGTGATCGATGACGCCATCGTTGTGCTGGAAAACATCTTTCGTTTCATCGAAGAGAAGAAAATCGAACCAAAAGAGGCTGCCAGGGAAGCGACTAAGGATATCGGCCTGGCCGTGCTGGCCACGACGCTTTCGCTGGTTGTCATCTTCCTGCCGGTCTCGTTCATGTCGTCTATCTCGGGACGTTTCCTCTATCAATTCGGCATCACCGCGGCGGTCGCGATCCTGGTGAGTTTGCTCGTCTCGTTTACGTTGACGCCGATGATGAGTTCGCGGCTGATTCGCGTGGGCGATGCCGACGCAGGGAAAGGCGGACACCAGGCACCGGGTTCGCGCGGCGGGTTCTACAGGTGGATAGACAAGGTCTACACGGTCCTGCTCGCCTTTGCGATGCGACATCGGTTGGCAGTTTCAGTAGTGGCCCTCGCCGTCGTGTTTTCCAGTATCCCGCTTTATCGTGCCGTGAAGCAGGAGTTCATTCCAACGAATGTCGACGAGGCGGAGTTCGAGGTGAACATCAATGGTCCGGAAGGGACTAACCTGGCTGTAATGAACGAAGCAATGCAGGCGATTGAAAAGGATATTCTCTCGACGGCCGGCGTTAGTCTGGTTCTGTCCAACGCCGGCGGCGGCTTTCTCGGCGGCGTAAATCAGGCGAACGCATACGTTCGGATTGCACCGCATGAGCAACGCACTTTCTCATTGGGACGTCTCTGGACCGAGACAAGGAGTGGGCATCCGCTCAACGCTTTTAAGGGAAACTATTCCCAACAGGATGTGATGCTCGAGGTGCGACGCCGCTTACAGAAGTATGCGCCCATGCGCGTCGGTGTGCGTAATGCGCCTTCCTTCAATTTTGGCTCCGGTGGCCGCTTCGACATCGATTTTAATTTGCGTGGCCCCGATATCGTGGCCCTGGCAGGCTACGCCGACGAGCTAGTGAAGCGTTCGCAGACGCTCGGCGGAATTGTGGACGCCGACACGTCGCTCAAACTCAATAAGCCCGAGTTACGCGTCGAGATTGATCGCGCGCGCGCGGCAGACCTGGGCGTTGACAGCACCGACATTGCCACCGCGCTGCGTTTGATGGTGGGCGGTGAAGACCGTGCTTCGCGCTTCCGCGACGAGTCGATCAACGAAGACTACGACGTACAGCTACGACTCGACGAAAAGGATCGCAGCGACGTCGCGACTATCCAACGACTTTACGTTCCCTCGTCGCGCGGTGGGTTGGTGCGGCTTGATAACCTTGTGAATATCAGACGCGATACGAGTCCATCGCGCATTGATCGACTGAATCGGGAGCGGCTGGTTTCGATGCGTGCTTCAGTTGCGCCAGGGTTCGCGCTGGCCGATCGCATTGAAGCGCTGCGCGGTGCGGTGGTGCAGATGAATCTGCCCGCAGCTTATTCAACCACCGTCTCCGGGCGGGCGCGCGAACTGGAACGAACGTTCACAGAATTTATTTGGGCGTTCATCCTCTCGATCATCTTCATGTACATGATTCTGGCCTCGCAATTCGAGAGCACGATCCACCCGGTGACTATCCTGCTGAGTCTGCCGCTTTCAATTCCTTTTGCGCTGCTCTCGCTTTGGCTCACCGGCGACACGCTTAACCTCTATTCGGCGCTCGGCATCCTCGTGCTGTTTGGCGTCGTCAAGAAAAACTCGATCCTGCAAATCGATCACATGAACAGCCTCCGCTCGCGCGGCATGGAACTCTACGAAGCAATCATGCAGGGGAATCGTGACCGGCTGCGTCCAATTCTGATGACGACACTGGCATTGGTTGCCGGCATGCTGCCGTTAGCTTTGGGTACCGGGCCGGGCGCCGAGGAGCGACGCTCGATCGCGGTGGTGGTTATTGGCGGACAAATGCTTTCGCTGTTGCTGACCTTGATCGCTACGCCGGTTGTGTATTCGTTGCTGGACGATTTGAGCCACACCTCACGCTGGCGCCGATTGGCAAGCGCCGCCTCTGGTCTTCGCGAAAGACTCCCGAGAAAACGGAAACAGGCTGAGGACGTTCCAGTAGAGGCACCGGCGAAAACGCGCGGAGTGCCTGAGGACGGCGAGCACGCGCGCGCAGCCCTCACCGGCGATTGAACTCAGCCTGGTGGCGTAAGACTGGCAAACCTTCCCGAGGCGCAGTTCTCTTGTGTGTATATTGCTGAGTGGCGTATACTTCAAAGCGCGAAGGTTGGTTATCAACACGACGAACTCCAAAATCCTGGCGGCTCACGAACGAGTCGCTGCCCCGGTAATCCTCTCAATTAACACTTAAGTCTTAGTCGTCTTAACAGCCCCGATAAGTCGATTTTGTTCACGCGTCTTGACAATGCGTGCTTTAGAAAGACAGGCAGGAATGCCTGTCCTACTCAAATGGAGCAACCCTTGATCGCATCTCACGATTTCAACCCCGACTCGTATAACGCTCCGCTTGCGCCGGATACATTGCTGCAAGATCGCTATCGCATTGTTCGCCAACTCGGTCGCGGCGGCATGGGAGCAGTTTACGAAGCTCTTGATCAGCGACTCGAAATAACCGTGGCCCTCAAGGAGACGCTTTCGTCGGAAGAATCCATGCGCAAGCAATTCGAGCGTGAAGCGCGGCTGCTCGCCGGCATGCAGCATCCCGCACTGCCGCGCGTGAGCGATCATTTTGTGGAAGGCAACCGCGCTTTTCTGGTGATGGAGTTTATTGGCGGCGTCGATCTGGCGAAGATCATTGCGCAGCAGCCGGGACCATTTCCCCGCGATCAGGTGATCGCCTGGGCCGACCAGTTGCTTGATGCGCTGATCTACTTACACTCGCGCGATCGTCAGGTGATCCATCGTGATATCAAACCGCACAATTTGAAACTAACAGCCAACGGCCAGATCGCGCTGCTCGATTTTGGACTTGCTAAAGCACAAGCATCAGATCAATCCGTGACTGCGTCCCAGGCCTTCTTCGGCTACACGCGACACTACGCGCCGCTCGAGCAGATCCAGGATCAACGCACAGATCCACGCAGCGATATCTACGCGCTCGGGGCCACGCTCTATCATTTATTGACAGGGATCAAACCGCCGGACGCCATGGTGCGAGCCGCAGCCGTCGTAAACGGCGGACCGGATCCGTTGCAGCCCGCCAATCAGATTCATGAGGCAGTCGGTCCGCAGATCGCCGCAATCCTGAACAAGGCGATGGCGCAGAAACCCGAAGAGCGTTACGAGAATGCGCATGAGTTTCGCGAAGCACTGCGGCGCATGGGCCGAACGAAAGCTGAGGAAGGTAAGGTCGAACCCAACGGGTCAGGCAGATCCGAGGGCGCGCCTGCTGGTGAGACAATACACATCAGCGAGATGACTTCGCTGCGTGTTCCCGAAGCTTCGGTTGTGAACCTGGCTTTGGTGGGATCGGCGAAACGATTTGGTCCTGCCGGCGCGACTGCAGTTGTGGCGCTGGTTGTCGCGCTGGCGGCTGGAGTTCTTTACGGCTCGCAACGATGGTTTCCGTACGCGGATAAGCCGGCCCCAGCCACGTCTGCCAATGATACCGCCGCCGCTATGCGTCAGTCGGCAAGCGCGCCCAAAACGGAGCGAGTGCGGACACCCGACAGCGTTGGGGTCGCTGCCGCCAGGACAAGAAATACTGCCGACGATAACAAGAAGGATCGGCTTGCCGTAAAGAGTAGTGACGTCGCTCCGGCGACTTCTGAAGCGGAGAAGAGACCGGGGACGCTAGTGAAGTCTCCAAGTGTTTCTGGCCGCGGACAAGACGTGCGTCGCGGTGCACCGCGTAACAACTCGCAGCGTGTTGGCGCGCCCAGCATTCGTTTCCCAAAACCTGAGTTTCGCGATAACACTCCGACGCCTTCACCCGTATCACGCGTTCGCAGCTACAGTTCGTCGAGTGCAGTGCCCTCGAGTATGGCTCCAAAGTTCTATCGTGCGGCAGATGGCACGCAGATCGTGAAGTTCTCTGACGGCTCAATCAGGTTCGTACCCCCCAGCCGAAGAGGCACGCAATCAGTTAGTTCTTACCGCTGAGCTTTGAGATCCAGCTCGCCGCAACAATCGAGCAATCCTCGCCTTACGATTGACTTGTGGCTTGTAGCCAACGTCCTATCAATCGCCGGCGGTTCTCCAACTTCTTCTCGACATTCGGCGCGCGCATTACCAGTTGCTCCAGATTTGCCAGGTAGTCCGGCTCGTCGATAGTCTCTCTGATTTCGGCGACGAACGGTTCCAGTTTCGCAAACACGACCAGATGCTCGGTGTTCGCCGCGAGAAACATTTTTTCGTCAATGCCGCCGTTGTTGACAAGTGCCGCCGCCACCTCCCAATGGGAGGCAACCATGCGATAGTAGGCGCTCTGCTTTTCACCGCTCTGCAAAAGCACAACAATTTCCTTGCCGCTCTGCGGGTTGAACTCGGTAAAGAACCAGGCCCGTGCGGCACGCATTAAAGCTTCGCTTCTGAGTTCGTAGAGCTTGAGAATAACGAGAGCGTCGTGTGGCTTTGTGTCCATGAACCTATCCTCCGGCGATCCATTTGTTCGGTCCGACAATTACTTCGGAGACTCTGAAGGCCGCCGCCTGAGTCGTGGCGGATGCGGTCAACAGAGAACGGCACAGCTTGAAATTGTGAGCGGCATCGTCAAAGGCTGCCTTGCCGAGCCGACAGCGGAACAGCTCTTATAGCTCCTTGAGCCTGCGTTTGACCAACACGAAACGAGCAGTCCCCTTCTTGCTGGGGGTGCTGGCCGGATCGTTCGCTCGATACGAAATGGTCTTGACGAAGATCACGTTGTTCTTAACAGACTGTAGCTCGACAGCCCTATTCAACTTTCCACCGACCACAGTGTGCGCAAGCGGAACCAGCCCAGCCTTCGCCCGGATAAAGACCGCGAGGTATTGTACGTAATTGTTCGTCCCATTCTGGTCCTCAATTGTGTATAGGACTGCGAGGTCGGGAACACCGTCGCGGTTCAAGTCTCCAGCTACCACCTTCCGCGCATCTTCATACTCCTCGCCGTGTTCCCGCGTTGCCTGCTTCGCTATGAACTTATCAACGACGCCAGTGTCCTGGCTCTGCGAGGGCGCTGCAAACGAAGGCGTGCAGAGCAGGATGATGGGCAGAACAAACCTGAGCACATTTTTCATGAGTGTTTTCCTTCTCGTTTCCCGCAAATCATCAACGCGCCAAGAACGGATCCGCGGCGTAACATCACTAAAGGTCCGATACACCAATCACGCTCTCTTGATAATGAGCATGTCCTGGAAAGACAAGCCTTTATCGCGACCTGACCAACTTCCATAGTACGCCGGTCTTTCTAAAGTCAACTTGTGTTTTTCCAATAGGCTGAGAATAAAGCTCTCAGCATATGCTGATGCACTTTCTGGACTGTGTTCGTAGACATAGCGCCACTGTTCATCACCGAAACTGAACTTCAGGACGTTCAGTGCTTTTGCTGCGAGCTGCTCTTGTTCCTGGTTCAGCAGGAAGAAAGTCGCCAGGCAGCGCCCCTCTGCTTTCAGCAGGCGCGAGGCTTCTTTCAGATAATTCTCAACCTCGGCGGGTCGCAGGTGTGTGAAAACTGACTTTAGCAAAATAACGTCGAACGAATGTGACTCGTAGGGAAAGGTAAGATCAGCGCCGCTGTCTTTTCCCTTTGGGTTATAGGCGAGGCTCTGAACATCAATATGCTTGAACTGGAAATTGCGATGCTCTCTACTGATATGTTTGGAGCACCATTTGATTGACGGAGAGTGAAGATCGACTCCGGCATAGATTCCTGCTTCATCAAGATACTCTTTGAGGTAAAGCGCCATTAGGCCGCAACCGCAACCAATATCCAAAATGCTGTCGTCTGGCCGCAGGTCAACCAGCAACTGCAGGTAAGTCATTAATTCAGCGCCGGAAGCCTCAAAGGTGCGCAAAGGGCCGACGTAACGACGAAGGTGTAAAGGTGGGAAGTCTGATTTGTCGTTGACGAGTCGGGAAAGATAATCAAATGGCCACAACGTGACGTAAACAAAATGCCGGCAAGCCCTAAGCAGGTTGACGAGCGGGCGAGAGAAGCGTTGTTTTAGCGATCGGCCCACGCGAGTATTGGTGTTCACAAGATCAAATCATTGTGGACTAACGAAAGAGCGGGGCGACAGAATCTCACTCGCTGCCACAGACGGCAATCGCATTGTTATAGATCGTCGCTAGTTCATCCTGATTGCTGGTGGAGATCTTCAAATCACGGATCAGCCCATCGCTCAATCCGTAAATCCAACCATGCACCACCAACTCCTGCCCCCGTTCCCAGGCACCCTGCACAATCGTCGTTTGGCAGACATTGGAAACCTGCTCGATCACATTTAACTCGCATAGTTTATTCAAGCGCTCAGTCTCGTCAACTTCCGCAAGCAAAGCCTCGTGTTTCTGCCGCACGTCCTGAACATGTCGTAGCCAGTTATCAATCAATCCCAATCGGGAATTGTCCAACGCCGCTTGCACGCCGCCACAACCATAGTGTCCGCACACAATCAGATGCGACACTCCAAGCACGTCTACCGCAAACTGGATAACGGAAAGACAATTCAAGTCTGTGTGCACTACCAAGTTCGCGACATTACGATGAACGAACAACTCTCCCGGCCAGACCCCAATAATTTGGTTAGCCGGCACACGACTATCAGAACAACCGATCCACAGGTACTGCGGCGTTTGCTGCTTTGAGAGTGTTTGAAAGAAGCCCGGATCCTGAGCTTTGATTTTCTCGGCCCAGGCGCGGTTGTTTGCCAAAAGGTTATCCAGGGTTCGCATGCTGTGAAAATTGATATTTGTGCCGCTCAATGAGGCGCCGAAGTTTGCTTTTGATGTTGCTCAATGTAATGACGCGCAAACTCATTCAGATGAGGGCTCTCCGTCAAGCCAACCTTCTTCGCCTCTTCCTCGGCTCTATATACGCTCCAGCCATCACGCAGCGCGCGTCGGATCATCCAGAACGCGCCGACGCGGATGGCTGAAGCGCAGTGAATAAACGCGGGACGGTTCGCTGGATTGTCGGCGATTTTCAGGAACTCCGTTGCCTGTTCACCTTTTGGTTCGCCGAAAACGACCGGAATGTTGAAGTAGCGCAGGCCCAACTCTTTTGCTCTGGCTTCTTCTTCGGCGGCACGGTGCTCGCTTGGCGGCCGCAGGTTGATGATGGCCTTCACGCCTTCATCTTTGAGTTTTTGCAAATGCTCGAGTCTTGGTTGACCACCGGTACAGAATTGGTCGTTGACGCAAAGGAAGTTCCTGATTGGGGGAATCGCCTGCCGCGCTACGATTGGCACTGCGAATAGGATGACCGAAAGGGTAAGAATAAGTTTCATGCGTCTTGATCTCCGCTAACGCTTTCGTCCAATCGCGAACAAACTAGCTGACGAGCGCACATACATCACACCATCAGATATCGCCGGCGTGGCCATCAGTAACTCACCCAGGGAGTTCGTCGCGAGGTGGTTAAACTTTTCGCCGGCGGCTATCACCAGCATCTCTCCATCTTCGTTTGACAGGTAAATCTTGCCGTCCGCCGCCACGGGCGACGCGCTGAAGCCGCTGCCTACAGTCGGTAGGCGCTGTCGGTACAGTTCTTCACCCGTCTTAAGTTTGTAGGCGTCGAACATTCCATTGTTTGCAAGCACGTAGAGGATCCCATTGTAGACGAGCGGCGTGGGCATGTAAGAGCCGCGGCCTGTCCGACTCCAAACGATCGCCTCGCTGGCCGTCTTGCCGTCCGGCAAAGTCAGATCGCCGCGCGCGTTGGGACGTACGACAAAAATTGGACGTTCCGGTCCGCGACCACTGGCAACCACAAACAAGTCTTCGGCGAAGATCGGCGTGGGCGCGGTGATCTTTGAACTACCTCCGAGACGCCACAACTCTTTTCCCGTGCGCGGATCGTAACCGCGAATGAAATTCGAAGCGTTGGTTACCAGCACGGGACCGGTAGGAGTGGTAGCGATCGTCGGCGTGCCCCAGGATGGCAGTTCATCTCGATCAGTCTTCCAAACGGTCTCGCCCGTTGCGGCATCGAGCGCCAGCAGGAATGAGTCGGTTTGCGTGTCGCACTGCAGAATTACCAGGTCGTTCCAGATGATTGGGGAACTCGCTGGGCCCCATTCGTACGTCGGGATGTCATAGGCGCCGAGGTCCAGCCGGCCCAGATCAACCTTCCAAAGGAGTCGCCCGCTGACGTCGTAAGCATAAACTCCCTGCGACCCAAACCAGGCGACAACGATGCGTCCGTTGGTAGCTGGACTTGAGTTGGCGTATGTCGATTTGATGTGGCGCTTGTCAACAGGCTCGCCCTGGTGGGCCACGCGCTGCCAGGTGATCTTCCCCGTGCGTTTATCGATCGCATAAATAGTCCAACGGTGCAGCGAGTGGTCTTTAGACGCGTCGCCGTCGCCGTACAGACCGGGCCGGAAGGTGGCCTTCGGATCGCCGCTAACGGCGCTGGTGACGAAGATCTGCTTGCCCCAAACGACGGGACTGGAATGCGCGAGCCCGGGAATTGGAGTTTGCCAGAGAATGTTTTCCCCGCTCTTAACGTCCCAGCGATCCGGCAGGTTCTGCTTCTCTGCGATACCGGAAGCCTGCGGTCCACGAAACGACGGCCAGCTCCCGTTCACGTTCTTCAGCACAGGCCGCAGCGACAATCGTGCGCCCGAAGTCAGCGTGATGCGTCGCGTAGGTATCGCCTTTGCTTCCTCGGCGGGCGCCCAGGTGCTGCCGTTGACGATCATCCGGCGCACCACACAATCATCTGAAACAACCGTGAAGCTGACGCGTTTGCCCCTATTCTCGCTATCTCCGTCGACGCGAAACTCGTAACGCCCCGCTCCATCGCAACCGCCCGGCCCGCCTGACATTGCCAACTCAATCACGGCGCCGTTGGTTTTCCAGTTGCCGCTCAGTGCCGGCCAGCCCTGGCCTTGAAGTGTGAAAGTTCCACCGGGATCAAACCGGACTTCAAATGCGCCAAACTTCAAAGGACCAGACGGAAGGGGACCCGCGCCTTGCTGTGCGAAGATCGTTGACCCTGCGAGTAGTAAAACAAATAAGAGTTTGGCGCTGTTGATTCTCTTCATGTGTTGAGTCCCCCAGGCGGAGCGAAAAAGTGACCCCTTAATTCGTGCACGCCTTGCAGTGTCTCAGAACGGCAACACAATCGTAACATCTAACTCCCGCTGCGGTGTTATAGTTCTGGGACTAAGGTATTCTTCCTTTCTCCCGGATGCGCAGCGGCAGAGGTGGCGTGACACCAATCCTCAGCTTCACTTCAAACTCATAAACGTTACAAAAGAATAGAAAGAGGGCGAGCAATGAGCACTCAGGCAGTTGCGAGGCGCGAGGAACAGAGCCGGCGGATTAATATCCCAAAAGATAATTGGCTGGGCTTCATAGGTGATGTCACGAAGTTTACCGGCGAGGTGCATTTCAAATCGATGCTGCGCATTGATGGGCACTTCTCGGGGCGCATTAGTTCTTCAGCTGGCACACTCATCGTCAGCGATGGCGCGCAGATTACCCAGGCGGTAATCGATGTTGCAGTCGCGAAGATAAACGGGAAAGTCGAAGGGGATATCCGCGCGAGTAAAGAACTTGTGCTCGGCTGTACGGCAAACGTGACGGGAGAAGTGACGACGCCCGAGTTGACCGTCGCGGAAGGGGCGCTGCTCAACGCCAACTGCCGGCGGAGTTGAGTCCATTGTCCGATAAACTTCAGTTTGTCGATTGGGTACGAAAGCGACAAGCCAATAAAGCTTATCGGACATCAAAACAACAATGGACGTGCTCGCCTGATGCACGTTCATCTACGGTTAATGCTTCTCAATAAGCGACGGGGGCCAATCAGGCGTTGGCCTGCCCAGCCATACCCACGCGATGTAATCTACTAAGGGTGGGTCCCCGCCAACTTCGCGCAGGCGGGCATTGACCTGGCCTCGATGGTACAAGCTGTGTAACGCCACTTGAAGCGCGGTCTCGCCGATAGTGGTTGTCTCCGGTGCGCGTCCCAGCCGCTTGGCCACCATCGCCGCCCACGGCACCGGCATTGGCTTCGCTATTTCGTCATCGCTTAGCGTCCCAAGCTGGCTGAATGCTTCGGAGTAGTAACTGTGACCCCACACCATTAGCGACTGCGCATCATTAAACGTTGGGTAGGGATTTTCGCGCGGCTCTCCGCGCCAAACGCGCAGGAATGCACGCTGGACGAGATGCAAGTGATAAAGGTAGTCGCGAAGTTTCGCATCCGTTTGCGCGCTCTCGGACGCGAGCACCGCAGTCCAGACAGACGAATCAGCCCACTCCATGTGCCGGAAAAGATCGATAAGTGCACTAATGCTTATCACTAGAGTGTCTCCAACTCTGTTGCACTGTGCCGCCGCAAAAGGAAACAGCTAACGTCGGAGTCTACCCGGGCGCGGCGATTATCGACAACGTCGAAGTCAATGACAAGGTACGGACCGGGCTAAAGCCAATCGGACATCAAGACTCAGCGCCAAAGGCGCGAAATGCAAAGGCCTGGGCCAACGGCCCAGGTGGGAGTCGGCGACGCGCCCGAGCGCTGAAAGCGCGCAATGATGGTGAAGCCCGCCTTCGCGCAATTGTTTGTGTCAGCAGTAACGATTTCGCGCCTTCAGCGCTTCAACTCTTATTACACACTCTACCCTGGGGCTTTGCCTCAGGCTTTTGCATTTCGCGTTTTCAGCGCTCAAGGATTCGATGTCGTCCGACAACGACCGGGTTAAAGTTCGTGGTCTGCCACGAAGTTGCAACCCTGAAGGGGTTGAACAACAAACGTATGCCGCGCTTTCAGCGCTCAGGTGATGGGGCGGGACCATGATCCTGGGGTGGCGCGCGAAACGCGCTTACCCCAGGTTAAGATATTTCACGCCTTCGGCGTGATAGTGCTTTCACACCAGGTCGCCAACTATCTAGTCACCGACTACTCCGGCGAAATACCATTTCTTGTCTTTGCGGAATTCAAAGTAATACCCATTGTCTTTGGTAACTCTCGTTGGTATTCCTTTGCTACTCCAATTTCTCTTGACTGTGGTTCCCCGTGCAAAGGATCTTCGTAGATCTCTCCAAGATCCATTACGTTCGTTTTCATCGATATATTGCAGCCACTCAGTAGGCGTTGAGCCTCCGCCACCATCATAGAAGTCATTCGGCATCATGCTTTTGAGGGCTGAATGATCTTTCTTATTGATAGCCGCACTGAACTGCTGCCAAAAACTCGGCCAGCTTCGATTAGCGGCTGCGGTTGTGGTGCGGGACGTTTGAGCAAAGGTGACCGAAGCAGCTAACATCAGGACTATGATTGAAAGGACGCGGATGGTTTTCATCTTGCTCTCCATTAGTCAGTGCAGTTCAAAGGCGAACCTCGTCAGGGTTGTCAAACCGTTTCAAAACAACGTCAAGCATAATAGTTCTCGGTCCCAGCAGGGTTGCCTGAGGGTCATATGCAGGGGACAGACGCGCGCCATCATCCAAACAGAAAGCAAGAGTATCATCCTCATAAGTCCGGTTACAGGTGGGGCAGGCTTTCATCTTTATCCTTCAGCTAAGTTCATGAACAACGGCCGTTGATAAAGCAAGCGCTCAACGTCAAAGTTGACCCGCGCGCGGCGATTATCGACAACGTTGAAGGCAATGACAAGGTGAGGACCGGCCGTTCGCGCTCCCGTCCAAAGTGGATAAGCTTCAGTTTGTCGATTTCATCCGACAACGACCGGGCTAAAGCTTATCGGACATCAAAACAACAATGGGCGTGCTCGCCTGATCCATTGCCAGACGCTTACGCCGAAGGCGTTGGATAACTTAGCCCGGCGTAACACCCCGGGTTTGAGTCCAATGCGATATATCTACCCTGAAGGGGTTGCATAATAAAATGTATTTCGCGCTTTCAGCGCTCACGGGATGGGGCGGTACCATGATCCTGGGGTGACGCGCGAAACGCGCTTACCCCAGGCTAAGGTGTTTCACGACTTCGGCGTGAGTCGGTGGCGATTCGCCGACTCACCTCATCTGTTGAACTAAGCGCCGCGCGTAGCTGAAAGCCTTCCTGTTAGTAACCCGATCATTCTCAATCGCGAGTCCTACCCGGCTACACTTCTGTAAACAGCCCGCGTCGCGCCCGATGATGGAACGGCGACCGGCGAGCTCCACGTCGTCGACGTTGTCCCGAACTCCGGCGGCGGCACCTACGCGATTCTGGGCTCGCAGTGACCAATCACGGCCGTCGCCAATGGTGCCGGGTTCACGGTCCCGCTCAGCACGTTTACGGGCGGGCAGGTGCAGGGATCCGCGTTCATCCCGAAGTCGGGACGTGATCAGGCCCGCGGCACCGCCACGACACAGTACACCGTCCACGGCATAACCAACTCCTTCGTCATGCAGTTCGACCTGAAATGCATGACCTGCGCGACGGGCACACGATGAGCACGAGATGAAATGACGAGCCGACTCGACGTGTGCACCGCGGCGCCCTCATTTCACTGGCGCCGTCGGCTCCAGTGCTGTGTTAGACCGCGCATTGTCGGTCGACATGTTCCGACGCACTTAGCCTAGCTGGATTTCGGTCGGGACTTCCGGGTTCATCAGTGACGCTCCACCATCGGCGTAGATCACCTGCCCGGTGATCCAGCCGGCGTGGTCCGAACAAAACAGTGTCACCACGTTCCCGATATCCTCCGGCGTTCCCAGGCGGCCCATTGGCGTCCACCCGCGGGCGTGCCAGTTCCTGATGAGCTCTTGGGCCTCGGTCGGCAGCGTGTTCAAGACGCTGTCCTCCGTCCATCCGGGGCTGATGGCATTCACGGTGATGCCCCGTTTGGCCAACGTCACCGCGAAGTAGCGAACGAGGGACTCGAGCGCTGCCTTGGCCGATCCCATGCCGACCCAGGGCTGCAGCCCGCCCGTACGGCTCCCCTGCGCGTAAGTGATCGCGAAGATTCTGCTTCCGTCACCCATAAACCCGACGACCTCACGCACGGCCACGAGAAACGCCTTCGCCTGCGAATCAAACGCCGCGTCCCACTGTTCCAGGGTGATGTCCATCGGCGCTTGAAAAAAAGCGGGCGTCTCGGGGCGTGCGTTGCTGACGAAGATATCGAGCTTCCCGAATTCGGCCTTCACCCTGCGGAGCATCGCGGTGATTTCGTCCGGGTGTGTCACGTCGGCCTGAACGACGATACCGTCCGAGCCAAGCTTGCGGATTGCCGCGAGCGTGTCGCTGGCGGCCTGCTCATTCTGGTAGTAATGGACGGCAATCTTGACGCCACTCTCCGCGAGCTTCAGCGCGATTCCTCGACCAATCCCGCGCGAGCTTCCAGTGATCAGCGCCAGTTTTCCATGAAGCGACATATCAACCTCCTCAATTGTGCGGATCGAACGTCAGAGTTGACAGAGCGCGGCGATTATCAACAACGCGAAGTGACATGACAAGTTAAGGAACGTCTCACCGGAGGTTAGAGACGAGGCAAAGTTTTCTGCATTGTGGGTCGACGGGTTCGGAACCCAGAGCGGTAGCCTGGAGCCTGCGGGCTTTGCCTTTCCGGTGAGCGGCAAGTCTCCGACTTGCCGGCTGCGTTACGAATATGACTCAGGTCTCCGACCTGAATCGACGGTCAGAGACCGTGAATAGTTTAGAAAGCTTTCGGCAGGTCAGAGACTTGCCGCGCACCAGAACGGCCAAGCCGCAAACGGGGGTGCCAACTCTTCCCGCCGGTTCAAAACAACAATGGAACAGCGGGCGGAGAGAGTGTTAGCCCCAGGCTCGGCTGCGCCATCGCGGTCGCTCACGGCGACCGTCGGAGGGCCGCGCCGGCAGAGGAGGCCGCGAATCCCTGCTCGGCCAGGCGGCGGCCTGGAGTGCGGGCCCGGGCCTTCTCGAATTCGGCGCGGGCGTCGTCTTTCCGATCGCGACGGAGTAGAAATTCACCCAGGAGCTCGTGGGTCGGCTTGTCGATCATGGGCGGGCCGAAGTCGATCGGGAGCGTTTCCTCCAGACCGACCGCCTGGCGCAGAAGCTTCTCGGCGCCGGCCAGGTCGCTTTCGCGCTCGGCGAGCAGAGCCCGGGCTTCAAGCAGGAAGATTTCTGGACGAACGCGATAACTCGGATCGGGATTCGCGCGCTTCGTTTCGCTGTCGGCGACCGCGCGGCCGACCGCTTCGAGTTCGCCCAACGCCTGCCGCGCGTCGGCGACCTTGCCTCGTTCGATTTCGCTCAACACTCGTGCGAACGCGAAGTCGAGCCGGGCGCCCGGGCCCGCAGTCTTCGGCAGAGACCAGTTCGCAACCTCGCCCTGCCAGTCGTCGGTGTCAAGTAGGTAGCGCAATCGCATGTTGGCGAAGCCGCCGGTCAGGCTATCGTCGGGATCCATCGACATGCCTGGATGATCCATCGCGGCTTGCGTGTCGAGGGTAGAGCGGCACGCTGCCAACGCGGCCCTGGCCTCGTTCACCTTTCCGAGCTGCAAGTAAGCGTATCCAAGCCAGCTCGGGTAGTGGCCACAACGCGCGGGGTTCTTCCCCTGCGCCGCGCGCATACGGTCCACGGCGGCCATCGCGGCGAGGTTAGCTTGAACGGTCTCCGGCCACATCCCGAGCGCCAGGAAAATGTGCGAGGTCATGTGCTGGGCGTGCCCCGCGTCGGGCGCGATCCTCGAGTAGATTCGCGCCGCGCGCAGGCCGAGCGGCGCGTGCGCCGGATCGTCGTAGCTGTGGATCAAATAGTGGACGAGTCCCGGATGTTCATGATGGTCGATCCAGGCTTCCTCCAGCACGCGCGCCGCGCGCATGTAGGTCGCGATGTCGCGGCCCGCGTGCGCGGTGCCAAGGATCGAGAGCGCGTAGAAAGCGGCCGCGTCGACGTCATCCGGGTAGCGCTCGTTCAATTTCGCCATCGCGTTTTCGTAAAGGAAGTCGCGCTCTTTCTTGCTTCCTTCTCCATAAAGGATTTCGACCGCATCGAGGTATGCCTTCTCGCGTTCGGTGTTTGCCTTGGCCCGACGCGCCGCGGCGGTCGGCGCCAGCTTGTTCAGGGCGGCGCGCGCGGCATTGATATCCTGCTGAAACCAGATCGGATGGTTGAAGGTCATCGCCTCGCCCCAGTAGGCCATCGCGAAGCCGGGGTCGCCGGACTGTGCGCGCCGGAACGCGGCCGCGGCTGCCGCGTACTCGAAGTCGTGGAGCAGCGCCAGGCCCTGGCTGAAGTCAGCTTGGGCTGCGGGCGCGCCAGAGTTGGCGAAGGCGACGTGACCGTATCCGTCGACGGTGGATGCCGGCGCGCCGGCGAATAGTAACGAAGTGATGAGAGCGAATATGAGCATATGAATTCTCCTCGCAAGCAGGACACCCAACCGTTCGTCGCGTTAGCGACGGCCTGAGTTTAGCCCGCCCTTTCAAGGCCGGGACCATTCGAGTATCAGCATTTTCTTCGTCGCGTCAGCGACGAATGAGATCCTTCAATCGTCGCTGACGCGACGAAATCCCCGACTGCGCTTGTGACCCGGCGTTGAAACGCCGGGCTAAACTCAGTTTGCCGCT
>JANMQG010000004.1:0-3201 GCA_031370285.1 Chloracidobacterium sp. | reverse complement strand
GAAGGCAGAAGGCAGTAAGCACTAGGCAGAAAGCAGGAGACCGCGGATGTTGTTTTTCTGCTTTCTGCCTAGTGCTTACTGCCTTCTGCCTTCTCGTCGCGCCTTAGCCTTATTGGCTAACTGTCTCCGTCAGAGTACACTTACCAAAAAATTAATTCGTTTCATCTTCAGGTCATTACCATTCGCGGAGGGACACATGGGCCGATATAGAAACCTTCTCCTTTTATTGTTAGCACTTGCGACGTTCGCTCTTCTGTTTGCTTCGTATGCGGCGGGCAACTCCGACAATGCCGGCACCACTGCGACCACCACGGTGACGCCGCCGCCCACGCAAACGCTGACGCTGGTGGTACGACCGCAAAAGATTTTGGATCAGATGAAGACGCGCGGCGAACAGGACGAAGCCAAGCCCACCGTTAAGATTGTTTCACCCCGAAAAGATGCGGTAATCAACGGTTCCAAAGTTGAAGTGAAGCTCGATCTCAGCGGTGATTTGAAGGGCTACATGCCACACAAGGATCTGGCGACCGGCAAGGGCAATCACATTCACGTCATTCTGGATAACCAACCCTACGAAGCCTATTACGAGTTGGGCCAGCCGTTCGAGTTGCGCAATGTGGTGGCGGGCAAACACACCTTGCGAGTATTTCCCTCGCGTCCCTGGCACGAAAGTTACAAGAGCGCCGGCGCCTTTCAGATGGTGAGATTCACCGTCAAGGGTGGCGGAGATGCCTCGAAGCCGACAACGACCACCAGCGGCCAGACGATGGCGGACAATAACACCAGCCAAAGTCCAGCGCCGCCGCGTGAAGGCAAGGATTTTCCCGCCAGCACTGCCGGCGAAGTCAATCCGTCAAAGGCTTTACTAACCTACAGCCGACCCAAGGGTGAATATAAAGGTGCAGACGCCGATCCAATCATGATCGATTTCTGGCTCACCGGCGCAAAGTTGAAGGGCGACGGTGGCGAGTATCGCGTTAGGTATGTCGTTGACGATGACGACCCGAAGTTTATCGACAAGTGGGAGCCTATCTGGTTATCCGGTTGGATCAATGGCAAGCACACGGTGCGTCTCGAGTTGTTGGACAAGGATGGCAGACCGGTCGAGAACGGCGGCTATAACACGACTAGTCGCGCAATAAATGTGGTGAAGTGATTGGTTGCAGTTTAGAGTTCGAGCTTTAGCCTGCCGATGAAAAAGCACAACCTGAAGGTTGGACTCTGAACTACTTGATGCGGGGTGTAACAGTTGCGACGACGGCAAATTGATGGCTGCCCAATCTCCGCTGCGCTACAGATGATTGGCGACAAATGGACGTTGCTGATCGCGCGCGATCTCGCCGCCGGCCCCAGACGCACGATGGAGTTACACACCGGGCTTTTCCCAATCAGCAGCCGCACGCTGGTGGCGCGCTTGCGCGATATGGTGAAGGACAAGCTTATCGACCGCACGGACTTTGGCGGGAATCCACCGCACATCGAGTACGCGCTTACGGAACGGGGACGCGTGCTGCTGCCGCTGGTTGAGGCTTTAAGGGTGGTGGGCCAAACGCTGGATTGCAATCAGTGCGAGGACCGCAAGAAGCACCTGGGATTTTACTGTGAAGCTTGCCCTAAATACTTCCAGACTCCCGAAGCCGAGCCATTCCAACAACCAGCTCCGCTGCCACGGCGTCGCCAACCAGACGATTCGATCGTTTTGTTGTAGGTTCTAACGATCAGTTGGGCATCATTCTGCCGTCAGGCTAATGATCGCCGCTTTATGATCCGGACTCACATGTTCGCCCTCGATCGTCACTTCATCGCCCTCAAGCGTGGCTACCGGCAAATGATCCAGGTATCTTTCCGCGTCGAGCGCGGCCATGCAGCCAGTGCCCGCCGCCGTAACTGCCTGCCGGTAAATTGAGTCCTGCACGTCGCCACAGGCAAACACGCCTGCCACATTGGTCGCAGTTGAGCGATGGGAAGTCTTGATGTAGCCAACGTCATCCATCTCGATCTGTCCCTTGAAAAGATCCGTGTTTGGTTTATGGCCGATGGCGATGAAGACGCCGGCACAGGGAAGCACGCGCGCTTCTTTGGTTTGCAAGTGCAGCAAGCGCACCCCAGTGACGCCCGCCGCTGGTTCACCCAGAATCTCTTCGATCCCGGTGTTCCAGATAAATTCAATCTTCTTATTTTTGAACGCTTTGTCCTGCATGATCTTCGACGCGCGCAGTTTGTCGCGGCGATGAACCAGGTAAACTTTCGCAGCGTAGCGCGTCAGAAACGTGGCCTCTTCTATGGCCGTGTCGCCGCCGCCAACTACAACCAGTTCTTTATTGCGAAACCCTGGCAACGGACCGTCACAGGTTGCACAAGCCGAGACGCCATTGCCGCCAAAACCGTCGGGCACCTTGGCCTCGCCGGGAATTCCCAACCACTTCGCGGACGCGCCGGTCGCGATGATCAGTGTCTCGGCGTTGACGATGTAATTGCTGGTCTGCAGTCTAAACGGCCGCTCGCTCAAATCGGCTTCGGTAATCCAACCTTCGAGAAACTCTGTCCCGAAGCGTTCCGCCTGCTTGCGAAACTCCACCATTAACTCCGGACCCTGAATACCCTCTGCAAATCCCGGGTAGTTTTCGACGTCAGTGGTAATCATTAGTTGGCCGCCGGGGGTTGTTTGTTTCTCTGCGTCGGGGGGCGCGTCAATCAAGAGCGGCTTCAGATTGGCGCGGGCGGAGTAAATCGCGGCGGTCAGTCCGGCGGGCCCGGAACCAATGATTACGACCTCTCTATAAAGCGTTTGCGTCGGCATGGAGTCTTTTCCGTCCCTTTCGAGAAGTTGAAAAATTATGACTAAATGCCCGAAAGTATGGCGTTTTCGGTTCGCCCATAGTATAACTAGCCATACTAGAGTAGTCGAATCCGAGCTACGGCCTTACTGATAGAGAATTTCAGCTTTACAGAAAACTAAGGGAAACGATTGAACGCAGGCACGGCTCCGCAAAGTATTGAAACTGTAGGCGTCATCGGCGCAGGCACCATGGGACACGGAATCGCGCAGGTGGCTGCGGGGGCGGGCTACAAGGTCTTGCTCCGCGACGTCGATCGCGATTCTCTGGCTCGCGGCATAGAGGCGATCGAGCGCAATCTTGCTAAGGGAATCCAACTCGGTAAACTTACCGAAAACGATCGCGATTCAACCCTGCAACACAT
>JANMQG010000229.1:0-142239 GCA_031370285.1 Chloracidobacterium sp. | reverse complement strand
TTTGGTTTGCTCCCGAAAAAAATCTTTAAGACCGTCAAACTGCGCACCGCCACCCGTAAGAATGATTCCCCGTTCGTAGATGTCCCCGCCAACTTCAGGGGGAAGCTCAGTAAGAGTTGTGTTCACTCCTGCAACGATCTTGCGAACAACCTGCAGAACGATCGGATAGAGTTCGCCGGCCGTAATCTCGATAGCTCCAGGGCTCCGCGTCAAAACATCGACTCCTTTGATCGTCACCTCAGCGGCCAGGTCGCCTGGAAGAGTCGCTGAACCGAGTTCCAACTTCAGACGCTCCGCGGACTGCGGACCGATGATCAACCCGCGGTGACGACGAACATGGTCGATAATGGCCGCGTTAATGTCCTCACTTCCGATTCGTTCAGCTCGGGCATGAACAATTTCGCCGTTCGCGATGATGGCCACATTGGTGGTGCTGCCGCCGATATCAACAACCGCGGAAGCGCGTGGGTCATCTACTCGCACACCGGCGCCGAAGGCGGCCGCCAGTCCTTCTTCAATCATCACTACCCGGCCGATGCGTGCATGCTCGGCAGCGCTGACCAGCGCCCGCTCCTCCACTTGTGTTACTCCAGACAAGACACTCATCATTGCACGACGGCTAAAATAGGACTTGCCACCGCGTGCCTTGCGTACAAAATGCGCCAGCATCTCCTTGGTTCTCTCAAAGTCTGCTACTACCCCGTCAAGCAAGGGAGCGATCACCGTAACATCGCGGGCCTCACGGCCGGCCATCTGTTGCGCTTCAATCCCAAGCGCTATCACTTCTCCGGTATTGGAGTCGACGGCGACCAGGGATGGCTCATCTATCACTATGCCCCGCCCGCGCACAGAAATGATGGTGGCCGCCGATCCCATATCTATGGCCATCGAATCGGAGACCAAATTTCGCAGGGCCTTCATACCCACGAACGCTGCTGTCTTGCTCATGAACGACATAAACGTGATCTGGACAAATAAAGAAACATTTATGTTTGATTTTGGTGTTAACTCAAAACCGCGAACTCGGATTGCACCCCATAGAATTGTGGGTACTTGTACTCAGGAAAGCAACTTGAAAAGCCCGGCGCCCGAGCAACGGAGCTGCCGTGCATAGTCACTCGCCTCTGCTCTCGGTCAGCGCTAAGTGCGATTTGCAACCCCCAAAGGACTGCGTGATACACTCACTCCCGCCTAAGGTCTTCAAGGCGATACAAAGGAAACCTCAGGCACTAAGAGGTTGGGCTTACGGTTTAGTTGTGGAGAGAGCTGAAGTTGACTAGCGACAAAACTATAGGTATCGGAATTGTTGGCGCCGGCTTTGCGCGAACGACGCAGATTCCCGGCTTTCGCAATTGCCAAGGCGCGCGCGTGGTGGCGATTGCGAGCCGGCGTCGTGAACGTGCCGAGAGTGTCGCGTCCGAGTTTGGCATTGAACACGTGGCTAGTGATTGGAAAGAGCTGGTTGCCAGGGATGATGTCGATCTGTTGAGCGTAGTTACGCCTCCGGCGACCCACAGGGAAATCACGCTCGCCGCTCTTGAGCAAGGCAAGGCTGTGCTTTGCGAAAAGCCGATGGCCATGGACGCCGCCGAGGCCAGCCGTATGACTGATCGCGCGCGCGAAGCCGGCGTGCTCGCCCTGATCGATCACGAATTACGGTTCCTGAGCAGCCGGCGAAAAATGCGCTTGATGGTGCACGACGGCGAAATCGGCACCGTGCGCCACTGCAATTACGTTTTCCGCTCCGACTATCGCGGCGTTTTGGGAAATTGGGACTGGTGGTCGGATGAGACGATGGGCGGCGGCACGCTGGGCGCGATCGGCTCGCATGCGATTGATTCATTTCGCTGGTTGCTGGGCACAGAAGTCAGCGAAGTTTGCTGCGTCCTCTCCACGCATGTTGCCGAACGTCCCGACAAGACGAGCGGGACGATGCGCCCCGTAACGTCGGACGATACCGTCAGAATGCTGCTGCGTTTTGCTGAGTCACCAATTGCTAAAGGCGCTACCGGCGCTGCATCTCTTTCGGTGGTTGAATCAGGGAAGCTGCAAAACCAGTTGGAAGTTTATGGCAGCAGCGGCGCATTGATGGTAGAAGAAACCGGCGAACTCTGGCATTCACCGGCAGGCTCCGGTACGTGGCGACCGGTGCAGGTTGATCAGGATCCGATCGCTCCCGGGATGCGCGACGGAAGTTGGTCGCGAGGCTTTACAGCTTTTTCATCAGCGATCGTTACCGCGCTCAAAGAAGGACGAACGTCAGTGGAGGGTGCGGCTACGTTCGAAGATGGTTATCGCGCGCAGTTGGCGATGGACGCCGCGCGCAAGTCGAACGTGAGTGGCGGCTTTGTGAAAATATAGAAGGCAAAATGCAGAAGGCAGAAAGCAGTAAGCAGAAAACGAGGAGGAGGTTGCTTACTGCTTTCTGCCTTCTGCCTTCTGCTTTCTGTCTCCTTATTTCTTAGTCGCCTTCTCAGTTCCCGTCTTGTCACTACCGTAGCCGCCCCAAACTCCATCTAACGTTCCATCCGGCTTGATCTCGTAAGCCACGAAGGCGCAACGCGAGCCGCCGATTCCTACCGAAAGCGTATCGCCTTGCTTGATGCCAAAGCCGGAGCTGTTGTTACTCCAGACAAACGTATAGCCGCCCGCTTTCGGCGTGATCGCCAGGGTGCCCTTGTAGCTGCTGCCATTGGGATTTTTTCCGGTGACATTGTAGTCGCCCGCCACCTCTGACCCGCTGGTGCGTTCGGCTCTTTCAGTGCCGCTTTCATTCACACCCCAGGAGCCCCAGCGGCCGTCGAGCGTGCCGTCCGCAAGAATTTGATAGCTCACTACACCGCAACCCTCGCCCGTGGCGCCGCCAGTGAAAGCCACCGCCACCACGCCGCCGTTCGGTATGCCGATGCCGTCGTATTGTTTGCCGGCGTTCCAACGAAACTGGTAAACATCGCCATGCTTGATGACTTCGAGTGCGCCCTTGTAGGGGCTGCCGTTCTCGTTCGTGCCGACGACTGTATACTCACCGGCGATATCGCTGGGAGGTGTGGCGGGATGCTGCGCGGAGTTGCTGTTGTTTCCGGGCGATTCCGTTTTCGCACCGCCCGCTCCAGATTTATTGCAAGCCAACACGCAAGCAACAAACAAGACCAGCGCAAGCAAACTACTGAACCATGAATTCGGTTTCATCGGGGACCTCCTCTTAACCTATACAATAAAAATGTAACCGCCAAGGCGCCAAGCAGGAGCAGGAACACGAAGGATGGAAATCGTTTGTGGCGTTCGTTGTCCTGCCGTCTGCCTCGTGCCCTGCCTCCTATATCTCCTTGGCGCTCTTCGCGCCTTTGCGGTTAATCAGTGTCGTTCCGAAAATCGCTGGCTATATTTAGTCACCGTGCCTTTCTTGTCAACGTTTTTGCTTGTGACTATATTGGCTCCTGCTAAATCTGAACTCTTCGTGTCTCGTACCGCAGTCACATGACTACAAAGGCAAATGGGAACCCGCGATCACCAAAACGTGTTCGCAAGGTTCGCGTTGGAGTTGATACCGGCGGCACCTTTACTGACTTTGTCTTTGCAGCAAAAGATCGTCTTGAAATATTCAAGGTCGCGTCGACACCTTCAGATCCCTCTCGCGCCATCGCGGCCGGCCTGCAAACCATCTCAGAAAAGACAGGCGTAGCACTCAAAAACCTCGAAGTAGTCCACGGCACAACCGTCGGCACGAATGCATTGCTCGAGCGACGTGGCGCTCGCACTGCGCTCGTCACCACGCGTGGATTTGAAGATGTACTGGTGATTGGCCGGCAAGCCCGGCCTGAACTTTACAACTTGAATGCAGTGAAGCCGCCGCCGCTCGTGCCCGATTTCCTGCGCTTCGGAGTAGGTGGGCGTGTGACGTCGACAGGCAAAGTAATCGAAGCGCTCGACGAAACAGAGTTGTCTGCTTTGATTCGGCGGCTCGGGAAAGCGAAGGTCGATTCAGTCGCTATCTGCCTGTTGTTTTCATTCGTAGACCCTGGGTTTGAAGAACGGGTAGCAGCAGCGCTTTCCGTCCTCGGCCTGCCGCTGTCAGTCTCGCATCAGATTCTTCCCGAGTATCGAGAATTCGAACGCACTTCCACAGTGACCATCAACGCTTACCTGCAACCGTTGATGGGAACTTATCTCCAAAGGCTGGCAACGAACACCGGAAGCTTACGCGTAATGCAGTCTTCCGGTGGCAGCATTTCTGCTTCCGTCGCCGCGCGCGAACCTGTACGCACAATTCTTTCCGGGCCGGCCGGCGGCGTGGTTGGCGCCCTGCGCGCAGCGCGGGCGGCGGGTTTTGAAAAGATCATCACTTTCGATATGGGCGGGACTTCCACCGACGTGGCGCTCTGCGGGCGCGACGGTCTGCGCATGACCAACGAAGCTGCGGTCGCCGGGCTGCCGGTTGCCGTCTCGGTCATGGACATTCACACCGTCGGCGCGGGTGGCGGCTCGATCGCCAGAGTTGACGAAGGCGGTTCGCTGCGAGTTGGACCGGAATCGGCGGGCGCTGATCCCGGCCCAGCCTGCTACGGCCGTTCGTTACTGCCGACAGTAACTGATGCACATCTGCTGCTCGGCCACTTTGGCGGCGCCGGTCTGCTTGGCGGCGATTTCGAACTCGACGAAACGCGCTCGCAAAAAGTCATGAACCAACTGGCGAAGGAGATGAGCAAAGTCGCCCGCCGGGAGGTGAGTGCGATTGAGGCGGCGCAGGGAGTGTTGGCCGTGGCGAACACAAACATGGAACGCGCGCTGCGGCGAATCTCAGTTGAGCGCGGCTATGACAGTCGCGAGTTTGCGCTGCTTCCCTTCGGCGGCGCCGGCGGGCTGCATGCGGTTGAACTGTCCCAGGCACTGCGTATTCCGCAAATCATCGTGCCAAACTCCGCGGGCGCGCTTTCCGCAATCGGCGTGTTAGCGGCCGACGTGGTAAAGGACCAGAGCCGCACCACGATGTTGGAGATTGCGCCCGGAGTTGAAAAGAAGTTGGAGAAGACTTTCAAAGAGATGGAGCGCACGGCCGCAACCGCTTTGCGTCGCGAGGGCTTTCCCCTGGGTAGACAACGTCATGAGCGCTCGCTCGCTCTGCGCTACAAGGGTCAGTCGTTTGAACTAAACATCAAACAGACGCGCCGGAGTCTGGCGGCGAGTTTTCATCGCGCGCATCGCGAACGCTATGGCTACGCGCAGGAATCAAATACCGTCGAAGTTGTCAGCGCGCGCGTTCGTTCAAGCGGCGTAGTTGAGAAACTGGCTGAGCGGAGACGCAGCCCGGCGCGTGGGCGAGGGTCTGCGAGAGTAGCCAGAAGCGTCGACGCATTTTTGAATGGAGAGAAATTGCAGGTCGCGGTTTATCGTCGAGATGAGTTATCACCCGGCGCCCGTCTTCGTACGCCGTGCATTGTTACTGAATACTCTTCGACGACATTGATCCCGCATGGCGCTCGGGCGCAGGTTGATAACTATGGAAACTTGATCATTCAAGTAGCTTAAATTCACAAGTCAGGAAGGGGGCTTGCCCCCGCTGTCTTAACGCAAACAAAGTTGGTATATGATTAGGAAACAGAGCGGGGGCAAGCCCCCTTCCCAACTGAGCATTCTCCAGATGCCATTCGATCCCACAACTTTGGAAATCTATCGCGCGCTTTACACTTCGGTCGCCGAGGAGATGGGCATCGCGCTCAGGCGCACGGCCTTTTCGCCAAACATCAAGGAACGGCGTGATTACTCATGCGCCGTGTTTGACACCCGGGGACGGGTGATCGCGCAGGGGGATCACATGCCCGTGCACTTAGGCTCAATGCCGATGGCCGTCGCTTCAGCATTAAGGGAAATTGATCTACAACCGGGCGATGTCGTTGCCTTAAACGATCCTTTCGCCGGCGGCACGCATCTGCCGGACGTAACCCTCGTGGCCGCTATCTTCACGGGAACGACCGATGACCGACGACCGGCGACCGTTAAGAACCGGGCTGTCCGCGGTCTCCGGTCGTCGGTCGTCCGTCCGCTTTTCTTCGTGGCTAACCGCGCGCACCATGCAGACATCGGCGGCGCCACGCCCGGATCGATGGGTCTGGCTACGGATATTTACGGCGAAGGTCTATGTATTCCGCCAGTCCGCCTGGTTAGAAACGGCGTGATCGACAGAGACGTGATGCGGTTGATCCTCGCAAACGTTCGCAGTCATGATGAACGTCGGGGCGATTTTCAGGCGCAGATCGGTTCGCTGAAAACTGGCGCCACGCGTCTGCTGGAAATTGTCGAGCGTCGCGGTGAGCGTGAAGCTGCTTACTATGCAACGCACTTGATCGAATACTCCGCCCGGCTCATGCGCCATGCGATCGGCTTGATTCCCGACGGCAGTTACGAAGCCGAAGACGCGCTTGATGACGATGGCGTAACTGATCGCGAAGTCATCATCAAAGTAAAAATCATGATCAAGGGACAACAAGCGCTCGTTGATTTCTCGGGCAGCGCCCCTCAAGTCGCCGGGCCAGTAAATGCTGTCGAGGCAATCACGGTGTCCGCCGTCTCGTATGTCTTTCGCTGTTTGCTTGCGGGTGACGTGCCTGCCAGCGCCGGCTTGATGACGCCGATTAAAGTCGTTGCGCCAGAGGGATCGGTTGTTAATGCAATTCATCCGGCTGCGGTCGCGGGCGGCAATGTCGAAACTTCGCAACGCATTGTCGACGTTCTGTTCAAAGCTTTAGCTAAAGCGCTGCCAAACAAGATCCCTGCCGCGAGCCAGGGCACGATGAACAATCTGACGATTGGCGGGATCGATCCGCGCCCTGGTTCTATCGGGCGTGAGTTTTCCTATTACGAAACCGTGGCTGGCGGCATGGGCGCTCGGCCCGATCAAGACGGCCTGAGCGCCGTCCACACGCACATGACTAACAGCCTGAACACTCCCGCCGAAGCGCTTGAGTATGCGTATCCTTTGCGTGTTCGTGAGTACAAGATTCGCAAAGGCTCTGGCGGAAAAGGAAAACACCAGGGCGGCGATGGCGTCATCCGCGAGATCGAAACGCTGGCGCCCGCGCGCATGTCTCTACTGGCGGACAGAAGAAAGCTTGCGCCTTATGGATTGGCGGGTGGGGAATCCGGAAAGCCAGGACGAAATTTGATCATTCGCAAAGGGAAGGTTAAACCGATCGCTGCCAAAGGAAGCTGGGAACTTGAGGCCGGCGATTGCGTGCGAATCGAAACGCCTGGTGGAGGCGGGTTTGGCAAGAAAACCGCTTAGATCCTCGCCCGCGTCTCGCTGCCCACTAACTTCTCTCCCGTTCTCGCGCGGTCTGTTAGAATGCATCCAAAAGGAGCTGAGGTGATTCGCAATTGAGGCGTCAAATTCGACCGCACTATTGTTCGCTGTCGTGCGCGAACAGCCCTACCGCAAGGAATTTAGAATTCAGTAAAGTTCGAGCCCAGTAGATCGTGAATCCAGCCGCCGCCCACGAGGGAACAGTCATTTCTCATTACCGCGTCCTTTCCCGAATTGGGGCGGGCGGAATGGGCGAGGTTTACCTGGCCCGGGACACTAAACTCGACCGCACTGTGGCCCTCAAAATCCTGCCTGCTGATGTGCTGTCGATCGATGATCGCATGGGCCGCTTCATGCGGGAAGCCAAAACTGCTTCTGCACTCAACCACCCAAATATCATCACGATTTACGAGATCGGTCAGGCCGGACCGATTTTGTTTATTGCCACCGAATTTATCGAAGGCAAAACTTTGCGTCAGTACCTGAGCCAAACGACCCTGACGATCCCCGAAGCACTTGATTTGACCATTCAAGTGGCTTCGGCGCTTGCCGCAGCCCACGAAGCAGGAGTGGTTCATAGGGACATCAAGCCCGAGAACCTCATGCTGAGAGAAGACGGCATTCTTAAGGTGCTGGACTTTGGGCTGGCCAAGCTGACAGATGCCTGGGACAGATCGGTTGATAGAGAGGCTGAGACATTGACCCTCGTAGACACAATTCCAGGCACCGTGTTAGGCACAACTGCTTACATGTCTCCTGAACAAGCCCGGGGACGCGAAGTAGATGAGCGCACGGACATCTGGAGTACCGGGGTTTTGTTGTATGAGATAATCACCGGGCGCATTCCCTTCGAGCAGGAAACACCCAGCGACGTCATCGCGGCTATTCTCAGGACGGAGCCGCCGCCGCTTTCCAACTTCGTAACTGCGGTTCCCGCGGAACTTGAGCGCATTGTTTTCAAAGCCCTGGAGAAAAATCGAGACGAGCGCTATCAGGGTGTTAAGGATTTGCTCGTAGATCTGCGTCGTCTGAAAAAGCAGCTCGAATTCGAAACAGCGCTCGAATCCTTCAACTCATCCAGAGCAAGCGGAGCAAGTCACTTCAAAAACAAAAGCGGCGCATATATCACGCGAACTTCCCAGGGGGCTCAGCAGCGAACCACTGCCCTTCCAGCTGCCCACACAACCTCAAGCGCTGAATACATTGTCAGCAATATTAAGCGCCACAAGAGCTATGCGCTGCTTGGCCTCGCCTTATTTGCATTCGCAGCGATCGCTGCGGGGTATGGCCTGTATAGACTAGCCGCGCGTAGCAAAGCGCCAGCGACTGTGCAAGCGCTAAAGGTCACGCGATTTACCGCGACCGGCAAAGCTGTGCACGCCGCCATCTCGCCTGATGGTAAGTATGTGGCACACATCTCCGAAGAGGCCGGGCTGCAGAGCATCTGGATTGGACAAGTCGACGTGGCCAGCCAGGTCCAGATCCTTCCACCTGCCGCGGCTCATTTCCGTGGACTCAGCTTCTCTCGTGACGGACAGGTTATCTATTTCGTAGCCGCGGATTGGGATAACGCGAAAGGCGGCTTGTTCCAAATTCCCGTCCTCGGCGGCCCCCCCAGAAAACTCCTGGAAGATATTCAGAGTCCAATCACTCTCTCTCCCGATGGCAAGCAACTCGCCTTTTTGCGATACCTTTCACTGAAGGAAAATGCGCTGGTCGTATCCAAAGTCGACGGTAGCGAAGCAAGAGAACTCGCGAAACATTCGTCTCCCGATTTCTTCTCAACGATGGCACCGGCCTGGTCACCCGATGGGAGCACGATTGCCTGTGTCTACCAGAATACGACTGGCGGTTACTACGAAAATGTTGTTGGCGTCCGCGTGGCGGATGGAACTGAAGCGCCGATTACCGCACAACGCTGGTGGCAAGTGGGACAGGTATCATGGCTTGCAGATGGCAAGGGTTTGATTGCTTCGGCTACGGAGGAAGCGGGCAGCATGCCACAGCTCTGGTATCTCCCGTACACAGGCAGAACGGCAAAACGAATCACAAATGACCTCAATGGATATGTCGATGTTAGTTTGACGGCGGACTCGAAGACGTTGGCGTCTGTGCGTTCGGACCGGCTGGTGAATATTTGGCTGGCGGCCCAGGCGGATCCCAGCAATGCCAGACAAATCACTTCCGGAACTGAAAGAGACGACGGGATGCGCGGACTTTCCTGGACTCCCAAGGGAAAAATTGTTTACCGCTCAGTCGCCGGAGGCGAGCCAAATGTCTGGATCATGTCAGCCGACGGCACCGGCGGCCAAAGACAATTGTCGCTTAATACGAGCCAGAATTTTGATCCGGTGGTCTCACCGGATGGAGGCCATATCGTTTGGGGCTCGAAGAGCACAGGCAATACCAATCTTTGGCGGATGGACATCGACGGCGGAAATGCCAAACAGATTACGAAAGGTGTCGGCGATTACTTTCCGGATTACTCGCCGGACGGAAAATGGATTCTGTATACGGCGTACGATCCTGCCTCCAGCTTTTGGTCGGTCTGGAAAGTCGCTGCTGACGGTGGCACGCCGCTGAGAGTTACTGATAAGGAGTCGGCGCTACCGAGCGTTTCGCCAGATGGAAAGGTCTTCGCGTGCAATTATGAGGAGGTGCCGGGCGCTGGTTATAAGATCGCGATCATTGCCCTTGAAGGCGGACCACCCATCAAAATGTTTGATATTCGCGGATCGTTTGGACGAACTATTCATTGGACACCTGATGGTCGGGCGCTGACGTATGTCGATACGCGCGGCGGCATCTCAAATATCTGGCTGCAGAATTTAGCCGGAGGACCACCAAAGCAGTTGACTGATTTTAGAGAGCAGCGAATTTTTGGTTTTGCCTGGTCAAGAGACGGCAAGCAGTTGGCACTCTCTCGGGGCGTGGTAAATAGCGATGTCATGCTGCTCCAGGATTTCCGGCCCTGAGCTCCGATAGCTCTCTCCGAACTAGCGGTACTACTCAAACTGGCCGGTAGTTCGTTTTCCTGCCGTCTGCCTCCTGCTCCTGCCTCCTGTTGTTAAGTCGTCAGCCTGCGATAAATTCCCGGCATGCGCTCAGGCAGCGAAAGCACGTCGTCGATAATCGTGTAGCCAATCTCGCCGTAGAGGTCGCGCAATTCCGCTTCGGACTCGCGATCGACCGTAATGCAGAAAGGCGTTATCCCAGCGTTCTTCGCCTGCCGCAAAGCTTCGCGCGTGTCCTCGCGCGCGTAACGCGCGTCGCCGTAATCATGGTCGTAGGGTCGGCCGTCAGACAAGACGATTAGCAAACGCGTGCGCGCCTCCTGCTTCGCGAGTTTCGCTGTCGCATGACGTATGGCCGCGCCCAGCCTCGTATTATTCTGAAAAGCGATGCCGCCGATTCGCTGCTTCACTTCGTCCGAATACTTCTCAGCAAAATCCTTCACGACATAAAACTTCACGTTGCGCCGGCCCTCGGAAGTGAACCCGTTAATCGAATAGGTGTCGCCGACAGCTTCCAGCGCTTCGCTCATCAGCACCAACCCTTCTTTCTCGATCTCGATGATGCGCCGGCCCGGACGCGTGTATGGCTGCAGCGGATGACGTCCGATCGTGCGCGCGGTCGACGAAGACTGATCGAGCAGGAAAGACACGGCCACATCCCGGCGACGACGCAAACGCTTCGTGTAGAGCCGTTCGGATTGGTGTCCGCCGCCAACCCTGGCCGCCCGGCGATCAATGACGTAGTCGATCACAGCGTTAAGATCAAACTCCTCGCCGTCCACTTCATTGGTGACGCGCAGCAATTCTTCGGGTCTCATCAGCTGAAACTGATAACGGATCGAGGAAATCACGCCCTTGTAGCGCTCGCGCGTTTGCTCGACAAAGATTCGATCGCCGTGCTTCACGCGCTTTTCGATTACGCGACACCAACCGAGGCGATGATCCGTTAGTTCACGATCCCACTCGTCGTAGTTGTAGGCCACCTCGCCTTCCTCAATCGTCTGCTCCGGAGAGTCGCCCTCCGTCCAGGCTTCAGCGCCCGCGAGTTCGTCAGGCTCGCCGTCGCCGTGCGTGTCGTTCCAGGCGTTGAAGAGCTCGCGAGCATCGCGCCGCTGCGGTTTTTGTTCAGTCGTTCGGCGATTGAAGCTCTCCGTGGCAACCGCATTTTCCTCTTCTGATTCCGCAGGCTCTTCCTGAGTTTCAACTTCCTGAATTGAATCATCATTGGGAGCGAGAGACTGAAACAACGAATAGACGCGGCTCGTCGCCAGCAAACTATCCGCGACGGTTGCTGAACTATTGGCTAGATACTCCGTCGTTAAAGTTTCGAGTTCGGAAACAATTTGGCCGTAGTACTGTCGTGCATCATCGGTCGCCCCGCCGAGCAACGTCGTTTGAAAAAGCAATTCAAATGGAACCAGCGTGGCGGGTAACTCGGTAACGGACGGACGCCCGCGGCGCAGGTGCTCGCGAATCAAATCAAGATCGCGAGCGAGCCCCCGATACTTCCCGCGCAGACGCCGGTCGATGCGGCAGTTTTCCAGCGTACCGAAGATGCGGCGGGCGAGTTGCGGATGAGGGAATAGGTTCAGTACACGGCGATAGTCGACGTCCGCAGGACAGACATTCTTGTCTGTCCTTTCTCTTCCAGACGACTCCTCCGAATCAGGGACAGGCAGGAATGCCTGTCCTACCAGCATCTCATCGGGAAGCGAGAAAGCTGCAAGCGCGTCCACATTTTCAGGATTGTAAGTTTCGGCGAGTGCAGCATAGGAAGCCTGCAGCGGCGCTGTTCCTTGTTCGTAGGTACCAAACTCGATTTGCCCGGCGGCATGCGCGGCCAGGACTTTGTAGAGACGGAAGTCGAGTTCATCGTCGGCAAACTCCGCTACCACCGAAGGAAGATGAATTGTCCGCCCATCGGCGATTCGAGATTCCAGCGGCACCGCTGCCAGCGGGCTTATCTCAACTTCGGCGCCCGTTAGTCCTTCGATGTAGAGGATCAGCAGATGGCGAACTTCTTCCAACGCGAGTCCATCACTACCGCTGCGCAGCGCGTCGTAGCTGCCGCGCGTTTCGAGTGCGAAATAACTGCGTCGCGCACGCGCATCTTTGTTGTGCGCAGCCAGACCGCGGCGGGCCCACTGTTCAAACTGCCCAATTGAGACAGTCCGGAGTGCCGACGAACTCGAACGGAAACAGGCGAGCGCGGCTTCACCGTCAGTCTCCGCGATTTCACGTGTCAGTTTTAGTACGCTCAGAGCCAGGTTGATTAGCCGATCGTGGTCGGGTTCGCTTGCGAGGGCGCGCACAAACCGTGGGCTGCTGCGAACAAAAGCGACCAGGCTCGCACTCCCATGCTTAGCGACCGTCCATAAGAGCATCACCCACTCGTCGAATATTTCCGGCAGCGTTCGCAAAATCTCGCCGCCGGTTATCAAGACTTGCAGGGCCGAGCCGCCGCCGCGTTCGAGAAAGCCCTCTGTGCTCGCCAGTAACTTTAGTGCGTTAGGTGAGTTGAGATTTGTTAGCGCGGCTGGGAGTGCCGTCCACGCGTCTGCGGCAATGCCGCCGGCGCGCGCGGCGAATTCCGCTGCCAGCTCGACTCCCTTTTTAGTCACCGCCGGATCTTTGCTTCGGCGCAAACGCTCCAGTACTTCCGGCGCCTGGTTAAGAAACTCGGCGCTATGCTTCGCGGATCTACGGGAAATTTCGGATGCGACTTCGAGAATAGAAGCAAGTTGGCTGGGATCGCTGATCGTTCTTGTGAGATCGGGTAGGTTGCGAAGAGTTTCGATCGCGATTTGAGACGAGAGCGTGATCTGCCGCGAGCACAGTTGGAAAACCTGCGGGTGGACATTCTCCGGAATATCTTTGAGTTCGCTGACTCCTGCCGCGAAAAAGGTGATCGCAGTTTCGACATCGCTCATCGCCAGACGCCGGCCCAGGTCCCCCCATGACCGCAACTCCGCCGCTTCTAAAACTTCAGCGGCTGCGGGCGCCGCACGCAAAAACTCAATGCCCGCGCGCAAAGAGATGCCGGCGATCGCGGCGCTTGTCTCCAGTGCCGCGGCTGATTTATCCAGCGGCAAACTCGCCAGCTCGCGCGTTAGCTTGAGAAACGACTGACGCTCAACGCTGGGAATTTCGGAGTCGATGTTCTCGTCGTGCATTTGTTCTCAGCTTGCGTTGATGGCCAGGAAGCCTTGGAGTAAGGACCGACCGCTCTCGCTCCGTCAGGAGCCGAATGTTTATAGTCACCATCGGTCTTCTAGATTACTAGCTCCGTAGGAGCGAAATATTCCAGTCAAACGGCCAACGATGCGGATAACATTCCGCTCCTACGGAGCTAAGACAGATGTGGCAACGCGCGGTCTATAAACATTTCGTCCCTACGGGACTCCGCCTTCGTCATCCTAGATCACGGTCGTGATGATCTCGCGGATGCTGCGTTGCAGCTCGCGGTCGTCGGTGATGGGGGCGCACATGGCCGTCTCAGCAGCAGTGACCGGCGGGATGCCGAGCGTGATCAGTTGCGCGGCGTAAATCAGCAAGCGCGTGGAGACACCTTCTTCCAAGCCGTGGCCGCGCAGATTGCGAACCTTCTGGCCGATGAGCACGAGATCGCGCGCCGTGCCTTCATCAACTCCGCCTTCGCGCGCCACAATCTCCGTTTCCATTTCCGGTGGTGGGTAGTCGAAGTCCAGCGCCACGAAGCGTTGGCGGGTGGATTGTTTCAAGTCCTTGAGAATTGATTGGTAGCCCGGATTGTAGGAAACCACGAGCATGAAATCCGCGGGCGCGTCGAGTATGGTGCCGCGCTTCTCGATGGGCAGTCGGCGACGGTGATCGGTAAGCGGGTGAATGATGACGACTGTATCCTTGCGCGCTTCGACCACCTCGTCGAGATAACAGATGGCGCCGTTGCGCACTGCCGAAGTCAATGGGCCGTCGTGCCAAACAGTCTCTTCACCCTCCAGCAAGAATCGCCCGACCAGATCAGTCGCGGACAAATCTTCATGGCAGGCGACGGTGATCAAGGGCCGCTCGAGACGCCACGCCATGTGTTCGACAAAACGCGTCTTGCCGCAGCCAGTCGGGCCCTTGAGTATCACCGGCAGGCGTGCGGAGTGGGCTGCCTCGAAGAGATCTACCTCCCGGCCAATCGGCAGGTAGTAAGGCTCCTCGGCTACTCGATATTCTTCAATGGCGCTTTCGGGCATCGTTAGTGTTCAACTTTCAGATCGAAGCCTCAGAATAGCAAATACAGAACCGGGAGCGGTAGCGACCGGGTCCCAGAGTCGACGAACAATGGTGGTTTTCGTTGCTTGAAAGACCTTGGGCCGCTGTTGAGTCTTTGACCCGGTCGCTAACCGCTCCCGGGTCTGTATTCGTCGACCCACAATTCGTGCCTTCTTGACTATTTACCATTTACTATTCACGATTCACTTGTATGAAGTTGGCAGTAGCAATGTCTGGAGGCGTGGATTCGTCGGCAGCGGCGGCAATCCTCAAGGAACAGGGCCACGATCTGGTTGGCTTCACGATGCAGTTGTGGAACCAGCGTCGCGGCATCAGTGTGGACGAAAATGGCGAGCCGCTGCCTTCGCGCTGTTGCTCGCTCGACGACGTTTACGACGCGCGTCGCGTGGCCGAAGAACTCGGTTTTCCGTTCTACGTGCTCAATCTCGAACGCGAGTTTGAACGCGACGTGGTGCAACCGTTCGTTGCCAGTTATCTGAGCGGCGAGACGCCGATTCCCTGTGTCTCCTGTAATAGTCGGCTCAAGTTTGCTTCGCTTGACGGGCTCGCTGCCAGTCTCGGTTGTGACAAAGTTGCGACCGGCCACTATGCGCGCGTCGAATACGATGAGGTCGCGAATCGCTACCGGCTCTTTCGTGGTCGCAATCTCGATAAGGACCAGTCTTACTTTCTGTGGGAGCTGACGCAGGATCAACTATCGCGCGCGCTGTTTCCCTTAGGTGAGATGTCGAAGCCGGAAGTGCGGGAAGTAGCGCGCGAGCACGCGCTCGCGGTGGCAGAGAAATCCGAGTCGCAGGAGATTTGTTTTGTTCCCGATGGCAACTATGCCGGCTTCATCGATCGCTACCTTGAAGCGGAAGACGCAACCGACCGTCTGCCGGGCGCCGGTGAGATAGTCGATGCCAGCGGCGCGGTCGTGGGCCAGCATGCCGGTATCCATCGTTACACGATTGGCCAGCGACGTGGAATCGGAATCGCCGGGCCGCAACCGCTATATGTCATCAACATCGATGCTGCAAAGAATCAGGTGGTCGTGGGCCAGCAGGACGATTTGTTGAGCCACGAATTCACCGCGGCGGGTGTTAACTGGGTGGCGTTTGATCAGCCGGATGAATCTGTTCGTGCAGAAGTACGCGTGCGCTATCGTCACCAGCCTGCCGAAGCGACGATTACACTAATCGAGAACAACCGCGTGCGAATTGTCTTTGACGAACCACAACGAGCTATCACTCCCGGCCAGGCTACGGTGTTCTATCGTGGCGACGAGGTCGTGGGCGGCGGCTGGATCGTTAAGAGCAGGAGGCAGGAGCAGTAGGCAGACGGCAGGAAATACGTGCTTGGCCGTCTTGATCGTAGTTTCTCTGTTTACGGTTCTCCGTGATTCCTGCCCCCTGCTCCTGCTCCTGCCCCCTGCCCCTATCCCTTCCTAAACCTTTTCCCCGTTCCGCACGTACTCACACAGCCAATAATTACGAGCTAATTAAACAATCAAAGGCAGGAAATAATATGGCAATGTCGCGCACACGAAAGACTGTTCTGATTATTACGAGCATTGTGGTGGGGCTGGTTTTGGTCGCACTAATCGGCCTCGCGGTTCTGGTAGCTGCATTCCGGCAGAACGCGCCAACCATCGCTGACAACAGCGTACTCACGCTCCACGTCGCCGGCCCGTTGCCGGATTACGTGCCCTACGATCCTTTGAGAAAGCTCTTTGGCGGCACTGACCAATCGCTCACGAACCTCATTCTGCAATTCAAAAAGGCGAAGGTCGACAAACGCATCAAGATCGTCCTCCTGGAGATCGACATGTCCGGCGCGGGTTGGGGCAAGTCGGAGGAAATTCGCGACGCCATCGCCGATTTTCGTTCTTCAGGCAAACCCGTCTATGCCTACCTGGAATACGGAATGAACAAGGAGTACTACATAGCGAGCGCCTGCGACAAAATTTATCTGGCGCCGCCGGGAGAGTTGTTCATCAATGGCCTGGCCGCTGACGTGATGTTCTTCCGTGGCTCGCTCGACAAGCTGGGCATCTATCCCGACATCTACCAGATCGGCAAATACAAAAGCGCAGGCGACACCTTCACGCGTAAGGACATGTCTGACGCGCATCGTGAATTCATGAATTCGCTGCTTGACGATCTGTTCAATCGCTACGTTGATGCAATTGCCAAGGGTCGCGGCAAAACCTCCGACCAGGTGCGCGCTATCATCGATGACGCTCCCTATGGCGCACTCAAGGCCAAAGATGCCGGGCTCATCGATGGCGCTGCCTACCGAGAAGAAGTCGAAAAAGAGTTGAAGACGAAGCTGGGCTACAAAGAAGCCGATCCGCTGCGGATCGTCAGGAGTTCCGACTACCGACAGGTCGAACCAGAGTCGCTCGGTCTCGACGAAGGTGAAAAGATCGCGGTCATCTATGCGACTGGTGACATCGGTTCCGGACAATCCGAAAATAGTCCACGCGGCAGCCAGTCGATTGGTTCCGACACTTTGTCAAAAGCGATCGACGATGCTCGCGAGGATAAGTCCATCAAAGCGATCGTTATTCGTGTTGATAGCCCGGGCGGTTCCGGTCTGGCGTCTGACATCATCTGGCACTCCGTGGTCGCGGCCAAAGAGAAGAAGCCGGTGGTGATTTCGATGAGCGACGTGGCCGCTTCCGGTGGCTATTATATCGCCTGCGGGGCCAACAAGATCATTGCCCAACCCTCCACGATAACCGGCTCGATCGGCGTCGTCGCAGGCAAGCCGGTGATGCGAGGCTTCTACGACTGGCTGGGACTTTCGAACGAATACCTGCTGCGCGGGAAGAACGCCGGCATGTTCCGTGAGACTGAGAAGTTTACTCCTGAAGAACGGGCGAAGTTTGAAGACTGGATCAAAACAACTTACTACAACGACTTCGTACCGAAAGTTGCCAAGGGCCGGGAAAAGGATGCCGCGTATATCGATTCAATCGCTCAGGGTCGCGTGTGGACAGGTTTTCAGGGCAAAGAACGAGGACTGGTCGATGAGTTTGGCGGCCTTGATCGCGCCGTCGAAGTCGCGAAGGACCTGGCAAAGATTCCGAAAGATAAGGGCGTGCATCGTGTGATTCTTCCGTATCCACGCACGTTTTTCCAGGAACTGCTCAGCGAGGGCGACGACACCCGCACGCAAATGAAACAACGCGAGGCGGTGCTGGCCACCTTGCCAGACGACGCTCGCCGCGCGGTGCGCTACATGGCGTTGTTGGATCGTATGAAGAGCGGTGAGTCGATGCTGCTGATGCCGTTTGATTTGCGAATCAAGTAAGCAGTAAGCGGTTAGCAGTAAGCAGTAAAAGAAAAGGCAGCGGAGCTATTACTAGCCTCGCCGTCTTTTTTGTTAGTACGACTTGCTACACCGAAGCAAAAGCGCGAGCTTTCTGCCTTCTGCTTACTGCTTACTGCTTACTGCTTACTGTTCACTGCTTACTGATTTTTTCCATCCCGCCCATATACGGCCGCAGCACTTCGGGAATGACAATCGACCCATCTGCTTGCTGGTAGTTCTCGAGAATCGCAATCCACGTTCGGCCAATCGCGAGTCCCGACCCATTCAACGTGTGCACAAACTCCGGCTTCGCGCCCCCGGCGCGGCGAAAGCGAATCTGGGCGCGTCGCGCCTGAAACGCTTCGTAGTTAGAGCACGAGGAAATTTCGCGGAACGTGTTCTGCGACGGGAGCCACACTTCGATGTCATAGGTTTTCGCGGAGCCAAAACCAATATCGCCGGTCGAGAGCGCAACTGTCCGATAGTGGAGTCCGAGCTTCTGCAAGATCACTTCCGCGTCTCGCGTGAGCGACTCGAGTTCGTCATACGAATTTTCCGGCAGCGCGTATTTCACCAGTTCGACTTTCTCAAACTGGTGCTGGCGAATCAGCCCGCGCGTGTCGCGCCCATAGCTACCGGCTTCGGAGCGAAAGCAGGGCGTGTAAGCAACCCAGCGCATCGGCAGTTGCGTGGCATCGAGTATCTCTTCCCGGTAATAGTTCGTTACCGGAACTTCGGCAGTCGGGACGAGGTATAACTCGCGCTCGTCCATTAGTTTAAAAAGATCTTCTTCAAACTTTGGCAACTGGCCGGTGCCAAACAAGGCTGCCTTGTTGACGATGAATGGCGGCAACGTCTCGTGATAACCATGCTCACGCGCATGGACGTCGAGCATGAAACTGATCAGGGCTCGTTCCAGCCGCGCGCCCTCTCCATTGAGGATGGCGAACCGCGCAGCGGCAATCTTGGTCGCCCTATCCAGATCGAGAATGCCGAGCGCCGTCCCAAGATCCACGTGGTCCTTCACTTCGAAATCAAAATCCGACTTGCTGCCCCACCGTCGAACTTCCACGTTTGCTGATTCATCTTTACCGACTGGGACGCTTTCATGTGGAATGTTGGGTAAGGTCGTTAGCAGATCGCGCATCCGCGTCTCGGCTTCTTCGCGCAACCGGTCCAGCTCAGCGATGCGTTCCCTTGATTCGTTTACTTCTTTGCGCCGCGCGTCCGCCTCATCGCGTTTGCCGTCCTTCATCAAGGCGCCGATTTCGCGGCTAGCGGTGTTTCTGGTGGCGTTCAGTTGGTCCGACTCGGCAATAATGCGCCGACGCTCGGAGTCGGCTTCAGCAAAAGTATCCAGAACTTCAGGCGCCACGCCGCGCGTCTGCAGGCCGGCACGCACCTTCTCGAGATTTTCCCGCACGTAGTTGAGATCAAGCATTTGTCCAACCTGCTTAAATATGGTATTCAGAAGTGACTCTGGCTCAATTACAGAAGAACGTCACGCTAGCCGACGCTGGCAAAGGTGTCAAGACGGCGGTGTTTTGGTAGAAAGATCAACTTGTGAAATTCGCGTTCGCGAGAATCCCTGAATTGACAAGAAACCGCTCAACGAGCCATCGAAGATGGCGGCAGAGTAATAGCCCCGGGCGTGAGCCCGGGGTAGCATTATTTTTACGAATGGCAATTTTTCTATCGTTACCCCCAGGATTACGCCCGGGGCTATTCTCTTCCGCCCGCTAACGCGGGCTCGAAATTCCGCTGATGCCACAAAAGGTTCGTAAAGCAGTTTTTCCTGCCGCGGGGTTAGGTACGCGCTTTTTGCCGGCCACCAAAGCCTCTCCCAAAGAGATGCTGCCGTTGGTCGATAAGCCTTTGATCCAATATGTGGTCGAGGAGGCCGTTGCTTCGGGAATCGAATCCGTGATCATCGTAACCGGGCGAGGCAAAGCTGCGATCGAGGATCACTTCGATGTTTCGTTTGAACTGGAAAAGCTCTTGGAGGAGCGCGGGAAACAGGCAGAGTTGAAGGCGATGCGCGCGATTTCCGAAATGGCGCGCGTCAGTTATGTGCGACAGCAGGAGGCGCTTGGTTTGGGCCACGCCGTATTGCAGGCGCGCGACCTGGTGGGTGACGAACCATTCGCCGTGATGTTGAGCGACGACATCATCGATTCCGAAACGCCGGCGCTCAAGCAATTGCTCGACGTCTACGAAAAATACGACGCGCCGGTAATTGGCACCATGCAGGTCGCCGGTGAAGCGATCTCGCGTTTCGGCGTAATCGATGGCGAGGAAGTCGAAGAGGGCGTCTATAAGATCAAGGACATGGTTGAGAAGCCGGCGTTTGCTGACGCGCCTTCTGACCTGGCTATCATCGGACGCTACGTGCTGACGCCTGACATCTTCGACGAGATCGAGAAAACTCGGCCCGGAGCGATCGGCGAAATTCAAATCACTGACGCCATGCGCTCGCTGCTGAGGCGGCGACCGTTTTACGCCGTGCGCTTTAAAGGAAAACGTTACGATGCCGGCGACAAACTCGGTTTCCTGATTGCGACAGTTGAGTTCGCGCTGAAGCATGAAGACCTGGCGCCGGAGTTTAGAGAGTATTTGCAGTCGTTGAAATTGTGATAGCCATTGAGTCAACGGACCATCACTCAGGCATGAAAGGCTCCAGGTTGGTGGCTTGCCCCCGCTTGTATTGAGTGGCATTCAATGAGCGGGGGTAAAGCGGGGTCCCCGGCGGGTCAGCCCCGCTGGGGTGCCAGTCCACCCCTTCCCAACCATGAGACTCCTTCACTTGAGTCATTCTCTGTGAGTCTGTAACTTAACTGCCAAACCAAATGTCTGAACAAAAGCAATTTGCCGGACGCAGTGCCATCGTCACCGGCGCCACCCGCGGCATCGGTCGCGCCATCGCCCTTGAACTCGCGCGTCGCGGCGCTGACGTCGCCTTCAACTACGCCAAGAGCGCTGAAGCGGCTGAGTCGCTGACGAAAGAGATCGAGGCCCTGGGCGTGCGCGCGCTCGCGTTTCAATGCGACGTCGCCAACACCGAAGCTGCCGCCGAGATGGTGAAACAAGTTAAGGAAGCTTTCGGGCGCATCGATTTCCTCGTCAATAACGCCGGCATCACGCGCGACAATCTGATCCTGCGGATGAAGGAATCAGATTGGGACGAGGTGATGGACACAAACCTGAAAGGCGCCTGGAACTTCGCGAAAGCGGCGCTGCGAACCATGCTCAGACAGGAAGAGGGCGGCTCGATACTCAACATCTCTTCTATTAGCGGCGAAGTGGGAATGCCGGGACAGTCAAACTACTCGGCCTCTAAGGCCGGCATGGTTGGTCTCACGAAGTCATTAGCAAAGGAAGTAGCGAGCAGGAAAGTAACCGTGAACGCACTGGCGCTCGGCATGGTCGCGACCGACATGGCGGAAAAACTGGACGAGAGTTACCGTGCGAAGATCATCGAGCAAATTCCCCTGGGCCGCTTTGCCGAAGCAGATGAGGTCGCCCGCATCGCCTGCTTCCTGCTTTCCGACGACGCCCGCTACATCACCGGCCAGGTGATCCAGGTTGATGGTGGCCTGGCTATCTGAACTCAACAAGAGCAGTCAACGCAAAGATACACCGGTTACGACAATTCGTATTATTTCCGAAGCATTGGAGCTGCCATGCTGGCCCAACAATTCGCTTGACCGTAGTCTTCTGCTTAAGTATCCTCCTCTCATTCTTTCGCTTAATTGATCGATCACATTGTCATCGTGCGCAATCGCGGTGCATTCAATCGCGAGTTTGCGTGCTTTTAGTCGACCCGACCAGAGGTTGGCTTCCTGATTGATCTTTCCCAGTCGCCGACGCCGCCGCATTGGCTTCGCGACAAAATTGTCTACCCATCACCCAAAGGAGAAACACGATGCATCGCAGTAAAGTTTTGGTCCTTTTCCTGGCGCTAATTGTGGCGTCAGTTATTGCCCTCAGTGGTTGCGCAAATGTTGAAGACGGCAAGACACCGGTCGCCGCAAATAATCCAGGCAGTGCGAGCGGGAAGATTCCCGTTACGACTTCCTCGGAAGAGGCACGCAAGGAATTTCTGCAAGGCCGCGACCTCAACGAGAAGTTGTTAGTCCAGGACTCGATCCAACATTTTGATAAAGCAATATCGCTTGATGCAAACTTCGCGCTCGCGGAGCTAAATCGGGCCAACGTCAGCCCTACCGGCAAAGAGTTTTTCGACCACCTAAAGAAAGCCGTGGCTCTGGCAGACAAGGCTTCCAACGGTGAGAAGCTGCTGATTCTCGGCAACGAGGCAGGCGCCAACGGCAACGCCGCTAAACAAAAAGAGCTGCTCGAACAACTTGTGGCGGCTTATCCAAATGACGAGCGCGCGCATTTCAATCTGGGCGGTTACTACTTCGGACAACAGGACATGTCGCAGGCAATCGAGCATTACAAGAAAGCGACCGAGCTTGCGCCTACTTACTCGGGCGCCTTCAACATTCTCGGTTACGCCTACCGGCAAAATGCCGACTACGCCAACGCCGAGCAGGCGTTCAAGAAATACATCGAGCTGATTCCGAACGATCCGAATCCTTACGACTCCTACGCCGAGTTGCTGCTGAAGATGGGTAGGTTTGACGAGTCGATCACGCAGTATCGCAAGGCGCTGGCGATTGATCCCAACTTCATCAACTCTCATCAGGGGATCGCGGCCGCCTTGATGTATCAGGGCAAGCCGGATCAAGCGGCCGCCGAGTTACAAAAAATTACTGACAAGGCGCGCAGCGATGCTGAACGCCGCACGGCTTTGTTTGGTTTGACCGTCGTTGATGTCGATAGCGGTAAGATGGATGCGGCGTTGGCGGAAATGGACAAGCAGTACGCGCTGGGCGAGAAGACTAACGATGTGCCGGCGATGACCGGCGACCTGCAATTCAAGGGCAACATCATGCTGGAAATGGGCAAGCCTGATGAAGCCAAGGCGCTTTTCGAACGGGGCCTGAAGATGACTGAGGAGTCGAATCTCTCGCAGGAGATTAAAGACAACGCCAAACTTTTTCATCACTACAACCTGGCGCGGGTCGCACTCGGGAAAAAAGATATGACCACGGCAAAGATAGAAGCCGACGCTTTCAATACCGGCACTGAGTCGTTAAAGAATCCGTTTCAAACAAAGCAAGCCCACGAGCTGTTAGGCATGATTGCGCTTGAGAGGAAAGACTACGACGCGGCGTTGGCTGAACTGCAACAGTCTAACCAGCAGAACCCTTACGATCTTTATCGGTTATGTCAGGCCTATCAGGGCAAAGGCGACAAGGCGAAGGCGAAAGAGTTTTGCACCAAGGCCGCCGCGTTCAATTCGCTGCCGCAACTTAACCTCGCCTTCATCCGCACGAAGGCGGCCAAAGCGTAAGTCTTGAATCCGGCCGAACCCAGGAATAGAAAAGCGGCGCCGAGACTGGAATTGCGCCGCTTTACTATTCACGATTTACGATTCACTATTCCCGTGCTGACTGTCCGCTTCATGCAGTGGTGACTAGAGTTCAATTTCTCTGTGTGACCTCTGTGCCTCTGTGGTGAGTAGGTTCGGCGGTTGTCCAACACAGAGACACAGCGGACACGAAGGTTGCACAGAGACGAACACTAACTGATTATTATGATTACTGCCTGGCCCGAATTGAAGTTCGCGGAATGGCAAGACACTCTCGCCACGCTACACATGTGGACGCAGGTGGTCGGCAAGATTCGTCTGCGGCAAACACCGCTCGTCAACCACTGGTGGAACGTGCCGCTTTATGTTACGGCTCGCGGCTTGGCAACATCCGTTATGCCCTTTCACGAACGTTACTTCGAAATCGAATTCGACTTCATCGATCATAAACTCCTGATCAAGTGTAGCGATGGATCAGCAACTGCGCTGGCGCTGCGACCGCAGTCAGTCGCCGACTTCTACGCCGAGGTCATGTCCGCTCTTCGCGGTTTGGGAATGGAGATAAAGATTTGGACGATGCCGGTCGAGATTCCGAATCCCATTCGCTTCGAAGAAGACACGACGCACGCTTCTTACGATTCCGAATACGCCAATCGCTTCTGGCGCGCGCTCGTGAAGATGGATGAAGTGCTAAAGGAGTTTCGCGCGGGCTTCGTCGGTAAAGTCAGTCCGGTGCATTTCTTCTGGGGCAGTTTCGATCTGGCCGTCACTCGATTCTCAGGAAAACCCGCCCCCGAGCGTCCCGGCGCCGACTTGATGACGCGTGAGGCTTACTCGCATGAAGTTATCAGCCACGGCTGGTGGCCGGGCAATAAGGATATGGAAGCGGCGTTTTATTCCTACACGACACCTGAACCAGCGGGTTTGTCAGACGTCATAGCCGAGGGAAAGATTCGCCCCGCAGAAACTTTTTACAGCGCAGAGATGAAGGAGTTTTTCCTGTTGTACGACGACGTTCGCCAATCTGCTTCACCCGAACAGGCGCTGATGGACTTCTGCCAAACTACTTACGAAGCCGGCGCCAACCTCGCGGGCTGGGACCGCGCTGCCCTTGAGCGAGAACATCCAGCAGATACGATCAACATTGCTCCTTGATTCTGAGAACTTACGCCGCCTTGCGCGGCCGCACCTCGCGTTCTATCCGGCTGGCAGAGGAATGAATGGTGACGCGGAGATCGTACGCAGCCTGAAGGTTGATCCAGAATTCAGGTGAGTTCCCAAAGTAGCGCGACAAACGCAGCGCCGCATCGGCATTGAGCGCGCGTCGGCCGTTGACGATCGCGCTTAACCTGTTTACAGGCACTTTCAATTCGCGCGCCAGACCACTTACCGTAAGTCCCAAAGGTCTCATGAGGTCCTCTCTGAGAATCTCTCCGGGATGGACTGGCAACACTTGTCGGTTCTTCTTAGACATGACGACTCCTGTGAAACAACCGTCAACTTCTTGTTTCTGGGCAAGGTTTTCCCGGTGTACTCTTCGAACTAAGTTGAGTGGAAACATCCAACCAGCCTGCGAAACTGGCGGACAGAGTGATAGCCCCAGGCGATGGCGCAGCCGAGCCTGGGGTCACAGCCGCAAAATAATACTGAGCCTGCGAAGCTGGCGACAGATGGTTAGAAGCTGTATTAAGTTCATTTTGATCAATCCAAGCCTAATCGTACAAGTTTCTTCTGTCGCCCACTTCCGTGGGCTCGTTTCATTCCTGGTTGCGGTCCCCCCAGGCTCGGCCGCGCCATCGCCTGGGGCTATCACTCTTTCCGCCAGCTTCGCAGGCTAATTGAATTTTTCTTTCGGCGGTCTATTTGGCTGCGGCCAAGACGCGCCGCGCCGTGATAATCAACAACTACCTTAGCTGTTAGTCCCGCGTGTCAAGAATACAGCGGAGACTCGCGAGAAGAAAAGCCGCCAGATATCTTGCACACTTGTAGTTTCTGTTCTATTTCAGTTCCTGCGTGCTGAAAATGCCAACGCTAACGTTAAGATGGCCATATGCGATATCCGCTTGTGTTCATTGTCTGCGCCATTTTGTTTATGGGTGATGTGGCGCTCACATCTGCTTCAACTCCGCTCGTTGTTCAAACTCAAACCAGCGCTCAGGAAAAGGCTGCAAGTCTGCGGGCGCAACTGACTGATGTAGAGACGAAACAAGCGGAACTGCAAACGCGCCTCCAGGTACTGGAAGAGAGTCTGAAGCCGGAAAACATCGAACGGGCTGTGGCCGGCGTAGGAAGTACGCGGCCGGAGGATTTGCGCGAGCAACGACGCCGGCAATTGGAGATCGAACGAAACGGAGTGCGGGCGCAACTCGATCTGCTGGCCACGAGTCACAGTCGCTTAGAGACAGCAATCGCACAAGCTGACGCGGATGCGTATCATCAAAGTGCTGCGCCGGTCGGTGGTCCTTCTGTCAACGCGTCGCCAGCCGCCAGCGAGTCAACCCCTACGGCAACAACTCCTCAACGGCCTCGGCGCGTTAGGAAAAAGAGAACAAAAAAATCCAGACGCATCCCTGCTTCTGTCGCCCGCTTCGCGGGCTAAGGTGGAATAAAAGACATCGATCCCCGGGGTGGCGCGCGAAACGCGCTTACCCCGGGCTACTTTATCGAACGCCTTCGGCGTTCTTTAGTTTCGCGAAGTAGCCGGGGCGGTGGCGGAATTTCAGTTGTTCTTTTTGCAATTCGGGATTAGTGATTTCGACGTGCATCTGGCGGTAGGAGCCGTCGCGGTTCTTGTTGGTGGACGAATAGGCAATCAGATATTGCGAGCGTAGTTCCTGCTCAATCTCCGCGAAAGCATTCGTTAAGTCAGTTTCTCGTTTAGGAAAAAATGCGCGACCACCGGTGGCCGTCGCCACGGCGCTCAGTCCATTGCGGTCCACGCCACCATACTTCTTGTCACCGATGCCGATCGCGTAGATGACCGTCTCCGCCTCCAGCGCGCGGTTGATCGCCTCGCTGCGCAACAAACGACTGGTCGTGTCCTGCCCGTCGGTTAGAAGAATGATCGCGTTGCGTCTTTGGTTCGGAGCCTGACCAGTTTCCCTTGGCGCAGAGCGTGAGCCCCGCCCTTCCCGATTTGGTTGTCCCGTTGCTTTCGGATCGGAATTTCGCGCCAGTACTTCGCTTGACGTCAAAGCGATCGCATCCCAGATTGCCGTCGAGCCTTCCGGCGGCGTCGCCTTCATGCCCGGCCCGGAAGCTATGCCGCTGATTGGCCGGCCCGAACCGAGATAGGCAGGGCTGGCAACGTCAACGCGCTCCAGGGCGCGATAGATACCGAAGACGTCACGCGTCAACCCTTGTTCGAGAAACGCCGAACCGGTGAACGGAATAATCGCCGCCTGGTCTTTGCTGGACTGAATTACGCTCTCGATAAACGCGCGCGCGGCTGCCTTCTCCTGAGGCAAAGTTCGCTCCTCTGAAATGCTTACGTCGATCAGGAAAGCGATGGAGAGTGGTCGATCCGTCTCGCGCTGAAAAGTGAGGATCTTTTGCGGCACGCCATCTTCAACGAGGCGCAGATCTTCTTCCCGGAGCGTGGTGACAAACGCCTTCTGTTTGTTGGTGGCGGTGAAGAAGAGGTTAGTCAGATCAGTTTCGACGCGTATGACGTCGTCATCCTGGTCGGCTGGGCTTTGTGCGAAAACATTGCACGCGGTGCCGCAGGACAACAGGAAGATCAATAGTAACGAGGTGGACGTGGATTTCATTGGAACAATGTGTGGATAAGAGATGCACGGACTGGAACGGTTGTTGTGGCACGCTGGACTGAAACTTCTACTTCAAGCTCTTGATGTTTGCTGGTTTGGCGAAGAGCGAATCGGCAAGTGGACTATTGTATTCGACCGACTCGTACCCAACGCGGCTTGTTTGCGTACCGTTGATGAAGTGGTCGATAACCCAGGGCGCGGTGATTTGGCCAATCGTAATTGGCTTCGCCAAACGATCTTCTTCAGTTACCTCTTCAGTCTCGTCCAAGTCCGGCTTCTTTTTGGTTGTCTTGTAAATAACCTTCGCCGGCAGACCCTCCTTAGCGGCAAACTCATACTCGATCCAGAAACCGTCAGGATAGGTGAGCCGAACGGTCTCATTGCGCCGGGCGAGTCCAGCCTCGCGCCGGCCAACATAGCTCAGCGTTGCCTTCTCTTTTTTCCACCAACCGCGCAGCAGGTTTTCGACGCTGGTGCGCATGCTTCGCTTGAAGTCTTCAATCTGCGTGCCCTTCATATCGCTCAAGGATTTGGTGGCGCCATCGTAGAGCCAGCCAGTTTCGCCGGAATTCGTCGAAATCACCCGAATGCCAGCGCCGGTAAATTCTGTGCGCTCTCTGTCGGGGTAGGAAATGTAATCAACGAACTTAGCGGGAATCTGTGACATTCCTTCATGGAAGGTCGTGAAGAAGCCGCGACCGACCACGGTTCTTACATTCAAATAGGCGTCGCCGCCAAGCACTTCAATCGCGCGATTGAGAATTGCTTCAGTCTTAGCGGAGTTCTCCGGCGACGGCTTTGGGGCTGGATCCTGTTGCGCTGAGCCCGGGGCACAAAACAAGACAAGGAGAAACAGGGTAGCAACTGACCGGCTCGGTATTGAGTAGTTCATTTTATTAGAATCGGACTTTCGTAGATGTTCAGTCGCCCACCTAAAGAGGCTCCACAGGAAAAAGGGCTTCAATAAATAACCTTGAAGCCCTTGTTGGACAAAGGATGCCGAGAGGACCCGGGATCCCACCTCTCCAAACCTTGGCGAAGCTAATTCAAACTCGCGTTTGTGCCAGCAACCGCCTTCACTATAACGTCGCCCTCTTCCAACTCAACCACGAAATTTGTGGCGCTCTTCCACAATGCCGTCAGGGGAAGCTTCACTTTCTCATCGATGTGGCGCTTCAGAAAACGGGCTCCATACTTTGTGTTGAAGCCCTTTTCGGTCAAAAAGTTGAGCGCTTCGTCGCTGACGCTGACATCCTTGCCTTGACGCTGCATCTGACGCCGTAGGTTGTTCAGGTAAAGTTCGGCAATCTGCCGGACCTCGTCCATCGTCAGTGGCGCGAAGACGATGATCTCGTCAATGCGATTGCGAAACTCCGGCGAGAAACGCGTTTCCGCAGCCTTCATTACTTCATTCTTCACGACGCGGAAATCCTGCGCGGTCTTGGTGCCAAAGCCCAGCGGCTTCTCAAATTTCTTGAAGCTCTCTGAACCGAGATTAGACGTCATGATCACGATCGCGTCTGACAGATAAACTTTCTTGCCGCGTCCGTCCGTCAACCAACCTTCGTCGAAACCCTGCAGGAACAGGTTCATCAAATAAGGCGACGCCTTCTCGACTTCGTCGAGCAACAGGACGGTGTAGGGATTCTCGCGCAGTTGTTCCGTTAAGATTCCGCCGCGCTCCGAGCCGACAATGCCACGCGGCATCCCGATCAGCTTTTCGATGCCGAGTGTGCCGTCGCCATATTCAGACATGTCGATGCGCACCATCTTCTCTTCGTCGCCAAACATGAATTCGGCCACCGCCTTCGCCAGCTCGGTTTTTCCCACGCCCGTCGGCCCCAGAAACAACAGCACGCCGTCAGGTTTGTAGTGCGACTCTTTCAGCGGGCCTTTGTTCAGCCTAAGCCGTTGCGCCACAGATTTGATAGCGGCCTTTTGGCCGATCACGCGCTGCCCCAGCATCGCTTCCGTCATCGAGAAACGTTCGCTCGTATCGCGAAAGATCATATCGCGCGGAATACGAGACTCCTGCGAAATTACGTCGATGACGTGTTCAGGCTTGACGACCATCGTTTGCGGCTCATTTATTTCAACTTTGACCGCCGCCGTGTCGAGCCAGCCAATTGCTTTATCCGGCAGGTGCAGGTTGCGTATGTACTTCGGCGCCATTTCCAGCGCGATGTTTATCGCCTCATCGGAAATCTTTACCGAATAGTTTCTTTCCAGCCGCGGACGAATACCTAAAAGTATTTCGCGCGTTTCATTTATCGTCGGCTCAACGACCTTCACCAGGCGGAAGCGTCGCGCCAGCGCTTCATCTTCGGAGATGTACTCCTTGTATTCCGAGAGAGTGGTGGCGCCGATAATGCGCATATCGCCTCGGGCCAATGCGCCCTTAAACATATTTGCCGCGTCGGAAGACGTGCCCAGCGCCGCGCCGGCGCCCATGATTGTGTGCGCCTCATCGATGAAGAGAATGAGATTGTCGCGTTCCTTCACCTCGTCGATGATGCCTTTGATTCTTTCTTCAAACATTCCGCGCAACATGGTGCCGGCGACAATGCCACCCATTTGCAACTGCACCACATGTGTCCCACGCAACCGCGCCGGAACCTTCTCAGGTTCCATTTCGATCATGCGCGCCAGGCCTTCGACAACCGCAGTCTTGCCGACGCCAGGTTCGCCGACCAACATGGGCGAGTTTGCCCGCTCGCGGTGACAAAGGATTTCCACCATCTGCTGGATCTCTTTTTCGCGGCCAATCGTCGGCGCGATCCTGTCGGTACGCGCCAGGCGATTTAGCGAAACTCCGAAGTGCTTGAGATAGGGCGGCAGCTCAAACTTCTTGCGATACTGTTCTTCTTCGCGCTCGCGTTTTGTCACTTGCGCCTGGACGTTCTCGGCTACCGCGTCAGGATTTGCGCCCATGTTTTTCAGTACCTCAACGAAGAGGCTGTCGTAGTTTGTAAGAGCAGAAAAAATATCGGTCGCCTCGATCACCTTGCGACCCTGCGCGCGCGCGCGGTCCATCGCGCGTTTGAAAAGCTCAGTGGTGTCGGGGGAGATACGGAAGCCTTTGCCTACATGCTGCTGGCGGCTGCCGTCCAGTCGCTTATCAATGGCGATCTTGACGACGATCGGATCCAGTGAAAGCTCGCGCATGGTCGAGTTGAACATGTCCGGTTCCTCATGCATGAGGGCCTCCAGAATATGCTCAACTGCCACGAAATTCTGATCACGCTGGCGCGACTCGCTCAGCGCATGATCGAGTATGCGCTGTCCACTGTCCCCAAATTTGTCTTTATAGGATCCTAAATCAACCATTGTCTCGCTCCCCCTGGCAATCCTTCAGTTTTGCCCGCTGCAAAAATCCCGAGCCAACCTCCGGGGTTGGATGTCGTGAGCATATGCGCCGTTGCGTTTCGATGCAACGGAATTCTGCCGAGGATTACAAAGCAAATATTCGGCCACCCGTTTGAATAGCCCACCTGTGGGCAAAAACCCCCAGTTCAAACGATTGCGATCGACCCCGGCGTCGGCTAATAGTCGTAATCCTCACCGCCGCCCGGCATTGATGGCCCTGTTTTCTTCGGTTCAGGCGCGTCTGTGACGGCCGCGTCAGTTGTCAGCAACAGTCCCGCAATGGATGCTGCGTTTTGGAGTGCGGTACGCACCACCTTGGTAGGATCGAGTATGCCGGCGGCCGCCAGGTCTTCGTATTCTCCGCTGGCCGCGTTGAATCCTTTATTGCCTTTCAACTCTTCAACTTTGCCAACGACCACCGCGCCATCGAGTCCGGCATTTTCAGCAATTCGCCGCAACGGCTCTTCCAATGCGCGTCTCACTATTCTTAGCCCCGTCACTACATCCGGGTCTTCGTCGGTTAGTTTGTCGAGCACTTGTCCCGCCCGTAGCAGCGCCGTACCGCCGCCTACAACTGTGCCTTCCTGCGCGGCCGCCTTCGTGGCGTTAAGCGCGTCTTCAACGCGCGTCTTGATCTCTTTCATCGCGGTTTCCGTCGCGGCGCCGACTTTAACCACCGCCACGCCGCCGGCAAGTTTAGCCAGCCGCTCTTGCAACTTCTCGCGATCGTAATCCGAAGAGGTGTCCTCGATCTGTCTTCTAATGGTGGCCACCCGTCCTTGTATGACTTTGCGATCGCCACCACCCTCGACCAGAGTTGTCGCATCCTTGTCGACAATCAAGCGCTTGGCCGTGCCCAGATCGGATAGCTGAACGTTTTCAAGTTTTACACCCAAGTCCTCAGTTATCACACGCGCGCCGGTTAACACTGCCAAGTCCTCGAGAATAGCCTTGCGACGATCTCCAAAAGCAGGCGCCTTAACGGCACAAACCTTTATCGTGCCGCGCAGTTTGTTAACTACGAGCGTAGCCAGCGCATCGCCTTCGATGTCTTCAGCAACAATCAATAGTGGGCGACCCCCGCCAGCTGCTTGTTCGAGAATGGGCAGCAGGTCGCGCATCGCGGCAATCTTTTTCTCATGCAGCAGAATCAACGGATCTTCGAGCACGCATTCCATCCGGTCGGCATTGGTGACGAAGTAAGGCGACAAATATCCGCGATCAAACTGCATCCCTTCAACGATTTCCAGTTCGGTTTGCAGCCCCTTTGCTTCCTCGACAGTAACTACCCCGTCTTTGCCAACCTGCTCCATGGCGTCGGAGATGAGCTTGCCAATTTCGCGATCGTTGTTTGCCGAGACGCTGGCAACATTCATCAGGTCTTCTTTGTTTTTCACCTTCTTGGAAGTCCGCTGGAGCTCCGCTACCACCGCGTCGGTCGCAATTTGAATACCGCGTTGCAACGCCATCGGGTTAGCGCCGGCAGTTACATTTTTCACGCCCTGACGAAAGATCGCTTGCGCCAGCACGGTGGCGGTAGTGGTACCGTCACCTGCCGTGTCGTTGGTCTTAACGGCAACTTCGCGCAGCATCTGCGCGCCCATGTTTTCGTATTTGTCCTTCAGCTCAATCTCTTTTGCCACGGTGACGCCGTCTTTGGTTATCACCGGCGATCCGTAGGCCTTACCAATAACCACGTTGCGCCCCTTTGGACCAAGTGTTACGCGCACGGCATTCGCAAGCGTGTCGACACCCTGCAGCATTGCCTTCCGCGCTTCTTCGCGAAACTTTATCTCTTTTGCAGCCACTCTCGTTCTCCTTCTGGGGTCTCAAATCTAATTCTGAGATCTTAAATCTCAGATTATCTCAGATCTGAAATTTACACCTGAAATTGCTCGAATTGACTATTCAAGAGCTCGCTTGGCTTTCCCCGAATAGCGCCCAACCTTAACACGGGCCGGGCGCAACAGTCGGTCACCAATCTTGTAGCCGCGCGTGTGCTGAGTAATAACCCTGCCCTCGTTTTCCGGCGACACCTCTACGGTCTCAATCGCATCGTGCAACTCCGGATCAAACATTTCACCGACAGCGTCGATTGGCTCAACGCCGGCGGTGTCAAGCGCGTTTTCGAAGCCCGATGCGGTTCTTCGTACGCCCTCCGCTATTACTTTCGAGGAGCTGCCTGTTTCAGCGGCATCGGTTGCGCGTTGCAGATTGTCAAGCACGGGCAACAGCCCGGCGATGAAGTCTGCCTTCTCACGTTCAGCTCGCTCGTCGGCCGCGCGATTCAATCGCTGGCGCGTTTCGTCAGTTTCACTTTGCAGTCGCTTCCGCAACTCCTCAAAACGCGACTGCACTTCCAAAGTCTTTTGCTCCGCGGCTTTCGTGCGCGCCTCCAGCTCTTCCACATAACTGGGCTTATGACTCGGACTCTCAGCCTCGGTGTTGCGATCGGAGCTCTCGTCATCGTCCAAGAGAATCCGACGTCGATCCGTTACGCGAATCTCCGCCTCGTCGTCCCGCTTGTGCTTGTGATCTCTGCCGAATAAATCCCTGGCCATTTGCTCCTCTGGTTCTCGAATGCCCTACGTTGATTTTCTTAGGAAACCTTAATTTCAACTCGCTGCGCTTTTCGCTCGGGACGCTTGGGAAGATGAACCTGAAGCACACCATCCTTGTATTCGGCCTTGATATCGTTTTGATCGACGGCGGCCGGAACGCTAAACGTCTTGAGGAATTTGCCCCTGGGGCATTCCGCCCGGTGCCGGGTCGTATCCTGCCCGGCTCGATTTCCTTTTATCGTTAGCCGGTTGTCGTCAACGCTGATATCTAGCGTTGCCCGATCGATGCCCGGAAGATCAACGGTCACCGTGTACTCGCCATCGTTTTCATAAACGTCAGCCGCGGGATACCAATCCGCGCCCTCAACCTCGTCACTCGGCTTGGCTTCACTCGCGCGCCGCTGCGACGCATCTTCAAATAGCCGATTCATTCGATCTTGCAAAGACACCAGGTCGTGCAAGGGATTCCATTGTGCCATCGCTATTCCCCCCGTCTGGTCCGACAGACTCCCTGGTTTGTCGATTTGTCTCGCAAATAAAGCAAGCGACAAGCTGAAGCTTATCGGACAATTATTTAGGCTGCGGCTGCCGCAGCTTCCATCTTCAGATCCATTTGGTCGCCATTGGCCGTCACTTTCACCGTCTGGCCGGGCAGAACCTCGGCGCTCAGCAGTTTCACCGCCAGCGGATTCTGTATCAGCGTTTGGATCGCGCGTTTGAGCGGCCGGGCGCCGTAGTTTGGATCGTAACCTTCGCGGGCCAGAAGTTGACGCGCAGAGTCGTCTAATACCAACCCGATGTTTCTTTCGGCAAGCATCGCCCGCAGACGCTCCAACTGCACGTCTATGATCTGGCCGATCTGCTCGCGTGAAAGCTGGTGGAAGATCACTATGTCGTCGATGCGATTAAGAAATTCCGGTTTGAAGTTTGCTCGCAACTCCTGCAACACGGTCTCGCGCACTTCCTGCTCGTCGCCGTCGGCATCCTGAATCTCGCGCGAGCCTAGATTTGACGTCATGATCAAAACGGTGTTCTTGAAGTCGACCGTGCGGCCCTTCGCGTCAGTCAACCGCCCATCGTCAAGAATCTGAAGTAACACATTGAACACGTCAGGGTGTGCCTTCTCGATCTCGTCAAACAACACCACCGCATAGGGCCGCCGGCGAATTGCTTCCGTCAGTTGTCCACCCTCTTCGTAGCCCACGTATCCGGGCGGCGCGCCGATCATGCGCGCCACCGCATGCTTCTCCATGTACTCAGACATATCGAGACGAATCATCGCGTGCTCATCGTCAAACAAAAATTCGGCGAGCGCTCGAGCTGTTTCAGTTTTACCGACGCCCGTGGGGCCAAGAAAGATGAATGAGCCGACGGGACGATTGGGATCCTGAAGCCCTGCGCGTGCGCGGCGGACTGCATCAGCAACCGCCTTCAGCGCCTCTGCCTGTCCGATGACTCGCTTGCTGAGGCGCTCTTCCATCGTGACCAGTTTCTGCATTTCGCCCTCCAGCATTTTGGAGACCGGAATGCCCGTCCATTTCCCTACCACCTCGGCGACGTCCTCTTCGTCAACCTCTTCCTTGAGCATCACGCCGTCTAATTGAAGCTCCGCAAGCTTCTCCTGCTCAGCGGCAAATTTTCGTTCCAATTCGGGGATCTGCCCATATTGCAGCTCAGACGCGCGCGCTAGGTCGCCGGCGTTTCGGACCTGATCGAGTTGTAGCTTAAGTTGTTCCAGCTCAGCCTTAGCAGTCCGCATGCGCTCAATGGCCTCTTTTTCCGACTGCCATTTCGCCTTCATGCCCGAAGACTTCTCGCGAAGATCCGCGATTCGCTGTTCAATCTCCTTCAGACGCGCCTTCGATCTTTCGTCTTCTTCGCGCTGTAACGCCTGCCGCTCAATCTCTAACTGAAGGATCTCACGCTCGAGCTGATCGATCTCCTGCGGCAACGAATCGATCTCAATTCTGAGACGAGAGGCTGCTTCATCAATTAAATCGATTGCCTTGTCCGGCAGAAATCGATCGGTAATGTAACGATGCGAAAGGGTGGCGGCTGCCACGATCGCGGAATCCTTAATGCGAACGCCGTGGTGAACTTCATATCTTTCTTTCAAGCCCCGCAAAATTGCGATCGTGTCTTCGACATTTGGTTCGCCAACATATACCTGTTGAAAGCGGCGCTCGAGCGCGGCATCTTTTTCAATGTACTTCTTGTACTCGTTAAGCGTGGTGGCGCCAACGCAGCGCAGTTCTCCACGCGCCAGCGCGGGCTTCAACATATTCGAAGCATCAATCGCGCCTTCAGCAGCGCCGGCTCCGACCAGCGTATGCAGCTCATCGATGAAGAGGATGATCTGACCCTGCGCGTTCTCAATCTCTTTCAGAACAGCCTTGAGCCGATCTTCAAACTCGCCGCGATACTTCGCGCCTGCCAGCATCGATCCGAGATCGAGTCCGACGAGCCGCTTGTTCTTCAGTGTTTCGGGAACGTCGCCGGAAACGATCCGCTGCGCCAGTCCCTCAACAATCGCTGTTTTGCCAACGCCAGGTTCACCGATAAGCACCGGATTGTTCTTCGTGCGCCGCGAAAGGACCTGAATGGTTCGGCGTATTTCGTCGTCGCGACCGATTACCGGATCGAGTTTGCCTTTGCGCGCCAGCTCCGTCAGATCGCGCGCGTATTTTGATAGCGCTTGATAATTCTGTTCGGCATTTTGATCCGTGATGCGCGAACCGCCGCGCATCTGCTCTATCGCCTTAAGCAGATCGTCCCGCTTCATCCCATGCTGCCGAAGAATCTTGCCGGCTTCGCCATCCTTTTCATCAACGATCGCCAGCAGCAAATGCTCGGTTGAGTTAAACTCGTCCTGCATCTTGTCTGCGTGCTTTTGAGTTGCGGTGAAGACCTGACTTAGACGCGGACTAAAATACTGCTGGCCACCCTCGACGCGTGGGAAACGCGCGATTGCCGCCTGAACATCGTTGAGAACTACCTGAACATTAACTCCCAGCTTGCCCAGGATCGGCCGCACAATGCCTTCCGGCTGCTCGAGCATTGCGGCGAGCAGATGCTCTGGTTCGACTTGCTGATTTTGATTTCGCTCGGCCAGTTCGATAGCAGCCTGTATAGCCTCCTGAGCGCGGAGCGTAAACTTATCTAGACGCATAAAGTTTTTCGACTACTCGATCCTGCTTTTGAATTTTTAGCGCGGCTTTAGTCCATTGTACAAAATGAATAAAGCCCCGCTCCTTACCCTTCGCTCAAAACCCTGACGGCTTACTGCCCGCCGGCGGCCTTGGACTTTTCGCTGGTGACGGTCTCGACCTTCGCTTCAATGGTCTTTGCCGAAGTCGCGGACGCCTCACCGCCAATCTCAATCCGACGAGCCTTCGTCTCTTCGCGTTTCGGTAGCGTCACGCGCAACACGCCTTTCCGATATTCGGCCGTTGCGCCGTCTGCTGAGACGGTCTGAGGCAAGGTGAAAGACCGGGTGAAAGATCCATAAGAGCGTTCTACTCGGTGGTAGTTGTCTGAGTCGTCCTTCTTTTCGAATTGACGCTCGCCGCGCAACGTAATCACGTTGTTCTCGACGGACAGCTCAAAATCATCCCGCTTCATACCGGGAAGCTCGGCCTCAAGCACGATGTGATCCTTGTTCTCATAAATGTCCACGCTTGGGTTCCAGGCGCCGCGGCCGATACCTTCCTCGCCGAAACCTCGGGTCAGGTTAGTAGAAAACAGCCGGTTCACCTCTTCCTGTAGCGTGCGCAGGTCACGAAAGGGGTCATAGCGAACAATAGTCATCTTACTTCTCCTCCTTATTTCTTTCCGCTCCGCGGGCCGTTTGAAAATAACGCTTAACTATCCAGCCCGTTGTGAGCGTGCCGCAATAATAATATTTGAGTCTAGCTCTGTCAAGTTAGCAAATTTGGGCGGAAATGCTCGAAAATTCGCTGATGCCGACTGATCTTTGGGATTGTTTCTACGGCAGTTTCAGTGCAGCAGTAAGCTTACTTCAAGCCGAAAAATCGTTTTATGGACTTGAGGAGACCGGCGGATTCGTCTTGATCTGTGGCTGAAAGATCCTCCCTGGCGGCCAAGCCTTGTCGGCGTTCGGCGATGATGTGGCTCAGCGACTCGACCAGGTCGGGATTCGTATCGAAGACCTGCTTCATCGCGGCATGGCCAATTTCCAGAACCTCTGTCTCCTCGATCGCGACGATGTTTGCGGTCCTTGGTTCGCCGGTGAATAACGCCATCTCACCGAAGAAAGCTCCCTCGCTAAGCGTGGCAACGGTCCGGGCCCGGCCGTTTTCGCTGACCTGCACGCTGACCCGGCCGTTATGCACGACGAACATTGATGAACCGGGATCGCCGGCGCGTATGACGGTTTCGCCGGGAGCGAAAACATGGCTCGTTGCGGCTTGAGCGAGCATCGCGGTCTCTTCGGTCGAAAGCGGAGCGAAGATATCGACAGCCGCAAGTCGTTCAACGATCGCTCCGCCGTCGCCATCAGCTGCCCCCATCTTCGGCTTTCTTTCCACCAGCAGAGTTCGGGTCGGATAGGCGAAAGTGAGCCCGGCCCGTCGAAACGCGTACCAGATTCGCTGTCGTACTAAGGCGTCGGTGTCGTTGTATTTCACGTAGTCGTCTAGCCAGTATTTGACTTCATACTCCATCCCGCTGTCGCCAATGTTTCGGATGCGGACAATCGGCGCAACCTTCGGCGAAACATTGTCAGCTTCCCGCACCGCTTCTCTGACTACGTGGATAGTCTTGGCTGGCGAGTCCGTAAAAAGCGTATTGAAGAAGACGATTCGAGCATTCAGGTTTTCGCGCGGGCAAACCTCTATTGGTTCCTTCGCAGCGGTGCTGTTGCTGATGAGCACTATGTGATTTTGAAAGGTCCGAATCTTGACGGCACGCCAGGTGATTTCCTCCACCACGCCAGTATGTCTCTGCACGCCAACCGTGATCACATCGCCGACTTGAAAGGGCCGGTCGGCTTGCAACGATATGCCCGCAAAGAAGTTTCCCAGCGTGTCCTGCAGTGCCAGTCCGAGAATTACGCCGAAAATCGCGGAGGTCGTGAATACGGCACCGAGATTGGCGTCGGGAAATATGAGCGTAAAGATGAGGAAGAACAACGCGGTAAACGCGATGATCGAAAAGATATTCCGAACCAGCGTTGGCGCCTCAAAACCGCGCCGAAAACGAAAGACCAGGTCAAAAATGAGCGCGTTGAGAGCGCGCACAATCAGGTAAGCGAGAATCGCAAAAGAAACTAAACGTAGAACGCCCACGATGGTCTCTGCTCGCGACGCCAGGCCCATTTGGGTTTTCAGCAAATCTCGAATTCCCTGATCGAATTTGAAGATCAGATAGATCACCAGAACCACGACCGCCGTAGCTATGGAGAAGAGCACGACCTTGTTTTTTTGGAGGGTGCGATTCATGTTGTCGTTGACGTTTTGCCAGAGAACACACCAAAAGACTTCTGGCGCTCAGGAACCTATCTTTTATCACTGATCTCTCGGCTTGGCGAGAAAGAATCGGGTGAGCCAAGGCCCGGATTCGCGAATGACTATCGCAGCAGGTTGGGAAAGAGAGTCACCAGAATAAACAGTAGCGACAGCAAAGTGACGATGATAGCGGTTAGCCACGCACCCAGGTTATAGGCGAGGCCGTTAACATGCGATCCCATCAGCTCGCGATCGTTTACGAGTTTCAGGATGGCAAAGAGGATGATGGGCAAGAGCAGGCCGTTTATTACCTGCGTGACGAGCAGCACGCGAATCAGCGGCAAGCCCGGAATGACGGCGATGGCCGCGCCAACCGCGATAAGAAAAGTAAAGACGCCGATAAAAATTGGCGCTTCACGGAAACTGCGAGACACCCCTTTTTCAAAACCAAGCGCCTCGCTGATCGAGTATGCGGTGGCCAGTGGTAACACGCCGGCGGCCAACATTGACGCGCCGAACAAACCAATCGCAAAGAGTTTCTCCGCGTAAGGTCCGGCAAAGGGTTCCAAGGCGCGGGCGGCGTCGGCCGCACTTTCAATGTGCAGGCCATGCTTGTTCAATGTTGCCGCGGTGGAAACCACGATGAAGAACACAACCAGAATCGCCAGGATTGTTCCCACCCAGACGTCCTTTTTTGTTCTGCCGTAGTTTTCAGGGGTCACACCTTTTTCGACCACGGACGACTGCACATAGACCTGCATGTATGGCGAGATCGTTGTACCGACAACTGCGACGAAGGTGAACAGATAAGCGTACTCAAAGCTGAAGCTCGGGCGTACCAACCCGACTGCCACCGCGCTCCAATCGGGCTTGGCGAGAACGGCAGACACGATATAGCCGAGAAAAACCAGCGACATCAGTAGGAACGCCCGTTCCACGCGTTGATATGAACTCTTAACGACGAGCCACCAAATGGCCATCGCTGACAAGGGAACAGATAAGAAACGCGGCAGGCCAAACAGCTCAGTAGCGGCCGCGATGCCGACGAATTCAGAAACTGTGACTCCGGCATTTGCTATTAGAAGCGCCAGCATCACAAAGGCGGTCCAGCGAACACCAAACCGTTCGCGAATGAGATCGGCGAGTCCTTTGCCCGTGACTGCACCCATGCGAGCGCACATTTCCTGAACCAGGCCGAGGCTAATTGTAATGGGGATAAGGATCCAGAGCAGGCGGTAGCCTTGTTCGGCGCCGACTGCCGCAAACGTAGCTATGCCGCCGGCATCATTGCCGGCGCTTGCAGCGATCATACCCGGCCCCAGAATGGCAAGATACGCGAGCAGCTTGCGTCGCAGCCCGGTGCCTGGCTTCAGACCTCGACCCCGCCGCCGCAATAAGCGTCGGCCAGTGGCTATTACCGCTGCTCGTGATTCGGCCACTTGGAGGGTCTCCGTCAGTCATATATCTTTGCAATTTCAGATCTGAAATTTGAAATCTCAAAATCAAGAAAACAGTCTTGGCAAACGTTGTCGCCAATCCTTGGGCAACAGGATCTCCATCGCATCGTCTACCGTGATGATTCCCAGAATATCTCCCGTTTCATCCATGACCGGCAAGGCCAGGAGGTTGTACTCGGCGATTCTTTGCGCCACTTCGTCTGCCGGCTCATCCGGATGTGCTCGCTGAAACTCCGTACGCATTACTTCAGCCAGAGGCATTTCCGGATCGGCCAGAATCAGACTGCGCAACGCGATCACGCCGACCAGTCTCCATGACCCTTCGGCTTCAACCACGTAAAGGTAATAGATCATGTTTGGTGTTTCCGCCATCTCGCGCAAACGCGCCAGCGCCTCGCCAACCGTTAACTCGCGTGGCAGCGTAACAAACTGTGTGGTCATAAGACCGCCGGCCGTGTCGTCTTCGTAGGGCAGTAGTTCCGCAACGTCGGCCTGCTCCTCGTCTTCCATTAGTCCGAGCAGCTCTTCCGCCTTTTCTTCAGGCAAGTCGCCCAGCACATCGGCCGCTTCGTCAGGCGACATCCATTCGAGAATATCCGCAGCGCGTTCCCCGTCCATGTTGCCGAGAATGCGCGCCTGTCTTTCCGCCGGCATTTCTTCGAGCGTCTCAGCCGCCGTTTCGTCATCGAGCGACTCGACCACCTCGAAACCGTGATGGTAGGAAAGCGCTTCAGCGAGTCGCGCAATCTCCACCGGGTGCAGGCGAGCAAGCTTACCGCTCGAAGACTTAAGCTGGACCGTCGCCGCATCCGTTGCGAGATAACCGACGTCGGCCCAGTCGAGTACTTCGACAGGCTTGCGCGTACCCAGGAAACCCGCGGGCGCGAGTCGTCTATAAAGTCCCTGCAGACTAACGTCGGCTCCGGTCACCCGCCAGTCTCCCGCTGCTTCGATAAGCTGTACGTCGTTAACGCGAACTACGCGTTTGCCGTCGACATCGATCAACTGCTTATCGAGCACATCGCGGGCGAGCAACACCTCGCCGTCGCGACGTACGAAGGGGCGGAGATTCAGTTTGTCTGAATTGAGTCGCGCGCCGTGCTCGTTAAGCTCGGTTATGCGCCAGCGGGAGAGAAAGAATTCGCGCCGACCAAAGCGCGCAACGAGGCCAGTGACCGGCGGATGGTCGTCGTCACCAAGACGCACAATAACGTCTTTGACAGTCGCCACACGCTCGCCTTCAAGATCGCGAATGGGGCGACCCAACACTTGCGACAGATACAGCATTGTTGATTCACCAAGGGGGTGCTAACTTCGCCGCGAATCATAGCATGAGCTATCGCGTGACAACTGCGGAACATCGTGGGTTCACCTTGCCTTCCCAGCAGCCTAGAGAGGGCTGCAAGATAGTACCCGGTGGTCGAAGCGTAGCGCAGACCACCGGAAAGTGTTGTGGAAGGGATGGCACCCTGAAAGGGTGCAAGATGAAGATCTGTGCACCTCTCCGGGTGCCGGTAATTTACCTATTCCCGGTGGTCTACGCTGCGCTTCGACCACCGGCTACTTTCGTTCAACCCTGCGGGTTGCAAAGGTAAACTACCGGGTTAGTGGGCCGCGACCCGAAGCCGACCCAGTTCACCAACTGCTAATTCCATCGCGCGATCGCGGCCGGAATACAGATCGTTTCGCTCGACTGCGACAGCCTCGTCAGGCTTTAGGCCGTGACCTTCCAGGCGGTGGCCCTGAGGCGTTTCGTAATCAAGCTCGCTGACATCAAGTAAGCCACCGTCGGGTAACAGGTGTCGCGTTCGAACTGCCAGCACGCAGCCACAGGTTTCCGTGCCGATGATGGTTGCACGGCGGGAAACCCGGAGCGCCTCAACGAAAATCTCTGCCGCGCTCGCGGTGCGTTCACTGGTTAAGACAATCAGAGGGAGCTTAGTTTGTGCGAGCGGGTCGGGTGTAAGCAGGGATCTGAAATGCGTTGATATCGTGAAGCTGGTTCCCGCGCGATCAGTAAACTGTCCCAGGTTAGTCCCAACACCGAGGAAAGTGGAGGCAATATCGCTCATCGCTTCCGCATCGCCACCACCATTCGTTCGCAGGTCGAGAATCAGGCCACGTGTGCCTGCTAATTTCTGCATCAGGTCTCGTGCGAAAGCAACTGCAATCGATTTTGTGAAAGTTTCTATCTCAATGATCGAATTTCCCTGTTCGCGACGCACCCGCACGCCAAGCTCGCGCTGCTGCCAGTAGCGATCAAATCGAGCAGACTTCTGTTTGCCGTCCTTTCCTTTCCAGGTTACCTCGATTGAGCTTTCGCTGGGACCGTCCAACAGTTTTGCGAAAACGCGAAAACGCGCCGAGGCGCTTGCAGGATCAGGCAAGTTGGCCAAACGACTATTCACCAGAGACAGTGCCACTTCGCCATTCACAGTCTCAATCACGTCGCCGGCGCGCACGCCTGCTCGTTGTGGCGCGGAGTTGTGATCGACTTTGATAACCGTCGGTAGTCCTGCGATCTCGGCTATCGCGAAGCCGACGCTCACAAAACGGGGGCGCCACCAGTCAAACTTTTCTTCGGGCGCAAAGATGCGAGTATGTGGGTCGTTTAAGGAAGCCACCATGCGGCGCAGCACCGCATACAGTTCCTGACTGGAGCCCGCTTTCCCTGCTAGCGCACGAAAGGTTGTTCTTTGTGCGTCCCAGTCCAACCCGTGGAATGTTTGATCGTAATAACGCTCGTTTATCCTGGCCCAGGCATCATCAAAAACAGCCAGCCGGCCTTCCCGCGTAGCGGTGGAAACAGGCGCGGACTCGGGAAACAGCGGAAACGGGGAACGGGGGAAAAGGGGAACAGGGAAACTGGTTGACAAGAACATGCTAATGCCAAACGCGACTATTCTCGTGCGCATCGATTTCCTTTTTACCCCTTTCCCCATTTCCCCTTTTTCCCCTGTTCTTATTTGGGCGGTTTGCGAAAGTTATAACGCAGCAAGACGCGGATAGGAATGGCAACTCCATTGCGCATTGCTGGAAAGAAATGTAAACGGCGAACGGTGTCAACCGTCGCCTCGTCCAATCCAAAGCCTGCCCAACGGGCAACCTCAACTCGCATCACCTCGCCACTCGCGTCGAGATCCACCAGCACATCGACCGTCGCTTCTGCTTCGGCGCGCGCTGCGGTCTCGGGATAGGCGGGCCTCAAGCGTCGGTACGCGCGCGGCAGGCGGAGCCCTTCCGACGCAGCGATCTTGTCGTCGTCCGGCGCTGCTTCGATGATTGGAATTTGCTCAGCGGTGGTTAGCTCGCGTTCGCCACGCTCATCTTCCTGTGCCCGATGAGCCGTCACGTTGAGTCGGTGCTGTACTTCAAAACCGGACAACTCGGAAATCAGCAATTGTTCTGCTGCCGCCGGTGTGTTCGCCGTGAAGTTTGGACGCTCCCAGCGAACGAGCTTGCCCGTTCGTGCGCTTACCACAAAGATAGAAGCGTAGGAATCAAAGTAAACTTGGCCGCTTGAGGGCGAGCGCCGGAGCGTTTGTGCATCGCCTAAGATGAAGAAATCGCATCCCAGCGAGGCGCCAAGATCGCGCGCCTCGTTGAGTGACAGACTAATCGAGCCCGCATATCCAGCGCCCCTGGCTGCAGCCCGCACCTGGTCGCGATCCAAAATCATTAAGCTGGCCTCGTGTTTGAGATTAGTGGCGAGCTTGTCTGAGGCCAGGCGCGCCAGCGCAGAGTCGCCAAAATCCAAAATCGCCAAAGATAGCGGCCGCTCCGTCAGCCGCTGCTGCACCTCTTTTTGTTCCCATACGTTGCTGGGCTGCTGCTGTGCGGGAGCTATAACTGGAAGAGTTAGCAAGATCAAGGCAAGGCCTCGCAGGTAAAGCCCGGGATTGCGACAGGCCCTTACCCGGATCGAGAGTCGTAGACTCATAGGCGATTGAAAAGGCTGCATGACATAGTAGGATAGGCATTCTTGCCTGTCCGTTGTCTTAGTTGGAAGTGACAGAAAGGAATGTCTGTCCTACGGACTAAGCATCGATGAAGCGAGCTAGCGTCTTTTCCACAATTGCTGAGACGGTACGCGCAGGGCGCGATTGAATTTACTGGAAGCGTTTTCCCAGGCGATTGTAGCCGTCAACTCGACCAGCGCATCCTCATCGAAAAATCCGCGCAGTCGCGCGAAGAGTTCGTCGCTGACGTCGCGCCCCGTTATGGTCATTGCGTCGGCAAACTCGAGCGCGAGGCATTCAGCTTCAGAATAAAGGTCACTGCTTGCGTAATCGGGGAGGGCGTCAATCTTGTCGTCGGAAACTCCGAGCTGGCTGCTCACGGCAGCATTTATGTCCTGTCAAAATTCACAACCGTTTAAGAAAGCGACGCGGCGATTAATCAACCCTCGTAGGCCTGGGTCTATTAATCCTGAAGCTTCAATGCCGGTCCACAACGCTCGCGCGCCTTTGAAGATCGACGGGCGGCGCGCGTAGACAAGATGATTCAGTAAAGGATCGCCCCAATCTCTTGCCTGCGCCTCGAGCACCGTCTTGATGTACTTGTCAGCTACTTCGATATTCGCGTTCGCTACTCTCGCCATCGCTAATCTCCCACCAACTTAAGCCATTGGATTACGCCGATCTCTAGCTTGTCTTATCCCGCGCCAAGCTGAAACGGTTCTGATTACGTGACAGTGCCGCGTAGCGGCAACCTGAATTTAGCCCGGCGTTTCAACGCCGGGAGAAAATAGTCGAGTCAGGACTCTTTCGTCGCAGAGCGACGGTTGAATCCCTACTTCATGCGTCGCTACGCGACGCGGGAGACTTCACTGGCCCTCCCGGCGTTGAAAACGCCGGGCTAAACTCATGTCGACGCTACGCGTCGAAAGAACTTGTTCAGCGCTGCCGAAGTTTGTCTGAACCTGGATTCACTGGCTTCGGGTTGCTGATTGATCCTTCGGTGTCAGGTTGTGATAGAGCTCATAGACTTCCGTTTTCACTTCCGCCGGGAAACAAACTCGGTGCAGTTCGTAGCCGCGCTGCAGTCCGCGGACAACCTCACTAACCTCGGTGATCTCGCGAATGCGAGGCCGCGCGTAGCCGTCTTCCACATAAATACGGCTCTTCGGCTCCGCACCTTCCGCCGTGTAATAGTTGTAATATGGTACATCGCTGGCGCGGTCTTCTATGAAGTAATAATCCGGATCGTAACCGGCCTGGACAACGTACGCTCGCGCTGCCGACAAAAATTCCGGCCGCTCCGACTCAGGCATGTCGAGATCGATCGCCTTGAACAGTCTGCGGGCAGTGAAGCGTTTGCTGAGGTCGGCAAGGATTTCATCAGAAGATCGTTGCCACTGCTTAACATGAAAGAGGACGTCAGAGTCGTCGACCTCTAGGTATTCCGTGATTGTCAGATCGTTTCGTCGCAAAACCTTTTCAAAGGCGGTGCCCGGCGCGTGCCAAACATCCTTGCCAGTTTCCAGAAGCTTTAGAGCGCGCCGCAAGGTCGCTCGCAACACTGCCTCCGCCGAACGCAAGGTACGGTGAAAATAAACCTGGCGAAACATGTAGTAGCGAGCCTGCAAGTATTCCTCAACGGCATACAGGCCGCGCGCCGCTACGTAGATTCGATCATGTTCTTCATCAATTGCCAGCGCGTTTATGATCCACTCAAGATCGTAGATGCCATACTTCGCTCCTGTCATCAATGAATCGCGCAGCAGGTAATCCATTCGATCCACGTCGAGTTGCGAAGAAACAAGTTGGGCCAGGGCCGCCGGCTGAAACTTGCCTTCAATAATTGCCGCCACCTTTGCCGGCAAGTCCGCCGAATATGAGCGGAGCAGTTGCCCGATTTCCGTCGCTTCGCTGAGCACAACCTCGACGGTCCACTTTTCGTGGTGAAGGCCGAGCACCTTTTCCATGACATGCGAAAACGACCCGTGGCCCACGTCATGGAGCAGTGCGGCCGCTCGGGCGGCGGTGTGGTCCTGCTCGTTGATTACATGTTTTTCGCTGAGGCGATCAAGCACTCGGGTCATTAAGTGAAAGGCGCCGAGCGAGTGTGTAAAACGAGAATGTTCTGCGCCCTGATAGGTATAGAGTCCCAGGCCAAGCTGTTTAATGCGCCGCAGTCTCTGAAACTCTCGCGTGTCGATCAAACGCATCATCAACTCGCCTTCGCTATTGTCAGTACGAAGACGAATGATGTTGTGGACCGGATCGCGATAGATTCGTTCGGACATTCTGGGGGTTTCTTAATACCTGCAAAAGGACTGAAAGGCAATGAGACAAGCGGAGAACTCCATAAAACCCCCGAAATACCCGAGGCTCCCCCGGCCGCTTGAGGCCGGTTGTGATTTATGGATTGTTCCCAATATTTTGGATTTTTTGAACCTCTCGGCCTGCGGCGAGCGGGCGCTAAATATCTGAGTGGGTTAGTTATACGCGACTGAACCCTTGCGGGCATAAGAATTGCGAAACCACCTGCCAAGAGACTTTTTACGACAGTTAGTCTTGGAATTTTTAAGTGCCGCAAAGGACTAAGGAACAAATGGTTAAGAGGGAATCTCCCCAGCGGTACTCCTCCAGCATCAAGAAAGGACAACAAACAATGAAGCATGTTTTAAGGTTATTTATGATCCTGTGCATCGCACTTGCCGGCACGGCAGTGTTTGCGCAGGACATCCAGACCAAAGGGTCTATCACTGGTCAGGTGACGGATTCGGGCCAGGGTGTAGTGTCCGGCGCAACCGTCAAGGTAAGTGGTGGCTCGGTTGAAAGAACCACCACAACTAACGATCAGGGTTTCTATTCATTTGAGAACTTGAATCCCGGCACCTACAAAGTTCGCGTCGAAATGACAAACTTCAAAACCGGCGAAGTTTCAGACGTAACGGTGTATGTCGGTAAAGCAGCTACGACTAACGTGGCGCTGCAAGCAGGAAACATTTCCGAGACGGTGACCATTACAGCGGGCGCCGATTTGGACCAGTCCAGCACTGCCGTGGGATCCAATCTCAACGATCAGCTGTTTGCTAACATCCCTGTCGCTCGAGGCGTCGCTGGCTTGTTTTATCTGGCGCCTGGCACAACGGACAGTTTGGGCGGCGGTCGCGACAATCCCTCGATTTCCGGCGGTTCCGCGCTGGATAACTTGTATGTCGCTGACGGCGTAAACATCACCGATTCGGCTTTTGGCGGAATTGGCACCTTCTCCCGCTCCTACGGCGCTCTTGGAACAGGCATCAACACCGCCTTCGTCAAAGAGGTGCAGGTAAAGACCGGCGGCTTCGAACCCCAGTACGGCCAGGCCACGGGCGGCATCATCAATATCATCACCCAATCAGGTGGTAATGAGTTTCACGGTGCGGTTTATGGTTATGCCCGTCCGGGTGTCTTTGAAGCGCGGCGCAAACAGCGCGATGACTTTAGCTTCAACAAAGTAGGACAACTCCTTGACGCCGAAAGCTTCGACGCCGGCGCCGATGCTGGCGGTCCAATCGTCAAGAACAAGTTGTTTTTCTTTGGTTCGATCAATCCCAGTCTCAGAAGGGACCAGGTGATTGGTGCTACGGGTTCCGGCCTCCGGACACTTCTGGGTCAGCATGTTCAACGCTACAGGACCATTAACTACGCGGGTAAAGTAGATTGGAACATTAACTCGAACCACACTTTGGCTTATTCGATTTATGGCGATCCGACCAAGACGAATAAATCATCCTTCTCTACTCTGAATATCGACAACACAACCGCCTTTAGCCAGCTTGATTATGGCTCGCGCAATCAGTCGCTCAGGTACAACGGCTCGCTTAGCCCAACCTGGACCTTGAACGCATCGTTGAGCCAGGCCAACAATCACTTCAATGAAGGCGGCTTTGACGACTTCAATTCGATTGTTGACCGGACCAATACCGCGACTGGTGCGACTCGTGGTCAATTCGTTGCCATCGGCCGCGGCTTTTTCGAGCCGACACAGGGCAAGACACGCCGCATTAGCTTTGACACTAACAAGCAGTTTTCTTTCCTGGGTCAGCATTCAGTCGGCCTCGGCTATCAGTTTTCGCGGGCGTTCTACAGTGGTACCCGCGATCGCAGCGGTCCGCATTACGCGATTCCGGCAACCAACGCTACCGGCGCGTCGCTGACTACGATAGCAGGGCCTGCTTCGGCTGCGGCTATCGGCCAGACAGTAAATGTGGCCTGGTCACTCCGCGTACAGTCAAATACCAACCCGAACTCTTGCCCGTTGTGTCCGATTTTCACCATACCGGGCGCCACTGATATTGGCTTAGGGCTGGGAAAACGGAGGGTCTACCTGCGCCAGGATCGTGGTGAATATGGTGATCCGAGTTTTGACACCAAGTCCAACTACCACGCTGCTTATCTTCAGGACACCTGGCGCCTCAACAAGTACCTGACAGCCATCGTCGGCTTCCGCAACGAGCAAGAGCGCGTTATCGGTAGTCCAGGTGCCACAGGTGCCAGTGCGGCATATTCTTTCACCGGAAACTGGGCGCCCAGGATCGGCTTTACGGTTGATCCAACCGGCCGGGGCAAGATGAAGGTTTACTACAACTATGGCCGCTACTTCGAGTCGTTACCGCTGGATCTCGCGGAACGTTCGTTATCCGCTGAGCAGGATTTCACTGGGGGCAGGTTTGCTCCTCAGTTTGCCACCTGCGTGAGCCCGGTTAGCGCTACCGACCGCTGTGCCGTGGTCAACTCATTTGGCACAGTTAATCCCGTGTACAACTCAGCAAGTCTGCTTAATCGCGCCACCGGCGGCACTGGTGGTGGGATTGGTATCTCCTTCAATGATCCGGGCAATCCGATTCTCTCGGGTACCAAGCTTGGTTTCATTCGGGAGCACGTGATTGGGTTCGAGGCGCAACTGCCGAACAATTTTACTTTTTCGGCTCGCTACCTCGATCGCAAACAGCCACGCATTGTTGAGGATGCCGCCGTGGTTTCGGTTGAGCAGTTCAACAATGGCTTGTTTGGTCAAACGTATTTCCTGGCCAACATCGGCAGGACGTTTGACCGCGTAATTAATGCGATCCCGCATCTCTATGCCGTAGGAGGAACTCATCCGGCGGCTTGTGGCCCAGTTGATCCCGTTACCGGTCAAACTCTGTTCGACATTCCGGACGTGACCGATGCCAACGGTAACTCCCTTGGCGCCGTATGCTACACGCCCAATCCACTTGCGGGTGAGTTCGGCGTGGATGGTTTACCGGATGGATTCCCGGATCCAGTACACAACTACAAGGCCGTGGAAATTGAAGTGAACAAGCGGTTCGCCAATAACTGGCAGTTGCTCTCAAACTGGCGCATAGCCAGCCTGAAGGGTAACTACGAAGGTCACTTGCGTAATGACAACGGACAGACTGATCCTGGTATCAGTTCGCTCTTTGACTTTATCGAGGGCGACTTTAACCTGCTTGGTGATCAATTTGCCGTCGGACCGCTCAACACGGACCGCCGACACGTTATCAACGTCTATGGCAGCTATGCCTTCAGCCAGAACAGCGTTCCCAGCCTTAAGGGTCTGAACCTTGGCTTTGGTTGGCACGGTGAGTCAGGACTGCCGATCAGTGAATATCTGGCGCACCCCGGTTACCTCAACGCTGGAGAAATTCCAGTAGGTGGTCGTGGGAAGCTGGGACGCACTGAGTTCTACCAGCGGTTTGACGCTCATGCTGACTATTCATGGAACATGACCGAAAGGTACAAATTGAAGTTCATTGGCGACTTCTTCAACGTGCTCAACAGCACTCGAGTTCGCCAACCCCAGGAATTCAGAGAACTCTCTGCTGGAGTTAATAATGTGGACTTCTTGAAGCCACGATCGTTCTACGCCCCATTCAACATGAGGCTTGGCGTTCGCTTTGAATTCTAATCTGTTCTAACAGGACAGTTTTCCGGGGGGGGGCGAACAGCCCCTCCCTTTTTTTTTACCCACTTATTCCGCTATTATTTCCACTCTGCAATGGAGGTCAGCGACCATGAGTAAGCTACACGTGGCCATAATGCTCGGTTGCGTTGTCACCCTATCCGTTTGCACCGCCCGAATCATACAAGCTCAGCAGGAGCCCGGGATGCGCGCAAGCCCTCATCCGGTAAAGATAGAACTGCACGGGAATGTGCGTTATACCGACATCCGGAGTCCGGCAGCCAACGTTCTTGTGCGCCTGGAAAATTTCAACGGCGGTATCGCGGCGCAGATGTTGACAGATCGAGACGGCAGGTTTCGCTTCTCAGGGCTGGCTTCAAGGCAATACACACTTACAGTTCATGCGCAGGGTTACAAGGATTCATATCAGACGGTCGACTTGTTAACGACAACCAGTGACTACGTGAACATAGATCTTTCTCCGGATGTAATGATGGCCCCCAAGCCTAAAAGAACGATTGCCTATATCGATGCCTCCGTGCCCGCCGCCGCTCGCAAGGAATTCGAGAAGGGAGAAGACGCCCTCGCGGCGAAGAAAACTCAGGACGCTGTCCAACACTTTGAAAACGCGGCGCAACTACATCCAATTTTTTTTGAGGCTGAGTTGAGCCTGGGCACGGCTTACATGGATCTGGGTCAGTGGGATAGGGCTGAGGACAGCCTGCGACGTGCGGCGGACATTAACCCCAAGAGTCCGAATGCTTTCTTTGCTTTGGGCGAAGTCTATCTGCGCAATGGACGCCTGGTGGAAGCCGAGAAAACCCTCAGAGATGGCTTAAGACTTGAAAACCGCTCATGGCAGGCTCATTTTGCTTTAGCCCGCGTCTACTGGAAAAAGGCGGATCTATCAAACGCTGGTAAACAGCTCGCCTTGACGCTGCAACTGAATCCAAACTCCGCGGAGGCTCATTTTCTGGCTGGTGATGTTTTCATGCGGGCAGGCAAGTTGGCCGATGCCTTGGCGGAATTTCAGGAGTATCTGCGCCTGGATCCCAAAGGGGCAAATGTAACTCAGGCCAAAGAAGTGATTCAGAGGTTAGAGAAGCGAGTGGCCGCTTCAAATAATTAGGCCTTTCAGGTATCCTCACGTGCCTGTTGGTCGATGGAACCCAGAGACAAGTATTGATGTGTTTCACCTACTCGTCAGCTTGTCCAATCCCTGGTTCAATAGATGGATGGAGGACGATAAGAAATGCTGCGGATATCAGTTTCAACAAAGGCTCTTACCTTAGCTCTTATTCTTTTCTCGATCTCGATAACCGCTCAAGCGCAAAGAGAGTCGCGAGTTGATGCCCAGCCCCCAGGCAGGATTAACGGGCAGGTGAGACTGGCAAACGGTCAACCAGCGGCGGAGATTCTCGTAAGCTGCGACGCGTGGAGTGGAGGGATGGTCGGCCAGGTAAGGACCGACGGCGGCGGAAGATTTCACTTTGAGAATCTGGGGCCAGCTCAATTTACGGTCTCAATTAGACAGGCGGGTTATCTCCCGGTTTCGGAGACGGTTGAGATGGCAACGACATCCACCGCCTATGTTCAATTTCTGCTGCGAGTTGACCCTAATGCGCCGGCTCCAACTCCTGGCTCTGTCGTCGATAGCAATGTCCCTATCGCTGCGCAAAAAGAATTCGAAAAAGCAGAGGCCGCCATGGCCACCGGGAAGAAGGAAGATATTCAGGCGGCCATTGGTCACTATCAGCAGTCGCTCACTATTTATCCGCAATTCTTAAAAGCACAGCTAGAGCTGGGAACTGCCTACATGGATCTCGGTGAATGGAACAAGGCGGAACAAACCTTGAAGAAGACTCTCGAGCTGGATCCGAAAGCAGTCAATGCTCTTTTCGCTTTAGGCGAAGTCTATTTCCGGCAAAAGAAGAATGAGGAAGCCGAGAAGGTTTTGTTACAGGGCCTGCAAATCGAGGATCGTTCCATGCAGGCCCACTTGACCCTTGCTCGCGTTTACGTGGACATGGCCGCAAAAATCAAGGATCAAACTGAAAACAGACCGTTACGTGTAAAGGCCTATGACCAGGTTAACGCGGCCCTGAAATACGATGCGAACAATGCCTTCGCACACTGGATTAAGGGAAACCTACTAGTCAGCGTCGGGCGCGACCAGGATGCACAACATGAGTTTGAAGAGTATTTGCGGCTGGAGCCAAAAGGGCCTTTTACCAATCAGGCCAGTACACTCATTGAGAAGATAAAGAAGGAGCTTGAATCTCAGAAGAAGCCGTAAGTTTCATTTCTGCCAAAACAAAAAGGTCGCAACCATTTGGCTCGCGGCCTCTCTTTGTCTCCAGTTGGAGTGGCGCTTCAGCCGGTACTAAAATCAAGCAAGTGTCCTAACTTTTCTTTTTTTGTCCTCAGATAGGCACCGGCTTGTTCCGGCTGTTCCACCTGAATCGACACTCGCTCGACAATCTTTAACCCCGCCTCCTCCAGCGCGCGTAGCTTGAGTGGGTTGTTTGAAATCACACGCACCTGGCAAAGCCCGAGATCGAAAAGCACCTCGGCGCATTGCTTGTATTCGCGCAGATCCACCGCCAGACCCAGTTGTTCATTTGCCTCTACCGTATCCGCCCCTTTGTCCTGAAGGGCATAAGCGCGAATCTTGTTCAGGATTCCAATTCCGCGGCCTTCCTGTTGCTGATAAACTATAGCGCCTCGCCCTTCCCGCTCGATCATTCGCATCGTTTGGTGAAGCTGTGGCCCGCAGTCACACTTGGTCGATCCAAACACGTCACCGGTCAAACACTGCGAATGAATGCGCGCCAGCGTTGGCGTGTCGCGGCGCATCTCTCCCTTAAAGAGAGCGACAAATTCTTCATTGCTGGTCAGCGAGCGATAACCCGCGATCTGAAAATCGCCCCATTCGGTCGGCAGACTAGCGATGGCCACACGCTCCACCGATAGACTGCCTTCGGACCCTGGGCACTTCGCCGTTGGTTGTTTTTTCAAGCGAGTTTCCTTTCGAAGACCGACACCGAATTAACTCCCTATTTCCCTGGTTAAGGTTCTTGATAATGATTTTATAGGAGTAAGGCCATAAGCGCTACGAGGGGCGCTTTGTGGACCGGCAGCGACCTGACCCCCAAGAATACGTTGCGACGGCAATGTCCGCGAGCTAAGATTGACGCAGCGTTCGCTTAAGTTGCGTTGAACTCGTGTTGGCCTCCTAAGCCCAGATTGATGCCCAGCCAAAATATTAACGAAGACGAACCCGAGTCTACTCAGCTGCAAACAGCTGACAAGACCGTTAAGTCCGCGCAACGGGAACGACGACCAGCGCTGGTTTCACTTCGGGGCGAGTTAATGGCCGTCCCCATCCCGCTTGAGCGAGACGAGGTAATAATCGGTCGCGCCATCGAAGCTGACGTCCGGCTCAACGATTCTCGCGCTTCACGCCTTCACGCCCGTATTTCAAGCGAACTGGATCTAAAGACTAATCAAACTAATTGCCGTATTACAGATCTCGGATCTACCAACGGCACCCTGGTCAATGGCGAGCCGATCACTGAGGTGCCGCTTAACGACGGCGACAAGATCGTCATCGGTGATCATCTTTTTCGCTTCGATTTACTTGATGAGATAGATCGTGAATTTCAACAACAGATCCATCGACTGATCGCTCACGACGAACTTACCGGGTTGTTAACAAGTAAATCTTTCTTCTCCGAGCTGCGACGTGAGGCCGCGCGCGCCGAAGCAGACTCGCGACCTTTCTGCGTTCTCATGATGGACTTGGATCACTTCAAAGAAGTTAACGACACTTATGGCCATCTCGTCGGCAGCAGGACGCTGGAAGAAACCGGCCGTATCATAAAAGAGGCCTTGCGAGCAGGAGATGTTGCTTCGCGTTTTGGTGGTGAGGAGTTTGCGGCGTTCCTGCTGGACGCCAATTATGCTCAAGGCCTGGTTGCCGCCGAGCGCGTACGCGTTGCGATGGCCGAACATGAGTTTCAGGCCACTCGCCGGGACGCTCCTGATAGTCAAACCACCCACCGGATAACCATTAGCATTGGCGTTGCCGCTTATCCTGACGATGCGACAGACCCCATCCATTTGGTAGAGCTGGCCGATTCTGCGCTCTATCGAGCCAAACGAAGCGGTCGAAATCGAATCTGCGCCTATCGGCCGTCCCTGGCGTTAACCGAAGGGCCCTTGCCTCCCAGGCGCAAGCCGTGAGCGACCCGGTAAGTCGACGTTCCGTCTAATACAGCTTTGTTAATGAAACGCCGAGCCCCATGCAGCGTGTAACGGCCAGGGAACCTAACCGAGGCTTGACCTTAGTTGCACCCTATTTATTGAGGCGTGTATGCTTCTCTCATAACTCTTTGCCGGGAACTAATGACTACAAAGCTCAATCTTGCTAGTAAACCCTTCAGCAATCGCTCGCTTCCGTGGGTTGTGACAGCCTTGATTGTGGTTGTTTCGCTGGTTGCCCTGGTTTCCATCGTGCGGGCGACCAGCCAGGCAAACGCGCGGGCTGCTGCTGTACAGAACGACATCAATAACCTGAAGGGCCAGGAACTCGCGCTTCGCAAACAGGTTCAAGCTGTTAAGAATTCCCTGACGACCGAGCAATTGCTAACTCTGGGCGCGGCTCACACGCTCGTCGATCGCAAGCATTTCTCCTGGTCGCGTTTGTTTGCGGATTTGGAATCAGCGTTGCCGGGAAGTGTGCGTGCCAAGAGAATCGCCGTGCGCGGCGTGGCCACGCGCGGTAACGAGACCCTCGCCGAATTGGAATTGACAGTGGTAACAAAGAGCCCGGCCACGATAACGGAGATGATCGCGGAGATGGATCGCGCCGGCATCTTCCATGCCGAACTCCGATCGCAAACTTTGCAGCGCGGTCGAGGTGAAAGCGGAGCCGAGTATGAGCTGTACGTCATCTATAGGCCAAGGGCGGGGTCGGCTATTGACACCGTCGCGTCAACGCTGCCAACCGCGGACGACGTGGCAAGAGGAGGTGGCCGATGAGCGAACAAGCGCCGCCGACTCAGCGCACCTCGAAGCGCGATCGCGTACGAGCCAGCCTTAAGAAGCTGGGACCTCGTGAACAGCGAATTCTCGGCCCGGCCGAAATCATTGGCCTCGCCGGCAGCGTTCTTATCTTACTGCTCGTGGTAGTGAGCTATCTGTATTTCCTCGTACCAGCTAACAGTCATCTCGACGCGCTTCAGTCGGAACGGTCTCTACTTCAGACTCAGTTGCGAGACTTGCAAGGTGTTGTCAATCGGGGCGAAAGTACCGAGGCCTCGGTTCAGAAAATTACCCAGAGTCTTGATGAGTTCGAAAGTAACCAGTTGCTGGGTGCTGATCGCGGCCGCATGGGTCTCTACGACAGTGTTAACGTTCTAATTCGCAAAAACGGATTACGTAATACCTCCGGTCCTACCTATACGCCCCTTGAGCCTTCCGACTCGAAAGCTGGGACGAGCGGAACGAGATCCGCAAATACGAAGTGGCAGAGCATCTATCCTGGTATCGCCATCAGCGTGACCGTTGAGGGTCAGTATCAGAACCTGCGGCGGTTCATTCGCGACTTGGAAACAAATAGGCAGTTCATCATTATCAATAGCGTGGAGTTGGAGCGGTCGACTGAGACAAATAATTCGCCGCCGGCCGAGGGTGAGCCAACCAGCGGAGGGCGAGGATCTATCGTCAGCCTGCGCCTGGAAATGGCAACCTACTTCCAGCGCGCTTCGCGCCAGGACAGCGCAAACGACGCCACGGCTCATTGAGAACTTGTTATGCAGGTAAGCGATATTCGAAATCCGGCTGAACGGAACAAACTGATCCTGGCGGGAGCCCTGGGGATTATTGCCGTCTTGTTTCTTTGGTGGACATTCTTCGGCTTCGGCAGCAGTTCTAACAAAGTCGCCTCACGTCCGGCGGGCCAGCCCACACCTTCTGTGATCAATGGCAGCGCGACGACTAAGGCTTCAACGCCGGCAGTCGTCGACGTCAAAGGAACCGACCCGGACGAGCTGCGGCCAGTTGTCTACCATCCACCTGTGTCAGCGCCGGAAGCGGGACGCAACATATTTGTCTACTACGAAAAGCCGCTGAAGCTCCCCGTAGGACCTGCCACTCCTACGCCGACACCGACACCCACGCCGCCGGTACTGCTCGCCAGCCTTTCACCTGCAAATGTTTATGCACGAACGGGCGACTTTACCCTTGAGATCTCGGGCGACAAGATTACACCACAGTTGCGCGTGGTGGTCGACAACACCGAATTACCCACTCGCTACATAAGTCCACAACAACTTTCGACCACGGTCCCAGCTGCGCTAATTGCGAACCCCGGTGGACGACAGGTAGTGCTGCGATCCGCCGACGGCAAGCTCTATTCAAATACATCAACGCTTAGCGTGGCCGAGGCCCCCAAACCCAACTACTCTTACATTGGAATCATTGGGACACCCCGATACATCGATACTGCAATTCTCCAGGACAAGAATAACAAGGAGACACTAAACGTACAGCGTGGCGATCTTCTAGGAGGAAGATTTCGCGTCACCAGTATTTCAGAAAAAGAAGTAGTCGTCGTCGATAGCAATTTGAAGATCAAACATACTCTGGGAATGACGACCCAGGGCGATAGAGGCAACCCACTCCAGCGACCGACGCCGAAAGTTGATAGCGAAGATGATGAGCCATAGAGTTGGACCACACCACAAGATGTGGGCAAAGCCACCGATGTCGTTGAGACCGGCAATCACCTCCCCGAGAGGCCTGGGGCGACGCGTGGAGGGTGGTTATACGCTGGTAGCCCTACTTGCGCTGATGACCGTGCTAGCCCTCTTTGCTCTTGCTGCGGCTCCCAGGATCCGCCAACAGGCGCAGCGTGAACGCGAGATCGAAGCGATCTTTCGTGGTGAAGAAGTAGCCGACGCGATCCGTATTTATTATTCCTATCAGGTCACACAAAAACGCTCAACGGCTGACAAGGGTCTACCCACCTCCATCGATCAGCTTCTTGAAGGCATACCAAGCGGTACAAAAAAAGTTCAGATACTGCGCGCGTCTGCCGCGCGTAATCCTCTTTCCGATTCCGGTGACTGGAGTCTAGTTCGACCCCGTTCATCTCAACTAGCAGACTTTCAGCGCTCCGTAATGTTGTTTGCAGGAAATGTTCGCCCGCCCACAAGTGACCCGCAACTCAAACTGGTAGAACTAGTTATGGCGCCGCCGGTGTTACCAACGCTTGGCATTACTTCAAACGGTCTGTCGTCGAGTGGTGATGAAAGCTCCAGTGGACCTTTCATCGGCGTGTCTACCGAAAGCAAAAGTAATTCGGTGATTAACTACTACGGTATTGATCGACACGATGGCTGGATCTTTACTCCGCTCTTCAGATGATTTCGCCTCCATAAGACGACGCGAACTTCCCGGCTTCATCTTCTCAACGAGCGCCAGCACAATTCTAGTCACGTGAATCTTGAGACTCAAAAGGAAGTGCACTCGACAAAGTAACCTGCTTTGGGATCCGCCAGGAGCGAAAACACCGCCCACTTGACTCTCTGCTTTCCAATCTAAGGGGGAAATATTTTTTACGATAAGAGTAATAAGTTGTTGACATCGCGAGCGTTTGCGTTTATATAGCAAGATGTTGTGCGCCGTTTACACTAGCCCACAAGAGACAAGTAAGCGCAACATCTTGTGGTCATAACCGAAACTTAAAAACTTGAAAAGAAGGAGTAACTAAGAATGGCAACTAAAAAGAAGAAGGCCGCGAAAAAGGCGGCACCCAAGAAGAAGGCAGCCAAGAAGAAAGCAGCCAAGAAGAGATAGTTCGGACCAGGACGTTTCAACAGCAACCCTCAACTGGCGCACACAAATTTCTGAGGCCAGCATGGCCTTTCAAAAGGAACGACGAGTACTTCAAGGTGAAACTCGTCGTTCCTTTTGTATCTTGAAATCGAATTCGGAAGTAAAACAACCAACTGGACTATTGCTCTGACCCACGCAATGATTCGCGTTGCGCTCGTAGAACCTGAGATCCCACCCAATACCGGCAATGTTGCGCGTCTGTGTGCTGCCGCTGGAGTACCGCTGCATATCGTCGGAGTCACTGGTTTTCGTCTGGACGATCGGGCGGTGAGGCGGGCGGGGTTAGATTATTGGCCGGAAGTGATACTCCAAAGACATTCCAGCCTCGAGAATCTCTACGAATCGCTGCCTGAAGCTCAATTCTTGTATCTGACTACCAAGGCAGATCAGAACTATGCCGATTGGGACTTTGGCCCCGACGATTGTCTGGTTTTTGGAAGAGAAACGCGTGGCTTGCCCGATCAGGTCTTGCGCTCGAATTGGGACAGATGCCTGACAATTCCTATGCGAAATCCCAAAGTTCGCAGTCTCAATTTGGCGACGGCTGTGGGGATAGTTCTCTACGAAGCCCTCCAACAAACGGGGGCGTTTAGAATCTAAGCTACCGGTCTCTCAATCTTGGCCAGCCCCCTCTCCGGTGAAGCTTTGCCGGTGCGGCTTTTGAAGCCCTGTGGGAGTTATTCAGTTCAAAGTGATACGATATGTAGTTTCGCTCTGGGGACAATTTGAGACTGATCAGATCTATCTAAAGGCAACAATGAGTCAGGAAAGAAAAGACATACGCAACATCGCAATTATCGCTCACGTCGATCACGGCAAGACCACGCTCGTAGATGCCATGTTGCGACAGTCGGGGACCTTTCGCGACAACGAGCAAGTCCGCGACCGAGTAATGGACTCAATGGATCTGGAACGCGAGCGTGGCATAACGATCATGGCGAAGAACACCTCCGTTCACTATCGGGATGTGAAGATTAATATAGTAGATACACCGGGCCACGCAGATTTCGGAGGCGAGGTCGAACGCGTGCTAAAGATGGTCGACGGCGTGATGCTCTTGGTTGACGCTGCCGAAGGCTGTCTGCCGCAAACACGGTTTGTGCTACGAAAGGCTCTCGAGGCCCGCCTGCCGGCCATTGCTGTAGTCAATAAGATTGATCGACAAGACGCGCGCCCTGAGGAGGTGGTGAATGAGATATACGAATTGTTTCTCGATCTTGATGCTACAGATGAACAGATCGAGTTTCCCATTCTCTATTCTGTATCTCGTGAGGGAGTGGCCAAACACCTGCTGACTGATGAATCAACCAACCTTAAACCACTCTTCGACCAGATCGTACAGACGATTCCCGCGCCTAAACAGATAAGAGATGACTCTTTGCAATTACTGGTGGCAAATCTCGACTACAGCGAATACGTGGGGCGGTTAGCGATTGGACGAATCTACTCGGGTGAGATTGCGCTCGGTGATCAGGTGTCGGTTGCGAAGCCCGATGGTTCTTTCCAGAAGGTGCGCGTCTCCCAACTCTACGCGTTCGAAGGCTTGAAGCGAGAGCCTGTTCTGCGTGCAGGATTCGGCGAGATAGTAGCTCTGGCCGGTGTCGACAACGTTGAGATCGGGGACACGATAACGTCCGTTGATAACCCCCAACCGCTGGCGAGTATTGCCGTGGATGAGCCTACTATCTCAATGATTTTCGGGGTAAACAATTCTCCTTTCGCAGGAAAAGATGGCAAGTACGTCACGTCGCGTCAGGTTAAGGAAAGGTTAGACAAGGAAATCCTGGGCAATGTAGCCATCCGCGTGGAGGAAACGGAATCGCCTGAGTTGTTCAAAGTTTCCGGTCGCGGAGAATTGCAGTTGTCTATACTCATCGAAATGATGCGCCGCGAGGGCTACGAGATGCAGGTCTCCAAGCCGGAGGCGATTACGCGAGTAAGCGACGGGCGTACTCTCGAACCGATTGAGCAGGTTGTGATTGACTGTCCGGAAGAGTTTATTGGCGTCGTGACCGAGGCGGTAGGGCGTCGCAAGGGCCAAATGACGAAGATGGTCAATCACGGCACCGGCCGAGTTCGGCTTGAGTTTGAGACGCCGTCTCGCGGATTGATCGGATTTCGCAACGAGTTTCTGACTGAGACTAAGGGCACTGGGCTACTCAATACGATGTTTCTTCGCTGGGGCGACTGGCAGGGCGTCTTGCGCGGGCGTTCCACCGGATCCCTGGTTGCGGACCGAACAGGAGAAACCACGACCTATGCGCTCTTCAACCTACAGGAAAGAGGGACTCTCTTCATTCGCCCTGGAATCAAGGTCTATGAAGGGATGATAATCGGTGAGAATGCGCGCCCCGTTGATCTGGATGTGAATGCCATCAAGGAGAAGAAACTAACAAACATGCGCGCCGCCTCTGCCGATGAGGCGATGCGGCTTGTGCCTCCAAAAGAGCTGTCGCTCGAGCAGGCAATTGAGTTTATTGCCGATGATGAACTCGTCGAAGTCACCCCACAAAATATTCGGCTCCGCAAGCGAGTGCTTCGTTCCAACGAACGGCCCAAGAAAAAAGAGGGTTGAGACTCAGAGCCATGAGTTCTAACTTCACCCATGCTTTGGGGGGTACTCATCTCTATCCGATCACTGATCGGCATCTCTCCGGGCTCTCACACGCGGAACAAGTTGCCCTCTTAAGTGACGGTGGAGCAACCCTAATTCAGTTGCGAGAAAAGATTGATCCGCCAGTGAGATTTTTCGCGCAGGCGGAAGCGGCTTTGCGAGTCGCGCGCGATCGCGGCGTAAAAATCATAATCAATGACCGGGTAGATATCGCGCTGGCGCTGGGGGCCGATGGTGTTCATCTCGGGCAGGAGGACCTGGCACCTGAGGTCGCGAGGCGCATCCTCGGTCCTAATGCAATCATTGGTTTTTCCACACACAACCTGGAACAAGCGCAGCTCACGGTTCAGATGCCAGTCGATTATGTTGCGATTGGGCCTATCTTCGCGACATCTACAAAGCTGTCATCAAATCTTCCAATAGGTCTCGCGGAATTGGGGCGCGTGCGTCGGACCCTTGGCACGATTCCGCTCGTCGCAATCGGAGGAATTACGGTCGAAAACACCGAGTCTGTCCTTAGGGCCGGTGCTGATGTCGTTGCTCTAGTTAGCGATATCTGGGAGCCCGGCATGGAGGCCCCTACTAGAATAAAGCGCCTTCTCAACGCCTCATAAGCCTGCCCTTTTTCAAGTAACAACATATTTTACTTGCGTTTAGCTGGGTTATGCGCAAGAATCCTTGAGCCAATGGTGAAACGCCGCTGGTGCCCCGCCGATTCGTTCTTGTTCCACCAGACCTTCCCCCGGAGTCCCAAGTAATGAGCTTCTTCGATCTGCCGCCCATCATCGAGCGAATGTTGCTCGTCTCCGACAAAATCAGTGATCTTAACTTTTCAGTCGGCCAGCTCCCCCAGGTCGAAATAAATGGGAAACTCACGCCCGTGCAGCCTCTGGGAATGCAAAAACTCACGCCTTACCAGACTGAGATCATCGCGATGGCTCTCATGCTGGGGAATCCTGATGCGGCCGAAAGGCTGGCCCACACCGGTACATCAGACCTCAGTTACTCACTTCCTTCGCGAGCTCGCTTTCGCGTCAACATCTTTCAGCAGCGCGGCGTTTACTCGATCGTGATGCGCGTGATTCCTACTGACATTCCCACATTGCAATCGCTCGGCCTTCCTAACCAACTCTCAGACATCGCTGAGCTGAGGAACGGGCTGGTATTGATGACCGGGCCGACCGGCTCCGGCAAGAGTTCTACTCAAGCTGCGATCATCGACATCATCAATGAGAAAAAGCATTACCACGTTGTCACCATCGAAGATCCCATTGAATACCTCCACGCGCATAAGAACTCGACGATCAATCAACGCGAAGTTGGGCACGACATCAGGGACTTTCCTTCAGCATTGCGAGCCGCGCTACGCCAGGCCCCAAAAGTGATCCTTATTGGTGAAATGAGAGATTTTGAAACGACGGAGATCGCGCTCGAAGCCGCGGAAACCGGTCACCTGGTTCTTTCAACCTTGCACACCATAGATGCCTCCAAGACCGTTGATCGAATAATTGGTCTCTACCCAAAAAACGAAGAGCCAGTCATACGAACTCGTTTGGCGCAAACCTTCCGGTACATTGTTTCTCAACGCCTGATTCCGCGAGCCGACCAGCGCGGTCGCGTTGCCGCCGTTGAAATACTGCGTTCAAGCCCGCGGACCCGTGAGTACATAGAAGAGGGTGAAGCTGACGGAAAATCTTTGCTCGACGCGATGAGAGACGGCAAGCTGGACGGCATGCAGGATTTTGACAACGTGATCAGGGACCTTATCGAAAGACGCGTAGTCTCACTCGAGGATGGGCTAGCCTTCGCTACCAATCAAAACAATTTGCTACTGGAGTTGAAGGGCGTAACGGCCGGCGAAGACTATATGCAACGCGAGGGAAATGGTGTCCCGCTGGCTGCCGTCTCAGATCCCGGATCTATGCTGAATATGATTGAGTAGTTAAAGTCCCGATTCTGAAAGCCTCAACGTCCTTTTTGAACTTGCCATGATTATTGTTTGCCAGAAATGCGACTCTCGGTTACAGGTCGACGAAACCAAAGTTCCGTCGCAGCCTTTCGTAATTCGCTGTCCCAAATGTCATGGCAGCGTGGATTCTGGCTGGCCTAGCCCAGCGCTGGAGCAGAGCGCTACTGTCGTCGGCGGATCGCCTTCCACTGAAGACCATCGTTTCGAGCAGCCGAATCCAGCTCCGCTTTTTGAACCGGAGCAGCAGGTCCCAGTGCCTGCTCCGGGAGCGTCCGCAGGCAGATTGGCTGAGCTCCTTTCAGGGCTGATTAATCAGCCGGCGGCGACGGGCCGTAACCTGCCCTACGTTCGTCCCACCTGGGACCCGCGGAAAGCACTGGTCTGTGTTCCAGAAGACTACCGCGAATCTCTTGCACGCAGCCTGGCGGCGAATGGCTATCAAGTTTTTGTGGCCAACGATGCGAAGCAGGCTGTCGATCGCATGCGTGAGAACCTGTTAGACGTAGTCGTGCTGGATCCCAGGTTTGACCCGAAGGAACAGGGACCGGTATTCGTGACGCGCGAGGTGAACATCTTGAGGCCCGCACGACGTCGTCGCCTGTTTTTCGTGTTGGTGTCGCCATCGCTGCGCACCATGGACGCCCACACCGCGTTTCTAAACAACGTTAACGCGATAATCAATGTCAGTGAAATTGATGAACTGTCGTCGTTGGTAGAGCGCCGAGTCCGTGAATACAACGAACTTTACAAAGATTTCAACACCACAATGGGTATTCAAGCGTTGTAGTCTGATCAGCCACGCATCGCGGGCTCCTGCTCAGGGATCACGCGTTTTCTAGGTGAGGAATCCTCGGGGGCTACGCAGGTGGCCCTTTTCTTTTGGTGGCTGTTTACAGAACTACGATTGTTCTGAAAGATTTTTGACAGCGCCAGAGTCTGCCGTCTCTGTCGCCGACGTGCCTAATTTGCTAAGCTTAGCCCGCCGTAACTCTCCGCCGCCCGGAGCTTCAGAGTTCATGAGTCCAACAGATTCAGCAAGTGATCCCAAACTGTCGCCGGCCACGATTGCAGTTCACGGCGGCGAAAGAAACAACGAACAGGGATTTGGCGCGGTGGTTTCTCCCGTTTTCCATTCTGCGACCTTTGCTTTCAAAAACTTTGCAGAGATGCGGCGATACGCGCGCGGCGAATTGCCTGACGCCTACTTCTATTCGCGTTATGCAAACCCGACGGTCGCCGAGGCAGAAAGAAAAATCGCGGAACTCGAAGGCGCGGAAGCCTGCGTAGTTACCTCGTCCGGATCGGCCGCTACGTTTTGTGCGATAGCGACACTTTGCTCCTCGGGAGAGGAAGTGATCGCTTGCGATTCGGTCTACGGTGGCACAGTCAAACTTCTGACGAGAGTTCTTAGCCGCTTTGGCATCAGTTCGCGATTCATCACCGTCGATGCGATTGCTAGCTTGTCGGAACTTGCCGGAGAAAAATCCCGCGTCTTCTGGTTCGAATCGCCTGCGAATCCACTAAACCGAATCGTCGACTTGAGTATTGCTGCCGAAGTATCACGAAGGGCCGGACTCGTTTCCGTCGTTGACAACACGTTTGCCTCTCCCGTTTTGCAGCAGCCCATCGCTCACGGAATTGACGCCGTGATGCACAGTGCGACGAAATATCTGGGCGGACACTCCGACTTGACTGCGGGAGCGATTGCGGGAAGCAAAGACTTCATCGATCGTGTGCGGCAAACGTCCGTGATGGTGGGCACGACGCTCGATCCTGCGGCGGCGTATCTTTTATCGAGAGGCATGAAGACGCTGGATGTGCGCGTGCGCAGGTCTTGCGACAACGCGCTGCTGCTGGCGCAAGCACTTCGTCGGCATCCGAAAGTCGCCCGCGTTTACTATCCGGGACTGGAAAATGACCCGGACCACATGCTTGCCAAGCGGCAGATGAAAGCGTTCGGCGGAATCGTTGCGATCGATCTGGTCGGTGGCGAGCTCGAAGTTGAAAAGCTCTTCAACTCTCTGCGGTTGGTGCGCACGGCTCCTTCGCTCGGCGGCGTCGAAACGCTGGCGAGTTATCCTTTGTATTCGTCACACGCTGGATTCTCCGCCGAGCAACTTAAAGCGGCGGGTGTTTCCCCCGCAACGGTGCGTTTTGCAGTTGGCATCGAGGCCGCCGAAGATATGATCGCTGATATCACGCAGTCGCTAAGTGCGCTCTAACAGGGAACTGCAAATTGTCGCGAGCGATGTTTGCCATATCCTGATCGCGATTGCTGTTTGTTTCGACCTCTGATGGAAATCAAACTACTGCTCACGCTGGATCTCCGCGAACAAGCTGCCTTGCAAGCGGCGCTTGTCACCCACGGCGCCCCGGACGCGTTGGTTACGCTGGCGTTAACCGGCGCCTGCCGCATTTCATCTATCGAGGAAGCTCGTCAACTTCGCAAGTGGCTCGCGGAAGCGCGCACCGCGGGTGACACTGACTTTGCTTCCCTGCATGTCATCGAGCGCGCGCTGGTGGATTTTGGCATGTGATTTCCACTTCAACCGAGCCCTGGTGAGCCGCGCGATGAACGAAATTCAACTAGGCTATGGCAAGAACTCCCTGAGTTTCACCTGCGATGAACACCGCTATCAACTACTGACGGGAAACTCACAAGACGACAAGCCACTGACCGACGTGGAAATTGGCGAGGCTTTGAGTGCGCCAATCCAATCACCTCCGCTTGAAGATCTCTTTTCCGCGGGCGATTCAGTTTTGATCGTCGTCTCCGATGCCAGTCGGGCAACGGCAAGCGCCCAAATTCTGAATTTGCTCGTGCGCCGGCTGATTCAGATTGGCGTGTCACCTGCTGATCTCGGAATCATCTTCGCCACTGGAATACATCGCCCAGTGACGCCCGCAGAGAAGATCGAGCTGCTGACTCCCTTCATCGCGCAGCGGGTGAAAACAATTGACCACGCCGCTTACGATGCTTCACAGATGGTCTTGTTGGGGACAACTGATCGCGGCACGCCGGTAGCAGTCAATCGTGCGCTCAAGGATTTTTCTCATGTCATCATAACGGGCGCAATCGGGTTTCATTACTTCGCCGGTTTTACCGGTGGTCGCAAATCCATCTGTCCGGGACTTGCTTCCGCGCGCACGATCGAGGCCACGCATATGTTAGCGCTTGACTTCGAAACTGGCGGACGACGCGCTGGCGTGGGCACGGGGCTCCTTGATGGCAACGCCGTCCACGAAGAATGCGAGCGAGTTGCTAACTTGGTCGAGCCGTGCTTTAGCATCAACAGTGTGGTTGATGAACGAGGGCGGGCGGTCCGCATCTATGCGGGTGAATGGCGAGCGGCGCATCACGTTGGTTGTAGCGAGTATCTCGATAGTCATGCAATAGAGATCAACGAGAAGCGTGAAGTTGTCATAGTTAGTTGTGGCGGTTTGCCTTACGACATCAATCTCATTCAGGCACACAAGGCACTTGACATGGCCGCGCACGCTTGCAGAGACGGCGGCACGATTGTCCTGCTGGCCGAGTGTCGTGATGGCCTCGGTCATTCTACTTTTCTGAAATGGTTTGACGAGCAAGACTCGCGAGCGCTCGAGGCTCGCCTGCGCGACGCCTACGAAGTTAACGGCCAAACCGCCTGGTCGTTGCTGACCAAAGCCGAGCGCTACCGCATTCATCTTGTTTCAGACTTGCCGGATGAAGAGGTTCGTCGCCTGCGAATGATCCCGGCGCGCTCGTTGACTGACGCGCTGGATCAAGTGGGCAACGAGAAGCAAGGCTACATCATGCCGCACGGGGCGCGGTTCTTACCTCGCTACCACGTTGGTTAGCCCGCCTACCGGAATAGACGTCGAGTTTAGATTGATTGCCGGGGCGTCGCGGCACTAGAATCAAGCCTTCCAGGTTTGGATTTTCGCAGCCTCAACTAAAGGAGACGGATACTAATGAGAGTGATTCTGATTGGCGCAGTTTTTTTGGTGAGTTGTTTCTGTGTCGTGGCGCAAGAGCCGACGGCGGCTTCGTCCGAAAGGCGCGTAGCACTTAGCGAGAAAGCCGTAGCGCTGGACGGGAGCGGCGCGCCGGCGCTCGAAGCAACTTTAATGACCACCGCGCTCAACGGCTCGGACGACTCGCCTGTAACCAACATTAGACTGGTGGTGAAAAACTCCAGCAGTGTTTCCTACGTGTTCGTTTCCGGCTTGGTTACTTTTTACGATGGCGCTGGCGTACGCTGCGGAGAGGGTGTATTCAAAGCTGAGGCGTTAAGTGTGGATGAGGCGTTTGAAACTGACACTCCAGGAATTCGCATCCGTTGTACGCCGTCAACCTGGCGCATCGTAGCGAATAATTTGATCCCCAGAGTTGCTTCAACTGCGGCAGGCTCTCCCAGCGCAAGCGTGAGCCGCACGAGTTTGAACCTGGTTATCAGCGTGGACGGCGAGGAACACCCGATTCAATTGGACAAACCTATGGTGGTGAAATTGGGAGAGGCGCAACGGACCATCGTGCTGCGCGAGGCTCCCTAGGTCGCAAGCTCGTTTCGTCCTTGACCACGCGAGTTCCGAGTCTTAGGATGAAAGTCCAAGCTCGAACTAACCAGAAAGCAGGGAAGTTCTATGGCCGAGAACCAGGAAAATACTTGCGCGCATCCCGCGTGCGATTGCCCGCCCGAGAAAGACAGCAAGTATTGTGGCGAGTACTGTGAAGAGGCTGAGAAGGCACACGTGATGGAAATAGGTTGCAATTGCCAGCACGACGGCTGCTAGACCACTCAAAAGCGCAGAACAACTTCCACCCGCCGTCCGCTTCACCCCGGCGCGCTCGCCTCCTACTGTAATTTCCATTTGCAATGAATTTCTAGCTATCGCCGTTTTCAGCAGTATCTGTAACAACGGCAATTGCACCTGAGGCCGATGGCTTGCACCGGAGCGGATCGCAGACTCTGCCACGATATGCGGGTTTTGTGGGCACGACCCGGCGCGTTAAAGTATTCAGGATGCTTGCCAAACTGATTGAACTGCAAAGATTGAAGCGACTGGAGCGGACTGGTTGGACGCTGCGCGGTCTGCCCACCGGCACCGAGTCGGTGGCGTCGCATTCTTTTGGCGTTTGCGTCACCGCGATGATGCTGGCAGATGAAGTTAAGGCCCGCGGGCTGGACGTTGATTGCGAACGCGTGCTTCGAATGGCCCTGCTTCACGATTGGGCAGAGACGCGCGTGGGCGACATACCGAGGACGGCTACCGGTTATTTTGGCGCGGACGCAAGGAAGAGTGCGGAGATGCTCGCCTTCGCAGATATCGTTAATGGAGTGGGACCGGCCGAATCGGAATACCGGGCACTCTATAAGGAATACGAACAACGAGGCAGCCTTGAAGCGCGACTTGTTAAGGCTGCGGACATCATCGATTTGTTGGTTCAGGCTTATGCCCTTGAGCGTTCAGGGGCAAAAGGTCTTGATGAGTTTTGGCAAGTCGCCCAGCAGCCAGATTTCAACCTTCCCCAAGTCGCGGATCAAGTCGTTAAGGAAGTCTTACAGTCATTACTGGAGGTTCGCAGCAAGATCGAATAGCAGAGGCGACGAAGGACAGAGATGCAAACAGTTGTGTTCGGATCAATTACCTGGCCGAGCGTCTTACTTGGCGTTCTACTGTTCCTGGTGACCTTCGCGATAAGTCTGGCTATTGTTTCTTTCATCATGGTCAACATTCCGTCCGATTACTTTCGGAAGGATCGGCCGCGAGAGTTGTGGTCTGACAGGCATCCGGCCGTGCGCTTCCTTGGGGTCTTCGTGAAGAATCTTCTGGGCGTGGTACTCGTCGTGCTGGGGATTCTCATGTCAATTCCCGGTGTGCCGGGGCAAGGCATCCTGACTATCCTGCTCGGAATAATGCTGCTTGATTTTCCGGGGAAGCGTGACCTCGAACATCGGTTGGTCAGCAGGCCGCGGGTTCTTAACGCAATCAATAAACTGCGGCGCAGATTTGGCAAGGACGGACTGGTGCTGGACTAGCAGACTACCATCGACGCGAAGCGCTGGTGGTCACGCACGCCGATTACGCTTTTTGTTCTCGCCGGGACTATGGCGAGTGCCGTTTGGTTGTTGCGGTCGACGAGGAAATGCTGCACGCTCCAGTTACGAAAAAGCGGCGCGTTGACAAGGAAAAACGTCTTTGTTAGCTTGAGCCTTTAATTTCATAGGACTGTTGTGATTTGTGTGGAGTTATCCCGAGACCCCTTTTCATGCCCAATCAAACTGCTGCTCAGCCCCGCTCTCTTAAACGGCTTCCACTAATTCTGATTTTGATTTCAGCCTCGATGTTCGCGGGCGGCTGTGGACTTTTTGGTACTCACAAAAAGGTTCAGGTGCCGCAACTTCTCACTCCTTTAGCCGAAGCAGATACCGCTCGACTGATGAGCGAAGTCAACCGGCTAGCGGCCGTCCGCTCCATACACGGAAAAGTCGACATCGTGTTTGAAGACACTTCGTTTGCCGAGGCTGGTATTGCTGAAAAATATAAACAGGCTGACGGACAGCTCACAGTACAAAGGCCCGGCGAGATTTACCTGATCATTCAAGTTCCATTCATCGCGAAAGATATTGCGCAGATGACTTCGAATGGCGAGTCGTTTCGAGTAGCGGTGCTGCAAGGCGATGAGAAGTTTCGTCGTTTTGTGAAAGGAACGAATGGCGCCACCTACGAAAAAATGGACCTGGATGGCAAGCCCACTGGCGCCGAGAAACCCAAGAAGGTGATGAACGCGAAAGAAGCAGTGAATGCACTTTCAAACCTGCGCCCGCAACATCTCACCGACGCGCTCATGGTAAGTGGAATTCAGGACACTGCCCGGAGCGGGCTAACGTATGTTCGGAGTGAGTTTTATCAGGAGGAAGCAGACAACCGGCCGCAGACTAAAGCGGGTATGCGAGTGGTAAGGGGCTATTACCTGCTGGAGGAATTTTCGCAGCCGATTTCCGGCGAGGCTCGACTGTTGCGCAGGTTTTGGTTTGACCGTGTCGCTGGTATTCGTTTGGCACGTTTGCAGTCCTTTAATGACCAGGGCCTGCTTATTACGGATGTTTCTTACTGGGATGAAAAGCCATTCGGTGAAACGGCGCAACTTCGTCTGCCGTCGCGCATTGAGATCACGCGGCCCCATGACCGCTACAAATTGAGCATCGCCTACCAGTCTCCTTCCGCCACTGACATCGATCGCGAGTTCCAGCCAGAAGCGTTTGTGCTGGAAAACAGGTGGCAGCTGCCTGAAATCGACCTGGACGCTCGTCAACGCAATAAGGCCTCCATTACCCCCTGACAGATTCCACGCGGTAGCTATTAAACGCCTGCCTGTATTAACATCAGGCGTCCTGGCTAACCTGCTTGCTCCGCAAAATGCGCCAACCGGGGTTCCCCACGCGGGCATCCAGCGCGGGGTGGTCGTTCTGGTTAACTAAGCGGATTTATCTAACTGCTGATGAGGACCATTCTAAAGGCCGAGAACCTCGTAAAGACCTATCGCGTTGGCAAAGTTGATGTGCCGGCGTTGCGGGGAGTTTCGCTCGAAGTTCACGAGGGCGAATTCGTTGCCATCATGGGCCCGTCCGGTTGTGGCAAGTCGACCATGCTTCACTTGCTGGGCGGCCTGCTAACTCCGACGACTGGCCGCATCATTGTGGATGGTGAGGATTTGACTGCAGCCTCCGACGCGAAGAGAACTGACATACGTCGTCGTAAGATTGGTTTTGTGTTCCAGCGATTCAATCTTTTCCCCACGCTCACAGCCGAGGGAAATCTACGGCTCGCTGAACGCATTCACGGTAACGGCGGCGAAGATCCGCAGCGTCGCCGGGAAGTGCTGAAACTGCTCGGACTGGAAGACAAGCTGCACCACAAGCCGCTGGAGCTATCAGGCGGTGAACAACAGCGCGTCGCTTTGGCGCGAGCAGTTGTAACTCGGCCCGCGATCGTGTTAGCCGATGAGCCAACCGGGAACTTGGATTCCGAGAATTCAGCCCTCGTCCTCAACATGTTTCAGGAACTGAATTACCGGTTCAATCAGACTATCGTTATGATCACTCATAACCCGGAAGCCGCAGCAATGTGCCGACACATAGTGCAAATGCGCGACGGCCATATCGTGGAACCAGCCACAAGTATTCAGTTGTAAACTGCTAAGCAGTTGATTTACAGGGCATCTGGCACAGGCTAGAATGTTCCGGCTCATCTTTGCCGTGGGCGCGCGAGTTGCCGAGCTGGCTACTGAAAGTCTTGAGATACTTGATTTGTTGAGTGTGCTAAGAAAGCTGTTTTTTTGGAATTACCCCAGAAACACGTGGCAATGGGACGTTCTGTGCGTTGTTATTCTAATTTTTATCTTTCTGACGCCCAAAAGCTGGTCTGCAAATAGCGAACGGCGGGGGTATGCATGGCATCAAAACCCCTCTGCGTCAACCGTGCTTATTAGCCCGGAACTTATTGAAAACGCGCAGGATAAGGGTCAGGTCGAACAGGTGGTGCGGACCTTCACAGGCCGTGCCGATGCCCAGGTCCTTAAGGTACGAAAAGTCGTAGACAAGGACGGCACGACCCGCGGGTATGAGGTTGACATACGCTAGTCATCACTTATAATTGCAAGGTTTTTTGAGACCCCCTTCATAGTTTTGGGGGCCTCGGCCATAAATGAGACGGTTTTATGATTCGTTAGAGGAGTGGTTATGAAGAAATTGTTCCCCCTGGGTATTCTTTTGTCATTGTTGGTTAGTGCGCTCATCAGCTCCCCCAAAGCGGCAAATGGGCAGAGTGCGGGATTGGTGAGTTCGGTTTTGAACCGGATGGAGCGTAACCGGCAGTCGCTCAAGTCGCTCAAAGCTAGCCTCAGCATGGAGAAGTACAACTCGCAACTACGCGATAAGGATCAATACGTTGGCACTGTCTTGTACCTGCCCGCCAGCGGACGAAACGCTTCGGTGCGAATCGAATGGCAAAGGCCGCGGCGTGAAATTCTCGCTGTCTCCAAGGGTCAGTACACACTGTTTCGCCCAAGCCTCAATCAGGCGATGGTGGGGAAAACAGGATCGATCAAGGGTGGAGGGGGCGCCGGGACCGTCTTGGACATGATGTACATGTCGAAGCAGCAGCTTGAAGCGAAATTTCAGCCGGTGCAGGATGTCCGTGAAGAAACTTTGTGGGGCGGTGTTAGCACAATCCACTTGACGCTTGTTCCCAAAGGAAATGCTAGCTACAAGTATGCTGAAATCTGGGTTGACTCCGCCGGCATGCCGGTGCAGACAAAGATCGTCGAGAAAAACGATGATGCCACCACCATGCGCTTAAGCGGCCTGGAACGGAACTTGAAGATATCTCCAGATGAGTTTGATATTAAGCTCGATTCAAGCGTGAAGATCGTTAAAGGTTAAGGTAGGGCTAACAAACCAAAGGTGGGGCTCTGAGTTCACAATCAGAGCCCCTTTCCATTTGGCGAATGGCCGGCGGTGACGGGTTGCGTTTGTAAAGCTCTGTAGTTATTCTTCCGACTTCATATTCAGGTCAGCTTTAACTTCCAGGCTATTAAGTCTCCGTAATGCGTAAAACGAAATTCATTCAACAGAAAGTTCGCCAGTTCAGCTTTATCGGCCGGGCCCTGGTCTCCTCCCGTCATCCGGTGCTCGCCCACCTCATTCCAATGCGTCGTTGTAATCTGGCTTGTGGTTACTGCAATGAGTATGACCATACGTCGTCGCCCGTGCCGGTTGAACTCATCAAGAAACGGATAGATAAGCTGGGGGCGCTCGGGACATCCATCGTTACGATTTCGGGCGGCGAGCCGATGATGCATCCGGAGCTGGACGACATCATCCATCAGATCAGAAGCCATCGAATGATTGCCGGGCTTATCTCCAATGGCTATTACTTCACGCCTGAGCGAATCAAGCGGCTGAACAAAGCCGGACTCGATAACCTGCAAATCAGTATCGATAACGTTGAGCCTGATGAAGTCTCGCGCAAGAGTTTGCGTGTGCTTGATAAGAAGCTCCGCTATCTTTCGGAGCACGCCGACTTCCACGTGAATATCAATTCCGTAATTGGCGGTGGGATCAAGAGTCCTGAAGACGCGCTCACAGTGGCGCGACGCGCTGTTGAGCTGGGCTTCTCTTCAACAGTCGGTGTGATTCACGATGGCGACGGCACGCTCAAGCCGCTTTCAGCTAAAGAGAAGGACATTTTCCAGCAGGTGAAGAAACTCGGAAACAAGGACCACGCGCGGCTCAACTGGTTCCAGGACAGCATCGCGGAAGGCAAACCTTACCAGTGGCGTTGTCGTGCCGGCGCGCGTTACCTCTACATCTGCGAAGACGGCCTGGTTCACTGGTGCTCACAACAAAAAGGCTATCCCGGCATCCCGCTTGAGGACTACACGATGGCCGACTTTGATCGCGAATACAAAACCGAGAAGTGGTGTGCTCCAACCTGCACGCTACAATGCGTCCACCAGGTTGGCATCCTCGACAACTGGCGCGACCCGCAGCAGGCGCCTGGTCTGACTAAGCCTGACAGTTCGCTTAAAGACACCATTCACGAAGTGCTCCGCGCTGAGTAAGTAGCGCGGACGTAGCGCTTCTTTATCCCAAACTGGTCCCACGCTCATGTTCGTAAGCGGCAGATCCAAAACCATTGTGTTGCTCGCTTTATTCCTGGCCCTCCGCCTCGCTTACCCCAGCCAAACTACGTCCTCAAAACCTGAAGTTACCCCATCTGCCACCGCCGTCGAACCTGTAGCCTTGACGACAATTGTCTATAACGGGAAAGGGAACCTTGTAACTGGATTGCAGCGTGAGAACTTCAAGGTTTTTATAGATAACAGACCTACCGAGATTGTCGATTTTCGGGAAGAAGATGGGCCTCTTAGTGTGGGTATTATCTTCGATGCCTCGGGTTCGGTCGGCTATCCTCAGTTGATGCGACCCTTGATTAAATCCTCGCAGCAAGCCTTGAGTACTTTTCTGCAGACAAGTAATCCGGCAAACGAATATTTTTTAATGGCCTCAATCTCAAGCCGCAGCTAATGCTGGATTGGAGTTCTAATTCCAAAGCGATCATTAACACCTTAAGCATGGTGCAGCCGAAGGGAAATACGGCCTTCTACGATGCTTGTTATCTCGCCTTAAACAAGGTGCAGCACGGGCGCTATTCCAAGCAGGTTCTAATCTTGATTACCGACGGGCAAGACAATGTTTCAACTTATTCTCTCGATCAGGTGCGCGACGAGCTTAAAGCATCGGGCGTCGTGGTTTATTCACTGAACTTCGCAGGTACGGGAGAGGCGGGAAGCGCCCTTGGCTTCGAAGGTCAACATATCCTGGAAGACCTAAGTTCCATTTCAGGCGGCAGGTTTTTTTATCAAAGACTTGGAAGGGCCATGTCAACATCGGATGCTAGTGACGCTTTTGACCTGATCGCCCAGGAGTTACGACACCAGTACACCATCGCGGTCCTGCCGAATATTTCGTCGGATAATAAAAAGTGGCACAAAATAAAGATCAAGTTGCAACCCGCAACCAATCCTGCTGGTGAAATGAAACACTTGTCTGCAAGGACTCGTGAGGGTTTCTATCTGAATCACCGGTGAGATTGAGGCACTTCGGGTCCGGCAGCGCCCAGCGTTCCGCCCACTGTAAACAGCGTCACTGAGCTTGAGAGTCCCAGTCCGGAGAGTCTGCCGGCCATAATCACAATCATTTCGCCTTTCTCAACCGCGCCGCTTTCCAACAAGGTCTTCTCGCCAACTTTGAGCATTTCTTCAGTCGTGTCAGCGTGTGGGGCGATTAGCGACTCGACACCCCAGATCAGGGCCAGTTCGTTTTGCACCTCCGCCGAATTCGTCAGCGCAATGATTCGTTGCGCGGGCCGCAAGGCGGAAAGCCGGCGCGCCATCAAACCTGATTCAGTCAACACCGCCGTCACCCTTATGCCCATCTCTTCGGCAGCGAAAGCAGCCGCTTCGCAAAGCGCCCGGCTGACGCGGCCAGACTGTTGTCCCGCCCATTTCGCAATCTGGTCCGTCTCCGGTTCTTTGCCTGTTTCGGCAGACTCGATAATGCGACGCATTGTTTCAACCGCGGCCACCGGATAAAGGCCGCTGGCCGTCTCATTCGAGAGCATCAGCGCGTCAGTCCCGTCCCAAACGGCGTTGGCTACGTCTGAAGCTTCCGCACGCGTTGGTCGTGGACTCGTTACCATCGACTGCAACATTTGCGTGGCGGTGATTACCATCTTCCCGGCTTGCAGGGCCTTTTGGATAATCCGCTTTTGATAAACCGGCACCAGCTCAACGCTCGTCTCGACTCCCAGGTCGCCGCGGGCCACCATCACGGCGTCCGCAGTCGCAATGATTTCGTCCAGATGATCGATCGCTTCGGCCATCTCGATCTTGGCGACGAGCGGTGCGCGTCCGCCAGCCTCCCGGATAAGATCTTTGGCGCGGGCGCAGTCTTCGGCCCGACGAACAAAAGACAGCGCGATGTAGTCAACATTCTGCAAGACCGCCCATTTCAGATCGGCGATATCTTTCTCGGTCAATGAAGCGATGGGAAGGGAAACTCCCGGCAGGTTTATGCCCTTGCGCTCACCCAGCACGCCGCCATTGATTACGCGGCAGATCACGTCAGTCTTAGTTGTGCTCTCCACCACCAGCGCGATGGCGCCGTCATCGAGCAAAAGTTTGGTGCCTGGCGCGACTACCTGGGCGAGATCCGGATAGTTCGTCGCGACCCGCTGCTCGTCGCCGACGACATCCTGAGTCGTAAGCACAAAAAGGTCGCCGGCTTTCAGCGTGACTGGTTGTCCATCCTTGAGTTGGCGCGTGCGAATTTTTGGGCCCGAAAGATCTACCAGAACTGCCAACGGCCGGTTCAGGTTTTTAGCGGCAGCGCGGGCCCGCTTGATGTCTTCGGTTTTTTCCTCTTGAGTTCCGTGAGACATGTTGATGCGCACGCCGTCAGCGCCTGCACGTATCAGGTTCTCGATCACTGCCTGGTCGCGCGAGGCAGGTCCCAGGGTTGCAAGAATTTTCGCTTTACTCATTTCAGTTTGGAGCCCGGGAGCGCGGACATCCTGTCCGCATTTCTTGTGAACACTAAAGCGGGCAAGATGCCCGCGCTCCGGAGGAGTTTAGTACAAACCGGGAACGATAGCCCGCACGCTCCGCGCGTAATTTTCAAACTGCTCGCCAAAAGCCTCGCGCAACAATTTCTCTTCGCTGCGAACCCGGATTGTCGTGCCAATGAAAAAAATGACTAGTGCGGCAAGCAACGCTGCCCAGTGGCTAATAGCCAGCCCGGTGGCCACCAGCATTCCCAACATGCCCGTATAGATCGGATGGCGAACAAAAGCATACGGGCCACTTGTGGCTAATTTGTGCCCTTCTACCAACCGTGCGGTCAGGCTCCATTCCTTGCCGAGAGTTTTCACCGCCATCGTTATTAACCAGACCGAGCCAACGGCGGCACAAATCGCCAGCCAGCCTGCTAGTATTGAGATGGGCTCACTACCGAAGACGATTGGGGTGAACGTCGCACGCCGCAGGCCCCAAACTAATCCGTAAGACATGCCCTGCAATGCTACTCCGAAAAGCGAACCAGGCTCACGCTTCCGATCCGGCGGACTTGGCGGTTTCTTTCGGAGCAGAAAGACACCTGCGAACACGAACCAACATATCATCACAACCACGAAAACCAGAGTTGGCAGCAATTCAAAAGTTAATCTCATAATTGTTCAAGCAGTTCACGCTTTAGAGCTAACGTGCGGATCAGCTGCTTAACGACTTCGCCAGTCACTTTTTTCGCGTTTAGATTATTCTACACGCACAGGGGCCGCTCCCACAGCTTACCTGGGTTTCTAACCGGACGCTGTAGACAGTTCTTTACGATTCACGATTTACGAACTACGATTCATCCTTATGGACTTTCCCCAAACCCAACGCAACACGTTGAAGCGTCTTCCCAAACGCGGTGTTTACGACCGTGAACTCGTTTACGGAATCCTCGATGAAGGATTTATTTGCCACGTAAGCTTCGCCGTCGCAGGTCAGCCCTTTGTCATTCCTACCGGCTATGCACGCGTCGACGACCAGCTATTCATTCATGGCTCGCAGGTCAGCCGGATGCTACGCACACTCAGCAGCGGCATCGACGTCTGCGTTGCGGTGACATTAGTTGACGGTCTGGTGCTGGCACGCTCGGCTTTTCATCACTCCATTAATTATCGCTCCGTCGTAATGTTCGGTAGCGCAACGATGGTTGAGGACAGCGAGGCCAAGCTCGCGGCGCTGTTCGCGTTTTCTGAGCAGGTGATTCCCGGCAGATGGGACGAGGTGCGCCAGCCAACCGAACCGGAACTCAAGGCCACTACCGTCCTGTCGTTACCGCTCGTTGAGGTTTCGGCCAAGGTGCGCACTGGCCCACCCATCGATGATGAAGAAGACTACCAGTTGCCAATTTGGGCCGGAGTGATTCCGTTGCGACTCGTCGCGGATCTTCCGACCAAAGATCCGCGCTTGAAACACGAAAGCCAGCCTCCTCGTTCTGTTTTGGATTACCCGCTCCGATTAGATCGTGGCTCATCAAAAGGAAAGTGATGCCGTTCCAGCAAATGCCGCCAGCCCTCGGCAATCAGTATGAAGATGATCGCGTCCTCCGTTCTTATTTGGCGCGGGTGTTTCCTCGAGCCATGTTCCGCGAGATAGAGGCCTCGCTCAGAGAAATGGGAGGGCTGGCGGGAGACGAGCTCTACCAGATGCAGCTTGCCGACAGGCTGAATGAGCCTACCCTCACGCAATGGGATGCCTGGGGAAATCGCATCGATCACGTTGAGTTGACGCCTCTGTGGCGTAGGGCAGAGCTGATCGCAGTTGAGCATGGGGTGGTTGCCACCGCCTACGAACAAAAGCATGGAAGCCTTTCCAGAGTGCATCAGTGCGCTCTCGCCTATCTCTTTACACCCTCGACGGACATCTATAGCTGTCCCCTGGCGATGACTGACGGAGCAGCACGCACACTGCTGACTTCCGGGAATCAGACGCTTATTGATCGGGCAGTGCCGCATCTGACGACTCGTACGCCGGCAGAGTTTTGGACTAGCGGTCAGTGGATGACTGAAATCACGGGCGGCTCTGACGTGGGATTGTCGGAGACTATCGCACGGCAGGACGCCGCCGGGAGCTGGCGTCTGTATGGAACCAAGTGGTTCACATCGGCGATTGCTTCGAAGATGGCTTTGACGTTAGCTCGGCCTGAGGGTAATCCGCCCGGTGGCCGCGGGCTCGCTCTTTTCTATCTCGAGCTGCGCGATGACTCAGGCCGCTTGCGGAATATTCGGATCGATCGCCTCAAGGACAAGCTGGGCACGCGCAAAGTTCCCACGGCTGAATTGACTTTGGACGGAACGCCCGCGCACCTGGTTCAGGGAACTAGCGATGGCGTGCGCAACATCACGCCTCTGCTCAATGTCACCCGGTTGTGGAACGGCATCAGCGCTGTCTCGCTGATGCGACGAGGAGTCGCGCTCGCTATCGATTACGCGCGCAAGCGCACAGCCTTTGGGGCGCCACTCTCGGAAAAACCACTTCATATGTATACGCTCGCCGGCCTGCAAGCCGAGACGGAAGCTGCTTTTCACCTCGCCTTCTTCGTGGCTGAACTAACCGGGCGCGCTGAAGTGGGGGAAATAGACGAGGCAGGGGCTCTGTTATTGCGCCTGCTAATACCGGTGATGAAGTTGGTCACGGGTAAGCAGGCCGTGATGGTTGCCAGCGAGGTGCTGGAAGCGTTTGGAGGGGCGGGTTACGTTGAGGATACAGGGCTGCCTACGCTCCTGCGCGACAGTCAGGTCTTGCCAATTTGGGAAGGGACCACGAATGTACTCTCGCTAGACGTCCTACGCGCTTTAGGTCCAAATGAGAGTGCCTTTCAAGCGTTGAGGGCGAAAGTGAATCGTTGTCTGGAGTCTGTACGCGACGGCGCGCTCACCGAGGCTGCGCGTATTACGAAGTCGACATTGGAAAATGCCGAAAGCTGGTTGGCGCGCACAAGAGAAAAGGATCAGCAGACATTAGAAGCTGGGGCTCGCCGGTTCGCGATGACATTAGGACGCACAATGGAATTGGCGCTACTACTCAAACACGCTCAGTGGTCCGGCGAGCATGAAGCTGAGAACCGAGCTACGGCTGCGGCGAGACTGTTTGCCGGTTCGGGGATTGACCTTCTTAGCGATCAGAACATTCATGACGCCCGCGTACTCCTCAGCGATCAAAAGCCTTGACCAGTTATTTCAAAAGACCATATGTCTGCAAAACCTGCGTTCGATAGAAGGAAGCTCTGGCCCTGGCTGGCAATCGCCACAGCCTTTGTAGTCACTGCTATCCTCCTTCGGCTTGAAGGACGTTTGTGGCTTTGCGCCTGCGGCAGTCTTCAGGTTTGGTCGGGCCAGGTTTGCAGTGCCGACAACTCGCAACACTTCCTCGATCCTTACAGTTTCACGCATGTGCTTCACGGCTTCCTGTTCTTCTGGTTGATCACGTGGCTGTTGACGCGCCTCGGCGCAAGCTGGCAGCTGGCGCTCGCCGTCGCGGTCGAGGCTGGTTGGGAAGTCTTTGAAAACACAAACTTCATTATTGATCGCTACCGTTCGGAAACGGCCGCGCTCGGCTATAACGGCGACACGGTCGTCAACTCCTTCGGCGACATCCTCTGTTGTCTTGTTGGCTTCATGGTCGCCCGACGACTGGGCCTGCGCCGCTCGTTGATCGTATTTGCCGTGCTGGAGTTGGTTTTGATCGTCTGGATCAAAGACAGCCTGTTACTGGAGATCGTGATGTTGGTCGTTCCCATTGACGCCGTTCGGACCTGGCAGATGTGTCGGTAGAAAGCAGTAATCAGCAATCAGCAATCAGCCGTCAGTGGTCAGTGGTCAGTGGTCAGAAAGAGTAAATTGTTTGACGTGTGAGTCAACTCGGGGATTTGCTGACTACTGATTGGTGACTGCTGTTTACTGTCTACTGTCTACTGTCTACTGTCTACCATTTTGCTGTAGCATAAGCCTACGCATGATCGAATCAGATCCTTACATTGGTCAGGTGCTCGACGAGAAATACCGTCTCGAGCGGCTGCTCGGCCGCGGCGGGATGGGCGCCGTGTATCTCGCCACTCACCTGGGCACAGAGCGCTACGTTGCCCTCAAACTAATCACGCCGCAGTTCATGCGCAATGAAGAGTTTGTCGCGCGCTTCAAACGCGAGGCCCGCGCCGCCGGCCGGCTGCGACATCCAAACGTAGTTGATGTCACCGACTTTGGTTTCGCGCATGCGGGCACCGAGGCCGTGGCGTATCTGGTGATGGAATATCTCGACGGTTGCACGCTCGGCGACGTCCTGGTGGAAGAAAAGCGCCTGCCGCTCGAGTGGGTGGTGGATATACTGGAACAGGTCTGCTCGGCTGTGCATGAAGCGCACCTGCAGGGAGTTGTCCATCGCGATCTGAAGCCGGAAAACATCTGGCTCGAACCTAACCGGCTGGGCGGGTATCGAGTTAAGGTGCTCGACTTCGGCATCGCTAAACTCGCTGAAGTCGATGCGGATTCAACTGCTGACTCTGGACAAACAACGCCTACAGCGGCACAACCAGGAACGCCCGCAGCGGCAACGAGTGGTGTTGCTGCAACATCTCCAAAGTCAGCTCGATTAACCTCCCCGCCCGCCGTAGCCTCTGCACGGCAGGCGCCTATCGCCGACAGTCGTGATCTGGAGATCGACACTCTTATCTATTCCGCCGGCGCCCACGAAAATCCTCCCCCTGAACTCAATGTGGCGGGCATCACCGCAGCGCGTTTCGCCAAAGACGAGAAGACTCAACTTCTCGAAGGGTCGCTGGAAGACGCCGACGCCAAGTCCACAGCCTTGCTTCAGCGATCAGCTGAAGCCCCTGAAGACGGCGAGCGCACCCTCATGTTTGGCAACGCAACGCAGCGAGCCGTCGTGGACCAACAAACGAGAGTGAGAACTAACGCGACGCGCGGCGCGGAGCTAACGCGTGTCGGCGCGATTATGGGAACGCCGCTTTACATGTCGCCCGAGCAATGTGCTGGCAAACCCTTGGATGCGCGTTCCGATATCTACAGCCTGGGCGTCATTGCTTATCAGATGCTTGCCGGCGAAACCCCTTTCGCGGGGGTTACCGGCAACGTGATGCAAGAGCACATCAAAACCGCGCCGCCGCACTTGCGCGGGCGAAACAAGAAAGTCAGAAAGCGTGCTGCGGAAGTCGTAATGAACGCGCTTTCGAAGCAGCCGGAAGATCGTCCGCAAACAGCCGCCGCCTTTGCCAGTTCACTGCGCGCACAGGCCGACGGGATTGGTTCACTCTATCGACGCGCCTTCGCCCTCTACAGTGAACACTTCCCCAAGTTTCTTAAGCTCTCATTGATCGCCCACTTGCCGGTATTCTTTACCACGCTCCTCTTAATCGGCTTTGAAATCGCTGAGGATGCTCAACCCAAAGGGCTAGGCGCGGTGCGTATCCTGCTGATTTGCGGCGTTGCGATTTCCGGACTGCTTCAGATAGTTGCTTATTTTCTTGCGGCTGCAGCTATTTCCGGTATGACTGCCGTCATTGTCACGCAGTTGTCCCTCGCCCCGCTGCGTCCCGTGGAATTGCGCTTGGCGTTTGCGCTACTAAAGCGACGCTGGCGCCCGTTCCTCAAGACATCCTTTCGCCTGACGCTGCGCATTGTGATCGGCTTCATACTGCTTGTCATCCCGGGCATCGTCATAACAATCCGTTACGCGCTTTACGCGCCGGTAGTATTGATGGAGGGACTCGAGAAGAAGGCCGCCATGCGCCGGGCGCGCTCCCTGGCCTCGCGTTCGTGGCGTACGGTCATCATGGTATCCTTACTGCAGTTCTTGATTCCCATACTCGTTAGCGCTCTCCTCGGCAAGCTTACCGTCGTGCAAGAGACGGGGAGCGGCATCCATGTCTCGAATCGCTCGATGGGCGGTCAAATCTACCAGCAACTTACCGGGCTCATAAACATCGTCATTGTGCCTCTAAATTCGATCGTGCCGGCGTTGCTCTATTTGAAGATGCGTCAGTTGGGCGGCGAAGACCTGGCGGACGTGCTCGACCAGATTGAGGAAGCCGACGAAAAGCGGAGCCGGTGGCAGCAGCGCATGCGTACGCGTTTGAGCCTCCACACGCCGCGCGGTAGTAAGGCACGCAGCCAGCCCTCGGATGGAGCAGCAGACAGTAAGCAGTGAGCGGTAAGCAGTAAGCAGCGCTTTCTGCTTTGTGCCTACTTTGGGCACAGTGAGGGTGGGTCGGGCTCGGTGGCCACCGCTTTCGACGACAACTCGATTACGTTCGACCCAATCGGGAAGGGAAACTCCTTCCGCTGGCAACGTGAATCAGCTGACTCCTGAAAGGCCATTCTCAGATCGATCGACAAGACCGGTGGAGCAAAAGAGCGCGTCTACAACCTGGAGCGCTTGCCGGCTAAGAAGTAATAAGGGAGGGCAAAGATTGCCGCGACCGGCCGATCGGGAGTAGCATCCTGGCATGAGGACGGGGGTACTGTTTTTCGCGTTGGCTGCCATGGTCACTTGCTATGGTTGTGGCCACCTGAACGCTGGGGCCAAAGCAGCTTCAACTTCAAGTGTTACCTCTGCGGAAAAGCCGGCCTCCAGCTCATCAAGCGCTTCCGCAAGGATAGATTTCTCAACCCAGATCAAACCCGTCCTCGAAGCCAGGTGCCAGCCTTGTCACTTCAGCGGCGGCAAGGTCTACACAAAAATGCCGTTCGATCGTCCTGAAACAATCAAGACGTTGGGCACGAAATTATTCACCCGCATAAAGGATGAAAACGAACGCCGCCTGATCCGCGACTTTCTCGCGCAAGAATAGAACCTTCCTTAACGCAAAGCACGCGAAGGATTCGGCCAGCCCCACGCTAATCAATTTCTAAAGATATCGCTCGCGCAGAATGCCCACGTGATGAGAGACGTGGCCCGCAACAATGTAAGCGAGGGCGCGAACTGTGACTGAGCTGTCACTGGCGATGCCGCTGCGCAACCACGCGTCAGCCGGCAGGTTGCGGAAGAAGGCGAGAGTGGCAGCCCGAATTGCGCGAAACTCATCGATATGACTCGCCCACGAAACCTTGTCAGACTCGGCAGCCTTGAAGCCAATTTCCTGATCGAAACTCGGCAGTGGATCCTGAAAGCCACGCGCAAACCACATCGCGCGAAACATGAACACGCGCTCGGTGTCGTTGACGTGACCGAGGAGTTCGCGCATCGACCACTTGCCAGGCGCGTAACGTTGGAGGGATTGCTCTTCTGAAATTGCAGACAGGAAAGCAAGGGTTTCATCCAACTGCGTTGTGAGCACCGCGACAATGTCGTCGCTCGTTACACGGTCGATGTAGGTGGAGTAGTAAGAGGCGGCTTCGTTTGGTTGTGGTCGTCCAATCATGGGTGAATAGTAAATGGTGAATCGGAAATAGAAAAGTGCAGCTCTATTGCCTCACTCTCTAAGGTAACATTCGGTGACCTTAAACGCTGAAGCCCCGGGGAACCGGTCACAGTTTGTGACCGGCATAACCAACTCTCCCATATTCAACCTGCCGCCTGCTCCTGCCGTCTGCTTCCTTCTCTAACTTGATTCGTGAGAGTTTCCCAGCACGGTCGTTAGCAGTTTGCGGATTTCGTCAGCGCCGGCGGCGAGCGGGCTCGCGATTTTGCCGCTGGTATTAACAACCACGGCGGTGGGCGTCACGTTCGCTCCATATTTTTCCGCAACCTCGCGCTCCTGCTGCAAGAGTACCTGGCCCAGGCGATTCCGCGCTACGTTTACAAAGTTCTCTTTGATCGTGCCAAAGCTGATCAAGGCAATTGTCAGTTGCTCGCGGTGTGATTGTTGCCAATCTTTGACTTCCGCAAACAATACGACGCAGGGCCCGCAGGTTGGATTGGTGAAAATGAGCAGCAAAGGTTTGCCGTAACCCAGTAACTGCGTGAGCGAGATTGTGCCGCCCGCATAGGCGGCCAACTCAAACGGTGGCGCGACTGAATCGAGCGGCAATCCCCGTGGCGCAGTTGGAGTTTCCGACGGGAAGCGCTTTTGCCGCCGCTGCAAATAGATCAGGATGGCGATAACAACTGCGAGAGCGCCAAGAAACAACAGCCACTCGGAAGAGCTGAGCTGTGCAAGCGTGCTAAGAATACTTGAACCCGGCTTCGTGCCTGACTGCCACAACACAAAGGCTGCGCCCAGCGCGAAGATCAGGTTGCGTACCAGCGTGGGCCAACCCAGCGGACGAGAGTGGAGCTGGCCGAAGCAGTGGCAATCGTGAGTCTGGCCGCGTGCAAGGTTTACGCTGATGGCTACGACGAACAGGATGAGCATCAAGAGCGCGGCGAGAGCGCCGGCCCGGGTTGTGTTAGTGAAGAGCAACCCGGCGGCGATCGTGAGTTCCACGATCGGCAAAGCGATTGCAAGTGCCGGCGCCAGCGGCTCGGGTGCACCGAAATTCTTAACTGCGTCCCGCGTGCCACGCGGGTCGATTAGTTTTGTAACTCCGGCGACGCCGAAGACCGCGCTAAGCGCAATTCGCAGAAGGACTGTTATCAGGTGCATCGAAACAAACGAGACCCAGGAAAATATGAATGGCTGACAATAAGTAGAGTATTATGTAGTTTAGCCCAAAATGGTCGCTCCCAGTATTCCGCAAGGCGGTTTCTCGTCTAAAATGCGGAACTTGAATCGCACTATGACCGTTAGTTCTTTACAAGAAGACTGTCCGGTCTCATGTCTAGTTTAAGCGGAAGGAAAGGTGGCTTATGTATTGCGCAGCTTGTGGCACGCCTCTGGCGCCAGGTCTCAGTTACTGCAATCGCTGCGGCATGAGCTTGAAAGAGCGCAGTGAGCCGACCTCGACGCCGGTCAACTCCTACTTAACTGCGATTGCCATTGTCGGCATAGCAGGTTTGTCGCTGATGTTGGGTGGCGCCATCGCGCTAAGAAACGGGGCCCAGTTTGGCGAGGAGATGGTTGGCGTCTTTATGCTGATGACCTTCGCGATCGTTGGCCTTGTCGAGCTTTCGTTGTGCCGGCAGCTATCGCGACTCAACCGTGCTTCTGAGAGAAGCCAGTCTCTGGCGCCGCCGCAACCAATGACACTGCCGGCTGAGTTTCGCGGATTGCAGCCGCATGCGCTCGGAGAACCTCTCCCGAGTGTCACTGAAAATACAACTCGAACCTTGGAATACTCGCGCAATGAGCCTTCGAGATAACAGACCCATGAAGCTTGACCGCTCCAGGTCCTGGAGATGAACACCAGACGTGAAATAATTTGTGTTACTAATAGTCCTGATCGTGCTGGGAGCAGGTTGCCATGTGATTCACGACGAGGTTGCCGGATCAGGCAAACTACAGAAAGAGAAGCGTAACGTCGGTTCCTTTAGTTCCATCTCGACCGAAGGGGCGTTTGCTCTCGAAATCGTCTGCCAAAAACCGCAGAGCGTTGAGATCGAAGGTGACGACAACATTCTGCCGCTAATCAGTACCGAAGTTTCCAACAACGTGTTGCACGTAAGAAGTCTGCGCGGTTATTCAGTTTCTGAGCCGATTACTCTAAGAATCTCTGTGCCGGATCTTGAAGGGATCTATTCGTCAGGAGCGGGAAAGATCGAAGTCTTCGGATTGAAGAGTGAGAAGTTTGAGATCGATGCGAACGGCGCGCCGACCATAAGAGCTTCCGGAGAAACCAAATCCTTAAAGATTGACGCCAATGGCGCCGGAAAGATCGATACGCATAGACTGCGTGCCGTGCGGGTGGAAGTCGATTCAAAAGGCGTTTCCAGAGTTGAGGTCTATGCTACGGAGCAACTCGAGGTGACTGTCTCTGGGCCATCACATGTGATCTACCAAGGCGATGCGGTGGTGAATAAGACTGTGAACGGTCCGGGCAGTGTCGAGAAAAAAGTTTCTGAAGGAAGTTAGGACTTCACTCGCTCTAATTCGGGCTTCACATTTCAGCTCTCGTTGTGAGTTAATCTCACGTCCTCCTTTCCAGTACTTCATTTTGCTGAGGCGTATCACTCACGGTTCTTCTATTCAAAATGTCTTTTCGCGACAAACCGTGATATTTTGAGGTTGACATTCCACTCCTTACTGAATAACTATTTGCCATACTCGAAAGGAGCTTATTCCACCAATGACCTATGTAGTTGTTGAGTTATGCGTTGACTGCAAATATACCGACTGTGCCGCAGTGTGCCCGGTCGAAGCATTTCACGAGCTGCCTGACCGCCTCTACATTAACGCCGACACCTGCATCGATTGCGATGCCTGCGTGCCGGAGTGTCCGGTGGAAGCAATCTTTGCCGATAACAACGTGCCAGAAAACTACGCACACTGGACCCAGATCAATATCGACGAAGCCCCAAACTATCCTGTGATTAGCGCGAAGATTCCTGCTCTGCACGGACCAAGCTGCACGGGACCAGAAGAGTAATCTCCGCAAGCTGATTTCTGAAATTGTTTAGAGGCGGGCCGGCAAAATGTCGGCCCGCCTCTTTCCGTATCCGCGGGCTCCGGAGCGTTCGACGCGCGAGTTGTTTGCGCGCTACTTCTCGCTCAATTAGTCCTGTTGCTACAATCAGAACATGAGGCTGGTAGTGTTTCTGACAATTCTTATTCTCAGTTCAAGCGCTTATTCGCAGTCTGGACGGCGAGTAAGAGAAACCAAGATGCCTCCGCCTGTTCCCGAACAGGAAGTAAAGGAACCTACGCCAAAACCCGCGTCGACGGATGAACCGCCTCCCGTGACCGCCGAGAAGAATCAGGATTATCGCTGCACGGAGGACGGGAGTCTCGCAAGAATTATCGAACCAGACGACAGGGCGGAGCTTGTCGTTTCTGCGAAAGAAGCGGATGTGCGTGCCACCATAACCGCAAAGCCCAAGCCTTCATACACAAAGGAAGCGCGTCGCAATGGCGTGCAGGGATTCGTAACCTTGAAGGTCTTGCTTTCCGCTCGCGGAAAGATTGCGCGGGTTCAAGTCGTGAAAGGACTTCCGGCCGGACTTACTGAAAATGCGATCCGGGCCGCCTGCAGGATAGAGTTCAAGCCCGCAATGAAAAACGGCCAGGCGGTTTCGCAATGGCTCACCGCTGAGTACGTCTTTCGCCTGGCTGACTCCTCAATCTTCACTCCGTGAGCAGTGTAGGACAGGCATTCTTGCCTGTCTTGTTAATTGTCCTCATGAATCTCACAGACAAGAGTGTCTGTCCTACTAAACGCATTGACATCGAACAACCTGGTTTGTAGAGTCTGCAACTGAAGCGCGCCGTCTCCTCCGCCCGCGGCTAAGCAAGCACTGGCTGCTTAGCCGGTTTACTCTCAGTCTTTGCCAAACGGAAAGTTAATGACAAAGCGACTTGCTCTTATCCTCGCGATTGTCTTTTGTTTCCAGGGCATAGTCTCGTCCAACGCCACCGTGTCTGCAAAAGACACGTGGACGAGCGTGCGCTCGAAGAATTTCCTGTTGGTTGGCAACGCGAGTGAAAAGGACATACGGCAGGTAGGCGTTCGGCTCGAACAATTTCGCGAAGTCTTTTCGCGTTTGTTTACTAGTCTCAATGTCAATTCACCCGTGCCTACTACGGTCGTCGTTTTTAAGAACGACGAGTCGTACCGGCCGTTCAAGCCGAATGCTAATACCGCCGGTTATTTCCAGCCCGGCCCTGACGTGAATTACATCACGCTCAGGATCACCAATGACTTGAACAGCCAACAGGACGCCTTCACCATCATCTTTCACGAGTACACCCACCTGCTGGTAAGAAACACTAGCGGCAACGTGCCCACCTGGTTCAATGAAGGGCTGGCCGAATACTACAGCACCTTCAGTATCACCGATGATCAGAAGGTGGTGATGGGGCGGCCCATTGCCAGTCACGTCTATCGGCTGCGCGAAAATAAGATGTTGCCGCTGCGGACGCTGTTTCAGGTAGATCAAAAATCGCCTTACTACAATGAACGCGACAAGCAGAGCATCTTTTACGCTGAGTCGTGGGCGTTGATGCACTATCTGATTCTCGGCAAAGATGGCCAACGCATGCCTCAGCTAAGCAAGTTTGTGGATTTGATATCGACGAATGTGCCGATGGAGCAAGCGTTCCAACAGGCCTTTGCGACGACTTTCGAAAAAATGGAGAATGAGTTGCACGCCTATATTCAGAACGATCGCTACCCAATCATCAGTGGAAGTTTCACGAGCAAGGTCGGTTATGACAGCGCGATGCAGTCAGCGCCCATAACTGAAGCCGAAGCTCAGGCTTACCTCGGCGACCTGTTGCTGAAAAGCGACCGCGCCGAGTGCGAAGTCTATCTGCAAAAAGCTTTGGCGCTAGATCCGGATCTAGCAATGGCCAATGCCTCGCTGGGCCTGCTGCGAGTGCGGCAGGGCAAGCATGAAGAAGCGCGCAAGAGACTGGAACGCGCGGTGGCTGCCAGTTCGCAAAATTATCTCATTCACTACTACTTCGCTTATGCGCTGAGTCGTGAAGGTATGAGCGACATGCAGACGGTGATGGGCATGACCCCAGAAACCGCGGCTATCATGCGCCGGGAATTGAAGCGAGCGATCCAGCTCCGCCCTGATTTTCTTGAATCACATAGCCTGTTGGCGTTTGTAAGTCTGGTAACCGGAACCGAGCTTGAGGAAACGATCGAAATGCTCAAGCAGGCACTTGCCGGTTCGCCGCGCCGCAGCGATCTCATGTTCATGCTGGCGCAATTCTACGCGCGCAAGGAGGACTTCAAGGCGGCCCGCCAACTCCTCGACAAGGTCATTGCCAACGGCGATGCCGACACCCGGCAACCCGCGCAGAGATTGCTGACCCAGCTTGTTTCGGTGGAAGAGCAGTTGGCACGCATCAACAAGCAGAAAGAGGAGCAGGAGTCATATTCACGCCACGGCACAACGCCGGACGATTCTAGCGAGGCAACTGATCAGGTCGAGAAAGCCTTCGATCCAGCGGCTGCCCTGCGAGAATCACTGAAAAAGCCCGCCACCGGCGAAATGCAGACGCAAGGCACGCTTACCCGGATCGATTGCGATGCCAAGGGTATTACCTTTGTCGTCAAAGTTAACGATCGTTTTCTCAAACTCACTACCGACACCTTCCAGCACGCGAATATAGTGAGTTTCAGTGAAGATGCGGGCAACCAGATTACCTGTGGGCTTCGTAAAACTCAAAATAATGTCGTCGTAGCTTATGTGCCTCCGACTGACCCGCGCGCAAAGGCCGACGGCGTGCTGAAGTCTCTTGAGTTTGTGCCCCCAGACTTCAAGCTAAGACCCTGAGTACCAGGATCTGCTTTCTGCTTTCTGCGTTCTGGATTCTGTTTTCTGACCACAGCAATCCGCTGCGCCCACACCTTCCGTATATTCCCCGAGTTCGCACAAATCAAGTTAAAAGAAAAGGAAGGTAATAAACCAGTGAAGAAAGTATCTCTTATGCTGCTGTTCGCAGCTGTCTCAATCGCAATCGCTAACGGAAGCGCTTCGGCGCAAATGCACATGAACAAGATGGATTCGATGAATCCGACGGTCGGCGGCGCCGCAATGCTTCGTTCGCGCGACATTGTTGACAACGCAGTCAATTCGGCCGATCACACGACGCTGGTGGCCGCGGTGAAAGCCGCGGGCCTCGTGGAAACTCTGAAGAGCAAGGGCCCATTTACAGTGTTTGCGCCCACCAATGAGGCCTTTGACAAGCTACCCGCGGGCACAGTGGCTATGCTGGTCAAACCAGAGAACAAAGGGATGCTGACGAAGATTCTGACCTACCATGTACTAACCGGAAAGTTTGATTCGAAGGCAATTGCCAGTCGCATTCGCCAGAGCCACGGCAGTGCAAAATTCAAGACCGTCAGCGGCGACACGTTGACGGCAACGATGAGCGGCAACGATCTAATGCTTCGTGACGAGAAGGGCGGCGCCTCGCGCGTGACGATCGGCAACGTGTATCAATCAAACGGAGTTATTCACGTGGTCGATTCGGTTTTGCTGCCGAACTAATAGCAGCGGGCGCCGGCGAAGAAAACAAGGCTTCCTAAGACTGCCCTCGCCTAACCGTCGGTCTACTGCCGTGCAATTGCGAAGGCGCTTTCGAATCATCGAAGGCGCCTTTCGTGTTAATACGCCCCGCTAGCTAACTTTGACTATGCAACTATTGACCAACGCGATTAGTATCTCAGCGGTTGACCACATCCTTCGTTCCGAGCATGATCGAGCACTGTTTTGCTGTCGAAAGGAGTTCACATTGATTACTTGCCGCAAGATGACTGCCGCCGACGTCTCCGATGCATTTGCGATGCTCAGAGTGTTTCTCAGTGAGGACGAACACTATCTCGCCAGTAGCAAGGCGTATGGCGATCGCGGGTTCCAGGGACTCAATGACGCGCTCGATCTGTTTCTCGAGCAGCCGGAACTGGGGTTCGTGTGGCTGGCCTACGACAATAAGGGTGTCAGCGCGGTCTGCGTAGTTTGTTACGCAATCTCTACCTCAATGGGCGCAGTAGTAGCAAAGCTCGACGACGTTTCGGTGAAAGCGGATCGGCGTGGCGGCGGAATCGGCTCGACTCTGCTGCAACAACTAAAAGCGCAACTCAGAAAAGAATCGGTAACGCGAATTGACGTGGGCGTGCACCTCGAGAACCCGGAGGCGCGCAAGTTTTACGAAAAGCTTGGCTTCGTCGCGTTGAATGAAGAACGGTTGGCGTGTGTGATTTGAACGCGCAGGAAAATTAGCCGCGGATTTACGGGAATAAACGCGGATCCGAACAGGACAAGATCCAAACAAATGTTTTAGCTTTTTCAGATCCGCGTTTATCCGCAAAAATCTGCGGCTACTTCTTCTGTGGCAGGTTTGCAATCTCCTCGAAGTATTTTGCGAAGGCCACCATCCCGCCCGACGCTTGTTGCCAATCGAAGTTCTCATTGGGCGCGTGGTAACCATGCTCGGGTAGCGACAGCCCCAGGAACAGCACTGGACACCGCAAAACTTTCTCAATACTCGTCATCGCGCCGATCGTTCCGCCGTCGCGCACAAAAACCGCATCGCGTTTGAAAGCAAACTTCACGGCACGCTTTAAAGCCTCGGGCAACGGGCCTTCAAGCACGGTGCGAAACGCCGGGGCGGCGGATTCGAATTGTATTTTCACATCTGGATTCAGTTTTCTTACTGCTGCCTTCAGTTGCTTCTTGATCTTCTCCGGATCCTGAATTGGCACCAGGCGAAACGACGCTTTAACTTCCGCGCGCGGTGGCACAATCGACTTCACTCCCGGTCCTTGATAGCCACCAACCACGCCGTGAATTTCGAAGGTGGGCATGCCCCAGATACGCTTCATCACCTCGAGCGGATCCTCCGTGCGCATGAGTTTCAGATGATGCGCTTTCTTGTACGCGCGGGCGTTAAAGCCACAGTTGGCCCAGTCGTTCAATTCCTGTTTGGAGGGCGGGATCACATCGTCGTAGAAACCCTTGACTTTGATCTTCCCAGTGCTGGGGTCATAGAGATCGCAAACGAGTCGCATTAATTCGGCGATCGGGTTGCGCGAGGCGCCGCCGGTTTCCCCGGAATGGGTATCAACCTCTCCGGTTTCAAGCTGCAACAGAAAACCGAGCAACCCGCGCAACCCCGCGGAACTTGCGGGCCGGTTCCGTGAAACCCAAACCGTATCGGAAACGACAACTGAATCCGTGCGCAGGTTCGACTTCGCTTTGGAAATTATCTTCTCGAAATTTGGCGAACCGATCTCTTCTTCAAACTCCCACAGGAAACGAATGTTGATGGGAATGCCTGCTTCCAGCGCGGCGCGAGCTCCGAAGAGAGCGGCGAGCGCGGGGCCCTTGTCGTCAGTTGTGCCGCGACCCAGGTAGCTGTCACCCTTCTTCGTCATCACAAACGGTTCGGTGTCCCAGGGCTCAGTCTCTTTGGACGCGGGTTGAACATCCATGTGGTTGTAGACGGTAACTGTCGGCAGGTTTTTGTCAGTGCCAAAAACGCTATGCACCGTTGGATTTCCATTCTTGACTTCGTAAACCTCAACTTTGCCGCCAAATCGCCGCAGTGTTTCCACGGTCAAGTCAACGCCTTTGCGAATGTCGTCGGCATGCGACGGATCGCAGGAGACGGTGGGTGTTTCCACGAAGCGCTTCAGCAGCGCTTCATACTCGTCGCGGTGACTCTTGGCAAAAGAGAAGAGTCGGTTTCGGTCAAGCGGGTTCGCCATTCGGGAGATCCTCCGATCAGAATTGTTTAGAGCGGGCTACCCTGCGTGAACACTGCAGGTATTGATGATTACGATTGCTTGTTCTTAGGACTTAAATGCTGCCGAACCTTAGGTTTGAAATCCCGGTAATGAGTCAAAGGAAATCTCTCGAAAGACCGCGGCCTGAATCGTTTTCTCCCCTAATGTAATCATGATGAGTAGGAAAAAGCCAAAGAAGCGGATGAAATGTTCGGCTCGGCGTAACCTGGGAGGGCAACGTTTTTCGAGCCCTGCCTCACTAACCCCGAAGAAATGAGCGTTTGTTTTTCGTCGAATTGGAGCTGATTTTCCTAACAAACTTAACGAAAATGGGTCGCCCGACCTGCCCGCCGCACCGCAGGGTTCAGCAGTGCCGGAATGAATTCGGAAACCAGCATAAGAAATAACTCCCGGCAGCCTTCCGTATTTGCGTGGCCGCTCCGGTTCAGTTGATTCTCAGTCTTCGTGTTATCCTTGCAACCCCTTTTTGCCGCGAAAGGCGGGTGGGAACATTGGGATTTTCGGGTTAGTAACCAGGACTTTAGGAGGCTTTTTGTGAGAACAAGATTTTACGTGGCCGCAGTCGTCATTCTTCTTTTGACACTTTCCGCAAGCCTTTATTCACAACAGACGGGTTCCGCGCGACGGCAAACGAGCAACCCAGCCGACGCTCCTGCTTCAACCAGCGCCAAATCGAGTGTAAACCCACGCGTGAGCAGCGCCGTCGTTAAGAGCGACGTGGCGGAAGCCCTCTCGGTAATCCAGGACAACTACATCGATGGCAGGAAGCTGGACTACAACACGATCTTCAAATCATCGATTAGCGGAATGTTGAACGTGCTCGACCCACACTCATCCTATCTTGATGCGGCTGATTTCGCTGCCTTCAAGACTGAACAGCGTTCGCAGTATTTTGGTATTGGCGCGACTATTGGCGACCTTACCCAGGGCGATCAGATCAACACTTACATTCGTGCCACCTTCGAGCAGGCGCCCGCTGCCCGCGCCGGTCTGCGGTTTGGCGACAAGATAGTGGCGGTTGATGGTCAGTCAATGAAGGGCAAGAATTTTTCCGAAGTGCGCAAGTTCCTGCTGGGTAATCTGGGCACGGTTGTGAAAGTCACTGTCGAACATGCAGCGACCGGCCAAAGTGAAATCGTCACGATCACGCGCGATGCTGTTTCACTGCCGTCGATTCCGCAGGCCTACATGCTCAGGCCCGGCGTTGGTTATGTGGCCATGACCGGAGGCTTCAACACCACCACGGCCGACGAGTTTCAGGACGCGCTCCAGGATCTACATTCAAAGGGCATGAACATGCTCGTCCTCGACCTGCGCGGCAATCGCGGTGGTCTCTTGATCCAGGCAGTACGAGTTGCCAACACGTTTCTGCAGCGGGGGCAATTGATCGTCACGCAAAAGGGAAGAATCCGGGGCAGCACCGAACCCTTCGCCGCACTCAATGACAATCCTGATACGGTGCCTCTGGTTGTCTTGGTAAACGGCGACACCGCGTCGGCCGCCGAGATCGTGGCCGGTGCCTTACAGGATCATGATCGTGCGCTAATCGTTGGCGAAAATAGTTTTGGTAAGGGACTCGTCCAACTTCCTTATCAACTCGAATACGATTCTGCGTTGCTCCTGACTATAGCCAAATATTTCACGCCGTCAGGCCGCCTGATTCAGCGTGACTATTCGAACGGCGGTAACTACGACTACTACACGCGCGGCGGACTTTCGAACGACAAAGACACCACGATCGCTCCACCGGCAGGGGCGGAAAGCCATACCGATACCGGCCGTGCGGTTTACGGTGGCGGCGGTATCTCGCCGGACGAAATCGCCAAGCCGACAAAATTTACCCTTGCTGAAGCGCGCCTTACGAATCCAATTTTTGGGTTTGCCCTGGAGTTGGCGATGGGACGCGTGGCCGGTTTTGAAAACTACAAAGTGCAACCTAAGATCGAATACAACCACGATCTTCAGTCGACAGATTTTCCTGTTACCGACGCTCTGTTTAAGGAACTGAAAAAGTTCGTTGGCGCCAAACCGATATACAAAGTGACACCGGAACAGTTTGAACGCGCCCGCCCGTTTGTAGAACGACAGCTGCGCTTTGAGCTGGCGACTGCTGCTTATGGATCGCTGGCGGCGGTGCAGGTGTTCAATGAAAACGATCCGCAACTCGCAAAGGCTGTCGATGCCATGCCGCGAGCCCGTGAACTCGCCCTTGCCGCCAGACGCGCAAGAGCCCGTTCGTAATTTTAAGTAGGACAGGCATTCCTGCCTGTCCACCAGCTCAGTCAGAAAAGAGGGCCGCGCATCCATTGGAGGCGTGGCCCTTTCCCTAAGCAGAAGCGGAAGGCGATTTTCCATTTGTCATTTCTCATTAATTTCTCATTTGTCATGGCGACGGAAGGACGGACGATGGACGACCGCCGGCGGATGACCGAAGACGGTCGGCGGTCCCCGGTCATCGGTCCTCTTGCCTCAGGTTCTGCTATGAACCGCTTCAGTATTTACCAATTAACCTCTACCATCCCCACGTGGCCGTACAATCCTCAACCCTAATTATCCTGAACAATACCGCCGCCAACGCTCGGCAGGTCTGGCCCATTGTCCTAAGACATCTCGAAGCGGGCGGCGTGGCTTTTGATTTCTACGAAACTACGCGGCCGGGCGACGCGACAATTCGAACTCGCGAGGCGCTAAGAGCCGGCGTAAACACGATCGCAGTCGTCGGTGGGGACGGCACGCTGAGCGAAACCGCCGAGGGCTTTTTTGAGTTTAGTAAACGGTTGGAAGACGTTCCTTCGCAAATCAACTCCGAAGCGCGGCTGGCAATTCTTCCGGCCGGCACCGGCGATGATTTCGCTCGTAGCCAGATGGGTCGACGCGAGCCGCTGGAAAAGTGGATCGACGTACTCGTTTCCCATTGTCAATCGTCTGTTGAAACCAACGAGCGCGTGGTGGATGTTCTCTACGGTCTCTGTGACGAATACCGAACGCCGTTCATTTGCTTGAACGCCTCCACGATGGGGATTGGCGGCGAGGCGGCCGCCCGTGTTGCGGCCCACGGAAATCTCATGCGCAGGTTTCCTGGTGAAGCCAGGTTTGCCGCCGCGGCCCTCGCGGCCCTGGCCGGCTGGCGTGAACGCCGCGTGCGAGTTTCGATCGATGACCGTGAAATCATTGAAGGCAAAATGAATCTCGTCGGAGTCGCCAACGCGCTTTACGCCGGCGGCGGCATGATGCTTTCGCCGCAAGCGCAGATCGATGATGGGAAACTGGATGTCGTGACTGCGTCACGTCTGAGTCGCGCGAACGTGGTACGCGAACTCGCGCGTATACACAAAGGCGGACACGTCCGGAACCCGAAGGTGCGAATCACGCAGGGTGAAGGAGTCAGTATCGAAACCTTTTCTGCTGAAGATGCGATGTTGATTGAAGCGGATGGAAATGTGCGCGGCGTGACACCGGTTGAATTTCGCGTGATGCCAAAGGCCTTGACGTTTGTTGTCTAAAGAAAGAGCGGGGGTAAACCGCCCTTCCAAACCCTTGAGGTTGCAAGCGAACCTGATTACCACCACCTTGAAAGCCTCATAGCCAAGAAGGGTCACTCGACAAGGAGCAGCTCTCAGGTTGGGAAGGGTGGTTTACCCCCGCTCTTTCTTTTCAATCGCCTCAATTTTCTCAAGTCTTCGCTTGTGTCGCTCTTCGCCTGAAAATCTCGCCGCTACAAACGCGCGCACAATCTCCAGCGCCAGCTCTTCGCCGACAACTCGAGCGCCCAGGCACAGCACGTTGCAGTCGTCATGTTCGCGTGATTGATGTCCGGAGTAGGTGTCACCGCAAAGCGCAGCGCGGATACCGTGGAGCTTGTTGGCGGCGACGGATGCGCCAACACCGCTACCACAGATGAGGATGCCAATCTCTGCCTCGCCGTTTTGGACAGCCTGGCCAACCTTTAGCGCGTAGTCCGGATAGTCGTCAGGGACAGAGCCGTCGTGCGTGCCAAAGTCGATAAGCTCATGTCCCGCCGCGCGCAGTTCTTCGCTGACTCGCTCATTGAGCGGATAACCACCGTGATCAGCGCCGATTGCAATTCGCATCGTTAGAGCAGCGCCTTTGCGTGGCTCAAAACATTCTCGACATTGAAGCCAAGCTCGCGCATAACCACATCGCCCGGCGCTGAAGCGCCAAAGCGATCGAGGCAAATGACGTCGCCCTTGTTTCCCACATAACGATCCCAACCCTGGCGAATGCCGGCTTCAATTCCCAGACGCGCAGTAACGTCGGGTGGAAGTATCTCGTTGCGATAGTTTTCCGTTTGCTCTTCGAAAAGTTCCCAGCAAGGCAGGGAAACAACGCGCGTCGGGATGCCGTCAGCTTGTAGTGATTCTCGAGCTTCAAGGGCAAGGGAAACTTCCGAGCCGGTGGCGATCAGAATTAGTTGAGGCATAGTAGCCTCCTTGACCCGGTCGCTACCACCACCCCGGCCGGGCTGCCCGGCTGGGGACCCCGGTCCGCTCCCGGTTCTGACTTCTTCTGCCTCCGCAAGGATGTAACCGCCGCAGCGCAAGCCGTCTGCCTTGGCGAAGCGGGATCGATCTATTACACCAACTTTCTGGCGCGTGAGCGCGAATGCGGTGGGCGCATGCCTGCGCAAGATTGCGAGGCGCCAGGCTTCGCTCACTTCAGCCGGATCAGCCGGACGGATAACAAACAGATTTGGAATTGCGCGCAACGCCGCCACGTGTTCGACCGGTTGATGCGTCGGCCCATCTTCGCCGAGGCCGATCGAGTCGTGAGTGAAAACATAAATTGTCTGCACTTCCGAAAGCGCCGCCAGACGAATCGCCGGCCGCATGTAATCGGAAAAGGTCAGAAACGTGCCGCCATACGGAATCAAGCCACCGTTGAGAGATATGCCGGTCAGCGTTGATCCCATCGCATGCTCGCGCACGCCGAAGTGAATAATCCGGCCGCCGTACGATCCCGCCTCAAAGTCGCCGCCGCTCTTAATGTCCGTGTTGTTCGAGACGCCGAGATCAGCCGAGCCGCCAATCAACATTGGCAGGTGTGGCGCCAGCGCGTTGATCACTTCGCCACTCGCCACGCGCGTCGCCATCGGCTTGGCATCCGTGAAGTCAGGCAAGTGCGTTTCCCAGTTTTCCGGGAGTTCGCCTTCCATCATCGAGCGCCACTGCCGCCCCAGCTCGGAATATTGCTGCTCGTAGCTTTCAACCAGCGCATTCCATTCGGCCTCCTGTTGCGCGCCGCGGTCGACCGCTTCGCGAAAATGCTGCAAGGCCTCGTCGGGAATGTAGAACTGTTTGTCTTCCGGCCAGCCGAGCTGGCGTTTTGTTTCGCGCACTGCGTCGTCGCCGGGCGCATCACTGTGCGCCTTGCGCGTGCCGGCAGTTGGCATCCCATATCCGATTATTGTCTTAACTGAAATCAACGACGGCTTGTCGCCCACCGACTGTGCCTCGCGAATCGCAGCCTCGATCGTATCAAGATTGTTGCCGTCTTCCACCGTCAGCGTGTGCCAGCCGTAAGCTTCGAAACGACGGGCCACATCTTCGCTGAAGGCAAGATTCGTAAAACCCTCTATGGTCACGTGGTTGTCGTCGTAGAGATAGATGAGTTTGCCAAGTTGCAGGTGGCCCGCTAACGAAGCCGCTTCGGCCGCCACGCCTTCCATCAAATCGCCGTCGGAAACAATTGCGTAGACGTAGTGATCGTTTAGTGGAAACCCTTCTTTGTTGAACTTCGCTCCGAGATGCGCCGCTCCCAACGCCATCCCGACCCCATTGGCGAAACCCTGACCGAGCGGACCCGTAGTAATCTCAACTCCGGGAGTCATGCCATATTCAGGATGACCCGGAGTCTTTGAACCAAACTGGCGAAAGTTCTTGAGCTCGTCGAGCGAGAGGTCGTAGCCCGTCAAATGCAACAGCGAGTAGAGCAACATCGAGCCGTGTCCTGCCGAAAGAAGAAACCGATCGCGATTTTCCCACTTCGGGTTCTGCGGACTGTGGCGCAGGAAGCGAGTCCAAAGCACATACGCCATCGGCGCGGCACCTAACGGCAAACCGGGATGGCCCGACTCAGCCTTCTGCACGGCGTCAAGCGAAAGGGTCCGAATAGTGTTGATGCAAAGCCCGTCGAGGTCGGGAGTGGGTGTGATATTTTCCTGCTGCACTGGTGCGCTCATTTCACCGTCCTGATTCTGTGGTTACGGTTTAAGTGAATAACTTTTGATAGATTCGCTGCTGGCGATCGAGCCCGTCTTGATACAGCGCATGATGCCTCATGTTTGGCTCGAACACCGTTTCCACTGATTCTGAAAACGGCCCTGAAGATTTTTCGATCGTCTGTATTCTGCCCGCCGCTTCGAGCGCAAGCAAGGCGGCGCCGCGCAGGGATGCTTCAGATAGTTCTGACACCAGCACGCGCCGGCCGAGCACGTCAGCGAGAATCTGAATCCAGGTCGGTGACGAACGAAGCGCCTGACCAGACGCGACCAGGCCCGCACCGGGAGCAAAGGGTTCAAGCGCACCGGCAATTAGTGCGAAGCGATACGCAATCGCTTCCATGGCGGCGCGCAGGATCTCGATGGGACGGGTTTGCAAAGTGAGCCCGAGCATAGTGCCACGGGCATCCGGATTCCAGCCTGTGCTTCGTTCACCCGCCCAAAATGGCAGGACTGTCAGGCCATGAGCGTCGGGATTGAGTAGCTCCAACTCGCTCTCTATGGTTGCGAAATCTTCGGTCCGCAGCAGCGATTCTTTTATCAAGTTGTACAGCCCGCCACCGTCTGACAATGCGCCGCCAATAAGAATTCGATCGCGATTAGCGCGATAGCACCACAACTCAGGCGGAAGTCGGTCAGGCGGTTCGCCTGCAAAGCACACTCGCATCGCACCGCTGGTTCCAATCATCAGCGCTACTTTTTCAGTTGAGTGACAGCCCGAGCCGATGCTGTTCGCAGCGCCGTCGCCAACTGCCGGAAACAAGCGCGCCTCGCTGAGTTGCGGCCAACGCCCGGCATAAGCGGAAGTGAGGCTATGAAAGTTGTGACGAGGGCCGGCGATTTCGGGAAGACTGGCAACGCCGACACCGAGTGCTTCCATCAGTTCGTCGTCCCATTCGCACGTCCGTTGGTTGAGCAAGCCGGTGCCGGAAGCCATCGAAACACTCACGGCAGTCTCGCCAAAGAAATTTAGGGTCAGATACTCGGCAAACGAGAGCCAGCGAGTTGTCCGGCGAAAAATCTCCGGCTCCTCGTTTTTCAGACTTCGCAGTTTTGCCGGCCAGTAGCTCGAATGAAAGCGGCATCCGGTGCGCGCCTGCGTCTTTGCTTCGTCAAACTCAGAACGCAGTTGGTAGACAGCGGCGCCGCCGCGAGCATCGGCCCACCCAAGCACCGGCGTTGTGGCGCACCCGGCAGCGTCCACGCCCACCAGACTGTGCCAGAAACACGAGATTGCGATCAACTCAATGCGCGTGATCGATTCCCTGGCAAGGAGTGCGTCGAGTGTTTGCGCGACCTGCTCAAGCAACGCTTCGGCGTCGAAGGTCGCGAAGTCGTTAGTCCCCGGCGGATAGTTAGACCTGAGGCCCGCCCCCTCTACTTCACGGCCCAGCTCATCAAAGAGCGCGGCGCGGACGCCGGACGACCCTATATCCAGAGCGAGCACCACTGGCCTCCTCGATCCGGCCAATACCGAAACCACGCCAGACCACGGCTCAAGCCCTTCGACAACCTCATCCAACACGTTGCTCATCGCGAATCGTCCAAAGTCTCAAGTCCAAGGTCCAACGTCTGCTTTCGTCCGATTGACTTTGGACATTGGACCTTGGACTTTGGACCGTTTGTCTCGAAAGTCACCCTTTCGCTGCTAAGAATCGCACAGGCGATTGTTGTAGTCCACATTTTGACTGAACTGCTAAAATGCCGGCGATGCAAGCTGAAACTCTCAACTGCCCAAATTGTGGCGCTGCCAGTTCTACAGATGCGCCGCTATGCCAGTTTTGCGGTTCGCGTCTGGCGACCGTTGCCTGTCCCTCATGCTTCGCGATGATGTTCATTGGCAGCAAGCATTGTCAGCGCTGTGGCGCGGCGGCGGTAGTTCCTGAGAATAAGGATGCGAAAGATCGTAAGTGCCCACGCTGTCAGAGTGAGCTGGTGCTGGTGACACTCGGATTGACCGCTGTGCTTGAGTGTGAACGATGCCTGGGTCTCTGGCTCGACGTAGCTTCGTTTGAAAAGATCTGCGCCGATCGTGAGCAGCAGTCGGCAGTGCTCGGCGTGGCTTCACACGCCGGAACGAGCGCGGCACCTGAAACCAGCAAGGTGAGTTATGTGCCGTGTCCGGAGTGTTCGCAGTTAATGAATCGCATTAATTTCGCGCACTGCTCGGGCGTGATAATAGACATTTGCAAGAAACACGGGACCTGGTTTGATCGCGACGAGTTGAGCCGCATTGTGGAGTTCATACACGGCGGCGGACTAAACGCGTCCAGGGCCAAGGAAAAGATCGAGATTGCCGAACAGCGCGAGCGCCTGCGCCAGGAACAGCTCGCTGCGAGCCTGCACGGGTCGGCAGGCCTTGGAATCACGGATGACGACGATCATCGACTCACCGGCATCGCGTCTGCACGTGGACTGCTGAAATTGTTGCTGGACAGTTAATCCGCAGATTACACAGATTACGCAGAGCAGACGGCGACGCGTTACAAATTACGATCCACGAAAGGACACGAACTAACACGAAATGTCGTTAGTGTAGTTTTGTGTAATTTCGTGGATCGTATCTCTTTGACAGGTTGTTGCGTTTCGGCAGCAGCCGCGGTGCTAATGTGTGGATACCTACCTGACGGTCTTCCTTACCAAAGCGATAAAGTCCGCGATGTCTGCTTCCGTAGTGTCAAACGAAGTCATGAATCTGACTTCGGAAGTCTCCCCGTTCCAAACGTAGAAGAAGTATCGCTTCTGAAGCAGCGGCACATACTTCTTCGGCACGATGGCAAAGACACCGTTTGCTTCCACCTTCTGCGTAATCGTTATCCGCGGAATCTTTCCGAGCTCGCTCGCCAGACGTTGGGCCATTTGGTTCGCATGTTGCGCATTCCGCGCCCAAAGATTGTTTGTCAGCAGCGCCTCAAACTGCGCCGCGATGAAGCGCATCTTTGAAGGAAGGTGGGTGCCCTGCTTGCGCGTGTATTTGAAATCCTTGGCCAGACTCTTGTCGAAGAAGACCACCGCCTCGCCATACATCATTCCGTTTTTGGCGCCGCCGAAGGAAAGAATGTCCACGCCCGCATCCCGGGTGATGTCTTTGAGTTTGAGGTTAAGACTCGCAGCGGCGTTTGCGATGCGGGCGCCGTCCACATGCAGCAACATGTCATGGTCATGCGCGAAGTTTGCTAGAGTACTTAACTCACGCGGCGTGTAGACAGTGCCCATCTCGGTAGCTTGCGAGACGGAAATCACTCGCGGCTGAACATGGTGTTCGAAGCCAACTTCATGGAGCAGAGGCTTGATTTGGTCGGCCCTAATCTTTCCGTCCGGTGAGGCGATGGGGAGAAGTTTGCAGCCTGTGAATTTCTCCGGCGCGCCGCATTCGTCTACGTTGATGTGGGCGGTCTGGGCACAGATGATTGCCTGATGCGACTCAGTACCCGCCTTTAAGCTCAACACGTTGGCGCCGGTGCCACCAAAGACGAAATAGACTTCTGCGTCTCTGCCGAGGTGTTCGCGAAAGAGCTCAACCGCGCGCGCCGTGTAGGGATCGTCGCCGTAGGCAATGACGTGACCGTCGTTGGCGGCTGCGATCGCCTCCATGATCTCAGGATGAACGCCAGCGTTGTTGTCGCTGGCAAAACTGCGGGATGGTTTGGTGTTCTTCATCTATCTTTGCAGTCTAAATCTAACTCCTGACGTCCGTGCTTCCTCCGTGTTCTCTGTGCCTCCGTGGTGAATGCCTTTGCTCCTTATGTTTACCACAGAGGCGCAGAGAACACAGAGGCGACACAGAGAAAGCTAAATCCGGGTCGCTTTGAAATCCTTGATAATTTCTCGCGCTGCATTCGCACCCGGCCCGCCAGTTACGCCACCACCAGGATGCGTGCCTGCACCACAAAGATAGAGCCCCTTGATGGGAGTCCGGTATTGCGCCCAACCGATCAATGGACGAAAGGTAAAGAACTGATCGAGCGACTGTTCACCGTGGTGAATATGGCCACCACCGAGTCCGTAAGTGTCCTCCAGATCGAGCGGCGTGATCACCTGGCGGGCAACGATCAACTCTTTCAGGTTTGGCGCGTAACTGCTCAGGACATCGATCACGGTATCGGCAAACTCGTCACGTCGCGAGTTCCAGTCGCCGTCTTTCAATTTGTAAGGCGCATACTGCACGTAAACCGACATCACCTGAGCGCCCGCCGGCGCGAGCGCGGGATCGGCCAAAGAAGGTATCGTGATGTCCAGGTAGGGTTGCCGTGAGTAGTCGCCATACTTCGCTGCATCAAAAGCCTGCTCAAGATAATCAATGTCAGGCCCAATGTGAATGCGCCCCGAAAGTTTCGTCCGGGCATCTGCACCCTTTTCACCTTCGACCCCGGTAAACGAGGGTAAGCCCGAGAGCGCGAAATTAACTTTTGCAGAGACGCCGTTCGCGCGGTAGTTTTGAATCTTCAACAGGAAGCTGGGATCGAGACAAACCGGATCGACCAACTTCAGAAACGTCGTGCGTGGGTCGGCGTTGGAAACAATCGCGCGCGCCACAATCTCTTCGCCGGTCTTTAGTAAAGTTTTTGCAGCGCGGTCTTCACTGGCCTCGATCTTCTCAACCTTCGTGCCGGTTCTGATTTCAACTCCGGCGTCTCGCGCGACACTGGCGAGCGCCCCAGTGAGTGCGCCCAGGCCGCCCTTTGCGAACGCAGCAGGGCCAATCGCGTGACCGTCCATCGCCGCTTGCCAGAGCAGGCCGGTACTAGTGCCTGCTGACCACGGTCCGGCAAATGCGCCGTAGATTCCACGCGCCGCAACCACTGCGCGCAGGGTTTCAGTTTCAAACCATTCCGCCACCAGGTCGGCCACGGCCATCGGTCCCCAACGCAGTAAGCGGTACGCATCCTTCTTGCCGAGACCGCGAAATGATCGGCCGAGCTTGCCCAGGTTCCAGAGTTCGCCCGGCGAGGGATGTTCTATCGCCGGCGGAGTCATCGTCATCAGCGGAGCCAACATCTTGCCTATGCGCGAGAAACTTCGCTCGAATTCTGGATAGCTCTTCGCATCTTTGGTAGAGACTCTTTCAATTTCACTGCTGGTCTGGGCAGCATCGTTGTAGATGCAAATCGAACGAGTATCGGGCGCGAGCGCGAGAACTTTCACCGAGGGCGTGATGAAATCAAGTCCGTATCGAGCAAGCTGAAGGTCTTTTGCTATTTGGGAAACGAACGGGGCCGCGGAGTGGGCCAGAGTCGAACAACGAAAGCCCGGATGGATTTCTTCGGTGACTGCTGCGCCGCCGACAATTTCGCGCTGCTCCAGCACGAGCGTTTTCAAGCCGGCTTTGGCCAAATAGCAGGCCGCCACCAGCCCGTTGTGGCCGCCGCCGATGATGATGATGTCGTAACCTGGCATTAGGTAGGACAGGCATTCCTGCCTGTCAGTTTGTTAGTCGAACAGAAAAGACAGACAGGAATGTCTGTCCTACTTCTTATCCTTCAGCATCTGCATCGCCGCATTCCGTCCCGGCGCGCCCATGATGCCGCCACCTGGATGCGTGGCTGAACCGCACATGTAGAGATTGCGAATCGGCGTGCGATACTGCGCCCAACCTGGCGCCGGTCTCAGAAAAAATAGTTGTTCGAGGCTTAGCTCGCCCTGAAAGATGTTGCCTTCAGACAAACCAAAGTCGCGCTCCAGATCCAGCGGCGTCAAAACTTGCCGGTGCAGAATCAGGTCCTTGATATTTGGCGCGTGTTCGGCAATCGTATCAATCACCGTGTCGCCAAACTCTTCACGCTTCTCATCCCACGTTCCTTCTTTCAAGTGGTAAGGCGCATACTGCACAAAGCACGACATCACATGCTTCCCCGGCGGCGCCACCGATGGATCCGTCAAACTTGGAATCACAATGTCGATATAGGGTCGCCGTGAATAGCGGCCATATTTGGCGTCGTCGTAAGCTCGCTCCAAATATTCGACGCCGGGACTGATGGATATAGCCCCGCGCAGATGCGGTCCAGTGCCCGGCATAGACTTAAGATTTGGCAAACCATCGAGCGCCAGATTCACCTTGCCCGAAGAGCCGCGATACTTGTAACGTTTCAGATCATCCGTGAAGTCTTCAGGCAGATGTTCTTCGCCAACCATCTTCATAAACGTCAGACGCGGATCGACGCTGGACGAGATAACGTCGGCATAGATCTCGTCACCGTTCTTCAAGACGACGCCCTTTGCTTGTCCGTTCTTGAGAATGATTTTCTCAATCGGCGCCTCGGTGCGAATCTCCGCGCCCGCTTCACGCGCCGCGTCGGCTATCGCGTTTGAAATAGCGCCGGTGCCGCCGCGCGACAATCCCCACGAGCGAAAGGCGCCGTCAATCTCGCCCATGTAATGGTGCAACAGCACATAAGCCGTGCCCGGTGAACGCACGCCCAGGAACGTGCCAATGATCCCAGACGCAGCCATCGTTGCCTTGAGCACGTCAGTCGCGAACCACTGATCGAGAAAATCGACCGCGCTCATTGTCATCAACTGGACCTGGTTGTATTTGTCTTCGTCCGCCAGTTTTTGAAATCGCCTGCCGAGGAAGTGCAGATCCCGGAGCCCTTTCGGTTTTAGCGACATCGGATCCGGCGGCGTCATGCTCATGATCGGCTTCACGAAGTGGGCCATTTCGAGCATGGCCTTGCCGTACTCGTCGTAAGCTTCGGCGTCGAGTTTCGAATGGCGCGCAATCTCGCGGCGAGTTTTGGCGTGATCATTCACCCGCCAAAGATAGTCGCCGTTCGGCATGGGCGTGAACGTGCCGTCCAGCGGAAGAATCTCTAGCCCGTGTCGCGGCAGATCGAGTTCACGAATAATTTCCGGACGCAGCAACGAGACAACATAGGAACAGACGGAAAACTTGAAACCGGGAAATACTTCTTCGGTGACAGCTGCGCCGCCGAGCACGTGGCGTCGTTCGAGCACGAGCACACGCTTACCCGCGCGTGCAAGGTATGCGGCATTGACCAGACCATTGTGTCCGCCGCCGATGACGATGACGTCGTATCTATTGCTCATGAGTTATTCGGTAATGCAGGTTGCTGAAGCACGGCAAGGATACTTATAATCCCTCGCCCTGACAAACACGCCTTTGAGGTAGCGCATGCCCGTCGGAACCGCTTTTCACGAACGTACCTTCCAACTCTGCGAAAGCTTGAGCTATCGCGAGTGGTCCGGTTACTACGCGGTCAGTTCCTACGAACCTCATCACGAGCACGAGTACAACGCCATCCGCAACGCCGCGGCACTCATCGACATCTCGCCATTGTTCAAATACCGGGTTAACGGACCAGATGCGACGCGCCTGGTCGATCGCATCATCACGCGCGATCTGCGCAAGGTCTCAGTGGGCCAGGTTGTCTACACGCCCTGGTGCGATGAACACGGCAAGGTGATTGACGACGGCACCGTGTCTCGTTTGGCTGAGAACACTTATCGCTGGACCGCCGCCGATCCGAGCTTGCGCTGGTTTACGCAAAACGCAACCGGAATGGATGTTCACATTGAAGACATCTCCGAGAGCGTGGCAGCGCTGGCGCTGCAAGGTCCGACTTCCGGGCGCTTGCTGAAAAGTTTAGTAACGGCGGCGGACATCGAAAACTTAAAGTACTTCCGCGTTACAACTGGAGTGGTTGCCGACGTGGCGGTCGAGATCTCGCGCACTGGCTATACCGGTGATCTCGGCTATGAAATCTGGGTTGCCGCCGAGCAGGCGCTCAAGGTGTGGGATGCCCTGATGGAGGCAGGCCAGGCTTTTGATATTCACCCTGCCGGAATGCTGGCGCTCGATGTCGCGCGAATTGAAGCAGGGCTACTGCTAATTGACGTCGACTTCAACAGCAGCAAGAAGGCGTTGATTGACGAACAGAAATACTCGCCTTTCGAGATGGGACTCGGCAGGTTGGTTCACGTAAACAAGAATCGCTTTATCGGGCAAGCGACGTTGATTGACGAACAGAAACGCGGCAGCGCCAGAGAGATCGTCGGCCTCGAGATCGACTGGCCAGAAGTTGAGCAGCTTTATGAAGACGCGGGCTTGCCGCCGACAGTTTCGCCTATTGCTTCACGAGTCGCAGTGCCGGTGTTCAAAGACGGAACACAGGTAGGCAAAGCCACTTCGAGCACCTGGTCACCAACTTTGAAGAAGATGATTGCGCTGGCAACTGTGAAACGCCCGTACACCACGCCAGGCACGCAACTCCAGTTTGAAGTCACCGTTGAGGCGAAGCGTCACCGCGTGCGCGCCAGAGTAGTGAAGACGCCTTTCTTCAATCCCAAGCGCAAGACCGCAACGCCGGTGGTTTGAGTCAAGCGAGCGCCGAAGGCGCGGAAGACTAATAGCCCCATTTGTCATCTACAACTAAAACTATCTCGGCGAAAGCACAACGTGGCCGCCTCTTGCGCGTGTTGGGCGTGGGCTTTGGTATCGCTGTCATCATCGGCAACACAATCGGCGCGGGAATCTTTCGCGCACCCGGCAGCATCGCTCAACAGTTACCTCATCCCTGGCTCTTTCTGGGAGTCTGGATTCTGGGCGGGCTCTACGCATTGCTCGGCGCGGTCTCGCTGGCTGAGTTGGGCGCCATGCTTCCCCGTTCAGGGGGACAGTATGTCTTTGCGCGCTACGCGCTCGGCGAATACGCCGGATTCATCGTTGGCTGGAGCGACTGGATTTCCACCTGTGGATCCGCCGCTGCGGTCTCCCTGCTGATTGGGAAGTTTGCCGGCGCGCTCTTTCCCGCGCTGAGCGGGGGAGCCAAGGCCCCGGCTATCGCAGCGACGATCGCGATCGTCTTCGCCCTGCTGCAATGGGCCGGAATTGTTTGGGGCAGCACCACGCAAAACATTACCAGCTTACTCAAGGCGCTCGCATTCCTGGCGCTCATCGTCGCTGCTTTCATTTTTGGCGGGCAGAGCTCCTTAACGTCAGAACGCCTAAGTACGCCGGCAGGGTTTGGTTTGCTTACTGCTCTGGTGTTATCGCTGCAAAGCGTGATCTATACGTACGACGGCTGGAGCGGCGTGGTCTACTTCTCGGAAGAGGTTACGAATCCCGGGCGTGATGTTCCGCGGGCAATGTTTGGCGGCGTGATCACCATTATTGCAATCTATCTGCTGGTGAACGTCGCGCTGCTTTACGTTTTGCCAATTTCTCAGATCGCCGGGCAGGACTTTGCCGCTGGCGTTGCGGCGCAGGTTATCTTTGGAAAGCACGGCAACACAATCTTCCTGGCCCTAACTATTCTTTCCATGCTCAGCGCGATCAACGCTTACCACTTGATGGCCACGCGCGTGTTGTTCGCAATCAGCCGCGACGGACTTTTTACAAAGAAGGCCGCCGAGGTTAACAAAGGCGGCACGCCGGCCTTCGCCTTGTTTACGAGTGCGGCAGTAGCAGTGCTCTTCATCGTTTTTGGCCAAACTTTTGACCGAGTCATTACCGTGCTGGCCTTCTTCTTTGTCGCCAGCTACACGCTTTCCTTTGTTTCGGTGTTTGTGTTACGCCTGCGCGAGCCGGGAAAAGAACGGCCCTATCGCGCCTGGGGCTATCCCTGGACAACTGCCCTGGCCCTAATCGGATCAGTTCTATTCCTCGTTGGCGCAATAGCGAGCGATACTCGGAACAGCATCTACGCGCTCCTGCTGCTGGCAGCGAGTTATCCTTTGTTTCGTTTGCTGAAGACTGCAAACATTGGTTCTTAAGTTTGACTTCCACGCGAATTTCACTTAGAACGTTTTTCGTTGAACCTAAAACCACTAGCTAAGGAAGACCTCCATGAAACGGACTTTCGTAATTGTCTTATTCATTCTCTGCACGCTCAGTGTTTCCGCCGTCTGCCACCCCACGCGGGCTGCCCGCGCGGGAACCCCGGTCTATGGCCAACAGGATGATCCGGCCGCTCGCGAACGAACCAGGCAGCGTTTAGCCGACTTACTGGACAAGACCGGTCCCCCGCTTAATATGACCTTTAGCCGGAGTACAAAACAGCCTTTTAATTACGTCGCGACGCTCAGGACCGGGCTCGTCAATGCGGATAGCTTTGAGATCGTAATCAGCGTTACTGCCAAAGACACCATCGGCTTCCGCATCTATCCACATTACGACAAGAGCTACATCAATGTTGACAAGGTGAAGAACAGCGCGGGCCTCATGCGGCTATTGTTGCGGCTGAGCGATCGCGCTTTCCTTTTTTGGGGAGCGGATGAAACCGGCGACATTTTCACCGGCTACACCTTCACGCTCGAATCAGGCTTTCCGGAAGAAGCAATCAGGATTGTGCTGCGCAGTATTTTGAATAGCGACAAGTTTGTTGGCGAGATGCGTCCGTTTATTGATGGAACCAGCGCGGGCGCAGTGAAGTAGAGCATGCAGTAGGCAGAAGGCAGTACGCAGTACGCAGTAGGCAGTAGGCAGTAGGCAGTAGGCAGTAGGCAGAAGACAAGTAACTGCGGTTCTCTGCTTTCTGCCTTCTGCTTTGTGCTTTCTGCCTTCTGCTTTGTGCTTTCTGCCTTCTGCTTTCTCCTACCTGCCAAATACCAGCAGCGTGAACGTACCCGCCACCATTGGTGGTCGCGGGCGGGGCCGGTCGGCAGTCGGCGCCGGCGTTGGGCCAAACTCCGCGGTGACGAGAAACACCCGGTGCGTTTTCTGATCCAGATCGAGCGTGCGCGCGCCTCTCTGCGTGGCAACATTTTCCACGACGCTAAACTTGTCGGGTGAATCCTCATGCACAACTGTCAGCGTGCCCTCGCCGTTTGAACTGAAAGCCAGTTGCAGTCCCGAATCAAAGGCCGCGCCATCGACGCCGCTGCCGATCGGCAACGTCGTCACGAGCTTGCCGTTGTCAGTATTCAGCACCGCCATCAGTTTATTGGCGCAGGCAACAAATAAGCGGTGGTGCTTTCTGTCGAGCGCGATTCCCGTTGGCTCTTCGCCGGGTGCCAGAGGCCAGGTCGCGTCGATCGCAAGTTTGCGAGAATCAAACTCTACCACCGCGCTCTTGTCTTCGATGTTGACGAAGATCTTTCCGCGGCCGTCCGACACTCCCGACTCAGGTCGTCCTCCCAGCGCGAGCGTTCCCACTACAGTTCCACTCTTCGCGTCGATGGCGGTGGTATCTTTGCTCGTGCCATTGAAAGTGAAGATGCGTTTGCTGGTCGGATCGTAGAGGATCGCATCCGGGTTTTGCCCAACCTTGAGCTGACCCAAAGTTTTTAGAGTTTTCAACTCAAAGATGGTGACGCTTGCATCTCTCCCATTGCTGGTGAACCCCTTGCCAAACTCGGACGCGAGGGCGATGCCGTGGACACCCGAAGTGTTTGGTATGTCGCCCACTATCGCTCCAGAATCCGCGTCCACTACCATCACATGAGTCGAGCGCGAGATATAAAGACGATGCGAATCGCTATCCACCGTGATGTAGTCCCAGCGGCCCTCGCCGCCCAGCACAAACCTTTTCAAGAGGTGGTAGCCGGTTGCAGGCTTTGCGCTAACCAAGGACGGAATCGAGAACGCGGTTACTAAACAAATGAACAAACAAAACGATATTCCTGCTTTCATGGCAGTCTCCTTCGGAGAGTTTGTAAAGCCAACCGGAAGGTTGAATAGAAAGTAGCCGGTGGTCGGAGCGGAGCGTAGACCACCGGAACCAAACAAGTAATCGACAGCACCCCGGAGGGGTGCAACGGTCCTGCTTTGGTCTGGCACCTCTTCAAGGTACGAGCAATTGTTCATTCCTTTCCGGTGGTCTGCGCTCCGCTTCGACCACCGGCTACTATAGCCCTTCAGGCTGGTAGAGATCAGACGGTTTTTGCTCTTGCCGAGCTCTGTCTCTGAATTCTGATCTCTGTTAGCTCGCGCGTTCGCGGCTCAACATTGCATAAACAGTTGGCGTTACAACCAGGGAAAGCAACAGCGCGACCATTAGACCCCCGATGACGGCGATGGCGAGCGGTTGCAGTAGCTCAGCACCTGATCCTATGGCGAGAGCCAGCGGCAGCATTCCGAGAATAGCAGCCAGCGAAGTCATCAACACGGGACGAAAGCGCCGGCGTCCTGATCGCAACAACGCCTCGCGCAGCGTGTCTCCCGCTGCCAGGTGATCCTCCACTGCATCGAGCATCAGGATACCGTTTTTCGCAACGATGCCAACCACCATGATCATGCCCATCAAAGAAACGATGTTGAGCGTGCTCCCGGTGATGAAGAGGCCCGCGAGGACACCGCCAAGGGCCAACACGGCTCCAGTAACAATCGAGATCGGATGGGCAAAGGAGCGAAACTCAATCAGCAGAGTGATGAATACAAGCACGATTGCCAGAAAGAGCGCCAATGCCAGTTCCTTAAAACTGGCTTGCTGCTCCTGATAGAGTCCGCCGTATTCGACGGTCATGCCCGGGGGAAACTTTACCTCTTTAGCCAGCAGACTCTTGATTTCACTAATGCCCGTGCCCAGATCCTTTCCTTCCAGTCGCCCGGTGACCGCAACTGTCTCCCGCAAGCCATCGCGATGGATCTCGGTTTGGCCTTTGTCGTAATCGATCTGCGCGACCTGGTCTAACCGAAAAAGTGTTCCCGACGACGAGCGAACCTGCAACGCGCGTAGCTGCTCCAGCGAGTTGCGTGCTTCGGGCGGAAAGATGACGCGCACGAAAATTAGCCGGTCCTGCTGCAGGATTGTAGAACTGGCATCGCCCGTCATCGCGGTCGTTACGGTGTTTGCTACGTCGGTTGCGCTCACGCCGAAGCGCGCGGCAAGTTGTGGATCGATCTTGAAAATGACCGCCGGGCCGCTAACGATTACGCCGCTCTTCGTATCAACCACGTACTTCAGCTTCTTTATTGTCGCTTCAACCTCTTTCGCTTTTTGATGAAGCGCGTTTGCGTCCTCGCTGAAGAGCTTGATCTCAATGGGCTCCGGCGAACCGGTCAAATCGCCAATCATGTCCGGAAGAATGCCAAGAAATTCAATCTCCAGTGAAGGTTCCGACTTTTCAATTTCCTTGCGCAGATCGCTAATAACCTCATCTGTTGGCCGCGCGTGTCCCGGTTTTAGTTTCACCGCCACGTCGCCTTTATTTGGCTCAGTGATGAACAGGCCAAGCTCCAATCCAGTGCGCCGTGAATAACTCTCAACCTCGGGCACTTCGCGAATCAACTGTCCCACGTGTTGAAGCATGCGATCTGTTTCCTGAAGCGATGCACCCGGCGGAGCAAGATAGTCAAGAATAAATGCGCTTTCGTCAAATTCAGGAATGAACTCCGAACCAAGAACGCGATACAAAACGAAAGAGCCCAGCCCCACCAGCAACATAACTACGATCACCAGCCAACGATTATCCAGCGCAAGTCGCAACACCCATTCGTAACGCCGGATGATGGCGCCCAGGAATCGCCCAGTTTCTTCCTCCTCCTCCTTTTCTTGCGCGCGCATTTCCGCCTCGTCTGCGGGCCACTCTTGTTCGTCGCGATCAATCTGGTCGATGTCATCATCTGTGCTCACATCACCAACGCGCTTAACCTTGACGAAACGCTCGGCAAGTACGGGCGTAAAAGAGAGTGCGAGCACCAGTGAGGTGAGCAGCGCGACCGTCATAGTTAAGGCGAGCGAGCGGAAGAAGACGCCCGTCACTCCGGTCATAAGCGCCAAAGGCAGGAATACGACGACCGGAGTGATGGTCGAGCCGATAAGCGGAGTTGTGATTTCGGAGACTGCCCTTTGAACTGCTTCGCGTCTGGATTGCCCACGTGCAAGATGCGTGTAGATATTTTCGACGACAATGATGGCGTTATCAATGACCAGACCGATTGCGGCGGCAACCCCGCCAAGCGTCATCAGGTCGAACGACAAGCCGACGAGCCATATCGCTAAAAACGTCGCCAGCACCGTAACCGGAATGACGAGGATGGCGACGAATGTTGTGCCAATGTTTCGCAGAAAGCCGTAAAGAATAACTGCTGAAAGCAACAGTCCGATGATAATTGAGTCGCGCACGGAGTTGATCGACTCTCTCACCAGCAGCGATTGATCGTAATAGGGCGCGATCCGAACATCCTTCGGCAGTTCGTTGCTCATGGCTGCCAGCTCGGCTTTGATCTCATCAACGACGGCGACGCTATTCGCATCCGGCTGGCGATTGATGTTTACCAGAACGGCGGGTTTGCCGTCTGCGGTGACGATGGTGTACTGAGGTTCAACTCCGGGACTAATCGTCGCGACATCAGACAGCGCTACGGGAGCGTTATTTACAGTTGCGACCACGATGCCATTTAGTTCCTCGGGTTTTTTGGCCTGGCCGCTGACTAGCGCCAACTCGAGTTGATGGTTCTCCTCGATCAACCCGGGCGAGGCCAGGATGTTTGAGTTCCGCACCGCCTCGACAACCTGTTGCACTGAAACGTTGTGGGCGATGAGCCGCTCGGGATCCAGAACCACGTGAAACTCGCGCACTTTTCCGCCGGCGACGCCAACGTTCGCTATTCCCGGCAGACGCGCCAAACGCGGACGAATGGTATAGGTCGCGATATCGCGCAAGCTGGCGAGGTCGCGCTTGTCCGAGGTTAGGCTGTACCCGGTAACGGGAAAGATGGCGAACGTGAGTCGCTCGACATTACGAATCGTGGCGGTCGGTGGCAGCGTTGCCGCGAGCTGCGACAGCCGCGCCTGGACCAACTGCAACGATTGCAGAATATCGACGTGCCAGTCGAAAAACAGACTTACTTCTGATGCACCGCGTGCAGTTGTTGACTTGATGCGCACGATGCCGGGTATGCCATTCATCGCCTCCTCGATCGGACGGGTAACGGAGACGAGCGTTTGCGGCGCGGGAACGACGTCGTTCTCGACAATGATGACGATGCGCGGAAAATTTGTCTGGGGAAAGATAGCGACAGGCAACTGCCACGCGGCATAAAGGCCAGTCGCGCATAAGAGCGCGATGATTACTAAAACGGCGCGCGATTGATTGGACACGAGCCTGGCGAGCTTCATGGATTGGAGACCAGCTCCGCCGCGTAGCGGCGGTATGACTTTAGCCGTGCCTTTCAAGGCACGGTTAGAAGCAACCACAATATTTCGTCGCGTCAGCGACGAACAGAGTTAGATCAATTCAATCGTCGCTGACGCGACGCACTGTCCATACTGCTTCTTAGCCCGGCCTTGAAAGGCCGGGCTAAACTCAACCCGCCGCTACGCGGCTGAACCCAAACCTTGCCAACGTATTCATTTCTCTTCCGGCTTTTTGTCGGCTGCTTTTTCATCCTTCTTTTCTTCGCTCACCTCAACTTTAGTCCCATCGGCCAAAGCGAAGTTGCCTTCGATAACCACGAACTCGCCGCCGAGCAAGCCTGAAGTGATCTCAATTTTGTCTGGGGTGCGAATGCCGACTGTCACCTTGGTTTCGCGTGCAACGTTCGTCGCATCGACGACCATTACCGTTCCCTCGTTTGCGTTGCTGGCGTCGAGCGTAACCGCTGAGGCGGGAACTACGACCGCGTCATTCCTGGTAAGCGTTGCGGCAGTCACCTGGGCGGCGCCATTTGCTCGCAGCCGGCCAGCGCTGTTGCCGAGTGTGACCCAAACTTCCACGGTTCGATTGGTTGGATCGCTGGCGCGGCTAATGAGCGTGACCTGGCCGGTCATCTCTTCACCGGTAGTGTCTGTCGGCAACACTTTGGCCGTATCACCCACCTTGAGCTGCGCGGCAACGGTGTCGGCGAACGGAGCCTTTACGATTACCTGACTGATGTTGGCAATATTGACGAGCTTGCCCCCAGTCGCCGCAAACTCGCCCTGATATTGGAACTGATCGGTGACGACGCCCGTGATGGGCGCGCGAATGGTGGCATAGCTGAGTTGCGCATCGAGGGTGGCGACGCGTTGCTGGGCCGCCTGTACGCGCGCGGCGGCAAGGGCGCGATCGTTGGGGTTCAGCGACTTCGCGCGCAGCACCACCGTTTGTTCGGCGAGTCGCAATTCGTTTTCAGCCGTAGTCAAATCCGTTTGCGACGCTTCAAGATCTTTTTTCGAGATGCCGCCCTTTTGGTAAAGCACCAGGCGGCGTTCGGAAGTAGCGCGTGTAGCCGCGACGGTGGCTTGCGCGTCCCGCAGTGTTTTCTGATCTTGCGCGTTCGTTTGCGGGATCGTGCCGGTAGTTACACTGCGCTCATTGGCGCGTTCCTGGTTGAGGGCGGCAATCGCTTCGTTGCGTTGGGCAACCAGGTCACGCGATTCGAGCACGGCAATTACCTCGCCGGCCTTGACCAGCTTGTTTTTCAAGAGGCCCATTGTCTTGATCTGCGCGCTGATCTTTGCGGCAACGGTAGCCTGCTCACGCGGGAAGATGGTCCCGACCGCTGATACCGGGGCAGCGATTGTTTCCCTCTCAACCTTTGCCACTCGTACGCTAACAACGGGGGAGGCCGCCGCTTCTCCTGGCGTGGCTGAACTACGCCACTTCCAAATCAGGAACACCAACAGCACCACCGCGACAATCGCTACCGAAGCCACGATTATCAAGTTGCGCCGGCGCTCACGCCTCACCGCGAGCCATTTTTCCTGCTCCGCTTTGGTTTGCGTTGAGCTCGCAGAATCACTTTTGTCTGAGTCGGTCATTTGCTTCGTTTAGTCCAATGTCCAATGTCCAGAATCCAAAGGTCACATACTCAACGTCTAGGGTTCGCCTAGTCAATCTTGACTTTGGACTTTGGACCGTAGATTTTCATTGTCCTGATGCCTGTCGTAGACGCGCGAGCGCCGTTTGGTAGTCAAAGATTGCCTGGTAGAGAGCAAATCTCTGCGCGGCCAGTGTTGTCAGCGCATCGGTGACTTCAATAATCTGCGCTTCGCCGGCACGATAGCGCGCGATAGAAGCGTTAAGGTTACTCTGCGCCTGCGTGACGCCCGTGCCCGCCAGTCTTATACGCGTGGCGGCGGAAGCAACCTGCGCTTGAGCCGAGTAAAACTCCTGAGTAAAGCCGCGCGCCGCAATCGTGCGCTCGTTCTCCGCGATTTGCGCGCGTAGGCGCGCCTGGCGCTCCCGGCTCCGGCTCGCTCCCCAGTCAAATATCGGTATCGTCAAACTGATCGCCCCGGACATTCCCGTGTGCTCCTTGAGCCGCGGCGGCCGCAGCGAGTCGGTATCGAAGCCGCCGAGAATGGAATAAGAGAGTTGGGGCAATCGATCTGCTCGCTCGATCTTCACTTCCTGTTTGGCGGCACGGAGCAGCGCTTCAAACTGAGCAAACTCAGGCCGGCGGGAGATGTCGGTAACCTTAAACTGCAGCGACTCAGAATCAACTGGCGCTGCCAAAGCCAGATCCGTCGTGCTAATGGGCCGGGTAAAGTCGTAACCGACGAGTACCCGCAAAGATCCAGCGGCCACTTCTTCATTGGCTCGCGCACGCTCCAACTCATCGCGGCGCCCGATCGTTTGCAACTGCGCCCGCGTGAGATCGACGGACGCGACCTCGCCGCCGCTAAAGAGCAACGAAGTGATGCGCTCAAACTCTTCCGCCGCTAACACATTCTGTTCAGCCGCGCCCCGCTGCGCCGTTGCCAGGCCCAAACCGTAGTAGGCGTCGATTACTGCCTTGGCCAACGCTCTGCGCGCCACCTCCGTGCCGGCATGCGCTGCCTCGAGCAGTGCGCGATTCCTGGCCAGCGTCGCTCGCAAGCGACCGGCGATATCAAGGTCTCCGGCAACGTTCACGTACGCCTGGTATTCGCTGATTGCATTGTTGGCGAGAAAGCTCGGCGCGCGCGGCGTGCCCGGCGGCAAACCCAGGGCCGGCGAAGTGTAAAGGTAACTCAGCGGTGCGCTCACGCGCGGCAGGAATGCAGCCTTCGCCTGTCTGACATCCTCACCTGCTATCTTTTCGTTCAAACCGGCTTGCTGGAAATTCGAAGCCAGCGCGCTGGCCAGTCGCAATGCCTCATCAAGCGACAGCACCTGAGACGGTGAAACTGCTCCGCCCAACGGTGCTGACGGAGACGGCGTGCTTTGGGGCATTGGAGTCGGCTGAGGAGTTAATGGCTGTTGACCTGGCGCGACACCCGACGCGACCAGCACAACTCCCGCCACCAACCAGATCTTCAGCATACTCTCAAAGAATTGGCGTTGGCCGAGGCAAGAAAAACCCAGCAACCGCTTGATCACACGTTCAGCCATATGCAGCTCGAACTCGTTGTAAGAATGGGGAATTGAAAGTTTAGCATTCAGGGGCTAGGTTTTCTAAAGAGGAATTATCGAGTAGAGCAAGAAAAGCGATCCACGAAATCACCCGAACTAACTCGAAATAGGAGTTTGCTGAGTGTTGGTTAGTGTGGTTTCGTGGATCGTAGTCCAGTTTTTCAGCAGCCTGCTAGTGCTTCTTCTCTTTGTTTTCTTTGTTCTTTTCGGCCGCTTCCTGTTTCTTGTTTTCGTGCTCGACGCGCACGACTTTTCCGGTTATCGCACTCACTTGCACCTCATCGATGGTGCCCTTTGCGTTCCGGATATCAAACGAGTAAACCAGCTTGCCATGCTCGCGTTCGAGTTCGCTGCTCTCGACAGTGCCCGGTGCACGCTTCAGCGCGATTTCCTGAGCGTGCTCCTTGGTGATCTTTGCTTGCTTCGCAAGCTTTGCTTCATTGTCAGCCTCTTCTTGTCCTCGGGCGCCGAGCGACGCAGAATTGGCCATGGCCAAAGAGCCAGCGGCCAGGAGTGCTGAGATAAAGGCTGCCAGCACAAATTTCTTCTTCATCAACTTTCTCCCTGATTGCTTAATGTTTTGACGTTTGAGTGAGGCAGGGCGCACTTCACGCCAGACCTATCACTCCTATGGCTGTCCACTCTATAGTCTCGAAGATGACAGGAGGATTAACTGCGACAAGAATGATTCAAGCAAGAAAGTCTCATGGTTGGGAAGGGTGGCTTGCCCCCGCTCTGGCTGAGTGGTATTCAACGAGCGGGGGTAAACCACCCTTCCCAACCTGTGAGATTGTCTAAGTTGAACCCTGCTGCGGAAGTGAAATAATAAATGCCGAACCAGCGCCGTCTGAGCGGTCAAGAGCAATGCTTCCCCCATGCAACTCCGCTACCCACTTCGCAATTGAAAGCCCGAGGCCGGCCCCACTTCCGTTGATAGACTCATCACGTGAACGCGCCTTATCAACTCGAAAGAAACGATCAAACACGTGAGGCTGCGCGGCGGCAGGAATACCCGGACCAGTGTCGCTGATCGCGACTTCGCAGTGGTGCTGGTGCCCTTTCACGCTAACCCGCACCTGACCGCCCTTTGGCGTGTACTTGATCGCATTGTGAAGTAGATTGAGAACCATCCTGCGAACAAGTGGCTCATCGCCGCGAAAGGCGATCTCATTCACCGGCGCTTCGTAGAAAACCTCCAGGTCCTTTTGCATCGCCAGTGAGCGCACCGAGCGGACGCACTCATTCACGCTTTCGTCGAGATAAAAATCGGCGACCACCAGCGGATACTCACCGGCGTCAGCGCGCGCGAGCGTAAACAGATCCTCGACCATACGCGTCAGGCGCTGCCCCTCATCGTTCACAATGGTGAGTGATTCGCGATACTCCGTCTCCTCCCTCATCGGCTGGGAAAGGGCGACCTCCGATTCTCCGCAAACGACGGCGACCGGAGTCCGCAACTCGTGAGAAGCATCCGCCATAAAGCGCTTCTGCTGTGCAAATGACTCATCCAGTCTCGATAGCAGATCGTTGAAGATACGCGCCAGGCGGCCCAGCTCAGCATTGTTTGGCGGCACAGGTATCCGCTCGTTGAGATTCGTCGCGCCGATTCGCGCGGCTTGTTCGCCCATGGTAACGACCGGCGCGAGACTCTTGCGGGCCAGGAAATAGCCGCCCAAACTTGCAAGCAGGAGCGCCAGGGGAATGGCTACATAAAAAGCTTTCCGCGCCTGGCTTAGGGCTTTCTCTTGATCGTGCAAAGGGTTCGCAACCACAACCAGATAGCTATGTTGCCGCCCAGCCGGTACCGCAACAGCCAAAACGCGGAGAGCGTTTGCGGAATCAAAGAGTGTCTGATAGGCGCGCCCGGCGCGAGCGGCTGAGTCCAGCAGATTGCTCAACTGCGCTTGAGCAGCGGGCAGCGTGAACCAGTTGGTTCCGAGCGGCAGATTGTCGCTCCGGTCTGACGCCACAACCACCTTGCGCCGATCGTCAAAGACGATCACCTGTCGATCGCGAAAGTGAAAGCCACGTGCCGCTTCTCGGACTGCGTCGTCGGCCGGCTGGTTTTCGTCGCCTACTTCGCTGTTGAAATTTGAAATAAAAGCGCTGGCCGTGTCAGACAACGAGTCGTCGGTGCGCTGGCGCGCAGCTCGAGCCAGAGAGGAATAGGTGGAGACTGCAAAAATCAAAAGCGCGAGCGCCAGAACCGCGGTGTACCAGAAGGTCAGCCGGGCCCGCATCGAGCTCATTAGAGTTGTCCTGGAGTTCATCAAAGCGGACCTTGCCGCTGTTATCCTGCGGTATTCGCTGCTTGATCCGCCGCTGCCAGCATGTAGCCGGCGCCGCGCCGCGTGTGAATAAGTTTCTTTGAAAAACCGTTGTCTACCTTGCGCCGCAGGCGATTGATGTGCACGTCAATGAGATTAGTAAGCGGATCGAAATTTTCGTCCCAAACATGTTCGGCAATTTCAGCGCGGCTAACTACTCGGCCTGCTTCACGCGCCAGATACTCAAGTAGAGCATATTCCTTCGTTGTAAGCGCAAGTGTCTTCCCATTGCGCGTGGCCCTTTGCGCTCCGGTGTCGAGCACGAGATCGGCGACGCTGATTGTAGCCGGACGAACAACCCGTCCTCGACGCAGCAACGCCCGCAGCCTGGCCAATAGCTCAGTTACCGCAAACGGTTTGGTCAGGTAATCGTCTGCGCCGCTATCGAGTCCGGTGATTCGATCCTGCACTGTGTCGCGAGCGGTGAGCATAATTACCGGTGCGGCAATTCCGGAGGCTCGAAGTTCTCGGCAAACCTGGAAGCCATCGCGCCCGGGAATCATCACGTCGAGAATCACGGCGTCGTAGTCGTTAATTGATAATTTGTAGCTGGCCTCGTCGCCATTGCCAACAACATCAACGGCGTAAGCCTGCTCACGCAAACCCTTCGCGACAAAGCGGGCAATCCGTCGATCATCTTCTACCAGCAGGATTCGCATACGCCATAGTGTGCAGTCTCTGTGCAGCCTTTGTGTCCTCCGTGTCTCTGTGGTGAATGCGCCCGAACAACTACTCACCACAGAGACACAGAGAGCACGGAGATCACACAGAGAATTTAAGACCTCTATCCAAGGGTCAGTCAATACCGCCGGCTAGAAGTTCCACGCCAGCATTCCACCATAGACACGGGCGCGTGGGGAATATATCGGCACGACGCGCGGAAATAGTTTCGAGCGCACCTGGTCGTTGTTCTGTTTTTCGGTCCGCGCGTCCAGCGTCGTGTCGTGATGCTTATGGTACACGTATCGGCCGATGCCATAGCCCATAGCGCTGCCAACCAACACGTCTGAAAGGAAGTGGTTTCGGCCCGTGTAGCGTGACAAGCTGACCGCGGTGGCCAGACCATACGCGCCAACCTGCACCAGCGGCCGGTGATGTCCATACTCCTCGGCGATCACTGTCGCGAGCGACCAGGCGCTGATCGCGTGACCCGACGGAAACGAGCTACCACCAGCAAAGAATTCTCCACTCGAATGATCTGCCGAGGGTCTCTGTCGCTGCGAGGCCGCCTTCAACGCGTGTACTACAATGGTGCTATCGATGAGCGCTTCGCCTGCAAGCAAACCAGTTTCTCGCAAGCGATCGTTGTGGGTCACTCGACCAGTCAAGTAGAGCACGCCGGCCACTCCGCCAGTCGCATAGAGGGAGCCCAGCCGGCTGATGTCCTTGCTGATCCGGAGACGCTTCAGGTTGTCTCCATGCTTGACCAGCTCGCCGGAGGTGCGCCGGTCAGTGGCAATCAAGGCCACGGTAGACAGACCCAGCGGAGCTAACCACTTCGCATCCGTCGCGCGCAAATGAAAAGGCGAAGTCCAGATCGCGCGCTGGTCGCGAAGAATATTGACGAAGAATTTCTTTTCCAGGCTGGGTGTTGGTTTAGGAAGCGGAGTTTGCGCCAGACCATTGCTGGTGAAGATCAAGCTGACACTGAACAACAGGACCCAAAACGAAACGGTCCGGGCAATCGAATAATCAGTATTCATAGTCGTGGCTCCGGTGGACTGCATTCCATTCCACGGGGAGAGCGCAACTGATTATCTTCGTTCGTAGCGGGTTAGACAACGAGCGGGTCAGGGCGCGGAAGCGGTAGCCTTAGCGACTGCGTGAAAAAGTAGCATCCCAGCGCCAAGGGCGCGAAATGGTGTGTGGGATGCGTTGCAATCATTACTGTATTTTTGGCCGCTACCTCTTATTTCGCGCCTTCAGCGCTTCCCAAAATTCATGGACGCTCACCCAGGGCGTTTCCCTGGGCTTTCACATTTCCCGCCTTCAGCGCTGAAACCTTGGTTTTTCACACAGTCTCGAGGCGAAGTGATGGGCACTATTGCTCGACTTTCTTCTCCCAATCCTCGCGCGTGAGCGGCTTGATAGTTTCCAGTTGTTTATTTGCCAAAGCGGAATTCACGCCGGTTAGTTCCTTCCCGAGCCAGGCGTCGAAGTCCTTCACCACGTCAGCCAATTCACGCGCGAGAGCGCCGGCCCTTTCGACTTGGGTTTGCGCCGGACGCCCTTCGTAGTTGTTGACGTTGCCGTAGAGGTCGGCAAGATTCTCGCGCAGCCGCTCCTCACCGGTAATTGCTCCGCCTTCCGTGGTGGCGACAATCTTCTTCCGCAACACGTCGACGGCGGCGGCTGCATCCAGCAGACGCTTAGCCAACGGATCATTTGCGGGCAGCTTCGCCGCACGATCTGCGAGCGCCAGGCGCACCCCATTGATGCGCGCAACCGCGAAAGTCATGTTGCCGAGTTGATCGTAGAGCTTCAGCGCGAGGTCGAGTTGCGCGCGGCGATCTTCCGCCGTGTGCTTTGAGCGCGGATCAGTGAGGACTTGCAACTCTGTGGTGTAAACCTGCTTGTCTTTGGTCATTTTCACGGTGTAGGTGCCCGGCAATAACCGTGGGCCAACGGCCGCTCCAAAGGCCGCGCTCGCCGCTTGCGGAACCTTAGGGGCCTTGAGTCGCATTGGCCAGGTCGCACGATTAAGTCCGCGGCGCTTGCTGCTCGGAATCGTGCTGAGCAGTTTGCCGCTGGAATCAAAGACCTCAATCTTCAGGTCGCCAAAAATATGCCGCTTCTTTTGGTAGTAAGTGATTACCGCTTCGTCGGTTGGGTTGGGACCCACATAAACCGCATCGCCATTGGCCCAGCCGCCGCCGCCGGTGATGCTTTGTACGCTCGGCTTTGCCTGAATGAAAACCGCTTCCTTGGCCAGATTCTCGGGAGTCAAGGCGCGCAGCGGCGTAATGTCATCCACGATCCATATGCCGCGGCCGTGCGTAGCGATTATCAGATCATGATCGCGCGGATGAATGGCAAGGTCGCGCACTGCAACGCTCGGCAGGTCGCCGCCCTTGTACTGGGCCCACTGCTTGCCGCCGTCAAGCGAAATCCAGAGGCCCTGTTCGGTGCCTAAGAACAAGAGATCCTTATTTACCAAGTCTTCCTTAACGACGTGCGCGTAACCACGGACTGGTGTGCCCTCGGGCGTCGCTAGTGCTCTCCACGTTTTGCCGTAGTCGATGGTCTTATAAACAAAAGGTCGCATGTCACCGAACGTGTGCAGATCAAAAGTGGCGTAAGCAGTGCCCGGATCAAAGTGTCCCGGTTCAACTGAAGACACCCAGGCATTCTTAGGCAGACCCTGAATGTTGCCTACAACGTTAGTCCAATTTTTGCCTCCGTCGCGAGTGACCTGTACGTTCCCGTCGTCTGTGCCAACCCAAATCAGGTTTGAATTTTTCGGCGATTCCGCTATCGCATAGATCGTCGTATGCATTTCGGCGGCGGAGTTGTCTACAGTGACCCCACCCGACTGTTCCTGCTTCTGTTTTTCCGGATCGTTAGTCGTCAGGTCAGGCGAGATGCGTTCCCACGTCTGTCCGTGATCGACGGAACGGAAAAGAAACTGCGCTCCAATATATACAGTGCCCGCCGGAGTAACATGAATCGGCGTGTTCCAGTTGTAGCGAAGCTTGCCTTCCTTGTATTGCGGCAGCGGCTGAATGCTGCGCGACTCGTGCGTCTTGCGGTTGATGCGCCCGATATAACCTCCCTGCGACTCGGCGTAGATGTAATCAGGATCCGAAGGGTCGGCAAACATCCAGAAGCCATCGCCGCCATACATGTTTTCCCAACGGCTGTTGGTGATCCCGCCCGGATATTGCGAATCGCCAACCCATGAACTGTTGTCCTGCAGCCCACCATAGACGTGGTAAGGCAGATCCATGTCAACGCTTACGTGATAAAACTGCGAAATCGGCAGGTTCTCGGCCTTCCACCAGCGATTGCCGCCGTCATACGAGTACCAGACGCCGCCATCGTCGCCGGTGATCAAATGGTCTGTGTTGTTGGGATTGATCCAAACGTCGTGGAAGTCGCCGTGCGCGCCGCCGGAGATGTTGCTGAAACTTTTGCCGCCATCGTTGCTGACAATAAGTGGACCATCAGGTTTGTAGACTTTGTTCTCGTCTTTGGGGTCTACGATCAGGTTAGCAAAATAGAACGGACGCCAGATCATGTTCGCGCTGCGATCGAGCGCAGTCCAGGTTTGGCCACTATCATCCGAAACGTACAAACCATTCTTCGGCGCTACCGCTTCAATGAACGCGTAAACAACACTTGGCTTCGAAGGCGCTGCGGTCACGGCGATGCGGCCCCACGGTTTTGCCGGCAGACCCTTAGCGCTCGTTTCATCAAGCTCAGTCCAGGTCGCGCCGCCGTCAGTACTCCTGAATAACCCGCTGCCGCTCGGCGCATTTGGACCATCGCCGCCGGAGCGAAACGTCCAGCCCTGGCGGCGGAAATCCCACATACCGGCGTAAATCGTCTTCGGGTTCTGCCGATCCATCGACATCATGGAGCACCCCGTAGAAGCATTTGCGGCTTTCAATACCCTGGTCCAGGTCTTCCCGCCGTCGGTGGTTTTATAGACGCCGCGCTCATCACTATCGCTCCACAACTTGCCCGGTGCACAAACGTAGACGGTGTCCGTGCTGGTCGGATCGACCAGAATCCTGGCGACGCGCTCGGAGTCTTTCAAACCAACGTTGGTCCAGTTGTCGCCGCCATCAACCGACTTGTAAACACCGTCGCCGACCGAAACGCTGTTGCGCGTCCACGATTCGCCGGTCCCCACCCAGATTACCTTCGAATTCTTTGGATCGATGGTGATCGCGCCGATCGATTGCACCGGTTGCTTGTCAAAAACCGGCTTGAAGGTTGCTCCCCCGTTAACCGACTTCCACACGCCGCCGCTCGCTGAGCCAATATAGACGGTGAGCCGCTGGCCTTCCTGCACGGCGTCGATTGCCGCGACGCGGCCGCTCATTGCCGCGGAACCGATATTGCGCGCGCCGAGGCCGGATATTGTTTCGGAATCTACCTTGATCGGAGCAGGAGTTTGCGCGTGAGCAGACGCAATGCATGCCAAGGCTATTGCGACTGCCGAAAACGAACGGATTATGTGTGATGTCATAACGGTCAGGTCCTTTTTTCGTCGTGAACTCATAAACCAGCAGCGTTCCGGAAACCGCTCTCGCAAAAATCTGCTCATTTAGGCATCGCTTCTTAAGGCTTGGTTGGCGGTTTAGCCGGCTCAGTCTTCGCGGCAACGGTGGGAATATGGAATCGGCTATCGTCAATGGGTACGTTCGCTTCAATCTTCTCGTAAGTAACTTTCTGCCGGTTCTGGCTTCCTTTCACATTTACTTCGATCGAGTGGGGCAGATACCAGCCTGCAACTTCTTTGTAGTCGCCCAGTGACGTTTCATATTCGCGCTCGGCGCCGCGGATCATCCGCTTAGTATCGATTTTGATGGGAACGTAATAGTCCGTATCCATGTAGTAATAACGAACCTCACCGTTAGCGAGCGTCAGCTTAAGCTTGAATGCGTCTGTGCCCTCGACCGGCTCGAGCCCCGCGAACTCTACTTTGTTTCCCTTCTGCTGGTAATTGACCAAAGGCCCGTCGAAATCTGAACCCTCCAGGATCTGTTTCGTTTCTTCTTCGCCCAGCGGCTCCGGATCCTTCTTGCCCTGCCACGGCTCAATCTTCCAGCCAGTCTTTCCGTCGTAGGCATTAACGGCGGTCAAGCCTTGCAGCGAGAATTCCTGACGCACCATGTTTGCGCGTTTGTTCTCTTCGAGGATTGCAGCCTCGAAGCCACCGCCTCCGGTAAATTTGCCGGAGCGCCGCAACGTCTTTACGGCTTGAATCTTCTCTTGTCCGCCGATGGTTTTTATATATTTAGCGACGATCTCTTCGGCGTTCTGGGCCCTAGCAGGCATGGCGATAAGCACCAGGCCGGCCATTGCAAGCAAGACTCTACGCATGATCTTCTCCTTCAGTAGATTGTTGGAGCCGAGTGGAGGGATACTTCTGGTTCCTTACCTATCACCTCAGTCCAACCAATGGTTGTTATAAGTTACCTGAACGTTAACATAATACGGGCATTAACCTGCCAAGTTTTCGCTAGCGGCGGTCGACCTCTCCATGACAAGGTGGCGCAAAGAAGAGCAGTATTCTTCCGCGACTTGGACGTGCATGTTAGACTTGACGCGATGGATGAATCAACAGAACTGAGCGTCGGCGTTGCCTCGATGGACTCGGAACATCGACGGCAACTCAGCTTGCTCAATGATCTGACAGCTGCCATTAGGGGTGGGGCTGATGACACTTTGCTCTACCCGCTACTCCAGGAGTTGGTGGAACACACAAATCTTCATTTTCTCTCTGAACAACTGGATATGAAGCTGCACGCCTACGAAGCCTACGAGGCTCATTTGCAAGAACACCAACGGCTGCTGCTGGAAGTGCAAAACCTGAGGCATAGCCTCGCTACCGGAACGGCGGCGGACAAGAACAGTCTCATTGAGGCTCTGCGCACCTGGCTCGTTGTCCACATTCAAACTGCCGACAAAGCGCTGGGGGAATACCTGAGCCAGCGTGGCGTTGCGCTATCGTCAGGTGAAGAGCCATAAGCTGCTCGTCACTCCAAATTCCGGCGGGCCTCCAACCGAATCCGCTGCCTGCCATTGGTAGATTGCGTGCCGCCCTATTAACTATTGCTCCTGAAATATCCCTGACGGGGCGTGATACTGCTTATCCCACTCCAGATAAGGAACGTCCGTGGCTCCGATGACGTACTTCACAACCTGCCATTTACCTCCGCGCTTCCGCAGCAGGGCCACTATCCCATCGTCGAAGGCCCCAGCATCGATGGCCGCCTCGTAGACCGTGTCGCGATAACTCATCGCGCCACCGCCAGGCTGTTGTGGCACTCCCTTCATGAAAGCCCAATCACCCTGAACTTTCAGGTGCTCTATTTTGAAGATCACTTTCTTCTTTAGGTGCTTTTGCACAGGCGAGCGCAGGGCGTCAACAATGGCCTGACGCTCCTTCGTCGCTCGCCCCGGCGTGTATGACTTGAACTGCGCTATTACCGGGCAAAGAGACAGCATCAGCAGCGCGATGGACATAACCATTCGTAACAAAGCTTACCTCCTGAAAGGGCAGAATTCTTCATGAACTAATGAGATTGCTCATTGGTAGGTTTGCCCATTGAGCTTGATCCATCCTGACGAATGACGGCCTTCTGGATCGTGATGCGTCCAGTGGATCACGCCTCCCTTAGGGTTCCATTCGTATTCGCCTTTGAACGCGACTTGGTCTCCATCCTTGAGAGAAGCGATCCTCTTCGCAATATCAATGTTGTGAGCGACTAGTAACATCTGCCCTGATCCCAACCGCAGGATGAAGCGCTGGTGCCTACTCCCATCCCAGTCATCAGCGAGAAGCTTGGTGACGATACCGTTGCCCTGAACCTGGATATTGCTTTTGTGATTAGCGAGAGCGCTGGCTAATACTTCGTCGCTATCAGATCTGAGTTCGACTTCGACCGTGTGTTGTGGGGCGACACGGCCGCACTGCGTAACGCTGCCATAGGCAGCAGCTAAGACAGCGGCTATTAGAAGCTTCTTCATGTTCTGGGGCTGACATCAGCGGTCGACCGGGCGCGGCGGTGTCTGGCGCGGCGATTATGTCCAAATTGAAAGCCAGAGAGCAACCTGAGAGTAGGCGCTCCGGTCCCAGGTTGTTGGTTGGCGTCTATCGATTTACTACGCGCCGCTCTCCATGTCAGACACAATCACCCAACGCTGACAGGTTGACCTGAATGCGGGGTGTGATGCGGGGTGTGATCATTTGCACACATCGCCAGAATGAGCTATAAGTGCCGCAAATAAAAGGTGAAGAGGCAAGACGGTTTTTCGATTGCGCTTTCCTCAGCGACGACCAATCCAGGCGTTCCTTCCCCCCCAGCTGACGCCGACTCACTGCAGCATAATCACTAGTCTTGCCGCGACAAAGGTAGCCGATCATTGAGTGGACGCGGTCCGACGGGACAAACTGTGCTGCGGCCGCCGAATCCCTAGGAAATGAACTTTTGCAAAAGGAGGACTGCATGTACCAAGAGCATATCAACGCATTGATTTCCGCGTGGAACACGGGCAATCTGGGTGTACTGGATGCCTATCTGGCAACGAATACGACCCGCGTAGCACCCACCTCACTCTTTAGCAACGCGCACAACCTGGCTGAATTGAAGAAAGTGATCACCGATTTTCGGACCGCTTTCCCCGACACCTTAGTGACGATCGACGAGGCTTTCTTTCTCGAAGGCCGTTCGTTTACGAAATGGACTTTCAAGGGCACGAACACGGGACCGGGCGCGCATCCGGCGACTGGCAAGCCCGTCAAAGTTTCGGGAGTTTCCTTTGCTCGTTACGAGGGGGGTAAGATGATCGAGGAGTTGGTGTATTTTGACGCCTTAGAGTTCTTATCGCAGCTCGGGGTGATAGAGCCACCCAAACTGGCCGCTGCGGGTTAAGCAAATTCAAAAGTGGAAACGGTGATTAGGTGAGTGGCTGCTTATCACCGGCCTATCCCTAAACGACTAGGGCCACCTAATCGGTGGCCCAAAGTTATTGAAAGTATTGGTGGAGCCGAGGGGGATCGAACCCCTGACCTCATGACTGCCAGTCATGCGCTCTCCCAGCTGAGCTACGGCCCCATAGACTGTGAGTTTTCAACTGATCGTCAGACAAACTTTAGATTTGCCCTTATCCAAGTGCGACAAACTGAAGTTCAGCGGACGGTTGCAAGAGTAGCTCGCGCGGAAAACAGCGTCAAGCAGAGCGTCTTTAACCCAACAGCTTATCCGAGAGGCTACCGCCCCGGCTTTCTCACTGATGCCGCAAAAGCGATCGCCGCGCCCACAATGAGGAGCACGATGCCCTCAACAACTTTGTAAGTATTGGGCAACTGGCGCACGCCTTCATTGGAGATTACAACCGCCACACTCGGGTCAACAAAAAACGCGCGGTAAGCAATCACACCACCAACAGCGGCGAGCACTATTCCCAAGATGATGGCAATGACTCTAAGCATACGTGGAGACCGACGACGGACGACGGGCGACCGACGACGGTCAAAGCGGTCTGCCGTCGCCGGTCATCGGTCGATCTTACCGTCCTTTGAACACCGGCTTTCGTTTCTCGAGAAACGCGCTCACACCCTCGTTCTTGTCCTCCGTCGAGAAGCAGAGCGCAAATAAGTCCACTTCACGCCGCAAGCCCTCATCGAGATTAGAACGCGAGGCGAGCTTCACTGACTCCTTGGCCAGGCTCAATGCGATAGGACTCTTCTCGGCAATGCGATTGGCGAGCTCCATCGTCTTCGCTTCCAGTTGATCCGCGGGAACCACCATGTTCACCAGGCCAATCGCATACGCACTCTTCGCGTCGATTATATCGCCTGTCAGGATCAACTCCATCGCTTTCCCTTCGCCGACGAGCCGAGTCAAACGCTGCGTGCCACCGCCACCCGGAATGATGCCCAGATTGATTTCGGGTTGCCCGAATGACGCGGTCTCGCTGGCAATGCGCAAGTCGCAGGCGAGCGCCAACTCGCAACCACCGCCCAGGCAGTAGCCATTGATCATCGCGATGATCGGCTTCGGAAATGTATCGATGGCGGTAAAGAGCGAGCGCGCCGTCATCACCTCGCGCTGCATCATCGCCGTGCGGCCGGCAAACTCGGCGATGTCGGCCCCGGCGATAAAAGCTTTGTCGCCCGCGCCCGTGATAACCACCGCGCCGACAGACGCATCGTTGCGCAGTTCTTCAAGCAGCGCGGCACCTTCTTCGCGTGTTTTGATATTCAGTGCATTTTTCTTGTCAGGACGATTAATCGTGATGAGGGCGACGCGACTGCGCCGTTCGACCAGTAGCGTTTCATAAGCTTGTGGCATTGCTTGCGACATCTATTTTGTCTCCGGAAGTAGATTGTAGTTTGCAAAAGAATCCTAAGCGTTGAGCCCGGAATCGTCAAAGTACGCGGAGGGGATGGAGGGCTAGAGCCGGGGGGCCGCACTGCACCCTTATGGCCCGCGGGTCCGTGCGGGTTAACCAACCCAAAGTTAGTTTTGCTTCCTCCACATTTGTCATACTATACAACCATGCGGATACGGGGACGCCTCTTTCTAACCGCGACTACAGCCGCTGTGTTGCTCTTCGGTCTTGCCGCGAGCGTTTTTGCGCAAACGGATCCCAGGAATCCGGCCATGGCCTCGCAGCGCTTCGACAACGATAAGGAATACCGTTTCGCTCGATTTTCAGAGTATAAAAACGACGTTAGTCCCGAAAAGCAGAAACGTGCGTACCTGGCTGCGAAAAGTTACTTGCGCGTGTATGGAGGCGATAACGACCACTATGCGAAAGAGGCGAAAGAATTTGTCGCTGATTTCGATATGCGAGTGAGCCAATCTGAACTTTACCCCGCATTTGACGCCAGGAATTACGCGAAGACCTTTGAGCTTGGCCGGCCCATTCTAAGAACGGATCCTGAGAACTTTTTTGTGCTTGGCTTACTGGCCGAAGCCGGCTATGAAAATGCGCTGACCGGAAATGTGAGTCTGAACGATGTGACTATCGATTATCTGCGAAGGGCAATTCAACTTCTTGAGGCAGGGAAAGTTTCGAAACCGGATCCTTTTAAGAACCTGGAGACGGCCCGTGGTTTCCTGAACCTTGCCCTGGGAACGTTCCTCAAAGACAAGTCGCCCGTTGAAGCAGCAACGGCCTTCGCAAAGGCGATCCAGCCAATGAGCCCTTACGAAAACGATCCCTTAACCTACTATCGTCTTGGCGTCGCAATTCTCAAAGGCCCGTTCGCGCAACTCTCCGCTGAATATAACGAAAAATATGGCGCCAAACAGTCCTCGCCTCAACAGCAGGCCATGTTCGAGCAAATTACCCACTTGTCTACGCGGGCGATTGATGCTTATGCTCGCGCAGTCGCCCTGAGCGATCCGGCGCGTTCGCTGGCAGCCGCTCCCGTGACTCAGTTTACGCCGGAATTCAGAAGCAAAGTCCTGGCGCAGTTGACTGCGCTCTACAAAAGTCTTCATAACGACTCCGATGCCGGCCTTAGCGATCTAATCTCCGGTGTGCTTGCAAAGCCACTGCCGTAAGCATTCGCGGTTTCGGGTTTCAGTCCACCCGCACCTCATAACCCTGTCTCAAACCCAGCACATACTTTTCCCACTTCATCTTGAACGCGTCCATATCAGCTTCGGCCAGGATTTTCTGAAGGGTCTGGTAACCGCCACGATCTTCATTCTGCCGCGCATGAAACTCCTGATAGAACTTTACCAGCACGCCTTGCTCCTGCAAGTAATAGCAAAGGTAACGCGCCTGCGCATAGTTGACGCCTTTGTCCTCATTGTAGAAGGCATTTGCACCCATCGCCGTCAGCTCCTTGAACGACGGTACTTGTTTTGATCGTATTGCCCGCTGAAGGCCGGGCAGACGCCAATTAGTAAAACCGTGAATATGTCCGTTCGCATCGCCACATTGTTCATAAAGTGAACCCATTCCTTCGTTGAGCCATGGCGGGCACGCCGGGAAGTTTGCTTCCATAAACGGGTGCACAATCTCATGCACCAGCGTCCCGCCGCCAGTCTCGATATTCATGATCAGCGCTTTGTGAGCGCTCGAGTAATACCCGTAAGGCGTTGTCGGCGTCTCGCCAAATAAGAGTTGGGCGTGTTTCTCGTAAGACGCCGCATCCTTAAACAACCAGATGTCGAGAATTTCCTTTGGGTCGTTTGGGAAGAAGTCCTGCTTGAGTCGATCAACTGCCCACTTCACGGTACCTTCAGCGCGCTCTTGAACAGCCTGTTTGGTTTCATCACCGATAACCACGAAAGGACGCTGGACTACAAAAGAGAACTCGGCCACGGGCGCGCGCCGGTCTGAGCTTGTCACTTTCTTTTTGATCTCGACTTTGAGCAGCGCCACGTGCCGCGCAAAATCGGCGTCGGTCAAAGTCGTGGGAGTCGTCGGTGTCGCCCCGGGAACTGGCGACGAAGATGGAAGCGCAATTGTGTTTCGCGCATTCGCCTGAGCGTTGGACGCCACGGGCAACTTGCCGGCGCCGTTCCATTGGCAGGCAACGAGCAGAAACAGCGCGGAGGGAACAAAGATTCTAATTCGCATCGGTGATACCTCTTGACTATAGGGCGACGACCTTTTAACGAGTAGTGTCCGAATCAGCGACAGGCGTTCACTAGGATTCAATTATGGGCTCCCGGGTGTGCTTCCCCTTTACCCTTTCCACTTTTCCCCTTTTTCCCCTTCCGCCTTGCTGATACTCTAAGCCCCAAGCTTGAACGATAAACCTCTACAAAGCGACCTGTTTCTTACCCAACTCCTCGACGCCAGCGTCGAGGGCATACTCGCCTTCGACCGCGAGTGTCGTTACCTTACCTGGAACAAAGCAATGGAACGTATCGCCGGCCTTAAGCGCGAAGACGTGCTCGGCAAGTGTGCCTTCGATGTATTTCCTTTCTTGAAGGAGACTGGCGAAGACAAATGTTTCCACGCCGCCCTGGCTGGAGAAAGCGCCACCTCTGACAACAGACCTTACGCCGTGCCCGAAACCGGTCGCGAAGGGTTCTTCAAAGCTTATTACTCACCGTTACTCGATCAGCAAAACCGAATCGTGGGCGGCATTGCCGTCGTCCACGACATCACCGAACGCAAACGGGTCGAGGAAGCGGCGCAGGAGGCGCACCAGCGTTTGGCCTTTCATGTTGACAATTCGCCGCTGACGGTAATCGAGTGGGACAGCGACTTCCGCGTGTCGCGCTGGTCGGCGTCAGCCGAGCGGCTCTTTGGCTGGAAAGCCGATGAAGTGCTTGGCAAGTACGTCAGCGATTGGCACTTTGTTTTCGATGAGGACGTTGACGCGGTTGAGCAGGTTACTAACCGGCAACGCGTGGGCGCTGAATTGCACGGCGTCCAGCGTAATCGCAACTACACAAAAGACGGCTCGATACTCTATTGCGAGTGGTACAACTCGGTGCTGCACGACGAGAGCGGCCAACTCGTCTCCGTGCTCTCGCTGGTTCTTGATGTGACTGCGCGGACACTCACAGAAGAAGAACGGGCCGCTTTGCTCGCGCGTGAACGTGACCTGCGCCAGCGGGCCGAAGAAGCGGACCGGCTGAAGGATGAATTCCTTGCCACTCTGTCACATGAACTGCGCACGCCGCTCACTTCGATTCTCGGCTGGGCCACGCTAATCCGCAACGGCGAAGTGGATCGAACCGAGAATCTCGATCGCGCGCTCGAGATCATTGAACGCAACGCGCGCTCGCAAGCCCGACTCATCGACGATCTCCTCGACGTTTCGCGCATCATCACCGGTAATCTCCAACTGGAGGTGCGCCCGCTCAACGTGGCGCCGATGGTAGAGGCGGCAATCGACGCGCTGCGCCCGGCCGCTGACGCCAAAGGAATTCAAATTGAGACGCAGTTGGATTCCGCGAGCTGTCTGGTCAGCGGCGATCCCAACAGATTGCGCCAGGTGATTTGGAACCTGCTCATGAATGGGATCAAGTTTACGCCGCGCGGCGGCCGCGTCAGCCTGCGCCTCGAATGCTACAGCGCTTCGCCTTTACCGGCTTCCCTCTTTTCTTCGGGCGTTCGGCTAACCGTCAGCGACACGGGCGACGGCATTACACCGGAGTTCCTCCCTTACGTGTTTCATCGTTTCCGTCAGGAAGAAGGCTCTATTTCACGCAAAGCTGGTGGACTCGGTTTGGGCCTGGCGGTGGTGCGTCATCTGGTGGAGCTACATGGTGGCAGTGTCAGCGCTGAGAGTCTCGGCCCAGGCCACGGGTCGACCTTCACAGTCGATCTACCACTCGCCGCTGACCGGAGAGATGACTACCTTCCTGAAGCAGACGACAACCAGAACCCGCTTGAAAGAAGAAGCGCCGGTGAAAATCGAGTTAGCGAGGAAGTTGTTCGGAGCGCCATCAAAAGTGGCGGCAGCGAAGCCGGCGGAGTCGACAGGGGCGCGAGTGTCGCAGGCGTAAGACCGCTCGCCGGCGTGCGTGTGTTGCTGGTTGAAGACGACGACGACTCGCGAAACTTGCTCAGTCTGATTCTTAACCGCTACGGCGCTGAAGTTATCTCGACGTCCTCTTCCGCTGAGGCGCTTGACTCGTTTATGCAAAAGGCGCCCGACGTGGTGATCAGCGACATAGGCATGGCGGAAGAAGACGGCTATGAGTTAATCCGCAAGCTAAGAACGCTGCCGCTGCAAGGCTCACTCCTCCCTGGCTCTTCCGACTCATCACTCATCACTCATAACTCATCACTTCCTTCTCATAACTCAGCTCTGCCTTCGCTCGTTCCCGCGATTGCCCTGACCGGCTACGCGACCGTCAAAGACCGCGACTGCGCCTTGGCTGCCGGTTATCAACTGCACCTTGCCAAACCCGTCGAACCAGACGAACTGGCCGCCGCCATCTTGAACTTGATCGACCGCCGCGGAGCGGGAGGCAGTGAGCGGTGAGCAGTGGGCAGTGGGCAGTGGGCAGTGAGCGGTGGGCAGTGGGCAGTGGCAGTGGGCAGTGGGCAGTGGGCAGTGGCAGTGGGCAGTGGGCAGTGGGCGGTGGGCAGTGGGCGGTACGCGGTTTATGGTGAAGGGATGATCGCCTCATCTCTTCACGCTGAAGGCGTGAAAAGAAAGTAGCCGGGGGTAAGCGAAGCGCCACCCCCGGGACTACGGATAAAATATCCTCTTCACGCTGAAGGCGTGAAAAGAAGGTAGCACGAGGACAAAGGTGCATCCCATGAGAAGATCTATCTACATCATTGCTTGTTCCGCCTGGCTGCTCGCCGCCTGTGCTAGTCTTGCTTCCTTCCGACCTCTGCCTTCTGCCTACTGCTTACTGCCTTCTGCTTTCTTTCCCTGTTCCCCTCTTCCACCCTTTCCCCTTTTTTTGCCTGGAACCTTTTTCCGCCGGCGGTGTCTAGGTCACATATCAATCGATCACGCAGCAAGGAGACCACCCATGCACAAGTTCCTTCTAGTTATTACTCTGCTAACTGCGGCAGCTACCGCGGCGATCGCCCAACCGACAGCCAAGGCGCCGGAACAGAACGATAGCGCGGAGCAAGCGGTTTTGCAGGTGACCCGGGCCTGGCTTGACGCCGATGAACGGCAGGATCGCGCTGCCCTGGACAAAATCATCGCCGATGATTTCTTGGGTACCGCACCGCGAGGAAGAACGGTTAACAAGCGCGACATCATTCCTATGGAAGGCACGACCGGGGGGCACGGTCTTTCTATCAACGCCCAGGATATCAAGGTGCGCATTTTCGGCGACACCGCCATCGTGACTGATCGCGGCATCCCGAAAACTCAGGAGCGAGGAGCGAGGCCCGAGCTAAGATTCACCGTCGTCTTCGTCAAACGAGCGGACCGCTGGCAAATGGTCGCCGCCCATCTGTCCCCCGTCCCGAACGAGTAATACTCAATCGCTCATATTGGGCAGCGGAGCCCTCCATAACGGTCGGGCTACTGCCCCGGCAAGCGTTGCGCGTGGAGTCCCAAAGGATCGACATCTCTCGTCGTCCCAGCAAACTTGCGTCCTGGACCGGGGCAGTAGCAACTGTGTTGCAAGTCAAGAGATTTGTGGGTCGGTACCGGAACGCCAGGGACGCATCGTCAGTCACTGGGAGGGATATGCTCGTGGACACAGCCGTGATCACTTACGCTCGTCGATTGAGGAGGCTCTCGGCAATCAGTAAGTAGCATTAAGACTATCCGCCGATTTCGCAGATTACACAGACCGATACTCGCGCGACACACCCCGCGGTGGATGAATCAATAGCCCCACCGCCAACTCACGTTGTAGGCGCGGGCGAGTTCGTCAAGATTTACTTTCAGCTTTGACCACTCCTTCTCCGCGTTCTTCTTCTTCAAACGATTGCCGCGCATAAACGCGTCGATGCGTGAGGCGCGATCCAGAACGGACTGCACATCAGCGCTGGTGGATTTGTGGGCGTCGAAGTGCTCGTGCAAAGCCCTGGTCTGCGCATAGAAGTCTTTCACGAAGGCGTTGATCTCGTCCTCGCGTCTGGTTCCGTCCAAACGACTCTTGTCCAGAGCCGCATCAAGCGCAGCACGAAACTTGTCAGCTTGCTTTTCGATGCGGTGAAGGATTTGTTCGACTTCACGATCAGTGACGCGATAAGGCACGTCGGAGACTATTGTTCCGGTTGGATAGGTTGTGGAACCGGAAGGATAATCAGTTGAGTAACCAAGCCAGCGCCAACTCACGTCATAAGCCGCCGCCAACTCATCGAGATTTGTTTTGAGTGTCGACCAATCATCTTGTGCGCGCGAAGAAAGCGGATAGCGACGCATGAAGCCGTCAATGCGCGCCCCTCTTTCAAGGACAGACTGCACATCAGGCGTGGTTGATTTGTGATGGTCGAACCTATCATGGAGACTCTTTGTCTGTTTATAAAAGTCTCTGACAAAGGCGTTGATGTCGTCCTCTCGGCTGCTCTTGTTGAAGCGGCTCTTATCGAGTGCGGCATCAAGACTTGAACGGAATCTATCCGACTGTTGCTCGATACGGTGGATGATCTTTTCCACGTCCTTATCGCTGAGACGATAAGGTTGGACAACTACCTGGGCCATGATAGTGGCAGCAAACGCAGCGGAGAGCATACAAAGGCAGAAACTCATAAACAGTCGTCTAAACATGGCTATTTCCTCGTCAGATTGAAGTGTCGATTAAAGGGTTGGGGGCTGGATGGATTATAGGACTTCGAATTGAGGATGGCGAGTCTGCTCAGCATACGGTAATCAGCAATCAGTAGTCAGCAAACCGCATTGAGACTGTCCGCAGATTTCGCAGATTACGCCGATCTGGAGCCTCTGTCACCGGGGCGGTAGCAAGCCCGACTGTTAAGGAGGGCTCCATTGGCGTAGATCAAAGCCCTTCCTAACGGTCGGGCTACTGCTCCGTTGGAAGTGGGCGTGAGCAGAGTAGTCAGCCGGAGCGACACAAACGCATTAATTGCAGTCGGTCGTATCCGCATCATCGGAGCCGCCTGGACGAGCATCGCGCGCGGCAGCTGGATCCAGCTCAGCCGAGTCAGGAAATTCAAGCGGGTCAAACGAACTCCACCCAGAGCCCGCTGGTTCGGGATCGAAAAACCGATCTGGCTCAAGCGCTTCGCCGCGCGCAATCCGCTGCTGCCGTTCTTCCCATTTCCGATCAAACTCTCGATCAAACTCTTCGCGGCGGCGATTCTCAGCCTCCCACTCTTGGCGGCTTGGGAAAGACGAGAACGCGAAGTCGTCGTCCATGTGTGATCCGTCGAGATGCCAAAAGCCCACGCCGATGCCTAACGGGCTGGTCTCGTCGCCAAACATCCGGCACACCGGACAGTCGTCATCGATGATCATATCGCGTGGACGCAGCGCCTCTGGGAGACGTTTGCGCTCGTTGTCGATGATGATTGCGGGAATGCGACCGTCGAGATCGGACTGCGGACTCTCGAGCCAGTCGGTTTTGATCTGTTCGAGCGTGGCAACCAGTTGGTCGACCGTCGCACTAATACCCGCGCCTGGTGCCAATTCGATCAAACTGCCAATCAAATGGCGTACTAAGTCGTAGTAAAGAACCCACTCGTGCGTGCCGAAACCTGCAAAGCGGTAAGCAAAAGAGTTTTCGTTTAAGCAGGGCGGACCTTCGTTCTGCAAGCTCCATTGCAGGGAACGTGTATGCAAGTCATGGTTGATGTGATCCTGGTGTGCGAGTAGCACCTCTCGCGGTGACCGGCCGCGCAGATCGGTCCGCGGAGTAAGCAGCCAGCGCGCGTGCAGGGCACCGATCTCGTTGGCTAAGGCCTCGTGCAAGGCCTCGTCCCCATCTGTAGCTGACCGCGCCTGCCAGACGAATAAGCTCCGGGTTTGGGCTGGAAGCGAGAGGTAAGCGTTCACGATAAACTGAAGTAGCGGGCGGCCAAACAAAACGGGCCGGGCGTCGAAGCTGGGGTTGGCGGCGCGTTCGCGCAGGCGGCGTTCACGCGACCATTGATAAGCATCGACCGAGTTAACAAACAACCAATCGCCCGTTAGGCGGTACAAGATGGGCACGTCGGTTAACGCCTGACCGTCATGGTAGTACACCTGGCCCTCCAGACCGGGTTGCGAATAGGAAGACTCACTGGCGACGATGTGGGCGGCCAAATCGATCACCACGATGCCTGCATCCCAGGGTTCGGCATCCAGCTCTGGGCGAGAGTTGGCTGGACAATCCCGGGAGTGAAATGACGCGAAGTGGCTGCTGGCATCGCGCGGCTTGATGTAGCGCGCGAGCGCGGCTTCCAGTTCTGCAATTGTTTCCGGCGCGGCCGACAGCGCGGCCACGCAGGTATCGGCGACTGAGCCGTGGATCGTGCCGTGAAGAACTTGTTCCGTATCGACGAGGTTGAGTTTTACTTCGCTCATGAGCGCACCTTTCTCTTTAGATAATTTGGATGGTTATCGAAGTCTGGTCGCGACAATCCTATTGGAGGTCACAAACTGTGACCTCCAGGTTTTGAATTCGGTTTTGGTCGGTACAAAACACAATGCCACCGCTTTAAGGTCGCAATTTGCGACCTTGAAGATTGGAAAAACGAACTTGTAGTCCTTTCGATCCAATGCCTCTTGAGTGCAGTTCGTTTTGGTCCGGACAAATATGATGGCACCGTGGTCAGTGAAGGCGTAGGTAAGTTTTCACCTATCGCCTCACCCTTTCTTTGAATGTTGCATTTTGCAATAACAAACTGTTGAATTAGTCTGGGGCGAATGGGAGTTCGTCAGTTCTTCATTGCTTTGGCTCTGAAACCAATCGGTTTGAGCTTAGCCGACGCTGGGGTCATAAGCTGGCGAATGGCATCGAAGACAACTTTGAATTGGCGATCGTATTTCCGTTCTAAGTCGACTAACTTCTTTGCGAGTTCCGCATTGGAAGCCAGCATCTGTCGCAGGCGAACGAAAGTGCGCATGCTTTCGATGTTAACTTGAACCGCCCTCTCGCTGTTCAGCACGCTGGATAACATCAGAATCCCATGCTCGGTAAATCCGTATGGCAGGTACTTGATATTCTTGCCGCGTTTCAAGATCACAGATTGTGATCTTGAACGAAGTGCTTGAGTCTCCTCCATGGTCAGTTGAAACATGAAATCTGGAGGGAATCGGTTCCTATGGCGCTTGATGGCTTGGTTAAAAACACTTGTAGAAACGCCATAGAGGGTCGCCAAATCGCGGTCGAGCATTACCTTTTCACCGCGAATCAGAAAGATCGCTTTCTCGATACGCTCCGGCGGAATCTTTACCAGTGATTTGCTCATGCTTTGCAATGGGTCATTGACGGAAAGGAAATGGGTCGATCCAGTCCACGCCAGTAAACAGATTCGAACGGGTCAACCGCCAATGCCTCTTGAGATCACAAATTGTGATCTCCAAGCGTCCCTTCAAACTGAATATTCGGGAATGCTTGTCGGCGTAGCATTCTGCACGGAACGCCTCAGTAAGGCGAGGGTAAGGCAAGTCTTTAGGTGATCGACCTAATGCAAGATGTTATGCATACCTGACCAATCAGCAACAGCAGACTATCCACAGCTTTCGCAGACTACACAGCACGAAAGGTTTTTCCTCGATCATTAAAAGTGTTTCGCCCGGTTGTTTCCATTCACGCCTCAGTTGGGGAACCCAGGGTTTGATCGGCTTGTCGAAACAAAACATGGCGAAAAGCCGGATTCCTGAGCTATCATCACCGGCGCAAAAGATCAGATTCACAACCAGAGCAGGCCGTTATGGTTAGCTACTCATTTCACGTCTGACTCTTTCAATCACAACAACCAGCGGGTTTAGCCCGGCACTCAGGAAAAGAAAATGAAGATCAAAAACCTGTTAGTGGTCATAGCAGCAGTAGTGATAGCCGCGTCGTTGGCATCGCCGAGTTCGGCAGTCGATCAGCCGCGCATGCAGGCAGCCAAGGTCGATTTGCAGAAAGCGCAAGATTCCCTGCGCAAAGCCTCAGCGGACAAGGGCGGGCATCGTGAGCGAGCGATGGACCTGGTAGCGCAAGCGATTACGGCGGTCAACAACGGCATCGAGTATGACCGCACGCACTTAACCCCCGGCCGCCGCCACGACAGCGATTTTGACGAAGATAGTTTTCTGCCGACAGCCACTCCCGTCGACCAACCGCACCTGATGAACGCGAGAGCCTCTTTGCAAAACGCGATCGCCAATCTCAATCGCGCTTCTGCCGACAAGGGCGGCTATCGTGAGCAGGCGATAGGTCTCGCGCGTCGGGCGATCGATGAAAGTCAACGCCGGCATCGAATACGACCGCAGGCACTGATTAGCTTCCTTCCGACCTAATAGGAGGCACTCGCCGCGTCGGCGCCATGGAAGAATTAATGGTACCGGTTCATTTTGCATTTTCGACTTCTCATTCAAGCCGTGGCTTTAGCCCGGTGCACAGGCAGCTTGAATAACGACTTGAACCGTTGAAACGGTTGGGTGGACGTTATGAAAGAAGGCAGCCTCCAGGAGCTGTTTGGCAGCATCGACATCTACCTGTTTGACCAACTCCTGAAGGGCCGGTTCGTTCCGGGGATGCGGGTGCTGGATGCAGGTTGTGGGGCGGGCAGGAACCTCGTCTATTTCCTCCGCAACGGATATGAGGTTTTCGGAGTCGACCAGTCGGAGGAGTCGATCATACAGGCTCGCAAGCTCGCTTCCGCTCTTGCTCCACATTTGCCGGCGGACAATTTCCGCGTGGAGCCGGTGGAGCAGATGTCGTTCGGACGCAATCAGCAAACCGCAAACCGCGATCAGCCGTACCAAGATGGGTTTGATGTTGTCATTAGTAGCGCCGTGCTTCACTTTGCGCGCGACGAAGAACAGTGGCAGGCAATGGTCGACGAGATGTGGCGCGTGCTCCAGCCCGGCGGAATACTCTTTGCGCGCCTCGCCTCCACAATCGGAATGGAACAACAGGTCAGTCTAATTGAAGGTAGGCGGTATCACCTTCCTGATGGGTCGGATCGCTTTTTGGTGGATGAGGCGATGTTGAGAAGCGTAACTGCCTCGCTCGGCGGAGAGTTTATTGAGCCGATTAAGACGACGGTCGTCGAGAACCTGCGCGCGATGACAACCTGGGTGGTGAGGAAAAAGTGGGCAGTGAGCAGTGAGCAGTGGGCAGTGGGCAGTGGGTAATAAGTAACACTCAGTACTCAGTACTCATCACTCAGTACTCATCACTCAGTACTCATCACTCAGTACTCATCACTCATCACTCATCACTCATCACTCATCACTCATCACTTTTTTCAGAGCTTGAATGGTCGCTTCAGTATTCGCCCGGTCTTTTTCAGGAACGAAGTCAAGCGCGATTGTTTCTTCGTCTCGGCAGGTTCCGGTCGGGCCAGGCGGAGCTGATTCTGGGCGGTAGCATTCTCCGTCTTCCGGCTCTTTTCCTTAGCATTGTTGGCGGCTGACTTCGACCGCGCTGGTGGAGGTGCGAGCCGTTCAATTGTTCTCACGCGGCTGCGTTTGAGAAATATCACCACACCGGCTTGCCGATACCAGATTCCGTCCTTCCTTTCCCAGGCTTCGTCAGCCTTAATTGCTGCGCCATTGTTGAGCCGCACGATCACCGGCCCGCGACTGTCTCCCGAGGGGCCTCTGGTGGAAACGGGATTCGCAGCCAGACGAGCGCGAGAACGAGACGCTCCTGACGGAGGCGATTGAGACGAGGAAGGTGGACCGGGGGTCGCGGCATCCGGTTGCGACGATAATTGTTCCGGTAACACTGCGAACGATTGCTCCGCGGATTGTTCGGCTAGAGCGGTATTTGCGGAGGGAGTTTGTGTAGAGGCCAAATCAGACGCCGCTGGCTGCGCGCCGGCATCCTCGGAAGTTGACTCGGCAGCAGACTGTCCAGTGGATCGAGCTATTGATCGATCGGGGGATTGAGTAGAGGATTCGGCTGCGGCGCGCAATCGGGTCTGCTGGGTGCGCGCGAAGTGGCCCGCGATGACCATTGCCGCTACGACAACTCCGACTACAACCGCGACCGCGAAGCTCCTCGATCGGCGTCCTGCCAGGCGTTTAGGTGTTGGGCTTGACGGGTTTGCAACGTTTGCCTCAATGACGACCGGCGCGGGATTGTAGACGAGTTCCTTCCCGTCCATATCGCAAAAGCGTTGGTCGTCCTCATAGATGAAATCACATTGTGGACAAAGTTTCATCCTGTCCCTCCTGTAAATCCAAGTTGTAAGTTGGGGCGCGGATGGGAAGCAGCTCGCTCAGGAAATGACTCGGTGAGAATCCGCTGAGAACAAGATTACACCTATAGCCGGAAACAAACAATCAGTTTCGTATGGATGGCTCTGCCAAATCTATTCGGAAGGAGCGCTTTCGGAATCGGCGGGGTCGGTGGCTGGTTGGTCGTCGGCGACCCAGGAAACAAAGAGCCGCAGCCAGTTTTCGGCGGACTCGGCGATCTGCACGCCCACGCGGGCGGTCCCATAAATCGCCGGCGCAATGCGGATGACTACGGCGGTCACTTCAATGGGCGCACCGTCGGGGCGATGTGCGCGTAGATACAGACGATCGCCGCGACTGACTTTTTGATTGAGATGAAAGAGCGCACCGGAAGTCGAGATATCGTCAGTTTCAGTAGGCTCGCTCCAGGCTGAGCCGTCTTCCGCGCGGCCTGAAATGACGATCGGGAGACGCAAAGCCATGCGTAAAGCAAAGCGTCGTTCTTCGTTGTTGCTTGGGGTGCTCATGACCACAGACATCGTAGAATCAGTGAGCAGTGAGCAGTGAGCAGTTTGCCGTCTCACCGCTCAGGCTCTCAAATCTCACGGTCTCATATCTCCAAAAGAATCTCGCGATAAATATCAGGATTAACAAAAAGTCTTGCTGCTTACTGCTTACTGCTTACTGCTGACCGTCTTTCATCGCTCCAGTTATAGAATCCTTCGCCGGTCTTCTTGCCCAGCTTTCCCTCGCTGACGAGTTGACGCAAAACTTCCGGCGGTCGAAACGTCTCCGAACCAAGTTCGCGATAGAGATACTCGGCGATGTTAAGCCGGATATCCAAACCGACATGATCCGTAAGCTTCAGCGGACCCATCGGATGGTTGTATCCGAGTTCCATCGCCGTATCAATGTCTTTGGCGCTGGCCACGCCCTGCTCGAGCATGCGCATGGCTTCGAGTCCCAACGCCACGCCGAGACGGCTGGAAGCGAAGCCGGGGATATCGCGAACGACGATCGGCTCCTTCCGCAACCTGCGACCAACTTCACGAACGACCTCCACTGTATCATCCCCGGTAGCTTTTCCGACTACAATTTCAACCAGCCGCATCAAGTGGACCGGATTGAAAAAGTGCATACCGACAACATTCTGCGGACGCTGAGAAGCTTTGGCAATTTCGGTTATCGAAAGCGACGACGTATTGGTGGCAAAAATAAGCGGCTTACCGGAGTGCGTTTCGACTTCGCGAAGAATTGCTTGTTTGAGTTCGAGTTGCTCGGGAGCTGCCTCAATGATCAGGTCAGCATTCGCAATCTCTT
>JANMQG010000199.1:0-3591 GCA_031370285.1 Chloracidobacterium sp. | reverse complement strand
TCGGGGTGCAGCTCCCCTGCCGCTTGCGGGAATGGAACGGAGTTGGTCTTTCTCGCCTGCACCAGCGCCCCATATTCCTCCGGCCGCATGCGCAGGTCCTTGATCCACTTGTGGAACCAGGCGGCTTTGAGTGCGCGCGTGGCCATTTCCGCGAGCGTCCCCGCGGCATCTGGCCCGCCTATGGTGGCGAAAGCTTTTTGCGTCAGCGAACCGATGTAGGGGCTACCCGGATTGGGCGCTGCGCCCAGCCCCGCCAGGACGAGGAAGGCAGTAAAGTATCCTTGATAGAGCACGTCCACGCGGGTGTATGAGGCGAGGTCTCGACCATTACGGACGTACCGCGTGATGGGGTCAAAAGCCAGAGCGCCAACCGAGGCTCCGCCGTTTTGGACCTGTTGGTAGTCGCCGACAGAGGTCATATAGTTGCTTCCGCCGCCGCCCACGGGCAGGAATGTTCTGTATCTCTGGTCGAGTGGTTGAGCTCCATAGGACGTCGGCTGAAGCATGAATTGCGAGACGTACGGCCCCTGGACGTTACCGTCGCCCGTGACGAACCGCCCGCGAAACAGGTTTTGCCGTGTGACCGGGTAGGGGAACTGATCATTCGCGGCACTCTGGAGGAATGACAGGTTGTTCATGTCTGTCACAGCCATACCAACTAGCGGATCTGTCCCGTAATCAGTGAAGTTGACATCGGCCAGCAGAGCCGCCCAGTAGTGCTCGACCTGTTCGGCTGCCGTCTGCGCGCTCCGGGTGGTCGGCGACGGTGGAATGACGGTGGCATGTGAGTCGAGGCCTTCCAGGTCTAAGGCGAGCGCGACCTGTGGGCCATTCAACTTCGAGTTGCCGCCTCCGCCGGGGGTCCCAACAATGATATTTGCGAAGTCTGCGGGGTCACCAGTCACGAAACAATTTATCAAGCTTTGCGCGGCTGCAGCATTCGGCACACCAAGGCTATTGTGTAGCAAAGCTTTGCTGTAGATTCCGCTGAAGTCTGAATATCTCGCGGCATCGCCATTGTCCGGCTGAAGTCCAACATTGATCTTCTCCGCCTGAGCCGTTTTGATGCGGTACTGGAAGGAGGCATTCGCGCGCAACGCAGAATTAGACGGTGCGACCGCCGCCTCAGCGACCGATCCTTTGCCGCCGAGCAGGGGTTCAAGGGGAACGGCCGCAGCCACGGCTGCTACGGTTGCGGCGCCTTTTACAAAAGTTCTTCTGTTTACCTTCCCTTTCTCAGTCTGAGAATCGGTCGGGTCTTTCTTTTCTGTGTGCATTTTTATCTCCTTTGCTTGATTGCGAACGACTAACTTGAGCGTTCAAAACGTCAAAGCTATGAGTGAGAAGTCGTGAAGGTACAGACCGAGCAGAGATCCGAAGCAAAACGATGGAATCGGAGCAGGGGGCACCAACCGAGGACTCCTGAAAACGTCGCACTTTGTCGTCCAGAGTGAGCGTTGTCGGCAGGCTCTTAATCCCTTAACCAAGCCGCTGCTCGACTCATGATGGAGTACTCCCGCACTGAGATCTCCGAGCTAAATAACCGAGGGCGCTGGAATGCGAAACGATTACCGTTTGTTCAGAGCGCCCAAAGCATCGCGGCCCACGTCTTGCGGTATCGCGCGAAACCCCATTCTTGATTGTCGCTTCGATTGCGCATCAGTGGTCGTGAGATTAACAGGAGTAGGACCAGTTGAAGAGCGAAACTCTTGTTAACGACGGCAGATATACACCAGGGCCCATGACGTTGTCAACGGGAATCACGGGAATCGCGGCCTTGGGGTTCTCTCCGAATAATCTGAGCTTCCACCCTGGGCCTGTGGGCCTAAGATGGGATGAAGCGGCTGGCCTGCTACAACCTGGAAACCAGAAAAAAGCAGTCACTTTCGTGCTGCTAAATCAAGTTTTGGTTAGCGTCTCGTTTAATCTCTGAATCCCAGGTTTCGCAATCACGATGACTGCTCTATTGCCGCGACCGCCAAACTGTGGAACCCGCGCCGCACGCTGTTACTGTTCACAAAGGGTAGCGCGCGGGCGTGAGTGCGGTTCGTCAGGAGAATAAAGACTCGTTCACGACCGGGATCGATCCAGCAACTTGTGCCGGTGAAGCCCGAATGCCCAAAACTATCACGCGGAAGATCAAGTCCGGCGGCTGAGTCTATGGTTTCCGCCAACTGCCAGGCGAAAGACCTTGCTTCGTTCAGGCCCGAGGTCATGTTCTTACTAAACAATTCGCATGTCGCGGGCTTGAGCAAGCTCGTTTGAGCCGCCACAAACTGATTTGCCAGCACCAGCGTCTCTGGCGCGGTAGAGAAAAGTCCCGCATGACCCGCGGCGCCGCCGAGGAAGTGTGCGTTTCCATCATGCACCGTGCCCCAAATCAATTCCGCGCGCCAATTCTTGTAATCGTCTCCGACAGGGCTGTGGTATGTGTTTCGTTCGTAGGCATTGCCCTTCTCGCTGGCGGCGATTCCGGTTTGCAGCGCAAGCTCAGGATTGAAGCAGGTGTGTTTCAAGTTCAGCGGCCGGAAGATTTCGGTTTGCGCCAACTCAACCAGACCTTTTCCGGTTAATCGTTCCAAGAGACGGCCAAGCACGATAAATCCCAAATCGCTGTAAACCACGCGCGTACCGGGCGCGTATTCCAAATCCAAATTGGCAATCGCCGAGATAGCTCGGTCACGTTCACCGGCGGCAAGAATGTAAAGCGGCCGCCAGGCGGGCAGACCTGAAGTGTGCGTCAGTAATTGGCCGACGGTGACGGCACGTTTGTCTTGACGATCAAACTCCGGCAGGTAATGCGAAACCAAGCTGTCGAGGGTGAGTTCCCCGGCCTCAACTTGTCGTGCACAGAGTAGACCGGTTATCAGTGGCTTCGTAAGTGAGGCAAGATCGTAGATGGTGTCGAGTGTAGCCGCGATGTGTTGAGGCTCGACCACCGCATAGCCCAGCGCCGCTGCAAATGTAACCGTGCCACGTTCAGCGATCAGGTAGACCGCCGAAGGGAAGTCGCCAGCGGCAATGCGCTCGGTTAGAAGGGAAGTGATAGCAGGGGCTGAGGTCATAGTAATCAAAGAAATCAGAGCGGGGGCAAGCCCGCCTTCCCGACCTGAGATTTTCGTAGTCGATTATTTGCGACCACCTTGAAAGCTTTTCAGATTGTGGTAGGCCACTCAACCTGGCGAAGCTCGGGGTCGGGAAGGCGGGCTCGCCCCCGCTCTTAGCTTCTGAATGGTCTACCCGATAGATCCAACTTGAACTTTCGCCGAATGCTTCTCGATTCGCTCCAATGCGCGCAACGCCAGCGCCAGTGCGTTTCTGCCTTCCATCCCCGAGACCGGGGCCGGCAGTTTGTCTCGCGCTGCTGCTACAAACGCCAGAATCTCAGCGCGCAGCGGCTCGACATCGACGACCGCGAGGTTCTTCGTATGCACTCCCGGCCACGCGCCATCCGCGCTCGGCGGCGCCAGACTGCTGATCGAGGCGTGCCTGGTAGCGTAGTCGACGGCGACATAATCATGCGGTTGAAAAAAACGCATCTTGCGAATCTTTTCTGTGCCCACGCGCGAGGCAGTAATGTTTGCGACAGCC
>JANMQG010000187.1:0-5521 GCA_031370285.1 Chloracidobacterium sp. | reverse complement strand
ATACAAACCCGCTTCCCGCAGAAACTTGCCGAGCGCCTGCATCTCGGGTGACGTGCCGTTGAAAGGCGCCATCGGCTCGCGTGTCTCACGATTTCGGACCAGCTCGACGATTCCAAAGAGTCCGATGTTGCGTGTCGCGCCGAGCTCTGCAAAACGCTCTGGCCCAGCCCGACTGCTACTGCCCAATCATCCGCGGCGACCGTCCGCTACTGGATTTCGAAATGGCGCCCGCTCGCGACCTGCCCAAGACAGGCAGCGCCTGCACCACGGTCGTGATTGCCCGAACCTTCTCCAACGGGTGACGCAATGAGTGTATAACGAAATCCGCCAGAAGCTGCAATTCAGCCCTGAGCTAAGTCACAGACCTGGAGGGATTCTTCAGCTGGCATCGCAGCAACTTAAAGAGAACCCTCAAACACGTTGACGGCGAGGACATTCGGGCGCCGGCTGTCGCGGAGCGGGTCAATCTAAAGACAAGTCGTCTGCTCTCTTTGGCGTTGCCAAGTGAAGGATCGGAGGCTGAGTAAGATTTTGCAGGTGTGGTATAAAGACAGCGCTTCGATTAGGCTTATTAATTCCGGCAAGAATGATCACCGCACAGACCTGCGTGCAGACCGCTGCTGAGCGCGTGCTGCAATTGAAAGGACATCATGATCACGATTCGTTCATCAGAAGGTGAGGAGTTTGCAGCCTACCTGGCATTGCCATCAGGGCCAGCGGGCGGAGAAAGTCCCGGCCTGGTGCTTTTGCAGGAAATTTTCGGAGTCAATCGGGACCTGCGCGCCATTGCTGATTGGTATGCCGCGCGGGGGTTTGTCGTAGCTTGCCCTGATCTCTTCTGGCGACAGGAACCGGGTGTGCAGCTGACCGATCAAAGTGATCAAGAGTTCCAGCGCGGCCTTGAGTTATATCAGGGACTGGACGAGGCCAAAGCCGTTGCAGATGCGGCGGCGACGTTGGCCTTTCTGCGTCAACATCCAGCCTGCACTGGGAAAGTCGGCACGGTGGGGTTTTGTCTCGGAGGGAAACTGGCTTACCTACTGGCGACGCGCTCAGACCCGGATTGTTCAGTCGGCTATTATGGCGTCGGCATCGAGTCCGCGCTTGCGGAAGCGGCGAACATTAGTTGTCTGACGATGCTGCATATGGCAGGCCGGGATCAATTCTGCCCACCCGCAGCTCAGGAAGAGATTCATCAGGCGCTGGATACTCACCCGCTAGTAACGCTCCACGTATACGCGGAACAGGATCACGCTTTTGCCCGCGTCGGCGGCGCGCACTTTGATGCGCAGGCCGCAGAGTTGGCGAATCTGCGAACGCTGGAGTTTCTCGTCCGACATCTGAGTGGGCCGGCTGCCACAAACGTGGCCCAGAGCTTGTCCGATCTCTGGGATGAGCACGTCAAGTGTGAGTTTGCGACACGCAATACTGAGGACACGCTGGCAACGATGGTCGATGATGCTTACGTCAATCACGTTCCCGTGCTGACCGGCGGGATCGGCCACGATCAACTGCGGGAGTTTTATTCGCAGCGCTTCATTCCGCAAATGCCGCCAGACACAAAGATGACTCCGGTGTCGCGCACGATTGGAGTTGAGCGTATCGTCGACGAAATGGTTTTTGAGTTTACTCACACTATCAAGATGGATTGGATGCTGCCCGGGCTCGCGCCAACGGACAAGCAGGTCAAGGTTCCGCTCGTAGTGATCGTGCATTTCCGCGACGGTAAATTAGCGCACGAACACATCTACTGGGATCAGGCTTCCGTGCTGGTCCAATTAGGACTGCTGGATGATGGCAAGTTGCCTGTGGCCGGAGTTGAGAGCGCGGAAAAGGTTCTCGACCCGAGCTTGCCCGCGAACCGTTTGCTGGAGCGCGCCGATGGCCAATGATGATCGGGGCGAAGCGGAGTCCACAGCCTCTCAAGTTCTGATCGGGCGCTTGCGGCGTGATCTGGGCACACTGGAATCTTACGCCGCGTTGCTGGGCATTCTGATCGGGGCCGGAATCTTCACAGTGACGAGTCGCGCCTGGACGCTCACCGGGCCAAGTGTGATTCTTGGGTATGTCATTCTCCTGCCTGTCATCCTCGCCACCTCCGTGCCGTATGCCGCGTTTCTCTCAACGCCGCTGGGGCGTGAACCGGGTGGCGAGTACACGCACATCTCGCGGACACTCGGCGGATACCGCATCGCCTTCATCGGGACGTGGCTGAAGATCATTTCTTACATCGGCGCATTGGCTTTTCTTGCTACCGCTTTGGCCGATTACATTATTCAGTTCGCCGGTGGTCGCCTGCAACCGGAGATACACCGCTTGCCGTTAGCGCTCGGGAGTCTGGCCTTTTTTTACCTGGTCCATATCGTTGGAGTACGCTGGTTCGGTCGTTTGCAGGTGACGATGTGCGCGCTGCTGGGGCTTTCGTTAATCGTACTGATCGTGCCGGGCTTATTTGCGATCCGCGTGGCAAACTATCAGCCATTCATGACACACGGCCTTGCAGGATTAGCGGCGAGCCTCACGCTGCTCTTCTTCTCCTATGCCGGTTTCGAGTCTTTGGCCCAGACAGCGGGCGAAGTGAAAGACAGCACCGAGCGGCTGCCGCGAGTTTTCCTGAAAGGCATTACCATCACGGCGGTCATCTTTGTGCTGATGTCTGTCGTTGCTTTTGGCGTCCTGCCGGGCCCGCGGCTGCAAGCCAGCAACGCGCCGATGGCGGAAGTCGCCTCCGTCTATCTGCCCGCCGGTGCTGCGCTGTTCGTCACCTTCGGCGCGATCATGGCGGTGACAACTTCCATCAACTCGACCATGCTGGTGCCGTCGCGGTTGGCCATTATTCTGGCGCGCGACGGATTGGCCCCGAGCTGGATTGGCGCGATCCATCCGCGCACCGGAACGCCCATTCGTGGTCTCACTCTAACCCTTGCAGCGGCAGCCTTCCTGCTCATTAGCGGACAAGTATCGCTGGGCTTGAACATTGCCGTCTTTGCGTTGGTCATCCTTTATTTCCTGCACAGCCTGACGTTCTTGCTGCTTCCACGCCGGAATCCCCGACTCTACTCGCTCATCAAGATTTCGCTGGCACCATCATTTCAGCGGGCAGCAGCTCTGCTGTCAATGCTGGCAATGGGCGGAATCATTGCGATTCAGGTAGTTCAGGATCTGCGAACGTTAGGGGCACAGAGTTTCCGGCAGAGACTTGCTGGCCACTCACTCACAAGCGTCGAACTCGCCTTAGCCTGGGCCTTAATCGGAGCCATACTCTACGCTTACGGTCGCCTGCGCGGACGGCATGAAGTGAGAGATGCCGAGATCATTTTTGCAGACGCTAAAACTGGACGGGAGAATAGCGATGGAGATTGAAGGGAAAAGAGTATTGGTGACGGGAGCTAGTCGCGGTCTGGGTCGCGCTCTGGCCCTTGCGTGTCTTACGGCAGGCGCGCGCGAGGTGTTAGCCGGTGCGCGGCAACCGGAGAGTCTGAAAAATCTCAGAGAGACCGCAAAGGATGTGCGCCTCACGCCGGTGCGTCTCGATGTCACGTCGGAAGATGACGTTTGGGCGGCGGCTGACTTGGGACGGGTGGACATTCTAATTAACAACGCTGGAGTCTGCGTTTACGGCAGCGTTCTGCAGGTGCCAATGGCGGAATTGCAGCACGAGATCGAAGTCAATTACCTCGGCGCGCTGCTGATGGCCCGAGCGTTCGCGCCTGCGATGATTGCGAATGGTGACGGGTTGATTGTCAACGTGGCCTCCATTCTTGGCAAAGTCAATCTGCCCGCGCTGGGCAATTATTGCGCGCTGAAGGCGGCTTTGCTGTCTCTGAGTCAGGCTCTGCGCGGCGATCTGGGGCAGCGCGGAGTGCGGGTAATCACCGTCCTGCCGGGAACGATTGAGACGGATATGAGCCGGAACTTTGATGGGCCAAAGATGTCGCCGGAGCAAGCTGCTGCGGAGATCATCGAGGCTATCCGCGCCGAAAGAAATGAAACTCCCATTGGCGATGCCGCGCGCGAAGTGATTGCGGGGCTGGCATCCGATCCGCTGGCGATAGAGAAGTCATTCGCGGAGTACCGCGCTTGAGTGAAATGGCAGAACCAAACATTGACCGCCGCCGGGCAGAATTCCCAACCTTGGCATCCGGGATTCACCTGTTGAGTCATAGCCTTGGCCCAGTTCCGCGCGCGGCACGCGAATCGTTGGTCGCTTATTACGAGGCTTGGGAGGGACACACCAGCGAGGACGCGTGGGCCGCAAGCTGGTGGGAGTTGTCGCAACAGGTGGGCGACCGCATCGCACGCATCCTGGGCGGGGCGCCGGGCTCAGTGCAGATTCAACCAAATGCCTCGATTGCGCTCGCGAGTGCCGCATCGTGTTTTGACTTCGCATCGACGAAGCGCAATAAGGTAGTCACATCCGCGCTGGATTTCCCTTCGATGGAATACATCTGGGAAGCGCAGAGAGCTCTCGGCGCGAAGGTTGAGATTGTTGGCTCGCCTGACGGCATTACCGTGCCTCTCGAAAACATTCTGGCGGCCATCGACGACACAACGAGTCTTGTGGCGATGTCACACACTTCATTTCGGAGTTCATATCGCGTGGATGCTAAAGCGATCGTGGAACGCGCGCATAGCCTTGGTGCGCTCGTTCTACTTGACGTCTATCAATCGGCCGGATCGATTGAGTTGGATGCGTCTACCTGGGGCGTTGATTTCCTGATCGGTGGCACGATCAAGTGGCTCTGTGGCGGCCCAGCCTGCGGTTATCTGTACGTCCGACCTGACTTGCAAAGAGATCTGCAGCCGCGACTTACCGGCTGGGTCGCGCACGATGCACCCTTTGACTTCGCGCATTCGCCCATGCGTTACGCCAGGTCTGTCCGCCGATTCGCGCAAGGGACGCCGAGCATTCCCGCGCTCTATTCAGCACTGCCAGGTCTGCAAATCCTGGAGGAAGTAGGTGTCGAAACGATCGCGCGCGAATCCCGCCGCCGAACGGAATGGATGATCGAGTTTGCTCTGGAGCGGGGATGGAAAATAAACAGCCCACGCGACGTCAACGAGCGCGGGGGTTCAGTAATGATTGATATCGATGACGGACCAGCAATGGTAGATCGTCTCGCGCAGAGAAAAGTATTCGTTGATTGCCGCCCCGGCGTGGGCTTGCGCATCTCGCCTCACTTCTTCAATACGGATGAAGAAGTGTATGAGGCTATGGCCGTGCTTGCGAAATTGATCGGTTGAGGGGTTCGCCGCCTGGCAGTTTGCTGAAAAAGCGGTGAGCAGCAATAGAAACAGTAAAGCGGTCCACGAAATCACACGAAGTAACTCGAATTAGGGCATCCATTTCGTGCAGTTTGGTGTGGTCGTGGATCGTGTTGTTTTTCACCAGCCGCCTGGGCCAACTTTCCAAACTCAGTAGGCTACCTCATCCCAATCACAATTCACTTCGAGATCCTAATGGCACATACTAAAGGAAACTCTGAATAAGTTCTGAGAAGCTCGCAGTGAGCCCGTGAAG
>JANMQG010000177.1:0-6705 GCA_031370285.1 Chloracidobacterium sp. | reverse complement strand
GGCGCGTCTTATTCCGGTGCTTGAGAGTTACAAGGAACGACACGCGGCCGTGCTCGTTATTAACTGCATGCCGGATTTGATGCGCCGGACGCGTATGGGACGACTCGATGTGTCCCGGCTTGCTGGAGACAGGGGAACCGGGGAAGAGGGGAAGGGGGAAAGGGAAAGAAAAAGAGCGGTTGATGCGCTTGGGCTAATCGCAGCGGCAGGTTCGTGGGTAGGGAGACAAGTAAAGCGAAACAAACCTGGACACGGAAAAGCAGAGAACGGATCCAAACACGGGCATGGTCAGTATCTAAAATGGATCGACAAGCTTCCCGGCATCCTCAGATTCGTGCCAACGGCCGGCGGATTGCGCGACGCCAAGCATTACCTGAACATCTTCTGCTATTTTCTTCAACCTACTCCGGCGAACATCCGCTCGATGGTTCTTTACGCCTTGAAGGAATATGTTCCTGACGCGCGCCTGAAGATAGCGAAGATCAAAGTGCCGCCGCCGGAGCGCATGCCATCCGTGGCGATTTACCATCCGGATGCGCCGACTCTGTTTGAAACGTTTGCTGACTATCGGAAGTGGTACGCGAGCAAGAGTCCAAAGTCCAAAGTCCAAAGTCCAAAGTCCGAGCTGCGCGTATTGGATCCCGCCAGCACAATTGGCCTTTTGTTAATGCGACCACAGGTGGTCAGCAAGACGACGAGGCACTACGACGCGCTCATTCGTGCTATCGAAGCGGAAGGCTTGAGTGTGATCCCGGCGCTTTCGACCTTGATGGATAACCGGGAAGCGGTCAGCACTTTTTTCGTTGACAGTGAGTCTCAGGTCTCAAGTCTCAAGTCTCAGGTTAGCAGGAAGCTCAAAGACCAAAGCCCAGAGACCAGCGGCCAAACAACTGACAACGAACAACTGACTACTGACCGTTCCAGAGTCAGTCAGATCGTTTCTCTGACCGGCTTCAGTTTTGTTGGCGGGCCGGCGATGAACGACAGCGAGGCCGCCGCGGAGTTTCTGCAACAGTTGAATCGGCCGTATCGCTCTGCTGTGAGTCTAGACACGCAGACCATCGACGCGTGGCGCTCATCTCAGACGGGACTCAATCCGGTGCAAGCCGGAATGCAAATCGCAATTCCTGAGATCGACGGTGCGACCGAGCCTTTCATTTACGGAGGCATCCCGGAGAGCGGAGTTGAGCCGATAGCGCTCGCTGATCGTTGTGCGAGGTTTGCGCGTCGCCTGCGACGTTGGAACCGCTTGCGCACCGCGCTGCGCAGTGAAGTCAAGCTCGCGCTGACCCTCTTTTGCTTTCCGCCCAACAAGGGAAACATCGGAACGGCTGCAGACCTCGACGTGTTTCCCAGTCTTTGGGACACGCTCAAGAGACTCCAGAGCGAAGGCTACAACGTCGAGCTGCCGCCCTCTGCCGATGCGTTAAGGGAAATGCTTATCGGTGGAAACGTTGAGAGCTTTGCGGCTACCGCGAACGTTGCGTATCGCATGAACGTCAATGAGTATCGTCGTCTTTGCCCTTATGTCGATGAAGTTGAGGCGGAGTGGGGGGCGGCGCCGGGTCGCGTGAATTCGTTTGGCGGTGATCTACTGATTCAGGGACTTCATCTCGGTAACGTTTTTATCGGCGTGCAGCCGACGTTTGGTTACGAGGGCGACCCAATGAGGTTGATGATGGCGCGCAGCGGCGCCCCGCATCACGGCTTCATGGCGTTCTACACTTACCTCTCGCAGGTTCTGAACGTGGATGCGGTTGTTCACGTGGGCACGCACGGAGCGATGGAGTTTATGCCGGGCAAGCAGATCGGTCTTTCCGCTGAGTGCTGGCCAGACAGATTGATCGGCGAGCTGCCCAACATCTACATCTACAGTGTCAACAACCCTTCGGAAGGCTCGATTGCCAAACGTCGTTCGTACGCCGAGCTGATTTCTTATCTCACACCGCCGATCGAAAACGCCGGACTCTACCGTGAGCTGGCCACGCTCAAGGATTTGGTGATGTCATACCGGCAGTCGACGAATGACGAGGAGCGGGAGAGACTGTTTGAGTCGATCGAAGACTGTTCCCGCCAGTTAAACTTAAATGCGACGGCGGGGGTAAACCACCCTTCCTGACTGCGAGCTTAATCAGCTTGAGTTGCATGATTCTTGATTGAAAGGCTTTCAAGACCGGAATTATCGAGCCAATGGGAAAGCTCTCAGGTCAGGAAGGTGGGCTTGCCCCCGCTCTTTCGTAGTCTCTCCCGAAACGCCTCAGCAGTTAGCCTGTGCCTGAAAGCCTCGACGCCGTTAATAGTGATGACGGGAATGTCATATCGGTAACGCCTGAGTAATTCCGGGTCGCTTTCAATATTGATCTCTTCAAGCGTATATTCATTCTGACAGCCAGCCGCTTCGATAGTTTGCTTAGCTTCATCGCAGAGATGACAACCTGGACGACTGTAGATGATGACGTGCGCTTTAACTGAAGTTGGTTGCATTTATTTTATTGTAACTCAAACTGTCAGTTTGCGATTTTGATTTGCTTGGAACGCTAATGTCCGGTTTTGACAATCTCTGTGCCTCTGTGGTGAGTCTTGGCGTTGCTGTAAATTCACCACCGGAGGCACAGAGAACACAAAGGCGGCACAGAGGAAACGGAATTTCGGACGCTATAATAACGGCATTCACGAAAGAGAGGGGAAGATAGTCATGTCAGATCAGAACTTGGATCAGGCGGCGGCAGTAGCATTGTTGAATGAGATTTTGGAAACCGAACTTGCCGGGGTCGTCCGATACACGCACTACGCCCTGATGGTTTTCGGCCACAGCCGGATTCCCATTGTGAGCTGGCTTCGTAGCGAAGCCACCACCTGTCTCACGCACGCCAATGCAGCCGGCGAACTGGTAACCCACTTCGGTGAACATCCGTCGTTGAAAATCGGCTCCTTGCTCGAAACGCATAAACACGGCATCAACGATATTCTTCTGGAATCGCTCGACGCAGAGAAAAAAGGCCTGGCACTTTACAAGAGATTGCTCGATTTGGTGCGTGATCGTTCGGTGCTGCTTGAAGAGTATGCGCGGAAGATGATTGCCGAAGAAGAGACCCACCTGGGCGAAGTCAACAAGATGCTGCGCAAACCAGGCGAGATAACCCAGTTTGCCACGGACTAAGCACCATGAAGCTGCTTCCGGTGTTGGAACGAAAGCACGAAAAGCTTGCACCGTTTTCGGTTTTTGCTAAACGACTTGCGGCGGCAGTCGGGGCAGCATGCGGCATAATTGCGTTTGTCTTGTTCATCGGCATCTCGGGTTACCATTGGCTGGGCGGGCTGGACTGGGTTGACTCGCTGCTTGAAGCCTCGATGATTCTCGGCGGCATGGGACCGGTCAACCCCATAAAAACGACCGCCGCAAAAGTTTTCGCCTCCGGCTACGCACTGTTTAGCGGTCTGGTATTCATTGGAATCATGGGTATCGTGCTCACCCCAGTCATCCATCGATTGCTGCATAAGTTTCATGTCGAATAGGCCCGTGCCCGTGTAAGATACTAACGTCGATCGTTGATCTCGCTGCCGCCGGCTCAGAACTCACTGCCAGCAAAGTCCCTCCCATAGACTTGTAGCCTGGAAATCGCCAGCAGTCTCAAACGGGAGCACTAACAACAATGGATGATCGAAGAAGTAAACAAAGATTAAGTGTCAGCTTAGACGCAGTGTGGGATAGGCCTACAGAGGCCCGCAAAGCGCGAATCACAGATTTATCTGAAGGTGGCTGCTACCTGGACTCTGTTGGTGAAGTGAGACGCGGAGAGATTGTCGGCTTTCGCGTGCTGTTGCCGGACGACGATTGGCTTTATCTGGAAGGTGAAGTCAGGCACCACAGCGCGGAGGGCTTTGGCGTTCAGTTTGTAGACCTGAACGACGAGCAGGCGGAAAATCTTCGGTGGCTATTGCGTATTGCGAAAGCAGCGGGCCCCGATGATGCGCCCATGTCTGCTGACTTGGTTGAAGAGTGAAAACTGCGACATGCCTGCCAAGCGCTAGCTCAGCGGGAGTCGAGCTAAACTGCATTCCAATACGTAGAACCTCCGGCGCACCGGATGCGTCAGGTTGCGCCAGCGCGAGAGTGGGCGTTCGCTGACAATCTTAAAGCCTTCCGAATTGAACAGCGCGCGCCATTCCGATTCGCGACGAAACGTGCAAGGGCCGATGCGTTTGCGCCATTTTAGATCGTGGGTCCAACAGACCAAGCGATCCCACCAGACGGAAGGAATATCCTCATAAACAACCGCCAGACCGCCGGCGCTTAAGACCCGTCGCAACTCGTTCATCACCAGGCCGAGGTCCTGCGCGTGATGTAGTACGTAGCAGAGCAGTACCGCATCCACTGACCGGTCGGCTATGGGAAAATGTTTGCCGTCAAACTGCCGGTAGTCAATGGTCGCTTCAGTCTTAGCATTGAGATCAATCCCGACCACTTTCGCTCCGACCATCGCCGATAGGTGATGCGCAATGAACCCGTTGCCGCAGCCCACATCAAGCACGCGCGAGCTGGCAGGAAGCACGCTCGCGATTTCAAGCGCCATGTCATAAGCACGCCCTACCTTGCGCCGCCGCCGTTCGCGTCGCCACCGGCGTTGAATTCCATCCACCAATACATTCTGTCGTGTATTCGGCTCCGCAAACGAGGACCTCTTCCGAGGGTCTACAGATTCACTCGGATATGCTGCGGAAGTTTCTAAGATTGAGACTGATGGCTGAAACATGGTTTGAGAGCAGGCAATCGCAGTGCCTGGTCAAGAACGCAGGAATTCGGAAAGAAAAGAGACGTCGAATTACGACGGCGCGGGATTAAAGCGACGAGTGACTGCAAGAATCATCAGACACTCGGGTTCGCCCGTGCGGTATACTCCTCCACCGGTTGACAGTCAAGGATTAGTTTGCCGGGGCCGGACAAGGGAGTAAGTGTTTGGAGCTAACAGGTCGACGATTCAGAATCGAAAGTGAGGCCGAAATGTTGAGTAGAACTTCCACCAGAAAGCTCGGAGCCTTGTTTAGCTTACTGTGTCTGCTAGCACTGCTCGCCACGAGCTGCAAGTTGTCTTCCTTACCAGGCGCTAAGCTGAATATGTTTGCCGGCACGACGGCCCAGGACGGCGCCGCAAAGATCAAGAAGAAGTTGGGAGTGGCTGATCTCAACGTGAAGTACATCGAAATCCACCAGGATCGAATGCAGATCACGGTTCAGGATCCTGCCAAACCAAAGAACTTCGACGAATACACGTATGACGGCACAGTGAAAGGGCCGAGACCGGTCGAGGCCCTCGTACTGGGAAACCAGGAGTTCACCGCCGACAAGTCACGCCTCTTTAGTCTGAACGAGATCAACCTCGCTGCAATCCCGGAGACTTGCCGCCAGGCAGCGGAGCGCGCGCAAATTGAAGACGGAAAGCCCGAGCTCATTTCCATCAATTGGCAGAGCGCCTCGCTCAGACTCACCAAAGAACAGAAGGAAAAACAGCAGAAAGACGAGCTAGACAAGTTTCTCGAGCAATCGCGCTCCGGCAAGATGGACGACCCAATCGCTGCAATCCGCAAGAGATTTGGCGATCTGGCGGTTACCTGGCGCGTCTACATCAAGGGTCCGCATATGTCGAAGGATTTTTGGGCAGACGAAAAAGGAAATCTATTTGAGCCGACCTGGTAGATAAGTTATGAGGAAACAACTACTGACCATTGCAACGTTAATGATGTTTCCGGGAAGCGTCTTTCTATAAATATTCAGTTCCTAACGGGAGCAACGGTCAGTGAACAGACACCTCGCCGCTATTCTTACGCCACCGCTGCTACCCGTTCTCCTTGTTCAGGGCTACTGGCTGAGAAGAAGCACGCCGCGCCTGCCTGATGCCGGAGGCCCGCTGGAAGGAACTGTTGCCGGCGAGGGCGAGCCGCTGCGACTAATTGCTCTGGGGGAATCGACGGTTGCCGGCATCGGCGCGCGTACCCACGAAACTGCATTGACCGGGCAACTGGCTCAGGCTTTGCAACGACGCGCGCAGCGAAGCGTTGATTGGGCGGTTGTCGCTCGCTCGGGAATCAACGCCCGTAAGTGCCGCGCCGAGTTGGTTCCTACACTGGCCGGCCGTCGTGCAGACGTTGTAATGATTGCGCTGGGTGTAAACGATGCGATCGAGTTTCACACTGCGAAGAGATGGTCGTCAGACATTAAAAAATTGATCGAAGATGTGCGCGCGGAGGTTGGTGACGCGCTGGTGCTGCTGTCGGGAGTGCCGCCGCTTGATTGTTTTCCCGCGCTGCCATCACCGCTTGGTTTCGTTTTAGGGGCGAGGTCCGCAGCGCTGGGACGCGCTTCGCTTGAACTGGTGGCAAAGCTGAAGCGAGTTGTGTACGTTCCCTTTCGGATTGAGCGGGAGCGTTGTGGCGAGCTCTTTTGCGCGGACGGATTTCATCCTAGTGAGCTGGGCTACAGCGAATGGGCTGAGCAGTTGGCGGCAGCGTTTGCCGAGTTTGGGGAGAATTGATCCCGAGGTGGGTGGGAGAATCGATGTGCCAACATACTCCGATCGTGGGTCGACGAATACAGAACCGGAAGCAGTAGCGACCGGGTGCTAACACTCAACCACGATTCAATGATGAATTCAGGATCGACACCCTGGCAACCTGACCCGGTCGCTACCGCTCCCGGTTCTGTATTTG
>JANMQG010000149.1:0-2681 GCA_031370285.1 Chloracidobacterium sp. | reverse complement strand
CCGCGGCAAGGCAGCCAGGAGCCGCGAGAAAAATCAATAGTGCCTGAGGATTACTTACCCGAGGGCGAGGCTCGGAACCTGATCTTTCAAGGCTGTGTGCAGTGTCACGATCTTCGAAACACAGTTTCGCAGCGCAAAACCCTGTCAGGCTGGCGCCGCACTGTGAACGAAATGATCTGGCGTGGTGCGCCGCTTATGGCCGACGAGGCAGAGACCATAACCAGGTATCTCTCGGTGTCCTTTGGGCCGGAAAAGCCTATTCCCGACGCGTTGAAGAAAAAAACGATAGGAGGCAAGCGGTGAGAGACTTAGTTAAGGAATACCTTGGCCAAAGAATCTCTCGTCGGAGCTTTGTTCGCAGAGCAACAGCAGCGGGCTTCAGCGTAGCGGCGGTACAGTCTTCACTGACCGCGCTGGAGCCCATAGCCAGATCAGAAACAGTGCCCCTTCCGAGCGTCACTTTTCCCACTACACCAATCACAGGAACCGGCGGCGAGCTGCTCGCCGAACAGCTTCGCGCGGCTGGTGTGCGCTTCATTTTCATCTGCAACAGTTCCGGCATGGGTCCCTTGTGTGACGCGGTAGTTGACCGGCCCGATCTTCAATTCATCCAAGGCATCTCCGAGAACCAGGTCGTAGCGATGGCTGATGGCTACGCTAAGGCCACGGGCCAAACCTCGTTCGCATGTTTCAGTCGCGTCGGTGGACCACTGGCGAGCGCCAATATGTATAACGCGATGAAGGATCGCACGCCTGTAGTTATCCTGACCGATCACATGGATTCGCAGGCTGATGGGCGCGACGGGCATGAAGATTTGGACGATTGGCTGGATCCTTTCAAGCAATACACGAAATGGCGCTGGCTCATCAAAGAGGGTAATCGCATTCCCGAATGGATAGCCCACGCTTTCAAAGTCTCTTCCACTGCGCCAGGTGGCCCAACGTTCGTTCGCGTCCCGCGCAACGTGCTTTACCAGAAAAACAAGGCGGAGATTTTCTCCCGCGAGAGCCTGTCAGTGCCGATGGACATTGCGCCAAATGCGAAGCACATCGAGCGGGCTGCTCAGATGCTCATCGAAGCGAAGAATCCGATCCTCTACGTCGGATCTGAAGTATGGACCTCCGGGGGACGCTCGGCTGTTGTTGAGCTGGCCGAACTCCTGGCCATTCCTACTACACAAGCGTGGAGTTGGGCCGCCGACTTTCCCACCAATCACCCGCTTTATTTGGGCAGCTACTTCAGCCCGATGAGGTTCCCGTCCGAGATTGATCTCTTTATAAATCTCGGCGCGAGCATGCCAGATCCGGGAAGCGGACCACCCATGGTTTCTCGCAGCGCCAAAATAATTCACGCGCGCGTGGACAGCCGCCAACTGGGCGCCGACTACCCGATCGATCTTCCTATCGTGGCCGACGTTAAAGAGACTGCTAGATCTTTAATCGAGGCCATCAAAGCAACGGTAACAAAAGATCGGCTCGCAAAAATTAAGCAAGCACGCTGGGACGCAACCAAGAGTTTTACCGATGAGATGCAGCAATCATACTTAACCGCCGCGCGTGATGGTTGGGATGAAAGTCCGGTGACCTGGCCGCGTCTGCTGCTGACGGTGAATGAGATGTTGGATGAAGACGCCATTATTGTTGAAGAGCTTGGGACGGAAGACTGGGTGCAGCGTTCATTTCCTTTCGCCGATGGCAAAAAGACCAAGATTGGCCGCACGCTCGGCCGCTCGCTCTGCTGGGGTGTAGGCGCGTCAATAGGTGTGAAGCTGGCACGTCCGAATCAGCAGGTTGTTTCGTTCCAGGGTGACGGCGGATTTCTATTTGGACAATCGGATGCCCTATGGTCAATGTCACGTTACGATGTGCCGATCATTACTATCGTTTGCAACAATCGTAGCTACGACGAGCCGCGCAATAATATTTTGATGAAGGGTGGCCGTTCGCGCGAAGAGAACAAGGACATGATCTGTTATCTCGGCAGCCCTGATGTTGAGTTCACCCATATCGCCAGTGCCTACGGCATACGCGGCGAGCGAGTCGCGCACCCTTCTGAGCTCAAGCCCGCGCTGCAACGCGCGATTGCTACGACTCGCGAGGGTCGCCCTTATTTGCTTGACGTGCTTGTGGCCCGCACGGGACTGTTAGCAGATTCAAACTGGTATCCGCGCTACTCGGTGGCGGCCGCGAGGACCAGAAAAGTCTAGAGTTCAACCTTTAAGTTGATAACGCGAAAACCGACAAGCTAAAGCTTGCACTCTAAACGCTGACTTGAGGAGACGGAATGGAATCAAGAGACTTACGCAGTTGGATGGCCCAGGTGGAGAAGCTCGGAGAGCTGAAAAGAATCGACGGCGCGGATTGGGATGTCGAAATCGGCGCAATCACCGAACTGGGCCATCATCGAGGAGAGAAGAGCCACGCTTTGCTCTTTGACAATATCAAGGGCTATCCGAAGGGGTATCGCGTCCTCTCAAACACGCTCAATACCGTCAGGCGCATCGCGACGACTCTCAACATGAATACCAACTACACCCGGTTGGAGTTCGTTAAAGACATCAAGCGCCATATCACTGATGTTAATTACATCAAACCCGAAGTCGTCAAGGATGGCCCTGTGATGGAGAACGTGTTCGAGGGGAAGGAGATGATCGAGGAGTTCCCGGTCCTCGACGGGACGC
>JANMQG010000147.1:0-19993 GCA_031370285.1 Chloracidobacterium sp. | reverse complement strand
AGGTGGCGTCGATGAACTTGGCACGTCGACATAGATTTAGGTTTCTTTGACAGCGTGAAAGTTGAAAGCAAGGGGATCAATCGTTCGAGCTCTGAGGTTCGGAATTCAATATTCGGTTGCAGAACTCTGGCAAAGGATTGTCTGCATCCGTAGCGCTCAGCGAAGGTCGGCGTGATTGCCGGGCCTGAGGCACAAAAGAACATGCATGCCCGCATCCCCAGCGTCGAGTTCAATGATCACGTCTGAGATGAAAATAAAACGGGTCCCTCCCATGACTTCCAGCAGAAATTCAAGCGTCCGCATGGACAACTTTTCTTGTGGATTTGTGCGGGTAGTTGTGCGGGTTGGTCGGGTTTGACCCGAGAAATCGATGAAACCGCGGTATTGTTGGGCCAAGAAGGCAGCCGGAAAGTCTATGAAGCAACCAGTGCGGCCCGACTTGTCTGTTTGGAAGACCAGCGATCCTTAACTATCGTAAGTCTATGCCCTAGAGTATTTGCGCGTTCCCTAGAAAAAGTCCGCAATAAGTCCGCAACTGACGAAGGGCCGTTTTGTAAGTTCTTTATCGACGCAACATAGAGACGATTGCTCTGTTGCTGAGCCAAGCGGGCGTAATTCCCTTAGTATCAATAATTGACAGGCTGACCCGGACCGTCAGATTAGCCGGAAATTCGCGAGTGAACGAAGGCATCTTATACGATCGAGCCCTACTGCGCCACGCCGCCACATAGGGTTCGGGAATTCTTCCGGTGAGCACGTAAACCGTTTCGCCCTTTGCTACACCAAGCTGCTGCAAGAGATTAGCGAAGCGGTTCGTTAGAGAGCGGAGATCCGCGAAGGTGTTAATCTCGGATCCCTCCGTTCTTACCGAGTCATCTGATAGCAAGATGTTGTGATAGAGGCCCAGCGACATGCTGATCGACAGCTTCGTGAGCGATATTCAGACCTTCCATCTGGAAGACCACTCAGCTCGAGGCGAGCTTTCGCCTAGGAAAAATTGGCGTACGCCGCTTCGTAGTTGCCAAGATTCGCGGGCGCGCGCTGGGACTTTACAATCGTCTGCCAAGGCATATGTTTACTCCGGCATTTTATCGAGTCCCGCGGCTCGCTCCGATTTCTTCTCCGGCACTTCGGTGAGCGTGGCCTCCGTTAGCAACAGCACACTCGCAACAGAGACTGCGTTCTCAAGAGCAACACGAACGACCTTTGTCGGTCAATGATGCCAGCTTTCGACGAGATCGCAATACTGTTCGCGCGCTGCGTCAAAGCCGTAATTGCCAGTGCCGTTCCTCATTTTATCGACGACAACGCCGCCATCCACCGATGAATTCTCGGCAATCTGTTGTGTGGGCGCTTCGAGGGCGCGCTTAAGGATCAAGAGGCCGGTGCGTTCGTTGCCCTCGCATTTCGCCGCTTCCTGTTCCACTAATTCGATCGTGCGTAAGAGCGCCAAACCTCCGCCCGGAACAATGCCTTCAGCTATTGCTGCTTTAGCTGAGCTAATGGCATCCTCGAATGCTTCTTTTTGGCTCTTCATTTCCGCTTCGGAGGGAGCGCCAACATGAATCAAGCTCATTGACTGGCTGCTTCAGAGCCCTGAGCATCGCGGCGGCACTCAGGTAGGCTCCGACGCGAAACATGTTTGCACCTTGATCTTCGAGTATGTGCCCGACTTCGTCGAGGCGAGTGGCCACAAATGAATTTACCGTGTCAGTCATAATTGGAAGCGAGCGTTTCAGCCAGGAACTCTCCCGAGCGGAAGTTATGTAGTCTGCGAAAACTCACCCAGAGCAGTGCGCAAAGGTATGCTGGAGTTTGTCGAATAAGCCAGTCTTGGTGCTTGCTCATCCCAAAACTGAGCTTCCGCTTTAGGTACGCCTGTTGCCATTCATCTATGAAGGCAATTTGGCAACCAGTTCTAAGGGTTTTGCTAGGAGGGTTAAGGGTTCGTATGAAATGATGGAGCGTACACTAGCCAAAGCTCATTCAAAGGGGGTCTTCAACGAATGGACAAACAAAAACTTCATCGGGAACTGGAACAGTTACATGCTGAACTTCAGCAGGTAGAGTCACCCGATCGTAATGACCGAGAGATGCTTCAGAAATTGGCCGGAGACATTCGGAAGATACTTGAACAGAAAGAGACCGAGACCGACAACTATGGAAGTTTAAGAGAGCGATTGAGAGAAGCAATCGCCCAACTCGAAGCTTCTCATCCGAGGGCCACCCTGTTGATGAGGCAGGCAATAGATCAACTAGCTTATATGGGGATTTAGATCCCCAAGAAATACGCAACGCTTAAAGATATCGTGGACACAGCCATCAAAGAACAGAGCTTCTGCCAGCGAGTCGTCGAGGCAGCTAGCATTCGCCCTGACGAAGTGGCAATGATGGTGATTGATCGGCAAGAGCCGGAGACACTCACTTTTGGGTCAATGCTCGCGCAGATTCGCAGCATCGCTTATCGCCTGGGTCAAGAGGGGGTAGCCCTTGGAGATCGCGTGGCGATCATCGGCGAAAACCATCCCAACTGGGCCATTGCATATCTGGGCATTCTTTACCGCGGAGCGGTAGTTACACCACTTGATCCAGCAGCAACAACTGGAGCACTAGCGACTTTCCTTGGTGACTCGGAAGCAAAACTGGCATTTGTTTCCCCGGCTTCGCTGGAAAAGTTTCGCGCAGCTTGCGAACAACTGGGCCGGCAGATCCCGGCGGTAGCTTTACGACCGTTGCTCGGGTCTGATGGTTTGGCTTGTTTCGAAGACTGGGGCCACACGCCCACGCCACCAGAATTTATCGAAGCGCCGCCCCCTGCTAAATCTGACGATCTGGCGCTTCTGATCTACACCTCTGGCACTACCGGAATAGCCAAAGCTGTACCGCTCACTCACGGAAATATTTACGCTGAAAGCGATAAGGTCCAGGAGGTGATACATATTAGCGATCAGGAGGTGATCCTCAGCCTGCTACCGCTCTTTCATGCCTATTCGCAGATCGTGAACTTGTGGCTAGCGACGATCGCTGGAGCGCGCGTGGTTTACCTTAAGGAATTGAGCACCGCAGAGATCCAGAATGGCTTGACAGAAAGCCACGTTACAACGCTGGTCGGTGTGCCACGCCTCTGGTACTTATTTCACAAAAAGATATTTGACGCAGTGCACGCTGAGCCAGCGCCCTTACGGTTCCTGTTCAAGGTGCTGCTGGCGCTAAATGGTCTGCTGCGCGATTTTTTAGGAATCAACGCCGGTCATTTTTTCTTCGGTCGCGTTCATCAGTCATTTGGCGGCAGGTTGCGGTTGGCGGTGTCAGCAGGCGCCAGCTTCGACGCAAGTGTGGCGCTGGATTTTCACCGTTTGGGCTTCACTATTCTGCAGGGATACGGTCTGACAGAGACGAGCGGCGCGGCGACAGTGACGCGTTTTGAGGATAACAAGGTCGGATCTGTCGGTACTCCGCTAAATGGCGTTGAAGTGAAGATTGACGAGCCGAACGAAGAAGGCGTCGGTGAAGTATTGATTCGCGGACCGGTTGTTATGTCGGGCTACTATCACAACCCTGACGCTAATCGCGAGGCATTTACTACCGACGGATGGTTTCGCTCTGGCGACTTGGGACGCTTTGATAAACAAGGCCATCTTTACATCGTCGGCCGCAAAAAAGACGTCATTGCACTGCCTTCCGGCAAGAATGTCTTTCCTGAGGATGTTGAAGCTCATTACGAACGCTCGCCCTTTGTAAGCGAAGTATGCGTGCTCGGCGTGAGAGATGAAGCAACTCAGTTCAAAGGCGCCGAAAAGCTCTGCGCTCTTGTAGTTCCCAATTTCGAATATCTCAAAGGGCAGCAGATTGGTAACGCCCGAGAGTGGGTAGTTTGGGAGTTGGAAAATCTGGGACGGGAATTACCCGAGTATCAGCGCGTTCACGATTTTGTTCTGCGGGTTGAGTCATTGCCTCGCACCTCGACACGGAAAGTACGCCGCTTCGAGCTAAAGGACCAACTTGAAAGCGCGCGGAAAAAGGAAGGGACGGGCGTCGCTAAAGATATTGTTCTCACGGCAGCCGATCAGGCGCTGATGGATTCTCCGGCAGGACGTGCAGTTATCGCGGCTATCAAACAACACGCACCGGACATTGAGGTTATTCATCCGCGAATGAACCTGGAAATTGATCTGGGGCTCGACTCCCTGGCCCGCGCGGAATGCGCTGCCAGCACTGAACAAAGTCTGACCATCGAGCTTAAGCCGGAAGAATTGCCCGCGGTGCAAACTGTTGGTGAGTTGGTTCAGTTGGCGAAGGCTATGCTCAGTGGTGGACCGGAACAGTTTGGTCGCACTCTGGCCGGTGCTGAGTTCCATTGGCGCGACGTTCTGACAGCGGAGCCTGTAAACGTTCCCGAACTGCAGCCGCTCCTCAAGGATAAACCCGCTGTCTTGTTGCTTGCTTTTGTCGTACTGAAAGTCATGTATGTCGGAGCGCTCCTTTTGTTTCGAATGGAGGTGAAGGGCCGCGAGACTCTGGCTCAGCTCACACCGCCCTACCTGATTTGCCCAAACCATCAAAGCTACATAGATCCCTTCCTTGTTTGCTCGACGTATCCGCGCGAAGTGCTGAAAAAAATATTTCATGTCGGGGCAAGCATGTATTTCACAAACCGCGTGATGGCCCAGCTTGCACGACTGATTAACGTTGTGCCGATCGATCCAGACATACAACTGCTGCGCGCCATGCGAGCCGGAGCGACGGGTCTCCGTGGCGGCAAGATTCTCAATATTTATCCAGAGGGCCAGCGTTCATTCGACGGGCAGCTGCTCGAGTTTAAGAGGGGAGCAGCGATTCTCGCGTCGGAAGTAAACATGCCCATCGTGCCTGTAGCTCTCGATGGTACGTATCTGATCTGGCCGCGGGGATCATGGCACTTGCGACTAGCGAAGGTTAAGCTGAGTTTTGGTGAACCCATATACCCGCGAGAGGTCGCGCCGAATGAGAAAGATGAAGAGGTTGTCTACGAAAAAGTGTCGGCACTGCTGAAATCGCGCATTCAGCAGATGCTTGATGAAATGCGCGCCAGGACTGAATGACCTGGGTTCACCAACGCTGACGGCTTCTTTGAACATCTTGGAGAAATACCGTGAACGAGAAGATGAAAATCTTGATTGGCTATGACGGGTCGGAGTGCGCTGACGCAGCGCTTGATGACCTGAGTCGTGCGGGACTGCCTCGCAATGCTGAGGCTCTGATCCTTTCGGTGGCTGAGGTATGGCTACCACTTCCGCCACCGTCGAGTTATGAAATAGTCGAACAGGCGCGGCAGCTGGAGGTTCCTGCCGACTTGAAGCGGGTGAATGTGAAAGGATCCCCCGCAGCGAGGGCAGCGCTCGCTTTGGCTGAACGTGCACGAGACCGGGTCAAGACCAACTTTCCAACCTGGAATGTGATTGCCGACTCGGCCTGCGGGTCGCCTGCCTGGGAGTTGGTGTTTAGGGCGGATCAATGGAAACCCAATCTTGTTGTAGTCGGCTCACACGGGCGTACCGCTCTCGGCCGCCTTGTACTTGGAAGCGTTTCGCAGCGAGTCTTAACTGAAGCACGGTGTTCCGTTCGTATTGCGCGGGGCCGGGTCGACGAGCCAGACTCTCCGGTGAGAATTATCATAGGCATCGATGGCTCGCCCGCAAGTGAAGAGGCAGTGCGGGAGGTAGCCACGCGCCGATGGGCACCAAAGAGCGAAGCTAAATTGATCATTGTTGACGATCCGTTACTGCCTGATTATGTCGGAGATCTAATACCGCCACTGGCTAAGACGATCGAGGAAGACAGAAGGGAGGAACGGGCATGGGTCGAAAAGATATCAGAGCAGTCTGCGGCACTCCTGCATTGCGCTGAAATCAAAGTTACGGGCGTGGTCAGACAAGGCGATCCGAAGCGAGAACTTCCCAAGGCGGCGGAAGAATGGGGCGCCGATTGCATTTTTGTTGGCTCTGCAGGGTTTAGCAATCGCCTGGAGAGATTCGTTCTAGGCAGTATTTCAGCTGCCGTCGCTGCGCGTGCCCATTGCTCCGTTGAAGTCATTCGCAAGAGTTGAAACGATCATGGGGCAACGTCGGACACCGATCAAAACAAGAACTGCGGACTTAACCCAGGATAGGAGCTAACAACCGATGACTTCTCCAACAGCAGACAGCGCTTCTCGAAATGCCATTGAGTTTCAAAACGTCGCACTCAGCTTCGATGACAAACCGGCGCTGATCGACGTTAGCTTCCAACTGGACCATGGCGAAATGATTTTGCTTACCGGCGAGTCGGGTTCTGGCAAATCCATTCTCCTTCAACATCTTGCCTGAATGTTTCCAGCAGACCGAGAGTGATGGCGAGCACAACAGGCCCGAGTACGATGCCCAGCAATCCGAACACGCTAATGCCGCCTAAGACTGAGAAGAAGACGAAAAGCTCGTGTAACTTCGTTTGGTTTTTGATCAACTTCGGGCGCAGGAAATTGTCGATGGTGCTGATAACCAGGGCGCCCCAAAGAATCAGCAGAATCGCTTTGGTCCAGTGCCCCGTCATCATCAGATAGATAGACGCCGGAAGCCAGACGAAAAACGAACCGGCAATCGGAATCATGCAGACGAATGCCAGCACTACGGCCCACAAGATTGGTGAGGGAACGCCGAGCACCCAAAACGCGAGTCCGCCCAGTGTCCCCTGAATCATTGCAATGGTGACAACGCCATAGACACTTGCACTAACCACCTGGCTGGTGCGCGCTAAGAGCGCTTTGCTTTCTATTCAGCGGCAAGGCCCCGGGCAAGGCCTTCACAATCTTGTCGCCATCGCGGAAGAGGTAATACATCGTGAAGATGACGAAGAATGCTTTCACTATCCCGCCAAGCATGTTCCCCAGCAAGTCCAAAGATTGTCCAATCAAGGCTCCGCCTGCGCCCTTTAGTTGCCCGACAATGAAATCTTGCGAACGCAGCGTATCCATATCCATGTGATCGTGGGCCCATTTAAATATTTTCCCAGTTACCGGCGTTTGGCTATTCAATAACTGAGCAACGTGCTCCGGCAGATTCCGGGCTGCGCTCGCCAGCTCGTTTGCCAGCGCTACGGTAAGAAAAATAAGAGGCAGTACGACAATGACTATGACCAGCAGACATGAGACGAGGGCGCTCAACCCACGGCGCCTGATCTTTTTGGCCAGACGCTGTGAACGGGATAGAAAACGATTACTAAGACCGCCGCCCACTCCAGGACCCCAATAAACGGTCTGAGCATCAGCCAGCACAGATAAAGGGCGATCGTGGTGGCTGCCAATACTGCTATCCAACGTGCCTGATTCACTTGTTCCTTCATGCGCCTCCCTTGATCTCAAGCCTTCGCCAGGCTCGTGTGTGACCCTTCCATCGAGGAACCGCTTTTGTCATCTCCACGATCACGATTGGTGCCAGAGCACAGAGACTCACGATCAGCCAGTCGGTTTCCGATGGACGAACCGTGTCGAGCACGAGCGCCAGAGGTGAAAGATAGACGGCCAGGAGTTGCAGAGAAATGACAATGAGGGCAGCAATCCAAATGAAGGGATTGCGAAACAACCCATCGAAAGCCGAACGCGTGCGCGAACGGCAATTGAACATGTGGCCCAGTTGGACTCCGATAAGAGCGAATAGGGCAACCGTACGCGAGTGAGCCGCCGGTCCGTACATTTCGAGCGCCCGATATATGCCCCGAGAGCGAGCGCGCGTCGAATGGGACGTCGAATCGTCTTGCTGAATCCATGCAGTATTCGTTGTGTTTGTGGAGCCTTCGTACCATGCCTCGCTGATTGCTCCGTTAGCATGTTTTGGGACGGTCGCCGACCTCTTTCTGCCAAAACGATTCAAGTGAGCCGTCCTAACCAGCCGAATCAAGACTTTCCTAAAACCTCATTGAGCGAGCGAAAGGGCGTTCGCTTCATCACCCACTTTTCGATCTCGATCATGAAAAAGACAACTGAGCCCAATCCCAAACTGATGGCCAGATCCGTTTGCGGCAACGCCTGCGTGCCAAACACGGACTGCAAGGGACGGATGTAGATAACGGCTATCTGCAACGCGAAGGTCAAAAGCGCCATGGCCAACAGCAGCGGGTTCGAAGCGATGCCAATCCTGAACAAAGAATCACGGCTTGAACGAACCGCTAACGCCTGGCCGATCTGCAGAAAAGCGAGCGTGGTGAAGGTCATCGTTTGCCAATGGCTGTCGCCGGACTGCCAGTACCAGTAACCGACGCCGAGTGACAATAAGCCAATCACCGACCCAAGCCAGATAATGTGCCGTCCCATGCCCCGGGCGAAAATACTTTCGCTCGGCTGATAGGGTGGTCGCTGCATGACACTACTCTCCGCTTTCTCAACCCCCAGGCCCAATCCGAGCAGGCCGTCCGTTAAGAGATTGAGCCACAGAAGTTGCAGCGGCAGAAGTGTCAACGGCATGCCGAGCAGCGGCCCCACCAGGACAACCAGTATCTTCCCAATGTTTCCGGCAATCGAATACTTAATGTACTTGCGAATGTTGTCGTAAATCACGCGGCCTTCTTCGACGGCAGCGACAATGGTCGCGAAGTTGTCGTCAAGCAGGACCATACCCGCCGCCTCTTTCGCGACATCCGTCCCTGTAATGCCCATCGCGACGCCGATGTCTGCCTTCTTGAGCGCCGGCGCATCGTTGACGCCGTCGCCCGTCATTGCCACAACGTGCCCACGGTCTTTCAGCGCCTCGACGAGTTTTAGCTTATGTTCGGGCGAGACGCGGGCGAAGACTGAAACATCGTCGACGACCTGGCGCAGTTGCTCACCTGACAGTTGATCAAGATCTTGACCAGTCAGTGCTGAACCATGGCTCTCGATTCCTAAAGCGCGAGCAATATAAGTGGCGGTCAACGGATGGTCGCCGGTAATCATCACTGGGCGGATACCAGCAGTTTTGCATATCTGCACGGCATTCTTCACCTCGACGCGCGGAGGATCAATCATGCCGACAAGGCCCAGGAAAATAAGTTCTCGCTCAAGCTCCTGATGTTGGCCGTTCACCGGTGCAGACGCCAACGGGCGCGCGGCGACACCGAGGACGCGCATGCCATTCCCAGCCAGTTCGTCATTCGCATTCGCAATCTGTTTGTGCCGCTCGATGGTCAGCGGCTCGGCCCGCCCCTCGACAACGACGTGGCTGGATAGTTGAAGCACACCGTCAACAGCTCCTTTGACGAATGCGATGTACGGCGAGACACCAATTCCCAAATTTCCGTCCCAAATCATTTCCAGGCCTTCATGCGCCAGAACAAACTCCCGGGAAACCCGGTGCACGGTTGTCATCCGTTTGCGTTCGGAGTCGAAGGGCAACTCTGAGATGCGCGGCAAAGCTGCTTCCAGTTTCTCCTTCCAGAGCCCCACGCGAACCGCGGCGACCACTAAGGCAACTTCAGTGGGGTCACCGAGAGTCTGAAGCTCGCCTTCTTTACCATCGGGTTTTACCAGCGCGTCATTACACAGAGTCATGCCCGCGAGGAGCAGGGAGAGAGCGGGATCGAAAGGTATTGTCGGAATTGTTCCTTGCTGTCGTTGGTCATCGCCTGGCGGTTGAAGCGAATCGGGGCTCACCTGTTCGGAGAAATCAAAGCGATGACCGGCAATATCAATCACCGTTACGGTCATGCGATTCTCAGTGAGCGTGCCGGTTTTATCCGAACAGATCACGGTCACCGAACCGAGCGTTTCGACGGCTGGCAGTTTGCGGATCAGCGCATGCCGCTTGAGCATGCGCTGTGCGCCCAGCGCCAGTGTCACGGTCACGATCGCGGGCAGCCCTTCGGGCACCGCCGCCACCGCAACACTCACGGCGGTCATCAGCATCAACGTCAAGTCCTCTCCGCGCAACACCCCTAAGCCGAAGATCAGACCGGCGACCGCTAGTGCGACGACACCTAGAGCTTTCCCCAGTTGGTCAAGGCGAACTTGAAGGGGTGTTTGTTCACTGCCGACGCTCTGAATCATGGCGGCGATGCGCCCGAGTTCCGTGCGCATGCCAGTCTCAACGACTAAGGCCAGCCCTCGACCGGCCGCCAGGACCGTGCCCATGAACAGCATGTTGTGACGGTCGCCCAGAGCCGGGTTATCCCGTTCGAGTACCTGACTACTCTTATCGACCGGCACCGACTCACCGGTCAGCGCCGCTTCTTCGGCTCTCAGGTTAAAGCATTCCACCAAGCGACAGTCCGCGGGTACCACATTGCCCGCCTCCACCAGCAAGATGTCACCCGGCACGAGAGAACGCGCTGAGGTCTCGCGCACCTCGCAATCGCGACGCACTCGGACGAAGGGCACGGCAAGTTTCTTCAGTGCGGCCATCGCTCTGTCAGCGCGGTAATCCTGGATAAAACCCAGAATGGCAAAAAGCAGAACAACGACTATGATTACAATCGAATCTTTGTAGTCGCTCACCACGGCTGAGAGAACCGAGGCAGCTATCAGGATGAGCACTAAGACGGAAGTCAACTGCTCCCAAAGGATGAGCCAGGGACTTCGCCTCTCAGCCTCGGTCAGTTCATTTGGACCGTACTCCGCCAGGCGCCGAGCTGCCTCTTCCTCGCTGAGCCCGTGGTCCGAGTCAGTCTTCAATAATTGCAAGGCAGCAGTTACATCGATCTTGGACCAATCGCTCACGTTCGGCTCCTTATCTCAGACGGACGATCGTGGTCCGTGTCCCCCCTGTGGCCCGCTGGGTCTCTTCTCCACGGGTTCCATCGCCGCGGCGGTAAAATCAAGTCTCGACCTCTTCTCGTAACTTTTCTAACTGTGACCACTAACCCGTTGTTAAGCCATTGAAACATCTCACAGTTACACTACGTTCAGAAGTGCAACAGATGTGCCGGGAAATAGCCCGAGCTCCGACGCGATTCGGTTAACTCAAGAAGGATCGCGGTTAGGAATCGCAGGAACGCGTTGCGTAAAGTTCCCATTCTGCTGCGCGAAAGGTCGCAATCAAACCAATTGGCTAAGATCCTTTCGGACTTATCCCCCTCAACTCGCAAGGTGAGTCCCTTAGCATCCTCTAGTTTGCAATAAGAACACCAGCTCCTCGAATAGAATCGTTCTTAAGTGCGATTAATGCGTCGTTAGCCTGATCGAAAGAAAAGGTTCGGACATGCGTACTCACAGGGATGCGGGCGGCTTCAAGTAGGAATTCGCTACCGTCGGCGCGAGTGTTGTTAGCGACACTCCGTATCATCCGCTCGCCATAGATAAGCGAATAGTCAAAAGACGGAACAGGGCTCATGTGGATGCCGCCAAGCACGACCGCACCACCCTTTCTAATCCCTGTCAGTGCAACAGGAATAAGTTCACCGACTGGCGCAAAGATAATCGAAGCATCGAGTTTGACAGGTGGTTCGGCGGTCGCATCACCTACCCAGGTTGCACCTAGTTCATGAGCCAGGGCTTGATGCCGTTCGCGGTCACGTGTGCAGACGTAAACCTCTGCGCCGCGCGAACGCGCCAGTTGAATGGAGATGTGCCCCGCAGCGCCAAAGCCGTGTAGGCCCAGCCGCGCACCCTTCCATTCATTTTCATTGATTCCTGTCAGGCGCAAACAGCGATAACCGATGATGCCTGCGCAAAGGAGTGGCGCAGCCTGAGTGTCATCAAAGTTGTCAGGCAAATGGTAAGTGAAGCGGCCGGCGCGATTGCGTACTCTGCATACCCACCGTCTACAGTCCAACCGGTGAACATGGCTTGCTCGCATAAGTTCTCTCGGCCGCCAACGCAGAAATCGCAGACTCCACAGGTGCGATTGAGCCATGCCTCGCCGACTCGATCACCGCCAGCGAAACCTTCGACACGCGAGCCCAGGGCAGTCACACGACCAACAATCTGATGACCGGGGATCAGAGGAGAGCGGCGTACAGGAAGTTCGCCCTCAACAACGTGGAGGTCCGTTCGGCAAATGCCACAGGCGTGGACACGCAACATGAGTTCGTCAGCAGACGGACTCGGCACAGGCATCTCACGCATGACAAGCGGACGCTCAGTAAGGGAAGCCGGCCTGTCCAAAACCCACGCTTTCATCTTCATGTCACCGAATAAGTCGCAGTAGAAAGGGAGATGCGGATGCCGATGTGGCCGGTACCAGGCTTATCGTTCCCTTTCTGTTGTACAGAGAGCGTACGATTAGGCTAACACCTAAACCTGCTTGTACCAGACTGGCCCATCAACGCCGCAAAAAGTAATAAGATCTTGAATCTTCGCAATAAGCGTTCCGGCCGAACAACCCAGCAAGTTCCTCTGGCTTCTGCGGTTTCATCGGCGCGGTTAGCTTCAACGCCGTGAAAACCTCCACAGCTATTGCGATAAACCACGCTGTGCTTGGGTGGCCCAAAAATCCGCGAAACCCTCGGGTGTATTTAACACTCAGTTTTGCGTCATTTCTTGCGGTCGTTTGCAGCCGTGTCGGACTTCAATCCAAGGGCAGCGGGCATCTTTATCAACTGAAGCAAGGCTATACCGCTGCTTGCCGAGTTTGCAACAGCTTAGCCGGCTTAGTTACGTCGTTCCATGCCCGCAGCCTTACCGGCATTGTAAAGGGATCGAAAGGTTCGCTTCATTAAGCCGGCTGCGCCAATCCAAAAGCACGACAAAAAGAACTAGAGCCAGAAGCTGTGCGACCCTTTCCTTGACGCCCCTGAAGCATCCAGCCTAATGTTGACGCGATTCACCGGACTAAGAGAGGGTCGAGAAAGCATGGGATCCAGAACGATCGTCGTCGGAGACATTCATGGCTGCTATGACGAACTAGAGGATATGCTGGCAGAAGTTCATTTTGGCCAGCATGACCGCCTCGTCTCAGTTGGCGATCTTATTACAAAGGGGCCGAAGAACCGGGAAGTGCTTGATCGGTTTATGGCCGAGCCGCAGTTTTCCGCCGTAATCGGCAATCACGATCTCGCCTTGCGCCGGCGTTGGAACGGCGAAAAGTTTAAGTTGAAGGATTCGCAGAAGCCCACGCACAAAGAGCTAAAGAAGGATAAGGAACACTATCTCTCCTACCTCAACGCGCTCCCGTTCATGATTGATTTGGGAACTCATCTGGTGGTGCATGCCGGACTCCGTCCCGGCGTGGCGCTGCATTCTCAGACTACCGAGGATCTCACAGAGTTGCGCAGCTTGGGGGCGGACCGAACGGCGCGCAATGGTACGCCGTGGTACGAAGAATACGATGGCGAGCAGGTAGTACTATTCGGCCATTGGCCGGCGCCGGAACCCCGCCGCGGAAGAAAAGCTATTGGACTGGACACTGGCTGCGTTTATGGTAAAAAACTAACTGCGTACATCATCGAAACCGGGGAATTCAGGACGGTCCCGGCGCGGCATACCTATGATCGTTCTTAAGTCGAAGACGTTGACCGACAGCAAGCGTCTTACACAAGCCGCGGGACCTGATTTGGATGGAAAAGGCCTCTTAGCTTGACACTTCTTACCCGAACATTGCGCGTTAAAGGTGAAAGTTATTTCAACACCAAAGTCTACTCACAAAAACGGAGCGGAAAACGCGATGGATGAGCCAAAACTAGGCTTGCCGGATGAAGGTTCACCAGCAGGCGAAACGACAAACTCCACGGCAGCTGGCGATCAGCCCTCATCCAATTGCCTTGGCAAAATGCCGGTTTCGAACCCTGCTGATGATGAACACTTCCTCGCCTGGTCCGTTTCTAATCGAGATCTGAGCCAGCTCGAGTTTTATAAGCGTGTACTGGAAGAGGCCGCTGATGAATCCGTCCCCTTGCTTGAGCGGTTGAAGTTTCTCGCCGTCTTCGCCAGCAACCTCGACGAATTTTTCATGGTCAGAGTATCGGGCTTAAAGGAGATGCTGGATATCAAGGAATTCCAGCCGATGCCTGGGGAACTTACACCGACTGAGCAGCTCAAGGTGATTCGTGAACGCGTGCTGCCGATGGTTGAGGACCAGGTAAAGTGTCTGCATGACGGCGTACTCCCGGCCCTTGCGAAACGCGGAGTGGCGATCGTGGAATACGACTCGCTCTCAGGCCGGGAGAAGACGGCGCTGGATCGCTATTTCATGAAGAATATTTTCCGGGTGTTGACTCCTCTTGCTGTCGATCCGGCTCATCCATTTCCGCACATTGCTAATTTGAGTCTTAATATCGGCTTGACCGTAGAGGTTGACTCGGATTCTGACGAGCCGGTAACGCTCGGAAGTTTGCCCCGGTTCGTCAGGATTAAGGTGCCGCCGGTAGTGCCACGGCTGGTTCCTGTCGGCGACAGTGGGGAACAGTTTGTTCTCCTGGAGGAGTTGATCGACGCGAATCTGCATTCTGTTTTTCCGAGCATGCGTCTCAGCAAGAGCTTTCTGTTTCGGGTCACACGTGATGCCGACGTAGAGATTAGAGACGATTTGGCGGCTGATCTGCTGGACCGAATCAAAGAGTCGTTGCGCGAACGTCGCTTTGGAAATGCCGTGCGCCTTGAGGTCTCGGCGACAATGCCGCGGCCGATGGTCCGGTATTTAACTGATGCGCTGCGCCTCGAGGCAGATGACGTCTACGTGTTGGGAGGGATGTTAGGGATTGGCGATCTGATGCAACTCTACGGTCTGAACAGACCCGACCTGAGAGACAAGCCTTTGCGCATGACAGTTCCGGCGCCCTTAAGCAAGAAGAAACATTTTTTTGAAGCGATCAGGAAGCAGGACGTGTTGCTTCACCACCCGTACACGGCTTACACAACTGTTACAGAATTTATTCAGGCAGCGGCGAAGGACCCGAAGGTGTTGGCGATCAAAATCTGTCTCTATCGCACCGGCAAGAATTCTCCGATACCCGAGGCGTTGATCGAGGCGAGCGAACGTGGCAAGCAGGTTACAGCAATAGTCGAAATCAAGGCGCGCTTCGACGAAGAGAACAATATCGAATGGGCAAGCCGGCTCGTGGAAGCCGGAGTGCACGTTGTTTACGGGTTGCTAAATCTCAAAACCCATAGCAAAGTTGCGCTCGTTATCCGCGACGAGGAACACGGGTTACAAACCTACGTTCACATCGCAACTGGCAACTACAACCCCACGACCTCCAAAATTTACACCGACCTCGGGTTGCTGACCTCAGACGTCGAGATTGGTGACGACGCCACCGACTTGTTCAATTACTTGACCGGGTTTTCGAGACCGCGGGAGTATACCCACCTCATGGTCGCGCCGGTGAATCTGCGCGAGCGTATGCTGGCGCTGATAGAGCGGGAGATTAATCACGCAAAAGCGGGACGGCCGGCGCGCATCGTAGCCAAAGTAAACCGCCTGACAGACCTCGAAATCATTGACGCACTTTACCGGGCCTCACAGGCCGGGGTGCAAATTGACTTAATAGTTCGCGGTTCGTGCATGCTTCGTCCCGGTGTGCCTGGGCTTTCGGAGACAGTTCATGTGCGGAGTATCGTGGGCCAGTTCCTGGAGCACAGTAGGATTTTCTACTTTGCGAACGGGGGCGACGACGACGTTTACATCGGCTCAGCAGATTGGATGACTCGCAATCTTGATCGGCGAGTTGAAGTTGTGACTCCGATTCTCGATGTGAACTTGAAGCGGTATTTGAAAGATGTAGTACTCGGCACCTACCTGAAAGACAACGTAAAGGCGAGAATCCTGAATGCCGATGGCACTTACGAACGCGTGCCGCTGGCGCCGGGAGAAGCGCTATTCAACAGTCAATTGCATTTCGAAGGAAGCATTAGTTTGAATTCTTAACCGCAGGAAAGGCGAGCTCATGCCTGGTAAACTGTTTCAATCGTTCATCCTTCTACTGTGTCTTCTTTGCCTGGCATCGCCGGCTGCGGCGCAAAGAGCCTGCTTCACATCTGAGGCGCGGGCACAGGCTGAGCAGACTGCCAAAGTTTTTCATGAGACCGATCCGGGCTATGACCCGGTCCTGGGCTACAACCCTAACAAGGGTCCGCGCGTAGGCGCTCCTAGAGTTAATTTTGCCGGGCGTGCGGCGGCCTTCAGCTGCGTCGCGAATAAGAAACTGAACGAAGGCACAGGGACGACTCCAAAGTTTTACTGTTCTGTCCCGGGCGCCATCGATGAAGATGGTGAGCTGATCCGCTACAAAGTGAAACCACATTTCAAAGGACAGTCGAGCGATAAAAGAAATGGTGAGATCTATGGCGAGTTTCTCTCTTCACGATTCTCGAAGGCGCTGGGTTTCTTCGCTGACGATGAGTGGGTAGCCGATGTTACCTGCCCAGACTGTGAGAAGAGTCTGAACAAGGGGTTTCAGGGGACTAGCTTCAATCCCTTTCAACCCGCCGCCGGAATCGAGCTCCCCCTGGGCGAGGGGATCGATGTGAATTGCAACAACAAGGATTCCGGGGCGATTGCCGGAGCGCTCGCGAAACTGCTGCAGGCGGGAGCTCCCCGCGCTGAGATTGATGCGTTCAAGCTCTGGCTCGCCTTCATCGATCATGGTGACACCAAGGCCGACAACCAGAAGTTTAGTTGCCTCGATTCGAAGAAGAACCCTGACGGCTCACGCATTTGCAAGCCGGGCCAGGCGGTGTATTACGTCAGCGACATGGGTTCGACCTTTGGCTACTCAAGTTCCAGCGAGAGCAAGGCGAGGTTGAAGACCTGGCAGGGTAAGGACCCAATTAAGGTGAGCGGCGGCCGCTGCACTACTACCGCCAAGAGCGTTGGTGACACGAACATCAGTGAAGCAGGCCGCGAGCTGCTGGCGAAGGGGCTGCAAAGGCTGCTTGACGCGGAGAAAACGGGCGCTCTAATTACCAGGGTGTTCCGCGCTTCGCGCAACGACGAACGTGACCAGGGACCGGAAGCGTGGACGGCGGAATTCGGGCGTAAGGCGAGAACGATCATCAACGCGCGCTGCTCCAATTGAAGGCTCGCTTTGTTAACATTCGCAGGGAGTGGTTCGACATGAACAAACCGCTGGTGCGCATATTGGTGATTTTCGTTGCCGTTTTCCTCGGTAGCGGGCTGCTTGTTTACATTTTGCTCGAGCGCGACGGCAGGCCAGGCAGGAGCGCGATCACTGACCAACCGTCGACAACTGAGGGACAATCTAGTCCCGCAACTGGCTCTCCGGAGGCTGCGACGAGAGCGACGGATAAGAGTAACCGCTCAGTCTTAACTGAAATATTTGGAATTGATCATCCCAACGCCAAGCCAACTGAAGAGGGTGAAAGGGGAGTGGTTGCCGCCCGAGTTCTGCTTAGATTTCTGATTGCCGCATTCCTCGCGATGCTGCTGGCCTTTCGCTGGCGCCGCGGGCTCTCCATCAAGCAGCGTAATCCATACGTTGCTCAAACTCAGATATTGCTGGCCGTAGTGGCAGCCGCGATGATGATGATCGTTGGTGACAGCGCTGCTCGAGCTTTCGGCATCTTCGCTGCTGCTTCATTAGTTCGCTTCCGCACAAACATACGGGACCCGAAAGAGACCACAGTGCTTTTGATCTGTCTTGGTGTAGGACTAGCGTGCGGCGTCGGGCGCCTGGACATGGCCTTAATACTTACCGCCTTTGTTCTGCTCGCGCTTTTGGTTTTGGAGTCTTTCGAACCGGCACAAGTGTTTCGGGCGATGGAAGTTCGCGTTGAAACCCGGAACCTGGACGAGACTCATCGGGTGCTCAAGAAACTTTTTGAGAGGCATGGATGTAGCTTTGAACTACGCCACCTGGAGCGCGAGGCGGGAGAGGGCGAGAATGGCAAGATCGTTTATGAACTGAGCCTGGGTCTGGCTGACAGGACCGATCAGCTAAGCGAGGAAATACTTGCCGAGGACTCGCAAAATATTGCGGGCCTTGAATGGGAACAGAAGAAAAGCTCGACCTATATTTACAATTAGCGAGCTGCGAGTCGCAGTCAAGCAGAAAGGCCACCAAATAATTGGGTGGCCTTTCTTATTTCGCGAGAGGGATTGTAGTCCACAGTTTTTACTGAGTATGAACCGAGGTAGTTTGAATCGAAGGCTGTCCTGACGATTTAGCTACCCGGATTTTGTCATAGTAGTCCTGAACAAAATCTTTGTAGGCGCCGTGACCCCAACTGGTGTAGAAGTCGAACTTCTTCATCTCGGCGTAGACTTGTTCGAAATTCCAATCATACAACTGATAGCGATAAACGGCGCCCATCGCGCCAGTGCGATGTCTGCCGCCGGCACAATGGACGAAAAACTTACCCGTGGCCGGATCACTGGCAACTTTCAAGAACATCCTGGTTGCCTCTTCGGTTGGATACTTCCTATCGGCCATGGGAATATTGATGTACTTCATCCCCAGGGATTCCACCGTTGACCGTTCATAAGCCTTTGGGTCGGCGGTCAAGTCGATGACGGTCACGATTCCGAGTGCCGCTAGATCTTTGTAGTCCTGCTCCTTGGGTTGCGCCCCACGGTAGAAGCGCTCGTCCATCTGTCCGAAATTCTTGATCTTAATTGTGGAAAATTTTTGGCTCGCGACGTCTTGAGCCTGAGAGACGATCGTTAACGCGAGAACTGTCAAAACCGCGCCAGCGAAACTACGGAAAGCCTTTCGATTTGACTGCTGCTTCATTACGTTGATTCTCCTGTTTCCCCCGCCGGAATTGGCATGCACCGAGCACAAAAACCAAATCCGGGTAAAGCCCCCAATAACTGCCCCAAGGTTAACACCACCGGCTAAGAGACTCAATCATTTTTAGCCAGTCTCACGAGGTAAAACTGCAATATCGCCGAAAGTTCCAAGTATTTCTCACGATATTCGTGCAACCGGCAGCCTGACATCAGCTCAAAATCTGGTTGTTTCTGACTCGGTCCCCCTCGTGCCCCACTTTAGTAGATGAAGCCACACACGAATGCGTTGTTTCCGGCCACAGTCCAAAACGAACAAAAGGTTGCAGGCGTTCCCGCTTTCTGACGCGGCCGCTTGCTGACTTGTCCTCGCTGTAGGTACTGTCAGAGGTTACTGGTTGTCTGAGCCGGGGCAGTAGCCCGACAGTTATGGAGGGCTTCCAGGTACAAAGCGCGACCCGCGTCGAAGTTCGGAGTCGCCTGATTGAGTTTAGGATTAGCAAGAGCCCTCCATAACTGTCGGGCTACTGCCCCGCACGGAGAGTTGACTGTAGATTTGAGAACGCTCTAGTCTCACTCCTTCTATGGAAACATCGTTCACATCAGTTGGCGTACTCGCACTGCTCGGGCTGGGGCTTGTTTTTGGCTTGAAGCACGCGACTGAAGTCGATCACGTCGTGGCAGTGTCGACGATCGTCAGCGAACATCGTAACGTTTTGCGCTCGGCACTAGTGGGCGGATTGTGGGGCGTCGGCCACACGGCTGCGCTGATTATCGTCGGCGTGCTGGTGCTGGTGTTTCGCGTTGCCATTCCCCTTCCGGTTGCTAACTGGCTGGAGTTTGGCGTGGCGTTGATGATAATTGCGCTGGGTGTGCTCGCCGTCACGCGTGTATTGCGCAAGCGCGCGGACGTCCACCTGCACCGACATCGACACAGCCACGAGGGACAGTCGCACGTGCATGTCCACTTCCACGAGCATGGCACTGAACACGCGAGCGCCGCAGTCCAGCATTCGTGGCCTTCAGCGACTTCTTCACACTCACACGCGATTGCCAAGCTAGGGTTTAAGCCGCTGCTGGTTGGCGCAATGCACGGCCTGGCCGGATCTGCCGCGTTGACTTTGCTCGTGCTCACCCAAATTCAATCCCTATCGCTGGGATTGCTTTACCTGGCGCTGTTTGGCATCGGATCGACTCTCGGCATGCTGCTGATGTCTGGTCTGATTGGCTTACCTTTCGCGCTGAGCGGGCGACGTCTCACCGGCATTAACTACGGACTGCAAACTGCCGCGGGCTCGTTAAGCATCGCTTTCGGACTTTGGTACGCCTATGAGACGGCAATCATGAACGGCCTTTGGCGAGCGATTCTCTAAGACAGCAATCAGTAG
>JANMQG010000146.1:0-2983 GCA_031370285.1 Chloracidobacterium sp. | reverse complement strand
ACCGTTACGTTCGGCGTTGACTCCACCTCCTCACGGCTGCAACACTCGGTAAGAGTGGTTGGTTAGACCTTCTCTACTGGGACTTTCACCCAGTCAGAAACACCCAGCTTTTCTTGGCGCTCGAGCGAAATGTTTATAGACTCGAGCATAACGTCACGACTGGCTCCGTTCGAAGGAGCGGAATACATCTAGACTTCTTACACGCGAGCATCAGTCCGCTCCTTCGAACGGAGCAAGAAGTTTTTTGCAATGCGATCTATAAACATCTCACCCTTCTGGGGTGAAACCTGTGCCCCCCACTAACTAACGCGCAATCAACTGAATTAATGGCGAGGTTACGTTAAGACTTGGCCCCCGGAATCCTGAGCCTCAGGCGGCGCCGGGTCGGCCAGCGCTTGGCGCAGCCACGCCCGGGCCATGGCCCAATCGCGTTTGATGGTGTCCGGCGAAAGTTTCATTACTTCAGCGGTCTCTTCGATAGTCAGGCCGCCAAAGAAACGCAGTTCGACGATGCGGCTCTGCTCGGGATCAATTTCAGCTAGTCTGTTGAGCGCTTCGTCGAGCGGAAGCAAGATGGGATCAGGTTCGAGCGAAATATTAGCGGCTTCATCCAGGGGTAGATTCTCGGCCGCGCCACCCCGCTTCAAAGCCGTATGACGACGCGCGCTATCAACTAATATTCGTCGCATGGCCTGCGCTGCGATTGCAAAAAAGTGTGCGCGGTTTTGCCAGCGCGCGTCTCGCTGATCGATTAGCTTGAGGTAGGCTTCGTGGACCAACGCAGTGGTTTGCAAGGTGTGGCTGGAACGCTCGCGATAGAGACAGTTGTGAGCCAACTGGCGCAATTCGTCGTAAATCAAAGGCACCAATTGCTCGAGCGCCTGCTGATCACCACCGCCCCAATCCCGCAGCAAGCGCGTAACCTCGTCTGTCGAAGTTTCCATATTTCCGCCTGAAAACCACTCTCAAAGCTGATTTGAGCTAATTCTCTCACCACTTGCGCGTAATTAGATAGGGGAAAGAGTTTCAAAACAGTCCCAGGAGATCAGGAGTGGCAAAAGCCAGCGGTGCGCCGGCGACCAGCGTTTATCAATTCGAGTTCAAGCTCTTGGGTAACCAGATATCTGGAAGAAAGATTGTGGAAGTACCAAATGAATCATAAAGCCTCAAGAACAAACTGCCTTCGACTCGTGATGCCGCTTGTATGTTTGGCGTTCGCAATGCCGGCCATCGCGGACGTAACACAAAGACAGAAAATTACCAGCGTCCCGCGCGGTGTTGGCGCCCAATTCGGTAACGCGGTTGCTATTAGCGGTAACACCATGGTGGTCGGAGCGCGTTTTGATAGCACGACCGCCTCTCAGGCGGGCGCGGCCTTTGTCTATGTTCTCAACGGAACCACCTGGACACAGCAGGCAAGATTGCTGGCCAGCGATGGCGCCTTGGCCGACAAGTTTGGTTATTCAGTGGCGATCAGCGCAGACACGATTGTTGTAGGCGCTTTTAATGCCAACGCGCCATTATCGAACGGCGGTGCAGCTTACGTTTTCGTCCGCAACGGCACGACCTGGACTCAACAACAGAAATTGACGGCAGGCGACGGCACAGCTGACGACGAATTTGGTAATTCCGTCGCAGTTACCGGCGAAACCGTATTCGTCGGAGCACGCATGGCCGATCTCCCGAGCAATTCCGCTGCAGGTTCGGTGTATAGGTTTACGCGCAGCGGAACCTTCTGGACGCAAGTGCAGAAACTCATTCCGATGGGTGGCGTTGTGCTTGGAGACTTTTTCGGTGAATCGCTTGCCGTCAGCGGCAACAAGCTTGTCGTCGGATCGCCCGGCGCTGATGTACCGTTTACAGCCGCGGGTTCGGTTTATGTTTTTGTGGAGAGCGGCGGATTGTATATTCAGCAGGAAAAACTGTCTATTCCGGATGGTGACAACGGTGATAGTTTCGGCTTCTCAGTCGCAATTGAAGGCAATACGCTGGTTGGCGGAGCGCCTCAGGATACGCCGATCATCGCGCAACCGGCCTTCGGCGCGGCTTATGTTTTTGAATTCAACGGCGCAACCTGGACGGAGCAACAAAAACTTACCGCATCGGACGGTGCGGGGTTCGACCGCTTCGGTTGGTCGGTTGCAGTCAGCCAGAACGTCGTCGCCGTCGGCGCCCGCGAAGACGATACAGCCGTTGGACCGGATGCTGGTTCTGCTTATGTGTTCACGCGGAGCGGTACTACATGGACGGAACGGCAAAAACTTGATCCTGACGATTCCTTCAACGGCGACCGTTTCGGCGCGAGTGTCGCTTTTAGTTCCACCAATTTGGTCGTGGGCGCAGTTGAGAAACAGTTGACCAGCCCTAACGGTCAGGGCGCGGTATATGTTTTTAACTCAATTCGATCGGTCTTTCCCGACTTCGATGGCGATCGCAAAGCTGACATTTCCGTCTACCGACCTTCGAATGGAAACTGGTTCGTTCTCAGGAGTTCTGACAGCTCTTTTTTCTCAGTGCCCTTTGGGTCACAGGGCGATCTAATCGCTCCCGCCGACTATGACGGCGACGGCAAAACGGACTTTGGCGTTTTTAGGCCAGACGGAGCGAACTGGTTCGTGCAACGTAGTACGGCTGGAATTCTTATCCGGCAATTCGGCACCAACGGCGACTTACCAATGCCTGCGGATTACGATGGCGACGGTAAGGCCGACTTGGCAGTTTTCCGTCCTTCAACCGGAGAGTGGGCATGGATTAATAGTGCCAATGACCAACCTTTCACGGTGCAGTTTGGTTTGAGCGTTGATAGGCCGATGATCGGGGATTTTGACGGCGACGGCAAATCTGACCCCACAGTTTTTCGTCCGTCAACCGGGTCGTGGTTTATCCTTCAAAGTTCCACTTCCTATACCACATTTGTCTCTTTCCAGTTCGGCCTCTCAGGGGATCTTCCGGCTCCAGCTGATTACGACGGCGACGGCAAGAC
>JANMQG010000118.1:0-27383 GCA_031370285.1 Chloracidobacterium sp. | reverse complement strand
GCGCCCGACATCCTGTTTGGTAGCTTCGCGCCGTTGAGCCTTCATGCGGAAGCGAGTATTCACGAAGAACCCGGTGCGGGAAAACCGCACGCCGGGGTCTGTGCGGGGGCTGTCGGGTAACTGGCAGTCCTACCGCGATCTAGGAGGCGAGGAGCAGTGCGCAGGCGCCGAGCTCAACTGGATCAGAGGTTCCTATAATGTGCGAACCTACCAGTCTTCCTGGGCGATGTATTTGAGGACGGACCTGATTGAGGCAACGGCGTAGGTGCCGTCAGCTTTCTTGAAGGGAATGTGGCGGTAGCGGCCAAGCGACATTTTGTTGAGGGCCTCGGCCACCGAATCTTTTTCGTTAAGCGTTTCCGGATTCGGGCTCATGAGTTCCTTAACACTCGCTGCCGCCAGATTACCGGCTCCGGTCACTCTCTTTAACACGTCGTGCTCGGTGAAAATGCCCACCAGCTTGCCGCCCTCGACGACAAGCGCGCAGCCGGAGTTGGAATTCTTCATGAGGTGCGTCACTTCGAGTGCGGGTGTGTCAGGGGCAACGGAAATTGTCTCGTCCTGATCAAGGCGACTCAGATTGTCTTCCATGACGGAGCGCGCCAGGCCCTCAGCCGCCTCCGCGCTCGGAATGTCGAGTTGGCGAAACGACGCGAGACACTCGTCGCAACGGTCAACGCCGTCGATGTTTTCGTGACCACAACTGGGGCAATTCATAAATCACTCCAAGGAAAATGGGGAAGAAGGGGAAGGGGGAAAGGGTAAGCGTAACAAACCAGGGTTTCCCCTATTACCCGTTTCCCTTTTACCCTCTCATTCTACAGTCCAGGTGTCGCCGCTGTTGATTAGTTTTTCCAGGCTGCCTGGGCCAAACTTCGCGATGGCCGCATCTATCTGGCCAACCATCATCTCTTCGTAAGTTGGACGCTCGACCGCGCGAAAGATTCCCACCGGTTGCGGAAAGTCCGGATGCTCCATGCGCGCCAACATAAACGCGACCGACGGATCCTTCAGGTAGATGTCGTGCACGAGCAGATCGCTTTCGCTGATGCCGTTTTCGCCGATGGTTACCACTTCCGGGTGCGCGCCATTCATGCGAATCCCGCGGTTCCGGTCCTTGCCGAAAATCATTGGCTTGCCGTGTTCGAGATAAAGCACGCGGTCGGTGCGCACGCTGCGCTCGGCGAATGAATCAAAGGCGTGATCGTTAAAGATATTGCAGTTCTGATAGACCTCGATAAACGAAATCCCCTTATGTCTGGCCGCCGCCTCGACCACAGTGCCGAGATGTTTGACGTCGATATCAATTGAGCGCGCCACAAAGGTCGACTCGCTGGCGATGGCCAGTGAAAGAGGATTGATCGGATAGTCGACCGCCCCAGCCGGGCTCGACTTTGTCTTCTTGCCAAACTCTGACGTCGGGCTGTACTGGCCTTTAGTCAAACCATAGATACGATTGTTGAAGAGTATGTAGTTGACATCCAGATTGCGGCGAATCGCGTGCATGAAGTGATTGCCGCCAATGGAGAGCGCATCGCCATCGCCCGTGATTACCCAGACGCTCAGATCCGGATTCGCACACTTGATGCCGGTCGCAATTGCGGGCGCGCGTCCATGAATGGAGTGGAAGCCGTAGGTGTTCATGTAGTAAGGAAAGCGCGACGAGCAGCCAATGCCGGAAACGAAAACAATCTTCTCGCGCGGAATGCCGAGCTCGGGCATCACCTTCTGCACGTTGTTGAGAATTGCGTAGTCGCCGCAGCCGGGGCACCAGCGCACTTCCTGATCGGAAACAAAGTCAGCCTTTTTCTGTTGACCCGGAGGCGGGGCAATCTTGCCCGACACCGCCGAGCCGACTTCGCTGTCGGCTGAGACCGCCACGACTATCGGCTTGCTGCCGTTGCCACTATGACCATTTCCAGTTGTGCTCATTATTGCTCCTTGGAATGTAATTCGGTGATGGCTGCTTTCCAATCCTCTGGGTTTCCAAGCTGAACGGCTTTATCGATTCCCAAATTCTCAAGCAGCATCGCTAGAACAGTAAATCTTTGTCGTTCGTTGATAAAGATTCCCCCGACATACTCTATCTTCTCGGGTGCCTGGTAAATCCGCTTGTCGAACTCCTCGCCTTTCCACTCGCGGCCTTCCCGCTCAATCTTCCATTCAGCGGGATCGAAACCTTCGACGTTCAAGATGCTGGCTGCCATAGGTCTCAGTCCTTCGGACTCTGCTTAACAGTCTCGTACAACTGCAAAAACTTCTCTCTGACGTACGGATCAAGTTGCTCTGAAAACTCAGCCTGCAGCCCGCGAATCTTGATCAGCTCCTGTACGTCTGCCAAATCCTTAAGCCTGTGCGGTGCAGTCATGCCCGAAGCCAATTTCAATTCGATTAGCTTTTCAAACGTCACAATCCGAATGCCATCAATCTCGGTTGACGCCGTGGACGGCTCAGGAATACTCACCGGCTTTGGCTTTCCATCACCCGGATATTCTCCGGTAGTCATTATCTCAATGGTGACTCCTTCTGTGGTGGAGCGCAGCCTTTTCTTTGCGCCGGGGAAAGCGGGAACATAACCTAAGCCAATTAACTCGCGGTGAAAGTCTTCTAATCCCTCTCGCGTCATCACTAAGTCAATATCCTCAGTCAGACGTGCATACCCATGTTCAAAAAGAGCAAGGGCACCAATCACCATGTAGTCAATACCATGTTCTTTCAGATCTCGCGTTAGGTTGGCAAGCGCAATGTGAAGTCGACCCTGTCTCATAAAGTAATTCGAAGCTTCCGCGAAGCGCTCGATCAAAGTTTCCTTAGGACGTAGGTGATTGGCTTGCCTCTCCATCGCAGATAGAATCACTTCCCGGGTTACAAATACTCTTCAACCTTGCGAACAATCTCGCGAATCTGGAACGGACGTCCTTTGACTTTCGAGAAGGCAATTGCGTCAACCAGATACTTCGCGCGCACCATCGTGCAAAGCTGGCCGAGATTCATCTCGGGAATAATCACCGTTTCAAATCCGGCGAGCACTTCGCCAAGATTCTTCGGGAAGGGATTCAGATACTTCAGATGCGCCGACGAAACGCTCTTGCCTTCACTCTGAAGTTTCTCGACCGCGGTGCTGATCGAGCCGTAAGTTGAGCCCCAGCCAAGCACGAGGACCTTACCGGTTTTTTCACCGAAGACTTCAAGCAGCGGAATGTCGTTCGCAGCGCGATCAACTTTTTCCTGGCGCAGCCGTACCATCAGATGGTGGTTCTCAGGATCGTAGTTGACGTTGCCGGTGATGTGCTGTTTCTCGATGCCGCCGATGCGATGCTCGAGTCCCGGCGTGCCGGGAATCGCGTAAGGGCGAGCGAGCGTTTCCGGGTCGCGCGAATAAGGCATGAAGCTCGCCGGGTCGGTGGCAAAGGTGACGTTGATCTTCGGCAGTTGATCAATTTCCGGAATGGCCCAGGGTTCGGCGCCGTTGGCCAGATAGCCGTCTGACAAATAGAACACCGGGCTCATGTACTTAAACGCGAGACGCACGGCCTCGATGGCCATATGGAAACAATCGGCGGGCGTTGCCGGCGCGATCACGATCGCCGGGCATTCGCCGTTTCGTCCCCAGACAGCCTGGAACAAATCGGCCTGCTCGGTCTTGGTCGGCAAACCGGTTGATGGCCCGCCGCGCTGCACGTTAACGATCACCAACGGTAACTCGGTCATCACCGCCAGGCCGATGGCTTCCTGTTTGAGAGCCACGCCGGGTCCGGAAGTTCCTGTCAGACCTATATGGCCGGTAAAGCTCGCGCCGATGGCGGAACAAACTGCGGCGATCTCGTCTTCAGCCTGAAAAGTTTTCACACCAAAACTCTTGTGTCGCGCCAGCTCATGCAGAATGTCAGACGCGGGCGTGATGGGATACGAGCCGTAGAACAACGGCCGGCCGGCAAGTTGCGAAGCGGCCACAAAGCCGAGCGCCGTGGCCTCGTTGCCGGTTATCTTGCGGTACTTGCCAGGCGTGATCTTCGCCTTCTTGATGGTGTAGTGGGTGGTGAATATTTCCGTGGTGTCGGCGAAGTTGTAGCCGGTCTTCAAAGCAATCTCGTTTGCCTTGGCCAGCTCGGGGTTCTTGCCAAACTTACTCGTGATCCAGGCCAGCGTGTTTTCCATTGGCCGATCGTAGAGCCAGTAGAGCACGCCTAGCGCGAAGAAGTTTTTGCAGCGATCGATCTCCTTGCGCGAGAGTTCAACGTTGCCTTTCAGCGCGTTCATGTTGAGCGTTGTGACCGGCAGCTTGTGTACGCGATAACCGGCCAGCGTGCCATCCTCGAGTGGATTTGAAGCGTAGTTTGCATACTTCAAATTCTCCGGCGTGAAGCCGTCGGTGTTAATGATGAGCGTGCCGCCGTCTTCGAGGTCTGCCAGATTGACCTTCAGCGCCGCAGGATTCATGGCCACCAAGACACTGGGCTGATCGCCGGGCGTCTTGATGTCCTGGCTGGAGAAGTTCAACTGAAAACCGCTGACGCCAGGCAAGCTGCCGGCGGGCGCGCGAATCTCAGCCGGGAAGTCGGGTAGGGTGGAAATGTCGTTGCCAACAACGGCGGACGTGTTTGTAAACTGCGTTCCCGTTAACTGCATGCCGTCGCCGGAGTCGCCGGCAAAGCGGATGGTCACGGCTTCCACTTCCTCAAGATTCTTTTCCACGTGTTCCACCGGGGGTTCGATAAGTGTGCTCATTTGTGTTTGATCGTGCCTTCTTTGTTTAGGATTGCCGATTGCCGATTGCCCATTGCCCATTGCCCATTGCCAATTGCCGATTTGTGCTCAGGTTACGATATGTTCTGAAATCGGCAACTGGAAATCGAAAATCGAAAATGTTTTCACCCACCGTCTGTTGTCTCCATCACCTGATCAGGATTCGGCGGCAGGTTCATCGTAGTTTTCGGGTAGCTTTCCGCCAGATAGCCAATGACGTCGAAAACTGAGATCGAACCAACGAGTTTGCCGTTCTTGACCAGCGGAACATTACGATAACCCTTGTCATTCATGATGGTCACGGCGTCACCGATCGTTGCTTCCGGCGTCAAAGTCGCAACCACCGGCGACATCCAGTTGCTTACCGGCGCGTTCAGGTCCGTCTCCTGTCCGACGATCTTAGTCAGGAGATCTCGTTCCGTAAAAATACCCACTACCGAGCCATCTTCTGCGCAAACGATTGCACAACCGCCTTCGTCCCGATTCATTGATTCGATTGCTTTTGAGAGCGGAGTGGCGGGCGCAATGCAAACGTAGTCGTCGGTCTCCATCGAGCTCACGCTATCCTGGCGCGCCTTGCGCGATGCCGCGGTCTTGGCTATCGCGACAGAAGGCGTTTCACTGGCGGCAGACTGTTCACCTGACATCGATTATTGCTCCGGAAACCGATTGAAGTAGTAGCGGAGACGTATCTGAATCCAAGACGAATTCTACCAGTAAAGCGCAGACGACTGAAGCGGGAACAGAGTTGTAAAGGAACTTTCGATCAAATAGCTGGTAGTCCAGTTTTCCAATATTCTAACCGTGAGTTTACCCAGACAGCGGGGGCAAGCCCACCTTCCCAACCTGAGAGCTTCTTTCAATCGCTCGGTAGCCCGGCCTTGAAAGCCTTTCAATCAAGAATCAGCAACGCAAGTGTGATCAGCTCCTGGTTGGGAAGGTGGGCTTGCCCCCGCTCTTCGGCCAGACGCGAGTGCCCTGAGTTCCTTATCGTAAGGAGACATCTCGACCAGTTTGCCAATGATCTCGGGCAGGACACGGAGCGTGTAATCGATTTCTTCTTCGGTGTTGTAACGACCCAGAGAGAACCGAATCGAACCCTGCGCCGCGGTGTAGGGTACGTTCATCGCGCGCAAAGTTGGCGACGATTGTTTAGTAGTTGAATGGCAGGCGGAACCGGTGGACACGCAAACGCCGGCTTTGTCGAGATGAACCAGAATGTTTTCGCCTTCAACATACTCGAAGGAAATGCTTGCAGTGTTAGGCAAACGCTTCCCCGGCTCAGCGGTCCCGTTTAAGCGCGCATTGGGAATCTGATTCAGAATCGTCGTTTCCAATTTGTTACGCAGGCTTTCAATAGGGTCATGGTCGTCGGAGGTTACGGCCAACTCGCAGGCCGCGCCGAGTCCGACAATGTTTGGAACGGCGGAAGTGCCTCCGCGCCGGCCACCCTCCTGCGCGCCACCAATGATAAACGGTGGTAGCTTGATGCCATCGCGAATGTAGAGTGCCCCGACACCCTGCGGCGCGTGCAGCTTGTGACCTGATAACGCGAACAAATCGACTTCGAGTTCCTTCAGATTGATCGGAACCTTGCCAACGGCCTGTACGCCGTCAACGTGGAAAACGGCGTCTGAATTTTCCCGGACAATATTCCCAATATCCTGGACAGGAAAGAGCACGCCCGTTTCGTTGTTTGCCATCATTACGGAAACTATTCCAGTGTCGCGTCGCAAGGCCTGCCGCAGATCATCCAGATTGAGTTCCCCGCTTTCGTTGACTTCCAGCCACGTCACCTCGCAACCGATCTGCGCGAGATGCTCACAGAGATTGCGCACCGCTTCATGTTCGACGCGCGTGGTGATGATGTGACGCCGCGTGGGGTTCTGTTCGAGGAACCCGCCGATCGCCCAGTTGTCCGATTCCGAACCACACGAAGTGAAAACAATTTCACCGGGGCTCGCGGCGCCAAGCAGTTCGGCGACCTGTTCGCGAGCGCGCTCTACAGCCGACTTCATTTGCCGGCCCAGCGAGTGTGCCGAAGAAGGATTGCCGTAGACTTCGGTTAAGTAAGGCTGCATCGCCGCGAAAACTTCCGGCGCGATGCGCGTGGTGGCATTGTTATCGAGATAGATCATTTTAATAGGACGCACAATTCTTGTCTATCATGTTATGTTGGTATTCCCGGCTAGGCAAGAATGCCGGTCCTGCTGGTTTCGAAAAGAGGCTCAGCATTGGATTCAACTGCGAGCCGCGCTGTAGTTTTCAATCGACTTCCCAGGAGTTGCGATGCTGGCCATCCTTTACCTAGCGGCCATGACGTATTTGGGGGATCGGATCTGTCGGTCCTTCTATCGCTTCGCTTCCGGCCCGCACCGCATCGCAACCTCTTTTCTCGTTGGTTTACTTCTCAGTACGTGGATCACTTACCTCGGCGCGCTGGCTTTCGCTTGGACTGCCCGGCCTATGGTTTTTGGCAATCTGGCGTTTCTGGCTGTTTTTGTTTTAGCGATCTACAGACTCCCGCTCCGCCCATCCTCAGAATATCTTAATCCTTTCCGGACGCGACCGGTTAGATTTGCGCGCTGGGATTGGATATTGATGGGCGCCTCCTCGGTATTCGCATGCTGGCTGATGTTTGCGAATCTGGGCTTCAAGGATGGGAGCTTTCTGATCGGATTCAAAGCCTGGTCTGACTTTGGCGCCAACTTGTCTCTGTCACAGAGCTTCGCGCTCGGGCACAACTTTCCTACCGAACATCCTTTCTTCCCCGGTCAGTTTATCAAGTATCACTTTCTGTTTTGGTTTCAAGCCGCCAACCTTGAGGTTCTCGGTTTAAACCTGGTTTCGGCCGTAAACCTGCTCAGCATACTCTCGCTACTGGCGTTGCTAATCCTGATCGTGACCTTCGCTGAGATCTTATTTGATTCCCGCGTTGTGGGCCGGATCGCTGCTTTTCTCTTCTTCTTCTCGACCTCACTCTCTTACATTCCGTTTCTGCGGTCGCAACGGAGCATCCGCGAGGCGTTAACTGCTATTGCCCAGCGGACGGAGTTCGTGAGTTCGGGCTATCCATTTCGCGGTGAAGGCTGGGGCGTGTTGACAGTGGCCGTCTTCGCCAACCAGCGGCATCTCATTAGCGGCGTTGGCATACTTTTTGTTGTCTTAATTTTTCTCATTGGTTTCTACAAACAGAATCGGCTTGTTTCTGCCGCCACGGAAGACCAGCGGTATCCACCCAAAATTTTTGACAGCACGGAGAATGCAGCATTTGCCGTCGCGGAAGACCAGGGCGATCCGCCTAGAACGTTGGAGACTACGGAGAATGCGGCAGGTACGGTCGCGGAAGACCAGGGCGATCCGCCTAGAACGTTGGAGACTACGGAGAATGCGGCAGGTGCCGTCGCGGAAGACGAGGGTTATCCACCCAAAATTTTGGACAGCACCGAGAATGCAGCACCCTGGTTAAGAGAAGAGTTTCCACCACTATGGTCTTTCATTTTTTCCGGCGCCTTGATCGGGCTACTGCCTTACTGGAACAGCGCCATCTTCATGACTGCCCTGATAGTCGTTGGCTCCTTTTTTATCCTCTTGCCGCGCCGGAGCTATTTGGCTCTCCTTATTGGCATAGTCCTGCTTCTGGGACTGCCACAAGTAATCTTGTTTAGATGGGGAAATGTCGCACGTCCGGACCAATCAATACTTCATTGGGGATATACCCTGGGCCAGCCGAAACTGTTTGCGGTCGTGAAGTACCTCGGCTGGACGTTTGGGTTTAAGTGGCTTCTGATCTTCATTGCCCTCGCGCTACTCTCCGGCTTTCACCGGCGCGTGTTTCTGGCGGTATCTAGCTTACTGGTGGTCGTGTTTCTCTTTCAGTTGAGTCCCGATATTTTCAACAATCATAAGCTGCTTAATATGTGGAGCATTTTCGCAAGCATATATGCGGCCTACGCGCTCTGGCGGATTGCGCGGGTGAAAAGAGTCGGCCTCGCCCTGGCAGCTGTTCTCGCAGTGCTCACGATCTCTGAAGGGGTGATCAATCTGTTTCCGTTTCGTAACGACCCGGAGTTGGTTGTGCCTTATAAGGACGATCCTCTGACTATGTGGCTATTGAATAATACGAAACCCTCCGATGTGTTCCTGACGCAAAACTTGCTCACTCACCCGATCTTTTTTACCGGTCGCAAGGTCTTTTTGGGAAACACGTTATTCCCATGGACGGCCGGCTACGATGTTCAGGCAAGAGAAGAGATCTATCGCCGGATGTTTCAAGAGCGCAATCCGTTAGAACTTGTTCGCCTGCTGAATCGTTATCACATCGCCTATGTAGGAATAGACGATGGCGTTCGCGAGAACAGAGCCATCCAACCGCTGAACGAGGCGGTTTACCAAAAGTACTTCCAGAAAGTCTTTGAAGATACGGGCCACCACTACGCGAACATAACTATTTATAAGGTTCCAGTCGGTGTGGGCATTGGGAGCTCGTCTAAAAATTAACTGGTAGGTTGTCCATTGGCGACCAGGCTTTTAGGACCCGATCCTTTTCTCACGTTCGCAATCATCAAGTATGTCGTGAATCAAAGGGTAACATGAACGGCAGCCGCCACCGGCGCTACAGGCCGCAGTGACCTCGGCGATGGTTCGCAGACCTTTCTCTTGAATCTCACGTTCGATAGTTCGTTCCGAAACGCAGAAGCAGGTGCAGATCAATGCCTCATCACCCTCCCATTCATCGCGTGCAGAGTTGCTGTAGTTGCGAATGGCCGAGACAAGAGCTTCGCAGGCCAACAGCAGACACTCACTTCGTTCCGCCGGCAAGGCTCCGATCTTTTCTTGCAACTGGTCAGCGCGTTGCGCGACCGCCGCGGCTTCGCCGGTTGTTTTCCCGATCACCTGATCGATTAACAACGAAGCCGCAGCGACCAGGACACTGCAGCCTGCTGCCTTGAATTTCGCCTCATCAATTCGTTGCGACTCGTCGACGTGCAGCGAGATGCGCAAGACAGCGCCACATTGAAAGGATGCCGATCGCCCAATGAAGTTAGGCTCAATTGCTTCCCCGACGTGCTGCGGGTTGAAAAACAGTTTAGGAACCGCGCCGGAATTACTCGCCATGAAGCAATGATTCCAGACTTCAAAGCCGGCGACAAACGTAGCTGAGGCCCACCGCCGACTCCATTTGGTTTAGGGCACGCTGATGAGACTGTTATTATGCTGCCCACTCTTATGCTTGATCGGTTCCGCCAGCGCAGCTTGGAGCTCGAGCACCTTGATAAAGGTGACTACACGGCGGAGGAATATGAGGGGTGCATTGTTGAGCTTCAGCTCGTCAATCGCTGGTTGGGTGACGCCCGCGCGCTGCGAGATTCTCTCCTGACGGAGATCGAAAAACTAAACTTGCCAGGCTTTTCTGTGCTCGATGTCGGTGCGGGTTCGGGAGAGCTGTTGCGCATCGTTGCCGAGTGGGCGCGCAAGGGCGGACGGAAAGCGCAGCTCACCGGAGTTGAACTAAACGCGCGATCCGCAAAGGCAATCGGGGAACGCGCCGGCACGTTTCCGGAAATCACCGCTGTCCGTGCCGACGCTTTTCGGCTGCCCTTTGTTGACAAGCAATTTGATTACGCGCTGTGCTCGCTCTTCACTCATCATTTCAAGAATGCGGATGTGGTGACTATTCTGCGCGAGCTTAGCCGGGTATCAACTCGCGGGGTTTTCGTGATAGACCTTCACCGCCACCCGGTCGCCTACTTCTTTTACACAACGATCGGCCGCTTGTTTTTGCACAATCGTCTTATTCGCGAAGATGGCGCGCTATCTATCCTGCGAAGCTTTACCCCGGTAGAATTATTAGACTTGGCCCGGCGTGCCGGAATCGAGAACCCACGGGTCCAACCACATTTTCCTTATCGACTAGTGCTTGCAGGGAAAAATTGACGCTGCCTTCTTCAAACACTTTCGATGTGGCAATCGCCGGCGCTGGTCCGGCAGGCACCAGTGCCGCAATTCAGTTGGCGTTGACGGGAGCGCGCGTGTTGCTCATCGAAGAGAAAAAGTTTCCGCGTGCGAAGCTCTGCGGCGAGTTTATCTCTCCTGAATGTCTGTCACATTTCAAACGACTTGGAGTGATGGATCAGATGAGTGCTGCCCGCGGCGCCGCAGTGTCAGAAACGGTTTTCTATTCGCGCCGGGGCAACAGCGTTGCGGTACCGAGCGAATGGTTTAAGCCCGGCACGCAGGCCCTTGGCTTGAGCCGTAGTGAAATGGATCATCAGCTTCTCCAGCGGGCGAGAAGCGCCGGGGTTGTAGTTTTGGAAGAGACGCATGCGGCGCGACTAATCTGCGAGCGGGAAGAGGTGCGCGGCATCCGCGTGAAAACCGGCGAGGCAACGCGAGATTACGAGGCCCGCGTAACTATAGACGCAACCGGCCGGACGCGCGCCCTGGCCCGTCATTTGGATCCGCCACGCGCGAATCGAAGAAGGCACACCAACGCGCTGGTGGCGTTTAAGGCTCACCTGGAAAATACTCGGGTAGCGGCCAGCGCCTGCGAAATCTATTTCTACAAATGCGGATATGGCGGCTTGAGTGCCGTGGAAGGTGGCGTCAGCAACCTCTGTTTTATCGTCGCAGCAAACGACGTCCGCCGCTATGGTTCAGATCCTGAGCTCGTGTTGCGCGAAGTGGTGCTGAAGAATTCCCGCGCTGCTTACACGCTTGCGGGAGCCACGACTAGTACACCGTGGCTCAGTGTGTCGCTTGAAAGCTTTGGGCGCCGGACGCTGTCACCGGCTGCGGGATTGCTAACCGTGGGCGACGCCGCGGCATTTATTGATCCCTTCACAGGCAGCGGCATGCTGATGGCGCTGGAGAGCGGGCAGGTTGCTGCCGAGGCCGTGGCGCGGAATCTTGGGCTGCTGCGGCAGGGTAGCGGATTCGAATCACTGGTAGCCGACTACCGTGCGGAATACCGGCGACGCTTCGATTCGCGTTTGCGGGTCTCGGGTCTTCTTCGGCGAGCGGCATTTTTCCCTCATTTGGCTGAAGCTGCAATACTACTTTTCGGAGCAAGTTCCAGCCTGCGGCGGAAACTCGCTCGGGCTACGCGCCATTCCAGCAGCCATGAAGCAAGAGCCCCAGGCGTCTGATCCGCGCCGCCATTTACTGCGGTGGAGCTTCGAATCAAGTACATAAATGCTTGCCAGATGCGAGCTTTTGGAGTAAAAAGGCGGAGCGTCCTAATCGCCGATAATTTCCGGTTCTTACCTGGTCGTCCGCGTCCCTAACTTAGCTAAGGAGAAACAATGATGTTTGCGTCCTCTACGCAGTGGCTTAAGCCCTCGATTCGCTTCGCAGTTCTCTTGCTCGTTACCATAGTTTGTGGGCTTCCTGGATCGGGCGTCGCCCTCGGGCAGTCGCAATCCAACGCCGCCGACTTGCAGGGTGTCGTTCGCGACGCGACGGGCGCCGTAGTAGCCGGCGCCACCGTGACCGCTCGTAATCCAGGGACAAATATCAGCAAAGGGACGACGTCTAACGACGAAGGCGCCTATCTGATTGACAATCTCGCTCCCGGCGACTATGAAGTCACGGTAGAGGCTCCAAACTTCAAGAAGGCGGTGTTGCCGGCAGTGAAACTCACCGTCGGCCAGCGCGCGGACCTGGATGTGGCGCTGGAAGTGGGACAGGTCACCGAGGTGGTAACTATCTCGGGCGCGGCCGCTGAGTTAGTGGAAACTTCCAAAACAGCAGTGGCCACGACAGTGGACCTGCAACGCATCGAGAATCTTCCCATTAATGAAAGGAACTATCTGGCCTTCGCGCTGACCACCTCCACTGTCGGGCGCGACAACGGTCGCCCAATCGGACCAGCGCCTACCACCGGTCTAAACTTTGGTGGCCAACGTGGCCGTTCGAATCTGGTTCAAGTTGACGGCGCCGACAACACTGACAATTCGGTCAACGCCTCGCGGTCGACTGTTTCTCAGGAAGCAGTGCAGGAGTTTCAAGTGGTGACGAATTCTTTTGCCCCGGAGTTTGGACGATCTTCCGGCGGCATCGTAAATGTCGTTACCAAGAGCGGCACGAATGATTTTCACGGAAACGTATTTGGTTTTCTCAGAGACAAGAGCTTTCAGGCGCGCAATCCGTTTTCGCCGATCGCCAAGCCGGACTTCAGACGAACCCAATACGGCGTAACGCTCGGCGGTCCTTTGGATCGTGACCGCACCTTTTTCTTCTTCGCTTTCGAACAGCGCCGGCGCGATGAGTCCGGCTTCTTTACCAGTGACGTAACGCGAGGGCTGGGTAGCTCCGTATCAATACCCATTACCGGTCTCGGTGTACAAACGTTCCGGAACCTCACACCAACGCAGGCCACCTATATCAATAGCCTGCTGGGCAGTGGCAATGCGGCACTTATCGGCGCAGCTGTTAATTACGCTTATTTGGCATCGAGCGGCGGAACAACGGGATTGACAGGCACCAACCCGCTTCTGAGCGCCGGCGGCGTAATTCCCGCCGGACAGACAATCGGAAGCCGATTCCTGTTAACGGGCGCGCCGGTTCCAGTTGGCACTACCGGCACTAACGGACTGCCGATAGCATTTCGCCCGTTGAATAATTTACAAAAGATATTTCCGATTGTTGACAGGACGACCTTCAATTCGATCCGCATCGATCACCTGATTACCAGGGACCATCAGTTCAGTTTGCGTGGCGGTTACAACCCCAGTCGCATTACGGGAATTCAGGTGGAATCGCAAAACCAGTCACTCGGCCAGAACGATTTTTCACGAACCGGCATTCAACAGCTGCGCGACATGTCATTAGTCGCAAGTTTAACTTCCACGCTTGGTGGCAATATGGTTAACGAGGCGCGGTTCAATTTCGGCGAGCGACGCGCAACCTTCACCTCGCAGAATAAGGAAGCCGTTGCTTTTAACATCACCGGCGCGGCGTTCATCGGCCGCGAACTGTTTTCTCCCGTGATTCGCACTGAGACGCGCTACGAATGGACTGATAATCTGAGCGTGGTTGCCGGCAATCACACGTTCAAGTTTGGTGGCGACTTCGCCTTCATAAGAATTCCTTCAGCGGTCTTCGAACTAAACTTTGCCGGACTCTTCAACTTCGGCGAGTTTTCCGCTCGTACTCTGGCGCCGACGCTGCCGACTGCCCCAAACGGACAAGCGCCGCCTAACTTTACCCCAGTGCAGTCTTACGGTCTGGGTATCCCCTCTGTTTACGTGCAGGGGTTCGGCAATCCAGTCAGCAAGATAAAAAACCGGCCGATGGCGTTTTTTGCGCAGGATTCATGGAAGATCAGACCAAACCTGACACTGAATTACGGCGTGCGTTACGACTATGAACTGACAGATACGATTGCACCGGAGCCCTCTTTTAGGGATCCACTCTCAGGCATCACGCTTTCTCAGGCAGACCTATTAGCGGCGCAAGATGCGCTTGGCGTGCAGCAGGGCTTCCCCCGCGACAAGAACAACATTGCGCCCAGAGTGGCGGTTGCGTGGGATCCACACAATAACGGCAAGACAGTTATTCGTGCGGCCTTCGGGCTCTTCTACGATCACCCGCTCTTAGCCATCGCCTTCAATTCCGATATTGCGGACGCAGCGCAGCAGCAACAGTCAACGCTGACATTCAACAATCCGTCTCCGTTAACATTCCTTAACGCCGCGCAGATCTTTCAGGGCACGGTGATCGTCTGTAACTTCCCGGGTGCCATCCCCGGCGTTAACTGCACTCCCGGTGCGGCCTCGAGTGCGCAATATCAAGCCGGACGCCAGCGGTTCAACGACCAAACCTTCCCGGGATTCGGCACGATCCTTCCGTTCACGCTTTTCCCGGACAAGAAATTTGAATATGCCTCTGCCAATCAGGGCAATTTGACTGTTGAGCACCAACTCTCGAAAGACATGTCTCTGTCGGCAAGCTACATCTTTGTCGGTGCACATCATCTGCCGCACCCACGCGACATTAATTTGATGCGCAATGATCTGCTCATCGAAAACTTCCGTCGCTTTACAGGCGGTGCCCCCCCGGACCCCACTTCGGCGCAGTTCTTTTCAATACCACTGGCCTGTCCGGGAGCGGGCTGCCCTCCCGGATTCACAGTTGTTATCCCCGGGATCCTCGGACGAAACGCCCTGGGACAGGGCGTCGTTTCTCCGATTGCGGCTAATTTCTTCCGGCCCAACGCGCCAAATTATTTCTTCGTTCAGGCACTTACCGGGCTTTCTCCGGCTACCTTCAATGCGCTGCTTGCCGCGAACAACACCCTGCGCACGCCGGGCGTGATCTCGCCATTCGGCGACGTCAGCTCACAACTTTCCGAAGGTAACTCGACCTATCACGCTTTGAACGTGGACTTGAAGAGGCGCTTCGCCAACAATTTCCAGTTTCTGGCGTCCCTGACCTGGGCCCACTCCATTGATGATTCTTCCGACTTGCAGACGTTGCTCAAGCCGCAGAATAACCTCGACTTCCGAGCTGAACGGGCCGACTCTCTTTTCGACCAGCGCCTCCGCTATGTCTTCAGCGCTGTAGTCACTTCGCCCGGCGCCTGGCGCCATTCTGACGGACTGCATCGCTTCTTCTCCGACTTCACTATTGCTCCGATTATGGAAGTGAGCTCGGGACGCCCGTTCAATATTATCACTGGCGTTGACACCAATGGCGATCAGCAGAGCTCCAATGATCGACCCAGTGTTAATTCAAGTGGCACGCTGGTGCTGCCGCCGTTCTTTGCAAACGGCAGCCTCGGGCGCAACAGCGGCATCACGCATAAGTTTGCTTCGCTCGATTTGCGCGTAACGCGGGCGATCCGGTTTGGCGAGCGCGTCAGACTGGATCTGATTGCCGAAGGCTTCAATATGTTCAATCGCTTTAACGAAGCCTCGGCATCGCCGTTGTTCAGCGACGTTAATAACTTCGCTCTGCGAGCCAACAATGGCCGCTACTACGGCCGCCCAACGGCGTCGTTTGACCCGAGACAGTTTCAGTTTGGAGTGAAACTAAACTTCTAAGAACGGAGGACAGGCCTTCCTGCCTGTCCCGGTTCCTGGATAATTGACGGGCAGGAATGCCTGTCGTCCTAGGAAAAGCGATCGGTCATTCCTGGCCGGTCGCTTTTCTTTTGGCTAGTTACTGGAGTAGGCTTAGTTAGTAGTCTTTCCCCGGCGAGGGGCAAACTCGGCAAACTAAAGCGCCGCCCCCGGCATCGGAAACATGTCTTTCGGAAGCGCTCTATTTACCTCGAATTAAGTCTCTCCCCGGAAGAACAATCTATGACTAATCGACCCTTTTGCCGCGTCTTTTCATTAAGTTTGTCCCTGACAGTTTTGTGCGGAATTGTGGTAGCGCAATCGAGCCGGCCGCGCCGCGTGAAGCCGCCGCCGGCGAAACCCGCTGAAGAACCGTTGCTCAGACCAGAGCCTAAGCCAAGTCCCACGGCGAAAAACAATTCAAACCGGCCACTGATAGACGTGCAGCCGGTAAAGCCCATCGTAAATACAGTAGGCACTGGCGACACGTCGCACGCTTATCAACTGCTGCAACAAAAACAGTTCGCCGCGGCAGCAGCGGAAGCGAAGCAGATCGCTGCCCAGTTTCCGAATGACTCCGAGGCCTGGAAAATCGCCGGCTTTGCGGAGTTGAGTCTCAAGCAGTATGGCCCGGCGATAGAGGATTTGCAGAAGGCACGCGATCTACAGCAAGTCGCCAAGCGGGAAGACCCGAACACGGATGATGCGCTGGCGCAGGCCTTTGTGCTTTCTGAAAAATTCGATCGCGCCTTGCCTTTGCTGGTTGCGGCCACCACGCGGCCTGGCGCCGAACCCGATCCCTCGCTGCTTTACTTTCGTGGTCTTGCCGAATACAAAACCGGCAAACCGGCAGACGCTGAAAAGACCTTCAACGCCGTCGTTAAGATCAACCCAAAGGATTCTTTGTCGCTTTTCTACTTGGGTCAGATTGGCGTAGCGAAAAACGATCTGGATGGCGCCATCGCCTCACTCAATCGCGCGACCGTCAACGATCCTCGTTTTGCCGCCGCCTGGGCTTTGCTGACGTCAGCATATCTGCGCCGTGCGGCTCTCAACACAGATGAGCCGACTAAAGCAGCGGCCGACTATCTGGGCGCAGTACGTGCCGGTGAAGGCTTAATCAAAGTCAGAACTGACGCTGAAGCAGTGACCCTTTTTGGGCAAGCGTTGATTGGTTCTGAACAATATGCACGCGCCGCGGCTGCCCTTGAGCGAGCCACCTTACAGCCTGACGCTAAGGGCGTGACTTTTTATCTGCTGGGAATCGCTCAATCACGCGCCAAGAATTTCCCCAAAGCAATCGCCGCTCTACAAACGGCAGCCCAGAAAGCGCCGGATGATGTCAATGTCTATCGAGAGCTTGGTTACGCGTACGAAATAACCAAGCAGTATGCGAAAGCACTAGCTGTCTATCAAAAAGGGTTGAGTCTGGCGCCGAGTGATTCGGATTTCAAAGAAGCAGCTGAGCGGGTGCGGCCATTCGCAAAATAATTTGTAATGCTGGTGGAGGTTAGAGCAATGAAGTTTTTTGGAATAATCTTATTAACGACTGTCATGGCTGCGGCGGTTTGTGCGCAACGGCCCCGGGCCGTCGAAAAAGACATGGCGACAGACGCATCGAAGGCTGCGCCCGCCCCGGCTCCGCAAACCATGAAGGCGAAGTATGAGGGCGGCATCTTTGGTTACAACAAAACCCTGGAAGGCACGCTTAGCTTCGACGACACTAACCAGCGTTTGCTTTTTCGCAAGGACAATAAAGACCTGTTTTTCATTCCTTACAACGCCGTAACCTCGGCTTTTGCCGACACGCAAAAACGACGACCCACCGCCGCAACCGTGGCCCAGAATGTACCTTACTTCGGCTGGCCACTGGGCTTAATCAAAACGAAGGTTCGTTATCTGACTCTTCAATACAGTGACCCGGACACGCGCGTGTCTGGAGTAACCAGCTTCCGCCTGGACAACAAAGACCTGGTGGACTCGGCAGTGTTTGCGCTTGCCAAGAAGGCTGGGCTGGTCCCGCGTGGCGAGATCTATGTGAAAAAGAGAGATGATGAGTCGAAGAAGACGGCTCCCTAACTTCAGTGAATAGTGAACAAGTTTTTAGAGGCGGACCAACAGATCGATTGGTCTGCCTCTTTTTGTTTCGGGCTGTGTGTGCTTACTAAAACTTCTGCCAGTTTCCGCCACCGGTCACCACGTATTGAATCATGTAACGGCGCAGCTTATCCCGGCTATCTTTCAGATACGCAGGGTGATCCCGCGCAATCCCGTCGTCTGGCTGCGCCAGCAGGATGTATGCTTCGAGCAGGCCTTCATCGTTGAGCTGCTTCAGTTTTAGAAGTGAAGGACTCAAGGCCTTCACTTTTTTCTCAGACGTCGCCAGGTCTATGACACTGCGTAAGGCTTCTGCTTCCTCCGCCAAACTGTGGCGGTACACGCCCTCGTTCGGAAATCTCTTTGCGAATTGTTCCTTCCTCCAGTTTGAGCGCGTGGCGCCGTAAGATATCCACGCGAACGATCCGTCGTCTTTACCACTGAGCAACGGGTTGGCGTCGAGATTGATGTTGGCGTTGCCTTTCTCGTCAAAGGTTACCTTGGTGGGCATGTCGATGCTTGGATGGGCAATCTGGGTCTGGGTGATTTGCGCCCATTGGATCAGGCCGGCGCGGGCAAACTTGCTGTAAGGCTCGGTAATGAACGCTTCAATGTAACGGTCGCGTGCGGCTTCAGTTTTACCTTGCTTCATCAACGGCGTTGCCGAGTAGCGGTAGGCGGTCTCTCTGTTTGGATCGATGGCGATGGCGCGTTCGTACCACGTCTGGGCTCGTGCAAAATCTTCTCTCTGAAGAAACACATCGCCGGCGAAAAGCGCAGCGTGGTAAAGCTTCGGATCGAGCTCCAGAGCTTTTTGGTAGTTACGCAGCGCCTCGTCGAGTTTGCCTTGAGAAAAGAAGGCTTCGGCTTCCGTCATCAAACTATTGGCGGCAATGTTTTGCGAAAAGGCGGGCCCTTCGGAACCGTCTTGCGGAATGCTGGCGATCAAGGCGTCCACCAAGGGCTCCTGAACCTCCAACTCTTTCGCCTTCACGAACGCCGCGCGGGCGCGCAGACGCAACGCTTTGCCCTGCGCTGCGTCTTTGGTGTTGTTGACCTGGGCTATGAGCGCGAACCCCAGAAGAAGCTGCATCTCCGCGTTGTTTGGTTCGGCAGCGACGATTTTCTCCAACAGTGGCAGGGCTTCGGTGTATTTGGTCTGTTTGGTTAACTCGCGAACTTTTACCTTCAGCTCCTCTATGGTCTCACCCGTTTGCGCGTAAACCGGCGGACGATAGAAACTGCCTGACAGGCAAACCAAAAGGACGACTAAACAGGTAGCGACACTTAGATATTGGCGATGAAACATGAACCAACTCCGGCGATCTGATTGCAGACGGTAACTGGTTTGCCACGAATCGGGCAGTTTTACAAGGAGAAAAGCGATTACCCGAAGGTTAAGTATTTCCGCGCGTTATCCTGCCGATCCTCCTATCTCCGCGAAGGATCAGTTCGCAAGCCTTGAAGGCATATTCCTCAAAGCCTTCCAGTCGGGAGGCCAATACTACCCAGGCACTGTTTCCGGAGCGCGACCGCCACAACTGCCGTTTTGGCAACTCAGGAAACTCCTTGCCCAGACTCTCGACGTGTTCCGTAGTCGTGTATAACCACATACCGTTTGCGTTGGGCTGCTTGGCGCTATCACGCAGCGAGCATAGAAGCTTCTCGTCAAGGTAGACACTGGTGAACCCAAACCAGCGTTTGATAGTGGGGCGAATCGAGCTGAGTTCTTCGAGAACAAACGGAAAAGGATCTCGCCTCTTTGCTGATAGGTTTTTCTTCATGACTCTGAGTACGTTTTGGCAATGAAGCGCTATTCGTTATTCCGGTTTGCGCTCGCGGTGGACAGTCTCCAACGTGCGCGTCGGTTGTTCGGTTACGCTCAGCGCGGGCTCATTGAGAAAACGTTCGTGCGCCTCACCAAGTTCTTTCGTAGTCGATCCTTTGAGCGGGGTGACCGCGTCAGGGTCTCGCTCGCGATTCCTGGCGTGCCTAACGGAACTCAGCAACAGCCAGATAAAAACGATTTCGGCGACCAGCAGGGGTAGAAAGCTGAGCAGTGAGAACAACAGGATTAGCTGAGTGTCGAAGTTGAGTTCGTTCTTCATCACGGCCATTAAGCCGATGATTAGCCCGAGACCGCCAACCGAAACGGCCACAATCGCCCAGACGAGAGACTCCGGTACTTGCGGGCCCTGAGTTGAGCCGGACTTTTTCGAGTTCAGTTGAGCCCCACAACGATTGCAGTAGCTCAAGCCTGATGTCACTGCTGAACCGCAGGATGAACAATACATTTAGGTCACCTCATTTGACGCATACGATACGGCGCCGCGTAGTCTTATGAGCACCTGCCTTTTAGTTCCTTGCCTGATTCGACGCGGCGATGAACTTGGTCATTTCGTCAATAGTTCGTGCAGGCATTTCTTCCTGCGGGAGATGACCACAACTGTCGAAGATCACCAACTTTGAATCTTTGATAAGCGCACTCAGCTTGCGTCCTGCCGCCAACGGAATAAGCTGATCCTGCGCGCCCCACAAAATCAACGTGGGCACATTGATTCTGCCCAGCTCTGGTTCAACCGGAAACATTGACCATTGCATGCGCGCTCGCAGGGCCGCCAGTTGTCCGCCGCGTGTTTTCAGTGGACGAAAGTAATTTGCCACGCGGTCGTCAGTGACTTTCGTACGGTCGTAGAAACTTTTTCCCAAACCCTCGCGCACGAGTTTGTCGGAAGTAAGTGAGAACGCGATCAAGAGACGGCCAACAACCGGAACCATGAGATAGCCGGGCGTGAGTGAACCTTTGCCCGGCACCTCCACGCCCGCACTGTCAACCAGAATTAATCCCACCACGCGTTGCGGGTTCGCGAGCGCGACATTGAGTGCCACTTCACCGCCCATCGAGTTCCCGCATAGCCACGCCTTCTCAACGTTCAAATGATCGAGCAGGTGCGTAACCAGCAATGCCTGCGCGCGTCTTGAATAGTCGCCGTCGGGCTTCCGGGAAAAGCCGAAGCCCTTGAGGTCAACGGCAATCACGTGGAAATTTTTCGAGAGCGGCTCGAAGACGTCTTTCCACGAATAGGTTGACGAGGTGTAACCGTGAATCAAAACGAGCGGCGTTCCCGTCCCCTTTTCCTGATAGTGAATACGCACGCCGTCAATTTCGGCGAAGCGGCTGTAATCCGAGTTGGGAACGCCGGCGCGAACTTCGTCAAACGAAACATCGGCAGGACGCGCAAACCAGAAGATGGTGAGTGCAACCGCCGCGATCACAACCAGCACAAGCCCGACCTTCAAAATTTTTTTCATCATTCCCCTCCGTAACCCAGAGTCTTCACTGTTTTGCGATTGCCGGTTTGCCGCGCAGCACATACTTCTGAACTTTGCCGGTGGCTGTCTTGGGCAGTTCCGCAACAAAGGTGAAGCCCTGCGGCGCTTTGAAGTGTGCGAGATGCGCGCGGGCAAACTCGCGCAACTCGGCTTCGGACGCGGCAGCGCCAGCCTTCAAGACTACAAACGCGTGCGGCGCTTCGCCCCAACGCTCGTGCGGCAAACCTACGATGGCGACTTCCTGCACGGCCGGGTGACGCAGCAACACACCTTCAACCTCAACCGAAGAAATGTTTTCACCGCCGCTGATAATTACATCCTTAATCCGATCGCGAATCTCGACGTACCCGTTCGCGTGGACAACCGCCGCATCACCGGTGTGAAACCAACCATCGCGCATGGCTTCAGCCGTGGCCTCCGGGTCTTCGTAGTAACCCTTCATCACGACGTTGCCGCGAACAACGATTTCACCCTGCGTTTCACCGTCAAGCGGCACGTCGCGCCCTTCTTCATCCACGACCCGCAGTTCACCTGAAGTCAGCAACTCCACGCCCTGACACGCCTTGATCGCGGACCTGGCTGCGGTAGCAAGTCCCTCGTGCTCGGGTCTTGGTTCACAGATGGTGATAAAGGGCGACGTCTCGGTTAGTCCGTATGCTTGCGTGATGACCCATCCCAGTTCGCCCTCGATGCGTTCGATGGTGGCAGCGGCCGGCGGCGCGCCGGCGGTCAGGATGCGAACTCCGCGCCGCGCTTGGCGGGTTAGTTCCACGGGGCCATTGGCGATGCTGATCAGGACTGTCGGCGCCGCGCAAAGCATGCTGATGTCTTCCTGTTTGATCTTCTCGAAGATACCGACCGGCTCGACCTTACGCAGACAGATGTGGGTCGCGCCGGCAGCCGTCACCGTCCACACAAACGTCCAGCCATTGGCATGAAACATCGGCAACGTCCAGAGATAGCGATCGGCGTGGGCCATGTGGTGATGGATGAGCGTGCCTACCACGTTAATGTAGGCATTGCGATGTGTGATCATCACGCCTTTCGGTCTTGAGGTTGTGCCGCTGGTGTAGTTGATCGTCAATAGATCAGTTTCCTGAATTTCAGGCCGGGTAAACTCTGCGGGCGCACCGGTCAGAAGCGTCTCGTAATCGAGCCAGCCTTGCTTGTCAGTTCCGCCTTCGAGCGCTACGAACGCTACAACATTTGGTAACTGCGAACGAACGCCGTCAATTGCATCCAGATAGGCGGAATCAGCGCAGACTATCTTCGAGCCACTGTGATTGATTAGGTAGACGAAGTCGTCTGCGGTGAGCCGGTAGTTGATTGGAACCAGAACAGCGCCGGTTTGGGGAACGGCATAAAAGGATTCGAGTTGGGCATGCGTGTTGGGCGCAATGTAAGCAACTCGATCGCCCTGGTTCACGCCGAGCGTTTGCAACGCCGCCGACCAACGATCACAGCGCGTGAAGAATTGTTCGTAAGTTAAGCGTAAGTCACCATCAACTACCGCTTCGCGCTCGGGATAGAGTTTGCGGGTGCGCCGCGCAAATTCTAACGGGGTCAGGGGAAGCTCCATTCGATTCCTCCTTCAATAGGCTGCAGCGAGTGTTATTCGACGAGCAGATTTTTGGTTTCAGTTTCGCGCATAGCTTCTTCCAACTCTTTCTGTTTGATGCCCGCAGCGCCGTGGTATCTGATGAATTCTGGGATCAACAGCGAAATTATCGCGGTGCCGGCTACGCATAGAAGTCCTCCCGAAACGATTGAAGTGCGAACGCTAAACAGCGTGGCCACGATGCCGGCTTCCGCGTCGCCAAGCTTTGGTCCGGAGGTGTAGCTGATCATCTCCAATCCGGCCAACCGCCCGCGCAAGTAATGGGGAATCGTCTGACTCCACATGGTCATCCGAAAGACCGCGCTTATCATATCGAAACCGCCGGCCAGCGCGAGAAAAAATAGAGCCAGATAAAGATTTTGCGCCAAGCCGAAAAAAATAATCGCCACGCCCCAGAGCGCCGCCGCAATCGCGACAATGAGACCATGCCGATTAACTTTCTTCGCCCAGCCGGAAGTCAAAGTCGCAACCAGCGCGCCCACTGACGGCGCGGCATAGAAGAACCCAACTGTTCCGGCTCCGAAGCCGGCGGCCATTGCGGGGAAAAGAGCGGTCGGCATTCCGAAAAACATGGCGTTCATGTCAATCAGATACGTTCCCAGGATTTCCTTACGTCTCCAGGCGTAGCGCAGGCCTTCGACGACCGACTTGAGAGTCGGGCGGTCTTCGGTTTGAGTCGCCCTTGGCACGGCGCTAATAAGGAACACGGCCGTCAGCGAGGCAAAGAACGTCACCAGATCGATCGAGTAGGCGACGGCGGCGCCGAATCTTGCCACGACAATTCCCGCTATAGAAGGACCAAGGATCGTCGTCATGTTCCAACGCAAAGCGTTCAGAGCGCTGACCGACGGCATAAGTTCCGGCGGAATAAGTTTTTGCAGCATTGCTTCAAACGAAGGACGCTGCAACGCAGCGAGGCCGGCGTGGAGCGCGGCGCCCACAAACAAAAGCCACACCTGCGGGCGAGCCAGCATGGCATTCCAAACCAGCATCGCCGTAACCAGAGTATGTCCGATTTCCGTGAGGCGCAGCATTTTTCGCTTGTCGATGAAGTCAGCATACGCGCCGCCGACAAACGCCATCAGCAGAATCAGAACGAATTCCGACGCGCTCAATAAACCAACCAAAAGCGTTGATCCAGTCAGTTGATAGACCTGCACCGGAAGTACGACAAAACCGATCGCTGAACCAAACGTGGAAATCAGTTGACCAAAAAAGAGCAGGCGGTAATCGCGGGAGATTCGTAAAGGCGAGAGGTCGATAAGCATTGCGAGACACTAGATTACCAGATACGAATTGTGATCGCAGAAGGAAAGCCGGCCGAGAACGGTCAAGTGATTGCTGGGAGCGCGGGCGTCTCGCCCGCAATGAGCGCGAAGCGCGAAAACGGGTTGTGAAAACGATTATCAAAAAAACTGTGCGCCTGCGGCGCTCGTAGAAGACGAGCACATTTCTATCGCGTCAAGCGATAAATCAACACGGCGGCGCGTTTGATCTGTCTTGGCAAAGTGTCGAGGTCGGCATACTCACCGCGAGCGTGGGCGCCGCCGCCGGTGGCGCCAAGGCCGTCAAGACCGGGGATCAGATGTGAAACGTAAGCAACGTCGCCGGCGCATCTTGCACCGGGATCCAGCGCTTCAATTTTTACATCGAGGGTAAACGACGGTTGACAGGATTTACAAGATTTACAGGATGGAACTTATCAATGACGTCTTCGGCTTGTATTCGCGGAACTTGCGTTTCACTTGTACTGAGGGTCCGAAGTTTAGCAAGAGGCCACAATCGATTCCGGTGGCGGTCAAATAGTTTACTAGTTGAACCTCATGCTGCTTGACCAGCGACTGAGCAGCCTTAAGTTCAATGACCACGCGTTCATCTACCCACAGATCAGCAAAATACTCCCCTACGACCTGACCGTCATAACTGACATTGATTGGCTCTTGCTGCCTGACTCTGAGGCCGATCTTTTCAAGCTCGATTCTAAGGGCATTCTCATAGACTCTTTCAAGGAACCCCGGACCCAATGCGTTGTGCACTTTGTAGGCACAACCGATGATTATCTGAGTGAGGTCGTCTTCTTTCATCGTTCCTCCAGGAATGTTTGACAGGATTAACAGAATTTACAAGATAAACTGTTCAGATTGTGCAACTGCTGTGGTGTTCGCATGATTTTGAGATCTTGCAAGCGTTCTTGTAAATCCTGTTAATCCTGTCTAAGTCCTAAGAGGGTTGATAAATCTCACTGCCCGCAGCCACAAACTCCACAGCCTTTTCTTTCATGCCAATACCCAGTGCGGCCTGTTCGTCGATCTGTTTTTGTGCCGCATACTCACGCACGTCCTGGGTGATCTTCATCGAGCAGAAGTGTGGGCCGCACATGGAACAGAAGTGCGCGAGCTTGGCGCCTTCCTGTGGCAGCGTCTCGTCGTGATACTCGCGCGCGACTTCCGGATCGAGCGAGAGATTGAATTGATCTTCCCAACGGAATTCAAAGCGTGCTTTGGATAAAGCGTTGTCTCGATACTGCGCGCCGGGATGCCCTTTGGCGAGGTCGGCGGCGTGCGCGGCGATCTTGTAGGCGATGACGCCGTCTTTCACGTCTTTCTTGTTTGGCAGGCCGAGGTGTTCTTTTGGCGTGACATAACAAAGCATCGCGGTGCCATACCAGCCAATCATCGCCGCGCCGATCGCTGACGTGATGTGATCGTAGCCGGGGGCGATGTCAGTCGTAAGCGGGCCGAGCGTGTAGAACGGCGCTTCCTGGCAAGTCTCGAGCTGTTTGTCCATATTCTCTTTGATCAAGTGCATGGGAACATGACCCGGACCTTCGATCATCACCTGGCAGTCATGCTCCCAGGCGATCTTCGTTAACTCACCAAGCGTTTCCAGTTCGGCAAACTGCGCTTCATCGTTTGCGTCGGCAATCGAGCCGGGGCGCAGACCGTCGCCGAGCGAGAACGAAACGTCATAAGCCGCCATAATTTCGCAGATGTCGCGAAAGCGTGTGTAGAGAAAACTCTCTTCGTGATGCGCGAGACACCACTTCGCCATAATGGAGCCACCACGGCTGACAATCCCTGTGGTTCGCTTTGCTGTCATTGGAATGTAAGGCAAGCGCACGCCGGCGTGAATCGTGAAATAGTCGACGCCCTGCTCGGCTTGTTCGATCAGAGTGTCGCGAAAGATTTCCCAGGTCATGTCTTCAGCCTTACCGCCTACTTTTTCCAAAGCCTGATAAATCGGAACGGTGCCGATGGGCACGGGCGAGTTGCGAATGATCCATTCGCGCGTGGCGTGAATGTTCTTTCCCGTCGAGAGATCCATCACTGTGTCTGACCCACACTTGATCGACCAGCGCATCTTCTCAACTTCGTCGTCGATCGAAGACAACACCGCTGAGTTGCCGATGTTGGCGTTGATCTTCACCAGGAAGTTGCGGCCGATGATCATCGGTTCGGATTCAGGGTGATTGATGTTCGCGGGGATGATGGCGCGACCGCGCGCGACTTCGTCGCGGACGAATTCGGGCGTGACGTATTCTGGAATGGAAGCGCCGAAGGATTGGCCACGATGTTGGTGGAGTAGTGAATCGCGGGGAGCGCAGGCATCCTGCCTGCCCGTGTTATCTAAGAGGGCTTCCTCGCCAGCGATGCAGGCAAGATGCCCGCGCTCCCGGCCCAGATTCTCGCGGATGGCAATGAATTCCATCTCCGGCGTGATAATGCCATGACGTGCATAGTGCATCTGCGTCACGCACGAGTCCTTTTTTGCGCGCAGTGGCGTTCGGGTAAGCGCAGGAAAATCTTCGAGGCGGCCTTTTTCTTTTTGGCGCGCCTGGTTCGCGGCGTCAAATGTCAGATAGCCATCGTCGATCGGTTGCAGGTCGCGGCCTTCATATTCTTCCACGTCGCCTCGCTCCAGAATCCAGTGGCGTCGCAGCGAGGGTAGACCCTCACGCACATCGCACTGAACAGACGGATCGCCGTCGCCCCATGGTCCACTCGTGTCGTAGACGCGCAGTGGCGCGTTGTCCTCGAGCGAGTTCCGGAAGTTGCGCGTCTGGTTTTGCGAGATCTCGCGAAAGGGAACACGCACGCCGGGTTGTTTACCCTCGATGTAAACGCGGCGCGAATTTGGTAACGGCTTATCGTTATTGGCCTGGGTAGTTTCGATCTCTGGTTTGATTGCTGCACTCATGTAATTGACTCCTTAGACTGCGGTGCCTGAAATCCAACGATTACCCGGTCGCTACCACCACCCCACGCGGGCTGCCCGCGCGGGGACCCCGGTCTGCTCCCGGTTCTGACTTTGTGCATCCTCAGGGTTCTCTGTGACTCCGTGGTGACGAAAGCTATCCCAAAACAGAGGACACAGAGTCACAGAGTTGCACAGAGATTCAAAAACAAAAACCGCTCCATCTAACAAAAGGATGGAACGGTCACGTTTGGCTGTTTCTCCCTTCGACGGTGCTAACCGTATCAGGTTCAAGGGGTCTCCCGATTGCGGATTGGTGATTGCGGGTTGCG
>JANMQG010000111.1:0-3534 GCA_031370285.1 Chloracidobacterium sp. | reverse complement strand
TGAATTTTCCCCGACAGGCAGGAATGCCTGTCCTACCTAAAGCGGGAGATCAATGACGAAGCGTGTTCCTTTTTCAGGCTCGCTCTCGACGCTGATTGTGCCTTCATGTTGCTCGACAATCTGTTTGACGATCGCCAGGCCTAATCCGGTGCCGCGCTTCTTAGTCGAAAAGAACGGTTCAAACACGCGATCGAGCGTGGCCTTCTCCATTCCACTGCCTTGATCCGCAATCGTGATGCGGGCAAGTCGCACCTGCTCTTTACCATCGCCGCTCGCCGCAGCAGTGACGACTGCCGTGGAGATGGTAACGGGCGCCCGTTTTGGGCTTGCATCAATAGCATTTGCGATCACGTTAACAAATACCTGACTCAACTGATCGGGATCCCAATGACCGATTAGTTTTTGAGCCACCAGCTTCTTTTCAATTGGAGTTTCTTTATCTTTGATCTTGTCGGCGACCAGTTCGAGACTGCGTTTTACAAGCTCATGAAGATCAACCTCACTTTGCTCAAGCGCTTTCCGCCGCGAGAATTGCGCCACATCCACCACCAGTTTGTTGAGGTGCATGATGCCCCGCTCTACTAACTCAATCGTATTCAAACCTTCCTTATCGCTGACGCTATCACGCAGCATGGACACGCCCAGTCGTATGCTGCCGAGTGGATTTCTGATTTCATGCGCCACCTGAGCGGTCGCCTGTCCTACTGCTGCGAGTGATTCCTGCCGGCGCGAAGTGCGCTCTGCTTCTGCTGCCTCAGTCACATCAACCAGCGTCAGGATTTGGCCGCGAGCGCCATTAATTGCGAGTGGCGAGGAATAGAGATCAAAAGTTTGCTGCTGTGCGCAGTCTTCGCCGGCAGGACACACCCAACGTCCGCGATACGACGCTTCAGCCACCCGATTCGCCGTCGCCGCTTCCAGCATCTTCGCGGTCGCTTCAGATGCAAATCTTTCATAGAGCGACGCGCCGATTGTCGCCCTGGGAAAGATCCGGAAGAACGCCGCATTGGCACTGCGAATCCGATCCTGTTCATCAATAGCGGCGACCGCACTAACCATTCCTTCGAGCAATTGACTGGTGAAAATTCGCTCGCGCCGGGCCTCTTCAATGCTCCGCCGCATCTCGCCAAAGCGGCGTTGCGCCTCCCATATTGTTCCTGCGGCCACCAGCGCTCCGACTATTAACGCCACCAAACCCCAAACACGAATCGATCGTGCGGCGTTTTGCTCGATGATTTCACCCTGACGCAAAACCTCGATCTGTTCCTGCCTCGATTGATCCAGCAGAGTGTTAAGTTCCGTATCGAGGATCCTGAACTTATCAAAGCCTTCAAGCGAATAGCGACGAAGATCTTCGGTCACAGCGACATACGACGCCAGATCGCCGCGGAATTTGTGCCAGGTGGGATCGTTCGCCAGCGGCGGACGTTCAAGCTGCCCCAGAAGTTCACTCATTTCGTCCTGGGCCATGTTTAGGCGCAGATCCAACGGAGGTTTTATTTCGTCGCGAGCTTCTGCTTCAGCTCGAGCCCGCGCTTCGTTGTTGAGTTTGGTGACCGCAAGTCGGAGCTTGAGCAGCAAACTAAGTTTCGCGGCGTGCTGCTGCTCGAGGCCCATTACAGCAACGCTGACTTCATCCATGCGTCGAACGCTTAGTAACCCGAGCACGCCAATCAGTATGAGCAGCAACAGAAAGCCAACTACCAAAGGCATGAGTGCGGGTGAAATCTCGCGCATCCAGCCGCTTTTTGTGGGCGGTGTCGGGGTCGGCCCCTGAGCATCAGTCGCTGTCGGCTCCGGTCGACGGTAGACAACTCTGGGTTCGTCGAGTTCCGCGGTGGCCCCGACCTGCGCGGCGCGGGAGCCTTCGCCACTACCAGACCCGTCGACCTTGTCGGGCTGACCAGCATTAGTTTCTTCTTTTTCGAGCATTTGCTTGGCGCCCTCCTTTACCAATGGGGCTACTGGCCCGTTTAGAGTACATCTATGAAGCGTGCGGTGGTGTCAAGTGCTAAAGCAAACACACTTCCGGCTTGACGCCAGGGCGCCTGTTCATTGGTTGTAAGTAAGTACCTGTTCTTTGACATGAGACTGATGTTTATTTAGTCGTTAGCGGTGCCTCAACAGATCTGGGCTCAGCGAGCCGCGATCAATCATCTATGCGGTCATCCTCCATGAGGTTTGCTCCGCACTCTCCGGTAACTGAGAAGCGAGTGTCCGACCGCCGAGTGGAGCCCTGCAAAGCTCGGCGAGGCGGGCGGGCACTCGCGCCTTTAGCTATCAGGAGAGGCTGGCTGCCCAATCAAGCTGACAGGCATGGTTGGCCTAGAACTCTGTCGGGCAAGCCGAGCTGCGACAGCTCGACGTTGAAACTCCGCGTAATCAATCTCGTCGCGCAGCATGATGTAACTGCGGACGAGCAGTTTCCTGGCCGCGGCCACTTTGGCTTTGGGCCGGCCGCGGCGCGCTTCCAGGCGGTGATAGAAACGCTTTAACTCCTCATCCTTTTTGACGGCCGTGTGGGCTGCTTCCACTACCAGGTAGCGCAGCAGCCGTGAGCCGGCTTTGCTGATGCCGAGAAAGTGTTTCCGTTCCGCCGAGGAGCGTTCCATCGGCTCCAGTCCGGCGTAGGCAGTTACCTTACGCTGGTTACGAAAGCGACTGACTGGCCAGAGCGTGTGGACCAAAGCGAGCGAGGTTAATAAGCCAATGCCCGGATGGGTCCGCAACCGACTGATGCGCTCATCGCCCTGGCTTTGTTGCTTGAGCCAGAGCATCGTCTCAATGATGCGTTGGTCAAACGTTTCGAGCAGCGCCAGCCATTGCTCGCGTTGCTGCTCCATTACCGGGGACATCGCTGTCGTGCCTAACTCTTGTTTGCCGGCTTTGCTGAACAACTTGCTGCGCAACGACAGTCCCGACTGCAGGGCCAGGGCCTGCAGACTGTTTTTGCCGATGGTGCGCAGCTTGACCAGTTTCTGCCGGAACCGGAGCATGCGCAGGATCTCGCTGCTTTGCGGTGTGGGCCGGTGTAGTCGCGGAAACTCATCATGGAGCATTAAGTCCAGGATCAGTTCCGCATCGCGGCGATCGTTCTTCTGCCGCCAGCGGGCGCGGCGCCGGATCTCGGTCGCGTCACCCAGCCAGACTTCGTGACCGAGTGATGCGAGCATTTGTTCAAACCAGGGGCTGTAACCACTGGCTTCTAACCCGACGATCACGCACCCACTGAATTGTCCGTAGAAAGCGCGGACCTCGTCTTTGTTCTGGTGCTTGATTTCGACGGTAACAAGCTCTCCATCTTCAGTTTTCAAATAGCACACGGTTTGTTGCCGTGCATGAAAGTCAACGCCGAAGTATATTGTGCTCATAGCGCCTCCTTTCAGTCTCCTGTCAAAGAGAGCCCTGAGTTTACCACTCACGGCGGGAGGCGCTTGCTTCATAACATCAAGCTTCAGCTTAGGTCTTTGCGAAACGCAGCAACCTGAAGGTTGGACTCTAAACTCCTTGCATGAACTCTTTCATCAGGCCTTC
>JANMQG010000103.1:0-2020 GCA_031370285.1 Chloracidobacterium sp. | reverse complement strand
ACATCGCGTTGCCTGTGTCGCCCTTGTGAAAGAGCTTAGTGCCGGCAGAAACGTTTTCAATCTTTAGCAAATTGCGCAGCTCGGTCGCCGCGGCGTCGGTCAACGACGCAAACAGCGGCACGGAGCGCAGCGCCTCAAGAGTCATCTGGTTGGCGTTAGTCGACATAGTGAACCTCACAGACAAGCGTGTTCAGTACAAGCTTTAGCTTGCTTAAAAGCGAAACCGGCAAGCTAAAGCTTGTACTCCAAACTTCTTGTCTTCATCCTTCATCTTTGATTATTCGCCCGTCCTTCATCAGGATGATGCGATCCGAAAAACTGGTAGCGAGTTCGCGATCGTGCGTGACCATCAGTATCGTCAACGAGTCGTTATCAACCATTCCACGAAGCAGCGCCAGCAGTTCATGCGCGCGGGTCGAGTCAACATTTCCCGTCGGCTCGTCAGCGAGCAGCACCTTGGGATTATTCGCAAGCGCGCGCGCGATTGCCACGCGCTGTTGCTCGCCTCCGGAGAGCTCCGAAGGACGATGCGTCAAACGATCTGACAGACCGACCCGGCCCAGCAACTCCTCGGCCCGACGGCGCCGCTGGCTGCCTCGCAGTCCTCCGAAAGCAAGCGCGAGTCCCACATTCTCTTCCGCAGACATCGTCGGGATGAGGTTGAAATTTTGAAAGATCATACCTACCGAAAAGCGCCGGTAACGAGCCATCTCTCTCTTGCTTAGCGGCCCCAGCGCTTTCGCGTTGAAGAACACTTCTCCAGTTGAGGGGTGATCAAGGCCGCCCACCATGTTAAGCAAAGTACTCTTCCCCGAGCCCGAGGTTCCCTGTATCGAAACGAACTCGCCCTCGTCCATCGCCAGTGAAACTTCATCGAGCGCTTTGACGCTCGTGGTTCCCATCTGATAAACCTTCGAAACTTTTTGTGCCTCTAAGAGTGGCATTGTCGATGGCTCAAACTTAGCCGCGGATTAACGCAGATTTACGCGGATAAAACCATAAGGAAAACGGTCTTTGGTCTTTGGGTCTTGATTAGCTCGTACTCGGGTTGAGCGGTTCGCGATGAGCAAGGAGCAACGATTAAGGCCCATCTGCTTCAGGTTCGAATCCGCGTTTATCCGCGTGAATCCGCGGCTAGCCCTATCTTCCTGCGTGGAGACAAGTTAACCGCAAAGTTCGTAAAGAATTTCCGTCAATGACGCACAGAAGTTTTACTTTGCGGCACTTTGCGGGCTTCTCTGCGTTCTTTGCGGTTAGCCTGGATCCGGATCAAACCTCTTTGTATTCTGAATCTACATCTTCTGTAGACAAGGCCACGCGATAATTCCTCGACTGCACTTGTTTAGTGATCAGCAAGTCGTCTTTTGTCTTCAGCAGGTCGGCGCGGTTGTAAACCGAGAGTTCGAAATTGTAGCCATGTGTGATCGCGTCTTTGGGACACGCCTCCACGCAATAGCCGCAGAAAATGCAGCGTCCGTAGTCGATGTTGTAAACCTCAGCATAGCGCTCATCGACTCCGATACGTTGTTCTGGCGGGCGGGGATCGTCTTTGGCAACGATGTAGATGCATTCAGAAGGACAAGCAGCGGCACAGAGAAAGCAGGCGACGCACTTTTCTCGTCCCAGCTCGTCAACATGGAGCAAATGCTGGCCACGATACCGTGGTTGCACTGTGACCGGCTCTTCCGGATACTGCACCGTCCATTTCTGTTTGGGTATGTACGACAAGGTCACGCCCATACCTTGAATGATGGCTTTGGTTGATTGGATTACGTCGCTAATGATTGACATTTCTCAGTAGGAAACAGTAGTCAGTAGGGCGTAATTAGTAGCTCTACCTGCCTTCTGTCTCCTGTCTCCTAATTTCTTGTTCCCTCATTCAACGGAGTCACCACCGAACCAGTCGCCTGCCAGCGACCATCTCGCCAAACAAACTTATCGGTGAAACGAAAAGCGAGATTCTGGTTCTGGCCGCGCTCATCCCTGACACCCAGCCTGATTATTCCCGAGAGCGTAGCAC
>JANMQG010000087.1:0-38004 GCA_031370285.1 Chloracidobacterium sp. | reverse complement strand
TCTCCTTGTGCGCCGGGATAAACCGGCAGGTTGTAGTGAATGAAAGAGTCATACGTTAAAGGTCTAGCCAATCATAACGGCCCTGAGTCATGCGTCGCATGGAGCAATCCATTAGGCGAAGCGTTGACAGGGGAACGTGCAGGCTGGGTATTGAGCCGCGAAATGAACTTAGTTCGGGATGCCGACCCTGTAAGGAGAAGGGGAAGGCCACAACCAATGCTCCGCTTTGGCAAGGGGCGGTGGTATCCCGCGAGGTCAGAGGCCCCAAGCATGCACGGAAACAATCTGCGCGAGAACCGGGAGATCCTGCGACCACCCAAGCCGGCACGCCTGGGTCGCATCGAGAAGTCTAAGGACGTACGCCGATGATGAACGGACGCAGGAAGTCGGACAGACCCGTAGTAGCGACGAAGCCCGCGAACAAAGCTGGTCCAGCGACGAACGATGTCGCAGTGCCGGTGGCGGAGCGAGTGGAGCGAAGGGGTCTGGCCAAAGGGAAACCGCCGCGGCAAAACACGAACCGGATACAGGACCGGGCTTTCGTGCAAAGTGCGCTGGGGCGGATACGGCAAGCAGCCGTGAAAGATAAGAAGGTGAGGTTCACCAGTCTCAGGCACCACGTCTACAACTTGAGCATGTTGCGCGAAGCCTACTACGGGCTCAAACGTGACGCGGCTCCGGGAGTAGATGGGAAGACGTGGCGCCAATACGGAGAGAACTTGGAGAGCAATCTCGCAGACCTCTCCGCGCGGCTGCGGCGCGGGGCTTACCGAGCGAAGGCAGTGCTCAGAAGATTCATCACCAAAGACGACGGGCGGCTGAGGCCACTCGGCATCACCGTGTTGGAAGATAAGATTGTCCAACGCGCGACAGTCATGGTGCTGAATGCAATCTACGAGACTGACTTCCTCGGCTTCTCGTATGGCTACCGGCCAGGCAAAGGCCAGCACAATGCGCTGGATGCTTTGTACGTCGCGTTGCTGACGAGAAAGGTGAACTGGATACTCGACGGCGACCTCAGTTCGTTCTTCGATAGTTTGGACCATGAATGGCTGATGAAGTTCATCGAGCATCGCATAGCTGACCCGCGCGTCCTGCGACTCATCCGAAAATGGTTGAACGCAGGCGTGCTGGAACAAGGGCAGTGGTCGTGCAGTGAAGAAGGAACGCCCCAAGGCGGCAGTGCCTCGCCTTTGTTGGCCAACGTCTATCTGCACTACGTGTTCGACCTCTGGGTGCAGCACTGGCGTAAGACAAAAGCCAAAGGCGACGTCATCGTCGTCCGCTGGGCTGATGACTTCGTGGTGGGCTTTCAACACCAGTCGGACGCCGCGCGGTTTCATCATGAGTTGGCGGAGCGATTCGCCATATTCAAACTGAAACTGCATCCCGAGAAAACGCGCGTAATCGAGTTTGGCTACTTTGCAGCAAACAATCGAAAACGGCGTGGGCAAGGGAAGCCGGAGACATTCAACTTTCTTGGCTTCACGCACATCTGTGGCAAGAAGCGAAGCAACGGGATGTTCACGGTCTATCGGCGCACGATGAGCAAGAGGAGACGCGCTAAGCTGAAGGAAATCAAAACGGAACTGCGCAAACGAATGCACCAGCGCGTGACCGAAGTCGGTCAGTGGCTGCGGTCTGTGGTTGAGGGGCACAACCGTTATTACGGCGTGCCTTCGAACCTGCCGTCGTTGTCTTCGTTTCGTTTCCAGGTGGCTCGCAACTGGTATCGTTCGCTGCGGCGACGCAGCCAGAAAACGCGGCTGACCTGGGCGCGGATGTACCGTTTGATTGACCGCTGGCTGCCACCGCCGACGCTTCATCACCCTTATCCACTCAGGCGACTTGGCGTCATCACCTAAGGCAGGAGCCGGATGCGTTAGTAGCGCTCGTCCGGATCTGTGGAGGGGGTGATTAGTGATAGTCATTCCTACTCCGACTACTGATTATTGACGAACATGCCGCAGTAAAAGTCGGCGACCACTCATCTAATTGCCTCGCTCAGTCGTAGTGATGACTGCCGTGCTTTGCAACCTAAGTCAGGATCGTTTTGGGTGTGAAACGGCATCCTGAATAGTCTCCGACGTGAGCGCGTCTGAGGTGTTAAGACGGTCTAGTTCCTAATCTTCTGAAAGACAAGCGGCTTATCCCAGGAGAAGAGCACGCCTCGCTCTGCAGAAGTAACGATTTTGAGATGTTTTGGCTCTAGCTCCTCAAGGATGATTTCATCTCCATCAATCTTTCCTGGAAAGACCCCGTCTTTCATTAACTGCTTGAACAACCTGTCGTCGGGAAGCCAAACTAATACTTGCCTGTCCTCGTTCTTTATGCGGCCCCAAATATAGCCTCGGCCTTTGTCCTCTTCCCTGGTGTTGGCGAAGAGCCAATCCCCTGATTGCCGCAACTCGACCTTTGCTGTTTTCATGGTTGGGTTACCTTGCTCGTCGTCTTCCAGCCAGGCAACGCCGAGGATTGCTTTATCCGCATCAACCACCTTAACGTTCACCGCACCATCAGGACCAAGCCAGTTTCCCTCCCATTCTTTGGCCACGATCTTAGCCGGCCTTTCTCCCACCGGCCGCTTGGAAATAACAGAGCTGCATGCGCAAGTCGTCAGCAGGATCAGAACAGCCAGAGCGAGCTTGGAATTTCGTATCCTTGTGATTTTCATCGTTCCTCCAATCAAAGCAATTTGCCTACCATAAGAAACTTTCAGTAACAGACCCACTAGCGGCCAGTCCTAAGTCAGGACCGTGTGTCCATTCCGCCACTTAATCCATTCATCCGAATGATTATTCCGGCGTAATCGCCCGTACGTTTGTTGAAAGGTCCATTTACTAACGCGCCATTTCCTGCTATCAGCTATCAGGAATTCGAAATCAGGAGCGTAACTCTTGACCTCCCTGTAATGCAGCTAATCTGAAAAGTGATAAAATGCCGGCCCAACACAGCACCTGATTCGCCACCACAGCCGCACAGTGGATCACATGATCACGCCGCCAGCTCCACCGCATGAAGTGACCCAGCTACTACTGGACTGGACTAAGGGCAATCAGGCAGCCTTGGACAAGCTGATGCCGCTCATTTACCGAGAGCTGCGGCGGCTGGCACACCAATACCTGGGCAGGGAGCGCGCGGGACATACACTGCAAACTACAGACCTGGTACACGAAGCTTACCTGCGGCTAGTGGACCAGCGGCGGGTCCGCTGGCAAAACCGATCACACTTTTTTGGCGTCGCGGCCCAGCTCATGCGCCGTATACTGGTGGACCACGCACGTCGCCGTAGGCGAGTGAAAAGAGGCGGCGGAGTGCCAATGGTCTCACTGGACGAGGCGGCAGTCGTGTCGCGCCAACCTGATGTCGACTTGCTTGCGCTCGATGAGGCTTTGAACAGGCTGGCGGAAATCGATCAGCGAAAAGCCCGCATTGTTGAGTTGCGATTCTTCGGCGGGTTGGAAGTAGAAGAAACGGCGATCTTTTTGAAGATTTCCGAAATAACCGTGATGCGCGAATGGAAGATGGCGAAGGCCTGGTTGCATCGAGAGCTGAGCGATGAATCCTGAACACTGGAAAAGGCTTGACGAGCTATTTCATTCCGCGTTGGACCGTGAGCCGCATGAACGCGAAGCCTTCATCACCGGAGCCTGCGAAGGCGACGATGAGTTACGTGCAGAGCTGGATTCGATGATCGCGCATCACGAACAAGCGCGAAGTTTTATCGAGTCGCCGGCATACGCGGTCGCTGCCGAAACAATTGTTGCAGACGACTCTTCGGAGACTCTGATCGGAAAGGCGCTAGGGCCATATCAGATACTTAGCGTGCTTGGGGCAGGCGGGATGGGAGAAGTTTACCTTGCGTTTGACACGGACCTACGTCGCCAGGTCGCCCTGAAGTTTCTGCATACCTATTTGACGGACGACACCAAGAAAGTGCAGCGATTCAAACAGGAAGCCCGGGCGGCTTCGGCCTTAAACCACCCAAACATCCTCACCATCTTCGAAATTGGAGAAATAGATGGGCGCGAATTCATCGCCACCGAGTTCGTTGAAGGTGAGACGCTGAGCGAACTCATCAATCGGGGGACTCTAAAACCGCCGGAGGTGTTGGACGTCGCTACCCAGATTGCTTCAGCTCTTTCAGCTGCTCACACTGCCGGAATCATTCATCGCGATATCAAACCTGAGAACATCATGGTGCGACCCGATGGCTTCATCAAAGTGTTGGATTTTGGCGTGGCTAAGCTGATTGAAACATCGGTCAGCGATTCAGACGCATTGACGCTAATCAACACCGAGCAAGGAATGATTCTCGGCACTCTTCGGTATATGTCACCGGAGCAGGCGCGAGGGCTGGTCGTGGATTCACGCACAGATATTTGGAGTCTCGGTGTGGTTCTTTATGAGATGGTGGCGGGTCAGCCACCGTTTGAGGGGGCCACAAAAAGCGATGTGCTTGCTGCAATCCTGGAGCGGGAGCCATTGCCGTTAGCCAGCCGTAACGCGGAAGCATCGGAAGTGCTGCAGGTGATTGTGACCAGGGCGCTGGCGAAAGATGTAGATGAGAGATATCAAACAGCCAGGGAAGTAATAGATGATTTACGACGGCTCGATATTCAGTCAGACGCAGAAGGTGACATGGAACCCGTGGCGCCGCTGAAAGTTAACGCCGGGCAAGCGGCTGTCAAGAGTGAGAAAGCGGAAGTTGCGAACACCGGCCAGAAGCCGACAGCTAGCGCGACTTCAAGCGCTGAATACATCGTCAGTGAGGTCAAAAGACATAAGAAAGTTGCAGTGCTTGTTTTCGCAACCCTCGCTATTGCAGTCGCGAGCGTCGCCTTCGGGTTTTACAAGTTCATCGGCCGGAATAGATCAGCCGTGCATTTCCAAAAGATGAGCATGACCAGACTCGCTACCAGCGGCAGAAGCAGAGGGGCAGCCATTTCGCCTGACGGTAAATATGTTGCTTATGTCAGGGACGACGCCGGACAGCGAAGCCTCTGGCTGAGACAGGTCGGGACAACCAGCGACATTCAGATTTCTCCTCAAACTGATGCTGGAGAGTTAACTTTCTCCCTCGATGGCATTTATCTCTACTGGAGCAATTTCTTCGGCGACCTCCATCGAATGCCCGTGTTAGGAGGCCCTAAGAGCCTGTTGCTGAAACGAGTTAACAGTTGCATCGCCTTCTCTCCTGACGGTAAACGGTTTGCTTTCTTCCGCGGCGATTATCCAAGCCAAGGTGAAAGCTCATTGCTGGTAGCAAATGTGGATGGGACAAGCGAGCAGAAGCTCGCCTCACGCAAGCAACCTGACTCTTTCGAAGGCGGACCGGCGTGGTCACCCGATGGAAAGGTCATCGCCTGTACCACAGGAAGCGCATACATGAGCGTCGTTGAAGTGCGGGTAGAAAGTGGAGCACAAAAATCAATGACCTCTCAGCGATGGAATGAAGTGAAGAATCTGGCATGGCTTTCAGATGGTAGCGGCCTTCTAATGCTAGCCAGCGATCAAGGCTCACTCTCCACACAAGTTTGGCAACTCTCCTATCCGGGCGGAGAGAGCCGGAGGATCACAAATGACTTTAATGGTTATGAAGGTCTGAGTCTGGCGGCAAACTCCAGGGTGTTTGTGACTGTATTGGAAGGTCAAGCTGCAAACATATGGATTGCGTCGGCCGGTGAGGTCAGCCGCGCTAGGCAGGTCACGTCCCGGGCAGGCAAGTATTTCGGCCTCGCATTGACCCCTGATGGAAAGTTAGTCTGTGCCTCGGAAGCAAGCGGTAATTTGGATATATGGATTATTGATCTGCGCGGCGGGGATGGCAGACAGCTGACAGTTAACGCAAGTGCAAACCTGCTACCGTCAGTGTCTCCAGATGGCCGATATGTTGTTTTCACTTCAACCCGTTCAGGCGCTGTCAACATCTGGAGGATGGATATTGACGGCGCGAATCCGAAGCAACTGACGAACGGCAATTTCGACTACAACTCTTCCTGCTCGCCGGATGGAAAATGGGTGGTTTACGTTCATGAAAACTCTGGCACTCCGACTCTTTGGAAAGTATCCATCGATGGCGGCAACCCTGTGCAACTGACCGACAAGGACGCAGGGAATCCAGTCTTCTCACCCGACGGAAAGCTAATCGCATGTAGCTATGGGAATGGAAAGGTAGCAATCATCACATCCGAGGGAGGACAGCCCCGAAAGGTTCTCGATATTCCAACACCCTTTATCGTTGAGCCAGGCTTTCAGTGGACATCCGATGGGCGCGCTCTGACGTATGCTGACAGGCGTGGCGGCGTATCGAACATCTGGAATCAACCACTAGATGGCGGACCACCGAAGCAGGTAACAGACTTTAGGTCTGACGAAATATTCTCTTTCGCCTGGTCACGCGACGGTAAACAACTTGCCCTCGCGCGCGGCATTGAGACCGGCGACGTGGTTCTAGTAAGCGATTCCAGATAGGTTCTTAGCTTTGCGACACCAGGTCCTTGAACGCGTCGGTTATCCTGGCACACGTATTTCCCGCGGCCATTGAATACTGGCGGAAGTCGAAAGTCGTCACCTGCGCTACGCCCAGGCTGGCTGAAGTGAGAAAGATTTCCTCAGCGTCGGTGAAATCGGCCAACTCATAGACGCCTTCAATCACGGGGATAAACTGTTTGCCCGCCAGTTCAATAATCGCCGCTCGAGTTATGCCGGCGATCGCCCCGGTGCTGAGAGCAGGGGTGTGGAGTGTGCCATCCTTAAACCAGAAAATGTTGGCCATCGTGGCCGAAACGATTTCACCCCGCTCGTTGAGCACGACCGCTTCATCAAAATCTCTTGTCTGCGCTTCTTCCCAGGAAAGCACCTGCTCCAAATAATTCAGACTCCGGATTCCTGTGAGGGGTGACATTGTGTTAACGCGATAAGGTGAAACAGCCAGCGACATTCCCGCCGCCGAAACTTTCTGCGGTTCGCCGGTCATGATCAGCAAATCGGTCTTGCGAGCGCTTTCCTTTTTCGTTTTCCAAAAGTCACGTCCACTGCGCGCCAGCAGGATCACGCGGGCGCGTCCGGCTTTTACCTGATTGATGGAAACAAGTTTTCTGAGAACCTCGCCAACGTTGTCCTGGTTTATTCCGCGGGTATCAACGCTCAACCGCTCGGCATGATCGCTTAGACGACGCCAATGATCCGGCCACAGGAATGGCTTGCCGTTGTAGATGGCGACCGTCGTGAAAACTCCTCGACCATACAACATTGCCGAGGACACGGGCGCGACGCGCGCCTTCGTGGCTTCGAGCATGACTCCATTGAGATAAATTACGGGATGCACAATCGGGGGCGTCCTACCGCAAAGCGGTTATGGAATACAGCCCAGGGTTGCCGTTTTGCGGCTACCCTAGGGACTGAGTTATGGAATGTCCCTAACCCCGACCGGGGTTACGGCAGCTGCGAAACGGGCACAACCCCGATGGGGTTGCTCTCTATCCGGACTTTCCTTTCCCAGGGTAGCCGCGAAGCGCGACAACCCTGGGCTGTCTGCCGTTACCGCTTCGCGGTACCGATTAACTGGATCTTGACCCTTCAGAGCTTCTTTAAAGTGAGTTGGTCAGCACAGGTTCCGTATCGTGCCTTCATTCACTACCAACGGCCATCACTTTGGCTTCGAGCTTTTTGGCCAGCGACCCACGCCAAACGGTTTCGAGTTCGGCAACGTCAACTGAGATTATCTCTTCTTCGCCGTGTCTTATTCGCAGCCGGTTGCCGCCGACCTGGCCAAGGATTGTGATTGGGCAATTCGCGCGCGCGGCAAGCGTTTGCACTTCATCCAGCGAAGACGCCGGGAAACTCAGGATGATTCGCGAAGGCGATTCGCTGAAGAGCACGCTCGTAGTAGGTAGCGAGGCTTCTGTAACATTAATCTCGGCGCCAATGCCGCTGCGGTTCAGCGAAGAGAAACAACTTTCCGCGAGGGCCACGGCCAGTCCGCCATCCGCACAGTCGTGAGCTGACGCGAGCAAGCCCGCTTCGGCTGCTTCGAGACACACCTGCTGCACGGCACACTCAACTTGCAGATTGAGTCTGGGCACCGAGCCGCTAACAATCATCTGCTCGGTAGAAACACCCTCAATCGTCGCGGCATATTCGCTGATGGAAATATCGTCCGCAGTGGTTCCCAGCAGAGCGATCATGTCTCCCTCTTGTTTGAATCCGGGTTGCACCACCCGGTGCACGTCTTCGACGACGCCAATCATTCCGACCACGGGAGTGGGAATGATGCCGCGACCTTCCGTTTCGTTATAGAAAGAGACGTTGCCGGAAACGACCGGTGTATTGAAGGCGCGACAGGCTTCAGCCATGCCGTCGATAACTTCTGAAAATGACCACATCACTTCCGGGCGTTCCGGCGAGGCAAAGTTTAGACAGTTGGTGACGGCCAGCGGTCGCGCGCCAACGCAGACAACGTTGCGCGCCGCTTCAGCCACAATCAGTTTTGCACCTGCACGCGGGTTTGCCGCGCAGTAGCGCCCGTTGCCGTCGAGCGACATCGCCAGCGCGCGGCGGGTTTCTTTAATCCGGACAACTGCGGCGTCCGCGCCCGGCAAAACGGCCGTGTTGGTCCTGACCATGTGGTCGTACTGCCGGTAGACGAATTGTTTGGACGAGAGGTTGGCAGAGGTTAGCAGCTTGAGGAGTGTCTGATTGAAGTCTGGAGTCTGGAGTCTGGAGTCTGGAGTCTGTTGTTCTTTGGACTGCAGACTGGAGACTGGAGACTGGAGACTGGGTTGCGCCATCGGCCGTTCGTACAACGGCGCTTCGTCCGTGAGAGCGGCGACAGGAATGTCAGCCACTGTCTCGCCCTCGTGGATCACGCGCATGTTGTGACCCTCGCGCACTCTGCCGATAACTACCGCGTCGAGGTCCCACTTACGAAAGATGTCTATCACTTCACGTTCGCGTCCGGAGTGCGCGACGATCAGCATGCGTTCCTGCGACTCGGATAGCAGCATCTCGTAGGCAGTCATGCCTTGTTCGCGTTGTGGCACTAAAGACAAATCTATTTCTATGCCCGTGTTCGCGCGCGCAGCCATTTCGCACGACGACGATGTCAGGCCGGCAGCGCCCATGTCCTGGATCCCCGCGACCGCTCCACTGCGCATCGCTTCGAGGCACGCCTCGAGCAGCAACTTCTCAAGAAAAGGATCGCCGACCTGGACAGTCGGGCGCTTCGCCAGGGCCGCATCATCAAACTCCGCTGAAGCCATGGTCGCGCCATGAATTCCGTCGCGTCCGGTTTTTGCGCCAACGTAAAGGATCGGATTGCCAACTCCGGTCGCCTTGCCGAAAAAGATTTGGTCCCGGCGGACCAGCCCCAGCGCAAACGCGTTGACGAGCGGATTAAACGAGTAAGCATCATCAAAAGCCACTTCGCCGCCGACTGTCGCCACGCCAAACGCGTTGCCATAGTGAGCAATCCCGCCGACTACGCCCGCCAGCAGAGAGCGGTTGCGGCGTCCGTGCTTAGGGTGATCAAGCGAACCAAAGCGCAGGCTGTTCATCGCCGCAATTGGTCGCGCGCCCATTGTGAAAACGTCGCGCAGGATGCCGCCTACCCCAGTCGCGGCGCCTTGAAAGGGTTCGATGAAGGAAGGGTGGTTGTGCGATTCGATCTTGAAGGCAGCACACCAGCCGTCACCCACATCGACGATGCCGGCATTCTCCCCCGGCGGCACGATGATGCGTTCGCCGGTGGTGGGAAGTCGGCGCAGGTGAACGCGCGAAGACTTATACGAACAGTGTTCCGACCACATCACCGAGAAAATGCCAAGCTCCGCAAACGTAGGCTCACGTCCCATGAGCGACTTGATACGTGCAAACTCTTCCGGGGTGAGATTGTGGGCGGAGACTACTTCGGGAGTGATGTGCATAAGAGTGATGAGTCATGAGTGATGAGTGATGAGTTGAAAGCAGAGGCGAGACTTCTCTTCTACTCATTACTCATCACTCATGACTCATTACTTTTTCAATAGCGTTGCGCAGTTCATCCGCCTTGACGCGGCCAAAATGTTTGTAGACCACCTCACCCTTGTTGTTGTAAAGAAACGTCGCTGGTAAAGCCCCGCCCCACTCGCGATCCACCAGGTTGATTGCCGGCTCCGGGTCAGCCACGTTCAGCAAATAGACGGGCATCTTCGCTTTCATCAGGCGAAGAAATTTCGGCACCGCTGTCTTAATGTCTGCCAAGTCGTCGAGAGAGATCGCAATGAAGTCGAGACCCTTCGCGCGATAGTCTCTGTCGATCTTCACCAGATCGGGAAACTCGGCGCGACAGGGATCGCACCAGGTAGCCCAGTAGTTGACCAGCAGTGGCCGGTCGCCATCTCTCTTCAGCAGGCCCTGCATCTCCTCGGCGTTGACCGCACGCACCGGCGTGCGAGATTTCACCGCGCGAGTGCTGCGAGACTTGGGAGTCGTCTTACCCTGAGCCACCGCCGAGAAGTTCAGTAACAAACTACTGACAAGGACGACGACGCTGCCAACAACAAGGCGAACGCGGATGGGTTTTGCAGAGTCTGTCATCAAAACCAATCTATTCAGGGCGCTTGATCGAACAGCCGAAGGCGCTGGCAGTCGCTTTGGGAACCGGTTTTCCGCTGAGCGTGGCTTCGAGCGCATCACGTAATTCGCTGGAGTTGACCTGGGTAATGTCGCGGCTGTTGTCTATGCGACCGTGATAGAGGAGCTTGTTGCCGGCGTCGAGGAAATATGCCTCAGGCGTTCTGGTTGCGCCCAGCATGTCCGCGATCTTGTTTCCGTTATCTTTAAGGATCGCAAAGGTCAGATTGTTTCTGGCGGCGTGGTCTTTAACGTCGGCGGCTGACTCGGTGGAGTTGGCGTTAATGCCGATGACGTTTATGCCGCGGGCTTTGTAATCCTGCGCGAGCTTTTCCATGCGCTCGTTGTAGCCGTTTGAAACTGGACACTGGGTGGCAATGAAGATCAGCACCGCGCCATTCTTGCCCTTAAGCGAAGCAAGCGAGTGGACTGCCCCGCTGGCGTCTGGCAGAGTGAAATCCACAATTGTCGAGCCAATGATTGGCGGCGCGGGAATATCAGCGACGATCGTTCGCGCAGATACAATGAGCGCAATGGCGAGCAGGGCAAACATCAGCGCGACAGCAGCTAGCTTTTTCATGAGTTGTTAACTCCTCCGAAGACATTAGAAATTGAGTTGAAGCAATGGGGAACTGAAGCGAAAGATTAGCAGTCTGAGATGAAGCGGTCAAACTAGGCAGAAAGCAGAAGGCAGTAAGCAGACTGCTATTCTTTCTGCCTACTGCCTTCTGCTTAGTGCCTACTGCTTTGTCCGGCGCGCGAAGATGACCAGTACCGTCAAGGTTGTCGTTACCAAAGCTGAGAGCAAACAGAATTGGCAGAAGTGGCCGATGACGAAAGCTTGCAGGTAAAGCAGCCAGAGCGTTGTAAAAAACATCGCGGCGACAAGTAGCGTAAGTAACTTGCCCACGCTGCGGTAACCAAAGGCAGCGAGCGTGGCGAGACTAAAGAACACGAAGTAAGCGATGGCGCCGAGCGCGGCGAGTGGGAAGCCGCGCACTGACGCGTATGGACTCGAGAGCACTTCCGAGCAACCAGAGGTTATGGTGCAACGCACGCTGCGTCCCGCGAGATGCTCAACGGTGAGATAGATGGCATCTGCCAGCCCGACGAGTGAAATGAAAGCTGCGACACCGTAAAACACCGCCGCTCGTCGGGGAAGGTTTGGTTGGTAAGTTTCCTCCACAAATACTTTACGGGTGAGTTGCGAGTTCTTTGATAATAAGGTCCTTCAGCTTATCGGGCGCCAGAGATTGGAAGGGCACCTCTTTGCCATTAAGAAAAACTGTCGGCGTGCCCTGCACTCCCAGGGAATGGGCGCGCTTCCCATCGAGAAAGATGCGCCGTTCAACTATCTCGCTGGCGTTGTCTCGCCGGAATTGCTCCACCTCCAGGCCGATGGTTTTTGCATATCCCTCGAAAATCGGACGGACATCGAAAGCCTCATGCCAATCTTTTTGGTGTTCATAAATCATGTCATGCATTTCCCAAAACCTGCCTTGCAGCCCGGCCGCTTCGGCGGCGCGCGCGGCGGCGAGTGCATGCACGTGATTGGGCACGAGCGGAAACTCCCGAAAGATTATGCGCAGCTTCGCCGGGCCAAACTCGGTTTCCAGACTCTTCAGGATCGGGTGAAGCAGGCCACAGGGTGGACACTCGAAGTCGCCAAACTCCTCGAGTGTGACCGGCGCCTTCGGACTTCCCAGCGCATGGGCCGGTTCGGCGCCCGCTTCCGGCAGACTTGCGGTGCTCGCCGCCGGCGAAGCGTTTGGAGCGGGCGGCGGCTTAGGGGGATATTCAGTGGCAGCGCGCTGAAGATAGCGGGCCGTCAGCAAGCCCGCTCCCAGCACGATGGCAATGATGACAAACGGAAGGATTCGTTTCATTGTTTAGTCCGCAAGCTTGGTCAACATCAGTAGACACGCCTCGAGCGTGAATTACCTGACGCTGTAGAAGAGTGTCTTATCGAGTTCGCCATTAACGTAGATTCGAACCTTGTATTTGCCAACTGGCCAATCCTTCGGCAAGGTCAAATGGCCGTGAATGACATTCTCGCGCGCTCCGGTGGTGTAATCGATGTCTTTGATCTTTTCGTCCTTACTGCCCCCGGCATCGACGATCCACCAGGAAAACTTCATCTGCGTCCCAGCCTTGGCCTCCTTCAGAGTGGTTACGCAATGGATCGTCCGGTCGCCAGGCTCGAATGAATCTGCTTCGTCGCCCGGTTTGCCATTGCCATCGTCTTTGGCCATGTGAATTTCCTCGATGGCTTGTCCCGAGCCAAGATCCGGTTCACTGCTGGTTCTCGAATTAGAGTTGGAATTGGAGTTCGTGTTCTTGGAAAGGTTGCAGGCGAGAACTACGAAAACTAAAAGGCCGGCTGCGAGCCAGGCTGGATGGTGTTTCATTTCAAGTTTTCTCCGGGGATTAGAGTCTAAAAAATAGAGCAAGTTAAGCCACCGCCGCCAGGGTGGCAGCAAGCGAACGAAAGATATCACGTCCGTCACTGGAACCCAGCAAATCTTCACACGCCCGTTCCGGGTGGGGCATCAGCCCCAGCACGTTGCGAGCGCGATTACAGATGCCGGCAATGTTATCACGCGAGCCGTTTGGGTTTGCTGCTTCCGTGACGGTTCCGTTCTGGTCGCAGTAACGAAAGACGATCCGATCCTCCCGCTGGAGCTCTGCGAGTGTCACTTCGTCGCAGACGTAGTTTCCTTCGGCATGGGCGATCGGAATTTGTAGTACCGACCCGGGCGTCATCTCGTTGGTGAAAGGCGTATCGGAAGTCTCAACGCGGACCGAGACGTGTTCACAAATAAAGTTCAAATCGCGATTGCGGATCAAAGCACCCGGTAAGAGCCCTGCTTCGCAAAGAATCTGAAAGCCATTGCATATCCCCAGCACGAAGCGGCCGCTGGTAGCAAACTTCTTCACAGAGTCCATGACGGGAGAAAAGCGCGCCAGCGCACCCGCGCGCAAGTAGTCGCCGTACGAAAAACCTCCGGGAATAATCAACGCGTCGAAAGAGTTGAGATCGGTATCTCGATGCCAGATAAAATCGACCGGCTGGCCAACCTGCTTCGAGATCACGTGATAGGCATCGTGATCGCAGTTTGAGCCGGGGAAAACTATGATGCCAAACTTCACCCTTCAATCTCCAAACAATAGCTAATTAGCTATGAGCAGAACCTTCTGCAACTCGCGCGGTAATTCGATGATCGCGAAAAGATCAGCGGGATATAGATAGTCTTCACCTGTCTCATCGATAATTCGAATGTAGTTACTCTTGGCGGCAGATTCGTCAGGCAATAACTGATAGAGGGTTCTAACCTTTAAGTCGTCAACATAACCGCCATTGTTGATGCAGATAACAAAGCGCGCCGTTTTGTTTTGATTTGCCATAACACTAGTCCAAATACTTTTTGATTTTCATACGTACTTTACCGATACCGTGAGCTTCGTACCAATGAACTTCCGCTAGTCGGATCCTGCCATCATTTAGAGCTACCTCGGCAATGGCCTTCAATTTGCGCCAGCGTCCACGCTCGAAACGCTTTTGAAGAATGGATAATTCCCGAATCTGACGGCCGACAGCGATGATTTTGATTTCATGTAACTTGCCGGCTATCTTGAAGTCGTCAGTCATGATGAGGTTGGAACCTCACGCATCTTTACGGCCACCGAGGTTCACCCTTCAATCTCCACGCGATAGTCTTCGATAATCGGATTGGAAAGGACTTCACGCGCCATGCGTGCCACGGATTCGCGCGCCTGCTCCCGGTCGGCTGAATCCTGCAGGGCAATCTCGAAATACTTGCCCTGGCGCACGTCCGCGATCCCGGTAAAACCAAGCAGTTCGACGGAGTGCTGGATAGCCTTACCCTGCGGATCAAGTACGCCCGGCTTGAGGCTGACGAAGACTTTCGCTTTCATATAAGTGGCACCATTCTCGATTAGTTCTTCATTCTGCTTATTTATAGTAGGACATAACATTGCTTCATGTGTAGCGGATAGCATACTATCTCGCCTCGCGTCTTTGGGTATTGAGTATTAATTTTTCAGACAACTCGAAAATCAGGAGAATCGGAATAATGCAGAACCCTCCACTTGGCCAACCAGGAACATCGTCAGGCATAGGCGGTCTGGATCCGAAAGTAGCGGCAGCGCTCTCGTACATCTGGATTGTCGGCGTGATCTTTTTCTTTGTCGAGAAAGAAAATCGCTTCGTGCGTTTCCACGCCCTGCAGTCGATTATTTTTGGGGTTGCAAACTCGGTGATTCTCGTGGTGCTCATGGTGGTGACGTTTATCCTAACCATTGTCATGGGTATCGGTGGCGCAATGGTCGGTGGCGGCTTAGGGCTCATAGTAAGCCTGCTTGGCTGGCTTATTTGGCTATTGTTCGCCCTTGTTATTCTGGTGCTTTTTCTCGGCCTGATCTTCGCTGCCGTTAAAGCCTACCAGGGCCAAAAGTTCAAACTGCCAATCATCGGCAACATGGCTGAGAAGATCGTCGACAAGTGAACCCTTGCTCCGATCAGCACCGCTGGCAGTAGAGAGAGCAGAGATTTTCCATTTTCCATCTGACATTTCTCATTTGACATTTGAATCAACTGCTAAGAACCAGACGTGACGAGACGTCCCGGCTAGCAATGACAAAATGACAAATGAGAAATGCCAAATGGAAAATCTCTTGTTATTCCCGGTGCGATGCCTTTGCTTCACTTACCCAAAGACCCTGTCAAAGATCGTGTCGACATTTCGTAGATAACTTTCAGACGTGAACACGCCATCGATCTCTGCGTCAGAGAGATACAACTTGATGTCTGCATCCTGCTGCAACAGCTCCTGGAAGTTTTCGTTCTGATCCCAAACTTTCATGGCATTGCGCTGCACCCACTCATAAGCGCTTTCGCGTGAGACGCCTTTTTGCGTCAGCGCGAGCAGCAGTTGGCCGCTGAAGACCAACCCGCCCGTGATTTGAAGATTTTGCAGCATGCGCTCCGGATGAGCCACGAGTCCCTCGATCAGCGACGTTGCTTTGTGAAGGATGTAGTCCAGCGCAATGCTCGCGTCAGGCAGTACCACGCGCTCTGCCGATGAATGCGAAATGTCGCGCTCGTGCCAGAGGGCCACGTTTTCGAGTCCCACCAAACTGTGCGCTCGGATGACGCGGGCGAGGCCGCAGATCCGTTCGGAGATAATTGGGTTCCGCTTGTGCGGCATCGCGCTCGAACCTTTTTGGCCGACCGTGAAACGTTCCTGAGCTTCACCGACTTCGGTGCGTTGCCAGTGACGAATGTTGAGGGCAAATTTGTCGAGCGATGAGGCGATGATGGCCAGCGTGCAAAGGTACTCGGCGTAGCAATCGCGCTGAATGATTTGCGTGGAAACAGGCGCGGGCTTCAGGCCCAAGCGCGCGCACACCTTCTCCTCAACTTCCGGATCGAGCAGCGCAAACGTTCCCACCGCACCACTTATTTTCCCGACGGCCACAGTCTCCCGCGCGCGCCTCAGGCGCTCCCGATTACGACGAATCTCGTCGTACCAAAGCGCGAAAGTCAGGCCGAATGAAGTTGGTTCAGCGTGGATTCCGTGTGTGCGGCCAATTTGCGGAGTGTGCTTAAACTCAAACGCGCGGCTCTTCAGAACTTCAAGTAGCGCTTCGATTTTCTTGAGCAGGATGTCGCACGCCGCTCGCAAAAGGAGTGCGTTGGCAGTGTCGACGACATCGGAAGAAGTCAAACCGTAGTGCACGAAGCGCGCGGCTTCGCCAATGTTTTCGGCGAGGTTTGTAGTAAACGCGATTACGTCGTGGTTGGTGGTCTTCTCAATCTCACTTATGCGCTCAACTGAGAACTTCGCGCGCGCTTTGATCTGCTCGAGCGCTTCACGAGGAATTGTGCCCAGCTCGGCATGTACTTCGCAGACCGCAATTTCTACTTCCAGCCACTTCTGGAATTTGCTCTGTTCGGTCCAGAGCGCGCCCATTTCAGGCAATGTGTAGCGTTCGATCATCTTTAACCAGTTTCGAGTTTCAAGTTTCGAGTTTCAAGTTCGTGTGCCGAATCCGGAGTTCTCAAGGTCCAGTTCATCCTTTGTGCCGTCAACTCGAAACTCGGAACTTTGAACTCGAAACTTCATTTCAGCTCCGTTGAATTCACAAAGTAGCGCGCGAGCAACCAGTGGCCATCCCGCTCAACTAACGTGAAGGTTTCCATACCTTCGCCATTCTGAAACTTCGTCCGGTACGCAACGATGTAAGCGCGGCCTTTTAGCGGTCCGCCCGAATTCTGTTGTTCCGTCGCCGACTGCAGGGTTCGATTCTCCACCGGGCCGAGCTTGGTTCGCAGAGCTTTGAATGTCGCTGTCGATTCATCCAGTGTGGCGTCCTGTCGCCAGAGCTCCGACGCGTCGGTATAGATTTTGTCGTAACGCTCGGCGGCAATCTCATCGTTGATCGTCCCAATCGTTGATTCCACCTCCGGCGGAAGACTTCGGTTGCCCTGATTCGCAGCGCAAGCGAAGGCGAAAATCGAAACGACGAGCGATGCAATCAAGAGCGAGTGTAGACAGCTGATTGAAAAGCTCAGGGTTGGGAAGGGTGGTTTACCCCCGCCCGTCGAATGGGACTCAACGCGAGCGGGGGCAAGCCGCCCTTCCCAACCCTGAGACTTTTTATCTTGATTCATCCTCTTTGCAGCTGTAAGCCAATCCTCCAGATATCTGTCACACCTCGATCCATGGCGTCGGCTCCTTCGGAAATGACAGGCTGACTACGGTATCGGCATGGAAAAGTGGATAGCGTTCCTGCAAGGCAACTTCGGCGGAAATCTTCGCCAGATAAGGGTTGTTCGCGCGTTGCGAAAGATGGGTCAGCACCAGATGCCGAGCCACGCCATCGAAGCCGTCAAGGATCCAGGCCGCCAGGTCTTCATTTGAAAGATGGCCAAGCCGGGACAGAATTCGCTGCTTAAGTTCCCAGGGATAAACTTCGCAAGCCTTCAACATGTCGCGGCTGTGGTTTGACTCGATCACTACCGCGGCCGAGCCGCGTAAGCGTTCGCTGACCAGGGTCGTAATGTGACCAAAATCCATCAGCGTCGCAATCTTCACGCCCTGATGCGTCGCGGTGAAGCCGAAGTTATCGACGGCGTCGTGCGGAATCGTGAACGGATGAAAGTCGATCTCGCCAATGCGAAAGTCCTGGCTCGATTCTATTTGCTCGACGCGATCCTTTAGCGCTTTGGCGCGTCTGCGTGGCTCCTCATCGTTGACGTTGCTGCGCTCGCTTATATAGGCATCAGAAGTCTTGGCGGAAATGTAGACGGGGCAGTCGACCGTGCGTAACAAGACGCGCAGGCCGCCGGCGTGGTCGCCGTGTTCATGAGTGACCAGAACCGCATCGAGCTTTTGCACGTCTTCGCCGACGAGTGCGAGCCGGCGTGCGATTTCTTTGGCGCTGAGTCCGGCGTCGACGAGAACACGAGTCTCGCCGGCAACGATCAAAACCGCATTGCCCGTTGATCCGCTGCCGAGAACGGTAAGTTTCATGTTTAGGAAATTAGAACTAAGAACCAGCTAACAAAAAAGTGTGGAAAGAAACTTTAGCATTTAATGCGGGAAACAGCTACCGGGCACTGGTGTAACGCAAACTGTTAGTTTGCGATCTCTGGATAGACACAGCGGGCAACGCAAAAACCGCTCTTCGCTATCTACCGAGCACTACATCTATTCCCGAAAGCACCAGGCCGAGCTGCGGTCGAGGCAATTTCCCGGTGCGGTCCGTAAGCAGCGTTTTATCTAAGGTCAGAATCTGTGAGACATTGGCAACCGAATCCTTTGGTAGCCCCGTCAAGCGGGGCGAAAGCATGACGTTGCCTGGAGCCTTAGCCCACTTGATGTTACTCGTGAGCGGAATGCAAACGACCGTGGCGATGCGGCTATGGTTTAACGAATCTCCCTGCACGACCACTACCGGTCTGCGGAACCCAGGCCCCGAGCCGGTCGGGTCCGGGAGATCCGCCCACCAGACGTCTCCTTGAGAAATCACCAATCACTGCGCTCCAGGATGCGCCGCGATGCGGCCGTAGCGAACGCGTCGGGTTCAGAACCGATTTCGGCGCAAACTTGATTCATCGTTTCCGTCACCTGGTCTGGCGCGTGGCGAGCGATGTACTCATTGAGCGCATTACCGAACAACTCGCTTCGGGACTTCTTCATCCGGCGTGCCAGTCGTTCCGCCTTCTCGAAGACGTCGTCAGGGATCGATACTGCCGTTTTCATACCGGGAGTATAACTAGCTTGCTGGACGCAATCAAGCGTTGTTAAGGTCATTCTCGGTGAGCAAATCTATGAAGCGCAGAGAGATGGCTTCGATTTGTTCAAGTGGTAACTCGGCCTTCCAGTTTGTTGTCCCATTTGGCCTGTTGTTCCAGATAACTATGCCGACAATTTCGTTGTTGTGGTCAGGCAAGAACTCCACGTTGAAGTGAGTAATGCCATTCCTCATGAATCGCAAGAGTTGCTTCAAAGTTTTGGCTTGATTGTAACCTGGACGCACTTCAGGAATAGGCCAACCCTCGGCTTTCAGTTCTTCTAATGTTTTGTCTGGGATGTCGTCTAAGTATTGCTCTTTTGGAAACACCAGCAAACCAAGCATAGAGTTGATGAGTTGAGTGACCTCGTAAGCTTTACGTTTAGGCTGCGTCTTGTGGAATTTTCGTATTAACTCAAGATTGTGAAGCGTTCGGCTGGCAAAGTCTGCAAGCAATCTCTCGTGGTCGTAGTTCATGATTTTTATTATTCTTATCCATCGTCAAGCTGCGCGCGACAGCCGAACGTCAGAGTTCAGGTGACCGCGCGATTCGCGACAACCTGAGAGAACAAAGACCTTGATGAAGGACATGCAATCGCGGCTCACCTGCAACGACGTTGGGCTCCGCGATCTCATTCCTTTCTGCGACCGCGGAGGACATAGAATAATCCGGCTACGAAAAACGCCGCGAAGAAGCACTGCATCACTAATCGAAGAGTGTCAATTTGAGTTCGGAAATAATAACGAGCATATGGTTTGGCTTTGGGGTGTGCGTGTTCGAGCTCCTCCAAAAGACTTTGAGGGGAGAGCGGATCGTTATCTGTTATGACACGCCGTTCGTCGAATCCGAAGAGTGTGCTTATGGTTTTTTCATCAGGGATTTGGGGTGGTGAAAAAACGGGGTGATAGCCGGTTGGTCTTTCAACCCGTAACCATGGCACATCGGCACCTCCCGGGAAGTCGTAAACATATTTCCAAGGTGGGAACACTCCCATCAGAGTAATTATCATGATACCTACCGAGAGCGTAATTCGCTGCTTGATATTCATTTATCAGGCCGAGTCCTTTTCTGGCGCATTAGATCGGCGTGTTCGCCAAGCTCTGCTAACTGGTTGCGTGCAGTTGCGCATTCATAATGGGTTAAGTTGTGCTGATTGCATAAACCAATGATCTGATCCAGTAAGGCCACCTGTTTTCGCGGGTGATCCTCTGCTTGTAGCTTCGTCCAAAGTATATGTATTTCTCTCCGAACTTGCTGAGCGTCTTTCATGGCTTGCGTCTTAGAGAGTTCTCCTGTCGAAAAGAAGGAGCCCAAGGTTCCGCATCACCGTGCCGCGTAGTTTGCGGCTACGGTGGATGGGGCGGCGGCTTCGTTTGGTTCTCAGCAAAGCTCGTCGTAGTCAATTCCAAATGCGTTGCAGACACCAACAAACCTTTGCAGGGCGTTTGGATCGGATAACTGATTTGGATACATGTACTTCATTGTTTCGAGGTATGTGACAAGATCATCTCTGTTTGATGTAGCGAACACCCGGTTGATTATCTCGTTAACCGTGAGTGTTTTATACGAAGGGTCAATTGCCGAGAACGTCTTGGACCATCCATGCTTAGCAAACTCCGTAGAACGAACAAAGTTCTTGACCTTGAGAATGGCGTTAGGACTCACATTTCCGCTGTCTCGCCTCTTATCACAATACTCGTACCACCTGTCTCGCAGTGTCCTTATTCTTGCCGGATTGAGGTTCATTGTCGTTTGGCCTGACGAGTGGGCCTGACTATGACAGTTGGGGCAGAGCGGCGCAAGGTTATCAAGATCGTTGTTTGATGGATCTTCATCGGTGTGATGTATGACAATGAAAGGCGTCTGGCAAATACAGCACCGGTTGTTGCACTTCGCAATGATGTCAAGCCTTAGTGCTTCCGGAATAGGTATGCGTGTCTTTGCCATGTTGAACTATCGTCGGCTTAAAAGGACAGTCACTGAGACGCACAACGAATAGGATTATGCCGCGGATCTGCGGCGCAAGCAGGGATTTGGTGGCGTTATCCAGCGCCGCTGCTTCAAATCCGCAGCCGTGAGCGGTCGACGCGAAAGCCGTTGAGGTTTCCGAGTGCGCCGAGGGCGAGCGTTTCACTCGTGAAGTATTGCCGGGCCACGCGTTGTAAATCTTCCGCCTTCACCGCCTCGATCTTTTCGATTGTCTCTTCCGGCGTTATGCGACGGCCATGGATGATCTCCTGGCGCGAGAGGGCGCTGACGCGCGCACTCGACGACTCGAGCCCGAGTAGTATCGATGACAGCGCCTGGTCTTTTGCCAACTTCAGTTCTTCCTCGGGAACGCTTTCGTTGACCACGCGCCGCATCTCTGCGAGCGAGATATCGAGTACTTCGTCCAAATGTTCCGGCGACGCGCCTGCATAGATAGTGAAAACGCCGACATCTGAAAACGTGCTGCCGCCGGCTCCAACAGAGTAAGCAAGGCCGCGCTCTTCGCGAATTGTTTGCCAAAGCCGGCTGGAAGTGCCGCCACCGACTACTGACGCCAGCAGGCTGCCCGCATAGCGATCATCATCCTTTGCGTCGGGCCAGGGCGCCGCGAGAATCAGATGCGCTTGCTCGAGCTCCTTCTTTTGCTCAATCAGGATCGGCGCCGCGGGGGTGGGCGATTGCTCGGCGAGTTCGGGCCGAACCCGGTCGTCGTTGCCAGTGGAACTGCCAAAAGCTTTCTCAACCAACTCCAGCAGACGATCGTGTTCGACGTTGCCCGCTGCGGCGACCACCAGGTTTGCCAGTGAAAATTCGCGAGTGTGAAATGCTGAGATCGTGTGGTGATCAAACGAAGAGACGGTATCTTCCGTGCCCTCAATTGGTCGTCCCAGGGGATGTCCGGGAAAGTAAGCGGCGTTGAAGAGTTCGCCCAACAGTTCGTCGGGTGTGTCTTCAACCATTTTCATCTCTTCGAGCACGACCTTTTGCTCGCGTTCCAAATCGTTCTGATCAAACCGCGGATGCGCGAGCAGGTCGGCAATTAGATCAAACGCGCCGGGCAGGCTTTTGTCCGCAACCTTTATGGCGAAACCAGTCATCTCATGGGTCGTAAACGCATCGAGATTCCCCCCGAGGCGATCTGATTCGACAGCAATATCGCGAGCCGTTCGGCGCTGGGTTCCTTTGAACACAGCATGCTCGATAAAGTGGCAAATGCCGTTGAGTTCGGGGGCTTCGTGGCGGGAACCGCGTCGCACCCAGATCCCGGCCGTGACCGATCGCAGACTGGGCATGTGCTCAGTCAAAACCGTGAGGCCGTTGGGGAGTCGAGTTAAGCGAACTTCGTCAATCATGAATACACAACCAAAAACCCGTAGAAATTACTGCCGCTCCGCATCCTAGCACGCGGCAAACCGACGGCAAAGCGGAGCCAAAGTGGACACTGATCAGGGGCCACATTGCTTGACAGCAGTTAGATTATTGGCGGAAAATGCGAACTATCCAACGGTTCTGGTAAGTCTCTTGGCCTGAACCAGTTCGCCTTCTGCGGTTATTGCGAGACTGCCTTGGCAGTATTCGCGCGTGGCAAGAAATCTTAGGAGACTTCTTCCTATTTTGCGCAAACTACAGTCACAGTCGGACGGCTTCAGACGCTTCCTGCGGAAGGCGTAAGGAGGTTTCGTGACAATAAAGATGACGAAGATGATGCAGACATTCATTAAGAGAACAATAGGAAGAAGAATAGTCAGCCTGATGCTGGCGGTGTTTTCGGTAGGCCTTTACGCGCAGGCCCCGGCAAGCACAAGTAAGGGAAACCTGGCGACGATCACGGGCGCCGTTATTGATAACAAAGGGAATCCGGTATCGGGCGCACTAATTTCCCTGCTGCGAGATGGCGCCAGCAAAGTCATCAAGCAGACACGTAGCGATGCGACGGGGCGCTTCAGTGCCCGAATTTCACCTGGCCGTTATGGCATTCGAGCGATTGCCGCCGGCTTTAACGAAGTCGTCTTCGCTGCGGTTGAAGTTCGCGCTTCGCAGGAACTTGTTTACCGCTTCAACCTCGAGCCCATCGGCTCTGGCAAAACTTTGCCCGAGCGTCGCAAAGATCGTGACGACGTGAAATGGACTTTGCGCTCGGCACAAACCCGTCGTTCCATCTTCCAGGCTCAGGAAGGTGAGGACGCCGATATTCAAGCGATACTCGGAAGGGAAGCAGCCTCGGAGACAGAAACTCCTGCGGACGGCGTCGCCCCGGACGCTTCCGGCACCGAAGTTTCTAATCCGCAATCTCAACGTAGAATTCAGGGAGTGGTCGAAACATACTTTGCGGGCAACTCATACGGCCCCGGCTACCCCGGTCTTAATTTTGCCATTTCCACTTCCCCGAACGATCGTATTGAACTGATCTTTGCCGGCCAAACGACAGCCGGTCCGAACGGTCCCGAGCGTTTTGAAGCGACCACTAACGTGCGCGTGGGATTGCGTCATCGCCTGGGGATGAGTCTGGGTGCGGTCCGCTTCGGAACAGGCTGGATATCAAGGAACGATAACCCGTTCAGTGGATCGAGCACGCGGCCAGGACAAATTTCCGTCAGGGCTATTGACGAATGGATAGTTCGTGATGGCATCGTAGTGGTCCTTGGTCTCGACTACTCTCGATTCATTGGCGCCGGCGGCGCGCACTCGCTCAATCCTCGTATTGGAATCCAATATGATGCGAACGCAAGGACCCGACTGAGAGCAGCCTACGCGCCCCGGGGAGACGAAGGCGACATTCAGAGTGTGGCAGCGTTTGAAGGCGCTCAAGTTGCTTTCCGGGATTCCGGCAGACGACCGATTGCCTACGTTGATGGTCGTGCGGTAATGGACCGCAGTCATCGTCTTGAGTTTGGAGTTGAGAGAGTTCTCGATAATAAGTCCAATCTCGAAGGCACCGCGTTCTTTGATACGACGCTCAGTCGTGGCGTCGGGTTGCTGAGTACGCCGATGACCGCATTTTCCGGCGCCACTGGTGAAGCTTTTATTAATGTCGCCAACCAGCAGGGCGCGTCGCGAGGCATGCGATTGGTTTACACGCGCAGGCTCAGCCGAATGTGGACGGCTTCAGGCGGCTACTCGTTCGGTCGCGGACAGCGACTCGCTGCCGGCGATATTTCCCAGCCGGCAGAAATATTTGAAAGCGGCTTTTTCCAGACTGCGGCGTTCCAGCTCGATGCTGATCTTGGCACGGGCACAAACATTCGCACTGTGCTGCGCTTCTCGCCAAACGCTACTGTGTTTGCAATCGATCCCTTCGCGGGACGACTCGCTGTTTATGATCCGTCGTTAAGCGTCCAGGTTACTCAGGACCTGCCGAGCTTCGGTCTGCCAGTCCGGGCTCAGGCTGTGCTTGACGCGCGTAACTTGCTTGATATCCAGCCAAGCACTGAGAACGGAGAGGTACTTACCCAGCTAAGCACCGGTCGTCGTTCTGTTCGCGGTGGGATCTCGCTCAGGTTCTAAGAAGGGGAAAGGATCAAACCAGAATAGCTTGCCGTCCCTCGGTTTTCGCGCTTGTTCGCTTTTGTTGCCCTTCTAGCTGTTCTCCAAAAACTCGGAAAAGTCCAAAAAGTTGGATAGCGCGATTAGCAAGAGTCTTCGTTAGGACGCAGACCAGCCTGAGCGTGAAGATGATAGAGGTCATGCTCTTTGCAGGGTAATCTTGCCAGTCTCCCCGTGCGGGACATTAGATTGCGGCGCGATTGAAAGAGGCCGCTCGAGAATGGCCTTGGGAACATACCTTGCGTTTTCCACCCAGATCGGGAGCTTTGATAATTTTGTCGAGTAGAACTAACTAAGTGAAGAGATCGGTTTTTACAACTGGGACGTGGCTGGTGCTAGCCAGCGCTGCTCTGCTGGTGACGGCGGGTGTCCTTAACTTTGCCCAGCGGTTAAGACACGAAACGCCGGCCTGGGATGGAGTGAGATGGATCGACACCAAGCAAGGTATCCTCGCCGAAATCGTTGAACCCGGTTCTTCGGGAGCACGCGCCCAAATCCTCCCCGGCGATCATCTGCTGGGAATCAGTCAGAATAATGTGAAGTACGAACCAATCGGCCTCGCCGAAAAAATCCAGATTTATCTGGATCAAGCTCAGGTTGGCGGTCAGATTCACTATTTGATAGAACGACCCTCTTATCCGGTGGAGAGCAGATACTATTACGCGGATCTCGACAACCTGAACGCCACTCACAAATGGACGCCGCGCGTCCTTTACATCAATCTCATAGGACTTGTTTATCTGTTTATAGGATTTTTTGTTCTTTTCAAGCAGGGAGGACGAGCACCATTTGCTTTACATTTCGCCTCTCTTTGCCTGGCGGCCTTTGTCTTTCATTCTTACACGGAGGTCGGCACGTACAGAGATCTGGATCAGGCGATTGCATTCTTAAAGAACGCCGCCTTTATCCTTTTTCCCCCTTTGTTCCTGCACTTTTGTATTCTCTACCCGCAACGACAACAACTCTTTGAAAGAAGGCGGTGGCGCGCGGCCTGGCTCTATGCGCCGGCGCTGCTGCTGCTGGCGCTTGCAAGTTTTGTTTTCCTGCGTGATGCCCTTACGCCGCTCGTGCCGAAACTGCGAAACGTTCCTAAGGTTTCCGACACGTTTGTGGGGCTGTTCTATAAGCTGAGCTTCTTCCACTTTGTAGTCGGATTAATCGCCAGTGTCTTTTTTCTGGTGAGAACCTGGGTGAAAGCCAGGAGCGCGGCTGTTCGTCAACAATTGAAGTGGGTGATTTGGGGACTAGTGTTAGCGGTTGCTCCTTTCACACTGCTCTACGCTGTCGGATTTTTGTTAGGTGCTCAAACGGACCCATGGCTAACCGATGCGGCCGTTCTGCCGCTGGTTCTAATCCCGCTCGCGTTTGGCTATTCAGTGGTTCGCTACCGCTTGATGGACGTCGAACTGGTTGTGCGTAGAGTGTTCGTCTACGTCCTCACAACCCTGGCAATTGCTTTGATGGTCGGTGCGGTCGTCTATCTTGCCGGACTCTACGCACTCGGCGGCGATCAGGGATTTACGTCGGGCGAACTCACTTTGCGAGTCGTGATAGCGATCGTCGCCATGGCTGCCATCGTGATGATTGCGGCGCCCGTGAAAAACTTCTTGCAGGAACAGATCGACCGGCTGTTTTATGGCGAGCGTTACGACATGCGCCACAGCTTGCTCGATTTTGGCCGCACGCTTTCTGCAACCACGGCCCTCGATCCGCTGCTCGACTCGCTCGTCAGCCGCCTGCAGCAGGTAATGAACGTTGGTCGCATCGCGATTTTCATCGAAGACAAAAACGCGCCGGCGGGTTATCGCGTAGCCCGGGCCGCGGGACTTACCGCGGAGCTGGTCGTGCCGCTCGACTTTCGCGAAATGATCCGTATTCGCTCCGCCGAAAGCGGCGTAGTGCGTACTGACGATTTGGATCTAGTACCCGAAACATCCGGCTTCGTGCGCCGCGCCCTTCACTATTATGTTCCCTGCGTGGTGCGTGGCCGGATGGTTGCCGTAATCGGACTGGGGCGGTCGGCCGACGGCGCGCTGCTCTCGTCCGAGGACGTTGAAATACTGCTCACCGTTTCCGGTTATGTAGCGGTCGCCATCGAAAATAGTTTGCTGTATCAGGAACAGGGTGACCGGGCCGCAGAGCTGAAACTTCTCAAAGAGTTTAACGAATCCATCATCGAGTCGATTAACGTCGGACTCCTGGCAGTGGATCTCGAAGGCCGCGTCACGCGTCTGAATTCCGCGCTCGAGGAGATTCTGGACCTTAGTCGTGCCCAGGCTGTCGGGAAGCGAGTTGAGGATCTTTTCTCGGAAGATTTTACCGACACGCTGCGCCAGGTGCTTGGCAATGATCGTTGGCGACTTAAGGAAATTCGCAACATCTACAAGATTCACACCGCAACCTTCACCGGGCACCCGCTGGTACTGAACATCGCCATTGCGCCGTTGCAGGATTCGCAGGAGCAGACCGGCGCCCTGGTTGTGCTTGAGGATGTAACTTCCCGCGTACGCCTTGAAGAGCAATTACTGCAACGGGAAAAACTTTCTTCGATCGGCTTGCTGGCTGCCGGCGTCGCTCACGAAGTGAACACACCGCTTACGGGTGTCTCTTCATATACGCAGATGCTGCTTGGCATGCTCTCTGAAACCGATCCCAAGCATGCGCTTTTGCTGAAGGTCCGCCGCCAGGCTGAGCGGGCCACGAACATCGTCAACAACCTGCTGAATTTCTCGCGTACTGGAGACGCAACCGAGTTTAGCGAACTGGATATCAGCCGCGTCCTTGACGACACGTTGCAACTGCTCGAGCCGCAGTTGCGTGGCAACCAGATTGAGGTCGTGCGTGGCTATGACCCTGAGTCGCCTCCGGTGATTGGTAATAGCGGCAAACTTCAGCAGGTATTTACCAACCTGTTGCTCAACGCGCGCGATGCGCTTCCTTCCGGAGGCTCGATTAGGATTTCTACACTTCCTTCCGATGACCACTCGCTTACGATTGAGGTTTCAGATAGCGGGACCGGCATCGCGCCTGAGAATGTGGCCAAGATTTATGACCCGTTCTACACCACTAAGGGAGTTGGCCGCGGGACGGGGCTTGGTCTCGCCGTTTCCTATGGCATTGTTCAAGAGCATTCCGGCCACATTAGCGTTGAAAGCACGCCCGGGCACGGCACAATATTTCGCATTACTTTGCCAACAGCGCAGGCGCGCGCTCGGTTGCAGACAGTTGCCGACTGACCCCAACAATATCTCAAATCTCGCATTTGAGATCTGAAATTATCTGCAAGAGCACTGCAGCGCCTCGCTTTGCTCTTGCCTTTTTTTTTGCCCTGATCTCCCCTACACTGATTCACTTCCTGAAAACATGAGGATTAGCACCATTGGCAGCAAAGACGGAAAGACGCGTGGCTAAAAAAGGTTCAGTACTCATTGTCGATGACGAAGAGATCATGCGCGAGGTGTTGGAGACGCTGCTCTCTTCGGAAGGTTATCGTGTCGACCTGGCCAAAACTGGGGAAGAGGGGCTCGAATCGTACGGTCGGCGCGCTTATGACGTTGTTTTGTTGGACGTTTCCATGCCGGGCATTGGTGGACTGCGGGCGCTGGAAGAGTTTTTGAAAATGGACTCTGACGCCGTCATCGTGATGATTACGGCTTACGCGACGTTTGATACCGCCATCGCCGCCTGGGAGCACGGCGCCTTTGGTTGCGTTAGAAAGCCCTTCCAAAACGAACAGATCACCTTAACGGTGGCAGCCGGGATCAAACGGCGGCGCAAGGAAGAGGAGCGACAAACACTGCGGCGGGCCATGAGTCGCGCCGTCGATCGCGGCGCGATAGTTGGGCGGTCCGACATCATGCAGGAAGTGTTTCGCCTGGTCGAACAGGTGGCGCCGGCTCGCTCTACTGTCCTAATTACGGGGGAAAGTGGCACCGGAAAAGAGTTGATCGCCAAAGCCATTCACGAAGCCAGCCCGCGAGTCGGAAGACCCTTTGTTACCGTTAATAGCTCCAATATTCCTTCCGAACTCCTCGAGTCAGAACTCTTCGGTCACACGCGCGGCGCCTTCACCGGCGCAGTGGCGGCGAAGAAGGGACTGTTTGAAGTTGCTGACGGCGGCTCAATCTTCCTCGACGAGATCGGCGACATTCCACCGGAGACGCAGGTGCGTTTGCTGCGCGTTATTCAGGAACGCGAATTCACGCCGCTCGGAGACACCACGCCGCGCCGGGTTGATGTGCGTATCATCGCGGCAACTAATATCGAACTGAAGGAAGCCGTCAAGCAGGGAACGTTTCGCGAAGACTTGTACTACCGGCTGGCAGTAGTGCCTATAGAGCTGCCGCCGCTGCGCGACCGGCGCGAGGACATCCTGCCGCTGGCCCAGCACTTCATCGAAAAGTATAACGAAGAGAACGGCCGCAAAGTGTCGGAGCAAATCGCTCCGGATGTGCTGGCGCTGCTCGAAGCTTACTCCTGGCCGGGTAACGTTCGTGAACTTGAGAATGCGATCGAACGGGCGGTGGTCATCGCCCCACGCGATGAGGTTTCGCGCGAGTGTCTGCGGCCGGAGATCAGCGACCCGCAATCGGTCGCCGGCGCTTCCGAAGAAGGCGCCAGCGTTGGGGCAGTGCAGGACCTGGGACGCGGCATTAACTTCTACGATCAAGTGCGCCGCTTTGAGATCGATCTGATTCGGCGCGCGCTGGAGCAAACCGGCGGCCATCAATCGCGAGCCGCGCGCCTGCTGGGCATGAACGCCACCACGCTCAACTCAAAAATCAAAACTTATCGAATCAGCCTGCGACCGTAAACCTGCGGCAAGGCGGCGGGGGCGGGCACGCCGCTCGGCAGCTCAATTTCCGTTAGTGTTAGTGTTGGTAGCCGCCGGTTTCTTCGGAGCCGGCCTGCGTTTCGGGGTTTTTAGTTCAACCAGAATCACTTCCATATCGCCGTCGGTGAGGTTTTCAGGAAGGTGCTTGAGCGCTGCTGTGAACATTGTCTGGCCCGCCTTCATATCTCTCTCTTCGGTTTTCCCTCCGGGGTAGGTAAACTTAACGCGACCGTCGGTCTGAAATATTGCTACGGCATCCGGGTGACCGTGCATCACTGATTTTTCATGCGGACCGTACTTTATCCGCAACACGCGCACGCGTTTGTTTTCAAACTCGACCTTATAGTGCTGCGAATCGACTTTTACTGCATCCTGTGCGATAGCAGCGGGAACGGCCAGCGCCAGGACAAACAGAGCTAGACACAATATGCGATACATAGAAGGGTCCTCCTGTGGTTTAGGGTCAATTTATCGGTCGTTACGAGGGCGGCGTATTCTTATCGTGGATGAGTGCAGAAGTCAATGTTTAGGATGAACCTTCATGACGGAAGCAGTTGAAACGAAAATTCTGGCCAAGTCTTCGCTCGAATCGATTCATCAGCGATTGAGCGCGACGATGCTCGAGCAAGACGGTTGGTCTGTGCCGGAATCCTACGGCGATGTGTTGCTCGAATATGCCGCTGTGCGTGAAAGCGGTTGCGGACTAGTAGATCTTTCCAATAGAGGCCGCATTCTGGTGAGCGGAACGGAGGCCGTGCAGTTTCTCAACGGCCTGATTACGAACGACATGAAGACGCTTGCCGTGAATAGTTGGATGCCGGCGGCGTTTCCGAATGTTCAGGGCCGGCTGATTGCGAGCGTGCGTGTGGTTCGCTTGAAGGATGAAGGGACAGGCCAGACCACCCCAGCGGGGCTGCCCCGCCGGGGACCCCGGTCGAATGTCTGTCCTACATTCTTGATCGATACGGAAGCGGCGACGCATAACCGTGTGATAAAGACTATTGAACGCTTCACGCTGGCCGGCGACTTTCGCGTTACGGACGTGACTAACGAAACTGCGATGCTGTCAGTGCAAGGCAGAAAGGCGTTTGATGTTGTTCGTACCTCTTTGGGTGACACCGCGGCAGGAATAGCGCCGAATCAAGCAACCCAGATCGGCTGGCCACAGGATAACGAAAATGGAAATGCAGCGGGCGATGTTGCAAGCAGGTTGACTGTGATTCGCGCGTCGCACACCGGAGAAGACGGATTCGATCTTGTCGTGAAGGCGGATCAGGCCAGCGCTTTGTGGGAAGTCTTGCAAAACGCCGGCGCGCGATCGGTCGGCTACAAGGCGCTGGAGATATTGCGAATCGAAGCGGGCGTCCCGCGATACGGCGTGGACATGGATGAAACCAACATCGTGACGGAGGCGGCGCTTGACGGCGCGGTGAGTTACGCCAAGGGTTGTTATGTCGGCCAGGAGATCATCGCGCGCATCAAGTATCGCGGACACGTCGCGAAGAAGCTGTCCGGCGTAATGTTTGAGCAAGCGATGAAAGTTGAAGTAGGTGCGAGTATCACGTCGGAGGACGGTAAGGAGGTTGGACGGATAACTTCCGTAACTTATTCGCCGCACCTGGGCCGCACCATCGCGCTCGCTTATTTGAAATACGACTATCTCGCGCCGGATACGAGCGTGAAGATCATTTCCGGAGCAGCCGAGCTGCCGGCGCAAGTGACGGAGCTTCCGTTTTTCAAAACCTAAATGTCTGAACTACCGATGTCCGGCAACGATAGCCCGCGCGATCTCGATCAAGGGCAAGCGCGCCTTGCCTACACGATTATCGAATCACTCCTCGAGCACACGCGGGTGGTTAGCGATCTGATTGCGCTCATGGCGCAGACGCTCGATCAGGACACCAGCAAAGCGCTCACCCAGACTCCGGTGTGGACAGCCTACCTCGATAGCCGCCGCGCGTTGGAACGCACTCGTGCCGACGTGGAAAAATTTGCGGAGATTATGAAGGAAATTAGTGAGGACTAGGCGAGATGCAATTCCTGCGGCCCCCTAACGTCAAACACGACACACGATCAAGTTAATAATCCCCATTAGGCTCTTTTCAACTTTCAATATTTCCAGGCCGGCAGCCTGCGCGACGTCGGCAGTGCGGCGATTGAAGTGGTCATCGAAGAATGGAACTGTGATCAGACTCAGTAAATCAAAGACCGGCCCGAGCACGCCCGTAGGGCGCACGTGCTCGAGCAGCAACACTGTCCCACCCGGTTTGACCACGCGGCGTAATTCCTTAAAAGCGTTGTTGGGATGCCCCAGCGAGCAAAACACCAGCGTGGCAAACGCTGCGTCGAAGGAATTGTCTTTGAAGGGAAGTTGTTCGGCGCAACTTTGCACCAACCGCACGTGGCTAGGCCGCTTCTTTTCATTGGCAATCCGCAACATACTGCGGCTCGGCTCGGTGGCCACACCCACGCTGTTCCTCGGATAGAAAACAAAGTTCAGGCCGGTGCCCACTCCTAATTCGAGTACCCGTGCGCCCTCCGGCAGGTAACGAAGAGTCGTTGCCCGCAGCCGTGCGAGAAACCAACGGTCGAGCGGGCGCATCGCCTTGTCATAGTGTGGCGCTATGCGATCGTAAGTGCGGGTTGGCATTGTTAGCGACGCGGGACGGAAGAGTTTCCATTTTTCATTTGACATTTCTCATTTGCCATTTAGCTAAACCTTGGACAGTGGCACTTTGATATTTGCTGTGAAGTACTCCTTGAAATGAAAAATGGTAAATGAGAAATGACAAATGGAAAATCTCCTTCGCTTTCCAGCCAAGATGAATGCCGCCAAAGACCTAGCGGATCATCATAATCACCTGGCGCTCGCGTCCGCCGTCAAACTCGCAAAGGAAGATTCCCTGCCAACGCCCGAGCAACAACTTTCCATCGCTAAATGGAATGGTAACGGAAGAACCGACGAGGGTCGCCTTGATGTGGGCATCGGAATTCTCCTCGCCGTGACGAAATCCCATCCCATGTTGCGGAATCAAAGTTCGCAGGAGGTGCAACATGTCACGCGGCACGTCGGGGTCGGCGTTCTCGTTCACCGTCAGTCCGGCGGTGGTGTGTTGCACATACAGCGCCACCACGCCTTCCTGTTGGTTCGATGCAGTCAACTGTTGTTGCACTTCATCAGTGAACTCAACCAACTCCTCGCGCTCACGCGAACGCACTCTTAGTGTGTAGAGCATAGGTCCCTTTACCATGCTTACCGGGTTCGACAAATTAAAGCATGATTATAGCGGTCGCGTGAGGCGCAAAGGAAAAAGCCCTGAAGAATTACTTGGTTTCGTCAGGGCCATCTTCAAATGAAGGCGGTTTCTAAACTTTGCCTGAGGCTTTGCGTCTGAGAACAGCCCAACCAGTTGGCAGGACCGCAGCGGCCAACAATATTTTGATGACGTCGCCGGCAATATGCGGGGCCACGCTAAGTTTGAAGGCGGCGGGCAGTGGCGTGTGCATGAGAACCGAGAACCACACCCAGCCAGCCAGCAGGATCACGATTGAGCCCACTGCCATGGCCGCGACTGCGGTAACGAAGCGTTTGTCCCAGCCGTTTTCGGCGAAGGACCCGGTAATGAACGCCGCTGCCGGAAAGGCAACGAGATAGCCGCCCGTCGGTCCAAGAATATGGCCAATGCCGCCAGAGCCGCCATAAAAGAAGGGCAGTCCAACCCCGCCCTCAACCAGGTACACAATCATCGCCATCGCGCCGAGCCGCGATCCGAGTAGTGCTCCAGTGAGCAGGACGGCAAACGTCTGGCCGGTTATCGGCACTGGACCAATGGGGATCACGATCTGGGCAGCGAGCGCAGTAAGCAAACTAAACACCACTGCCAGCGAGACAGACCGCGTCCAGTCGAGCGGAGCCAGGGCAGCGTCGATCAGCGTGTCGGGTTGGGCATAAGATTCGGCTGAAGAATTCATGGTTGGAGTTTAGAGTTTCAAGTTCCAAGTTTCAAGTTCAAGTTCCGCGTTAGCAGGGTTCTAACTTTGAAACCCGAAACTTGAAACTTGGAACTTGGAACTCGAAACCGGCTTAGTCTTCCTTCCCGCCAGCCGATGCCAGCGTGCCGATGCGCATTTTGTGGAACGAACGCCAGATAAACACGAGCGATGCGAGAAAGAAGACAGCCGCCAGGATGTGGCTGATCAGCGGGCCATTCTCGCCAAATTGGCCACGCGTGTCGGCTATTGAGACTGCCAACTCAACCGCCAGCAAGCCAAACAAGGTAGTGAACTTAATTACCGGATTCAGCGCTACTGATGAAGTATCCTTGAACGGATCACCCACCGTGTCGCCAACCACAGTGGCATCGTGCAGTGCGGTGCCCTTTTGTTTCAAATCCACTTCGACCACTTTCTTCGCGTTGTCCCAGGCGCCGCCGGCGTTCGCCATGAAGATCGCCTGATAGAGTCCGAAGATAGCAATCGAAATCAGATAGCCAATGAAGAAAAACGGCTCGACAAACGCGAAGGCCAGCGTCGAGAAGAATATCGTCAGGAAGATATTGAACATGCCCTTCTGTGCATACTGCGTGCAGATCTGGACGACCTTCTTGCTATCTTCCACCGACGCCTTTTCCACACCCTCCAAACGAATGTTGGCCTTGATGAACTCGACCGCGCGATAAGCGCCGGTAGTCACCGCCTGAATGGAAGCGCCAGTGAACCAATAAATTACCGCGCCGCCTGAGATCAAGCCCAGTACAAACGGAGCATGCAACAGCGACAGGTTCTCGGTTTTGGTGGTCAGTCCATCTGTCAGCGTCATCATGATCGAAAAGATCATGGTGGTAGCGCCGACCACGGCCGTGCCAATCAATACGGGTTTCGCAGTCGCCTTAAACGTGTTGCCGGCACCGTCGTTTTATTCCAGCAGATGTTTGGCGCGTTCAAAGTTGACGTCCATATTGAAATCGCGTTTGACCTCAGCGTGAACGTCCGGTACCTGTTCGATCAGCGAGAGCTCGTAAACCGATTGCGCGTTGTCGGTCACCGGACCATACGAGTCGACGGCGATTGTCACCGGGCCCATGCCGAGAAAGCCAAAAGCCACCAGTCCAAAAGCAAACACCGGCGCCGCCACCATCAATGCATCAAGACCCATGGTGCTGAAGAAGTAAGCTATCGACATCAAGAAGACGATGCTGATGCCCAGCCAGTAAGCCGAAAAGTTTCCGGCCACGAGACCGGAAAGAATGTTGAGGGAGGCGCCGCCTTCCCGTGAAGAGGTAACTACTTCGCTTACGTGGTGAGATCCGGTCGAGGTGAAGACCTTGACGAGTTCCGGAATGATCGCGCCGGCGAGTGTGCCGCAGGAGATGATCGCCGAAAGTTTCCACCATAAGGTTGTGTCGCCGCCGAGCACCGGAATAGTTAACCGGGAAATGACGAACGTCACGATCACCGAGAGGATCGAAGTGATCCAGACGAGCGACGTGAGCGGAGATTCGAAGTTCATCTTGTCGGCGTTGCGGAAGCGAGCTTTGGCAATTGCGTCGTTGATGAAGTAAGAAGCTGCGCTCGCGATGATCATCATGATGCGCATCACGAAGATCCAAACGAGCAACTGCACTTGCACGGTGTCACCGCGCACGCCGAGCAAGATGAAAGTGATTAGCGCGACGCCGGTAACGCCGTATGTCTCGAAACCGTCGGCGCTGGGGCCAACCGAATCGCCGGCGTTGTCGCCGGTGCAGTCAGCAATCACGCCCGGATTACGAGCGTCGTCTTCCTTGATCTTGAAGACGATCTTCATCAAGTCTGCGCCGATGTCCGCAATCTTCGTGAAAATGCCGCCGGCAATACGCAACGCCGCCGCGCCGAGCGATTCGCCAATCGCGAAACCGATGAAACAGGGACCGGCATAATCGCCAGGAATGAAAAGCAGGATGCACAACATGATTAGCAGCTCCACGCTGATTAGCATCATGCCGATGCTCATGCCCGCTTTGAGTGGAATTGCGTAAAGCGGAAACGGCTTGCCTTCGAGACTCGCGAAGGCCGTTCGCGAGTTAGCGAAAGTGTTGACGCGTATGCCAAACCAGGCAACGCCGTAACTGCCGGCGATGCCGACGAGACTGAAAGCGACGATGATCGGCAAGGTTACGGCGAGCGGTTTATCAGGCACGGGTTTGAGCACGCCGAAATAGAGCACGATGATGGCGGCTATGAACGACCAGAGCACGAGTATGAATTTGCCTTGGGTAATCAGATACGTCTTACACGTCTCGTAGATCAATTCCGAAATCTCGAGCATCGCGCGATGTACGGGCAGCTTCTTCAGGTTCATGTAAATGGCCAAGCCAAAGAGCAGGCCCAACATGCAGACGATAAGTCCAACCAGAAGAAGATTGTGACCGTCGATGCCGCCAAAGAAAGTCACCTTGGAAAGATCGGGCAATGGAAGAGTAGCTTCACCGCCGCCGTGCGATTGGCCAAACGCAGGCGACGCGTAAACTGCGACACTCGCCAAAGCCGCCGCCACTGTCAGGCCGGTGCGGCGAATGCGTCGCGCGTTTGTCTTAAGCAAAGCAGCGGACTCCGCACCCAGCTTGTTGATAGTTTTCTTTTTAAGAAGCAATGCTGCCAGGCAAACTGTCAGCAGGCTGATAATTGAGATCAGCGATAGTTCCACGATTGTGTGATTCCTTTCGGTCGTTTAAGTAGCGGAGATGCGCGCCCCCGAGCCTTGCTCGTATCCGCAGTCCAACACCTCAACTGGTTGCCAGTGTCTACGGTATCGACGGATTGCCTTCGCAAGAACCGCGTATTATTGCCGATTTTCAGGCGGGCTGTCCAACGAGGCGACAAAGTAGCGGCTGAGGTTGACTGTTATTGGCGACTTCCTACTGGGACCGCGGGCGTCTCGCCCGCAACGCGCCGCAGGCGCGCAGTTTTTCGGGACTCGCTTGCCAAATCCATTTTCGCGCTGCGCGCTCATTGCGGGCGAGACGCCCGCGGTCCCAGTAATCACCTGACGGGTTTATTAGCCTGATGCTTCGGCCTCGGCCAAGTCAGCGATGCTCTCCGGACGCTTGCCGAAGCCAAACCAGCGACGAATCGAATCGACCAGAATAATTACGGCAGCGACCATGATGATCGCGGTGAGAAAAACGTTGACGTAGCCCAGCGTCGCCGTTTCAGGTTTTTGCGAGAGCGGCCAGAAGATGTCTGTGATTGATTCCCAACCTGCAACCAATGTAGTCGTAGCGACAAAGCTCAGCGGCAGTAATGTCACCCAGCTATATTTCGCCTTGCCGGAGTTGATGATGATGGTGGTGGCAACGCAAAGTGCCACAGACGCCAGCAGTTGATTGGCAATGCCAAACATCGGCCAGATGGTTGAGATCGAGCCTGACCAGATGAACGCGGCCCAGGCAGCCACAACCAGAGCAGAAGTGATAACTGACCCCGGCAGCCAGTTTGGCTCTTCGAGTTTGCGATAGAACCGTCCGCCAAACTCGCCCACCAAGAAGCGGGCCACGCGCGTGCCGGTATCGATCGTAGTGAGTATGAAGAGCGCTTCAAACATGATCGCGAAGTGATACCAATATTTCATCAGACCGCGCAGGCCGGGAATGCCGTCAAAGATTTTGGCGATCCCGAGCGCTAAGGTCACCGCGCCGCCAGTTCGCCCCCGCAGGTTCTTCTCGCCTGACTCTTGTTCGAGTCGGTCAATCTCCTGCGGTTGCAGGTTGAATCCTTGCGCGCTGTGTTCGTCCACCATGCGCACGTAGGCAGCTTTTTGTACGTCAGTTTTCTGCGCAGTGTTGATGGCGAAATAATCGCCAGGAAAAAGCGAGGTTGCGGCAATCAGCGCCACCACGCCAACCACTCCCTCCATCAACATCGAGCCGTAGCCGATCATGCGCGCGTCGGTTTCTTTGGCGATCATCTTCGGCGTCGTGCCTGAAGAAATCAGCGCGTGAAAACCGGAAATCGCTCCACAGGCAATGGTGATGAAGACGAACGGATAAAGCTTGCCGGGAATCACGGGCCCGCCGCCATGAGTGAACGGCGTGAGCGCCGGCATGTTCAGGTTTGGATGAACCAGAATCACGCCGATGATCAGGAAACCGATCGTGCCAATCTTCAAATATGACGACAGGTAATCGCGCGGGCAAAGCAACATCCAAACGGGCAACACTGAGGCGATGAAGCCGTAGCCGGCCATCAGTATGATCAGGGCGTTGCGCGATAGCGTGAAGGTGTTAGCGAGGGATGAATCAGCGACGCGGCCACCCAGATAAACCGCCGCCAGCAAACCTATCACTCCGATAATGCTCGCCTCGGCGATCTTGCCTTTGCGGAAGCGATACATGTAAAGGCCCATGAAGAGCGCCAGCGGAATTGTAAAACCGACGGTGAACGTCCCCCAGGGTGATTCAGCGAGCGCATTCACGACGACCAAACCCAAACCCGCGAGCGCGATTACCACGATGAACAGGATTGCAATCCCCGCGACCAAACCAGAGAGCGGGCTAATCTCGGTGCGGGCCATCTCGGCCAGTGATTTTCCCTTCCGACGCACGCTGCCCGCGAGGATCATGAAGTCGTGCACAGCACCGCCGAGGCAGACACCAATCACGAGCCATAACAGTCCGGGCAGGAAACCAAACTGCGCCGCCAGCACCGGACCGATCAACGGACCCGC
>JANMQG010000079.1:0-2187 GCA_031370285.1 Chloracidobacterium sp. | reverse complement strand
TTTTTCAACTGATCGAGTGAGATGAAGAGAATGCCCAACAACACATCCGCGCGCTGGGCCAAGGCTACGGCCTGCTCCAGGCGATCTTTGAAGAGCGTGCGGTTCGGCAATCCGGTCAAGGTGTCGTAATAAGCCAGACGGTTAACTTCCGCGGTTCGTTCCGTCAGGAGTTTCTCCAGTTGATCTTTGTAACGCCGCTTCTCTTTCAGCAGCGACGACTGTTTCAGCGCTCTCTCAACTGCTGCCTCGACATGCCGAATGTCGAAGGGCTTCATGAGGTAGTCGAAAGCTCCGACGCGCATGGCCTCAATAGCCGTTTCAATATTGTTTTGGCCGCTAATCATCAGCACTATGCTGTCGGGAGAAATTGAACTAACGTGGGGCACGAGTTCCAGCCCACTCATGCCACCCATGTTTATGTCGCTGATAACAAGGTCGAAGTTCTCCTCGCCGAGGACTAGCAAGGCCTCCTCGGCTGAGCCAGCCTCGCGACAGAGATAGACCTCATCGAAGAGATCCAGGATCAGTTTGCGGATCTGTTTGTCATCGTCGATGACGAGGATCTTTGGGGTGTTGGTTTTCACGAGTTCCATTTGCTTACGCCAGCTCGAATTGGCTAATCAACGGCAACGCTAAAACATCATACCAACTGTCAGAGTATTAAGAGCGGGAAGCCAAAACCTCTCTCACCTTGCGTCCGACCGTAGCGGAATCGAAGGGCTTTTGTATGAAGTAGAGTTTCTCGTCCAGCAGACCGTGACGGACGATCGCGTCGTCCGTATACCCCGACATGAAAAGAACTGGAAGGTTGGGACGAACCGACAGCACCCGCTCGGCCAGTTCACGACCGCTCATTTGGGGCATGACAACGTCCGTAATCATGAGCTTGATATCGTGCTTTAGGTTCTGCGAGATCGCCAGAGCTTCTTCCCCATTTAAGGCGGCAAGCACACGATAGCCCTGCTCCTCAAGAATTTGTTTCAGGATAGCTCTCACCTCATCTTCATCTTCAACCAGCAAAACCATCTCCGTTCCCTGAGGGATCGATTGGGAATTGAATTCTTCGTCACCCTCAATCACCTGATCAACACGCGGCAGGTAAACCTTAAAGGTGGTGCCCCGTTCCACTTCGCTGTAGACCCAGATGTTGCCGCCACTCTGCTTGACTATGCCATAGACCGTCGCCAGTCCGAGACCCGTTCCTTTACCTGAACCTTTGGTAGTAAAGAACGGCTCGAAAACACGTTGCTGAATTGCTGCATCCATTCCACATCCAGTGTCGCTTACGGCCAGCAGCACATACGCACCGGGCTGTGCCGCATGACGTTCCGCGTAATCCTCGGAAAAGGTGACATTGCGAGTTTCGATCGTAAGTTTGCCGCCCCCAGGCATAGCGTCGCGCGCATTCACTATCAGGTTTAGCAGGACCTGCTCGATCTGGCCCGGATCGGCTTTTACTTTTCCCAGCACCGGCGAAGGTAAAGCCAGAAGGTCGATATCTTCGCCTATCAAGCGCCGCACCATCTTCTCCATCTCCGTAACCACTACATTGAGATCCAGCACTTTGGGTTGCAAAACTTGTTTGCGGCTAAAGGCCAACAACTGGCGCGTGAGACCAGCGGCGCGATCGCCGGCGTTTTTGATTTCTTCAATACTGGCCCGATGAGGACTGTCTGGCGGCAGCTTACCCAGCAGCATGCTTGAATACCCGCCAATGACCGTCAGAAGATTGTTGAAGTCGTGGGCCACGCTCGCCGCTAATTCTCCCAAAGTGGCGAGTTTTGAAGCTTGCGAGAGGTGTTGGGTCATGGCCGCCCGCTCGTGCGTTCGAGTCTGTAGTTCGGCAAGCGTTTCCTTAAGGCTTTGGTTAGTCCGCAGCAACTCCTCTTCAGTAAATTTGCGCTCAGTGATATCGCGGATGTGGCACTGGATTACCTGGTGGTCGCCCGCCAGGTAGCTGTTACTCACGACCTCTACCTGTCTTATGATTCCTTTGCGACTCTCGAACGGCAGGTTGTCGTATCGGATGGATCTTCGCTGCAGCAATTCGGAAAAGGCGGCCTTGGAAGCGACGATGCTTTTGAAAGGGGCTATCTCCCAGAGTTCCTTGCCCGTCAGCTCCTCTTTGGAAAAGCCGAGCATGTTGCTGAGGTAGGGGTTGACATCAAGAATCTTCCCGGTGTCCGC